>NZ_JBVJMA010000016.1:0-225691 GCF_055584445.1 Streptomyces sp. NPDC103540
TCGTCTGCCGCGCGGACGTGCAGGGCGTCCCGGTCCGGATCGGCGTAGACGGCTACGCTCGCGATCCCGGCATCCCGGCAGGCCCGAGCAACGCGAACGGCGATCTCGCCACGGTTCGCAATGAGCACCTTACGCACGAACGCTCTCCTCAACTCGGTTGACAGAACCGTTTATCCGGACCGGTCCGAATTCGAACCCAGGACTGATCGAACGTAACGCCGGACGCTTGCCGGCGGCCCACCGGCAGGTAATCAGCGGATGAGGACCGCCAGAGAACGCCTGGTGACCGGGCTGTGATCGGGTGGCCCGGCCCTCGCTTTGCCCACAGCTCATCTCTTCGCGTCCCATGGAGGTATGCGGTCATGTCCGATGTGTCCCGTCGGGGTCTCATGAAAGGCGCCGCGCTGACCGGAGGGGCCCTGGCCCTTCCCGCGGTCGGCGTGGTCTCGGCCGCCGGAGCCGCCGAGGCGGCCCCCGTCACCGAAGGCCCCGAAGCGGTCGCGGCCCGCGCGGCCGCCGCCCCGATCACCGTCACGCCGTCCGACCCCCGCTACAAGGGCCTCATATCGGGCTCCAACCAGCGCTGGGTCGGCACCCCCGACTACGTGCGCATCGTCAGCTCCACCGACCAGGTCGTGCGCGCCGTCCAGGAGGCCGTCGACAAGGGCCTCAAGGTCGTCGTCCGCAGCGGCGGCCACTGCGACGAGGACTTCACCACGAACTCCGAGGTGAAGGTCGTCATCGAGATGTCCGGCCTCAACGACATCTCCTACGACCCCGAGCGCCGCGCCATCGCCGTCGAGCCCGGTGCCCTCCTCGGCACCGTCTACCGCACCCTCTACAAGCGCTGGGGCGTCGTCCTGCCCGGCGGCACCTGCCCCACCGTCGGCGCCGGCGGCCACATCCAGGGCGGCGGCTACGGCGCCCTGTCCCGCTCCCGGGGCCTGACCGTCGACCACCTCTACGCGGTCGAGGTCGTCCACGTCGACCGCCACGGCCGCGCCCGCAAGGTCGTCGCCACCCGAGAGCAGAACGACCCCAACCGCGAACTGTGGTGGGCCCACACCGGCGCCGGCGGCGGCAACTTCGGCGTCGTCACCCGCTACTGGCTGCGCTCCCCCGGCGCCACCGGCAACGACCCCTCACGGCTCCTGCCCAAGGCGCCCTCCGAGGTCCTGCTGTCCGACGTCAGCTGGTCCTGGGCCGACCTGGACGAGGCGAGCTTCACCCGCCTCGCCCGCAACTTCACCGCCTGGCACGAGGCCAACTCGGCCCCCGACTCCCCGGGCCGCTTCCTCTACAGCCAGTTCAAGGCCATGCACAAGGCCGCCGGATACTTCCGGATGAGCACCCAGGTGGACGCCGGCGCCCCCGACCCCGAGGGGCTGCTCGACAGCTTCCTCGCCGCCGTCTCCGAGGGCACCGGCGTGCGCTACAACGTCGGCGACCGCTACCGCGCGCCGTGGCTGTACGCCGTCACCGAATGGTCCGGCTTCGTCGAGGCCGCCGTCCCGCGCTGGAAGTCCAAGGCGGCCTACGTCCGCAAGACCATGCCGCAGGACCAGCTCAAGGCCCTCTACCGCCAGCTGACCCGCGACGACTACGCGGGCCCCTACGGCATGGCCGCCATCGTCAGCTTCGGCGGCAGGATCAACGAGGTGGGCGAGGCGGACACCGCCACCGCGCAGCGCGACTCCGTCGCCAAGATGCTCTACTGCGCGCTGTGGACCGACCCGACGCAGGACGAGCCCAACAAGCGCTGGGTCCGCGAGGCCTACGCCGACGTCTACGCCTCCACCGGCGGCGTGCCGCGCACCGGCGGAGTCAACGACGGCTGCTACATCAACTACGCCGACGCCGACATCGCCGACCCGGCCCTCAACACCTCCGGCACCCCCTGGCACCAGCTGTACTTCAAGGGCAACTACCCGCGGCTCCAGCAGGTCAAGGCCAAGTGGGACCCGCGCAACGTCTTCTCGCACCGCCTGAGCATCCGGCTCCCGTAGCCCGCTCGCGCACGACCGCGCACCGCGCACCGCAGGTGCACCGCGCACCGCACGACACGCGGGAAAGCCCCGCCGGCCCGAGGCCGGCGGGGCTTTCCGTGGGCGTCCCCCGTCACGGGGCCGCCGGGAAGTGGCCTTCCTGGACGAAGAAGTCGACGTACAGCTCGAACAGTTCCTTCGTCAGCACGGGGATCTCGATGCCGGTGCCCTCCAGCGCCGCCGCGGTCTCGGTGGTGTCGATCGGCGGGTAGAAGCCGTCCGTGTCCGACGTCATCATCTCGAAGGCGTCGAGCAGCGGCAGCAGGGCGTTGTCGCCCGCCTTGACCGTGGCGTCCCACGTCTCGCGGTCCACCTCGTCCAGCTCGTAGCCGACGCCGCGCAGGAACTCCGCGCAGCGGCTGAGCGACAGCGAGCTCTGGTTGAAGAGGTGGAAGGTGCGTCCGACCGTGTTCGGCCGGCGCGAGATGCCGGTGATGGCCGCGCTGACGTAGTCGACCGGCAGCAGGTGGAAGCGGCCCTCGGTGCCCTTGGGGACGCTACGGGACTGCACCAGGCCCTTGAGGGTCAGCCAGACGAAGTCACGGGTCTGGCAGGCGCCGTTGACCTGGTCGCCGGAGATCACGTCCACGCGGTAGATCGACACCGGCAGGCCCCGGTCCCGGGCCAGGCCGATGACCTGCTCGGCGACCCACTTGGAGCGCAGGTAGCCGCTGGGCAGGTTCTCCGCCGGGCCGGTCGGGTCGGTCACCTTCAGCGGGACGCCGGGCTCGCGCACCCCGTCGAAGACGCCCACCGTGGAGACGTAGTGCACCGGGACCGTGCGGTGGCGCGCGGCGAGCCGCAGCACCTCCTCGGTGCCCGTGACGTTCGAGGCCTTGAGGGTCTCGTACGGGTGCAGCCAGTGCACGCGGGCGCCGTTGTGGTAGACCACGTCGACCTTGCGGGACAGGGCGTCGAACGCCTCCTCGGTCAGCCCGAGGCGGGGCTCCGCCAGGTCTCCGAGAACCACCGTGAGGCGGTCCTCGTCGATCTCGTCCCACACCCGGTACCACTGGGCGTTGGCCTTGAGCCGCTCCAGCGCGCTCGCCGCGTCCTCGCCGCGCACCAGGGCGTGCACGTGACCGGTGGTGGTGCGCATCAGGTCGCGCAGGAGGAACGCGCCGAGGAAGCCGCTGGCCCCCGTCAGCAGGATCTCCTTGGGGTCGGTGGCGGTCAGGACGACCTCCGCCGCGGGCCGGACGTCGTCCGCGAGGACGATCTCCGCCGCGAAGTCGGTGCCCTTGCGGCCACCGGACTCGGCGACCTCACCGTGCAGGAACGAGGCGAGCGCGGTCGGTGTCGGGTGGTCGAAGACCAGCGTCGGCGGCAGCTTCAGACCCGTGGCGGTGCCCAGCTGGTTGCGCAGCTCGACCGAGGTGAGCGAGTCGAAGCCCAGCGCCGAGAAGGGCTGGTCGACGCTGATCCCGGAGGTGTCGGAGTGTCCGAGCACCGCCGCGACCTGCGCGAGGACGACCTCCAGGACGGCGGCCTCCCGCTCGTGCGGCTCCAGGGCGGCGAGCCGGTCGGCCAGGGTCTCCGTGCTCGCCGAGGTGTTCTGCGCGGCCCGGCGGACCGGCGTGCGCACCAGCTTGCTCAGCAGCACCGGAACCTGGACCTGCTCGCGCAGGGTGGCCAGGTCCATCGGGGTGGCGACCAGGGCCGCGTGACCGATCGTCAGCGCGATGTCCAGGAGGGCGGGGCCCTGCTCGGACTCGACCGGGCGGAAACCGCTGCGGGCGATGCGCTGGAGGTCGGCCTGGTCCAGGTGGCCGGTCATGCCGCTGGTCTGCGACCACAGGCCCCAGGCCAGCGAGGTCGCGGCCTTGCCCTGGGCCCGGCGGTGCTGCGCCAGGCCGTCCAGGTAGTGGTTGGCCGCCGAGTACGTCGACTGGCCGGGGCCGCCGACGACCGCGGCGATCGAGGAGAACAGCACGAACGCCGTCAGGTCCAGGTCCTTCGTCAGCTCGTGCAGGTTCCACGAGGCGTCGACCTTGGGCCGCAGCACCGCGGAGAGCCGCTCGGGGGTCTGCGAGCCGATCAGACCGTCGTCCAGCACACCGGCGGTGTGCAGGACGCCGCGCAGCGGGTACTGCTCCGGGATCTCCGCCAGGACGGCGGCGAGCGCCTCCCGGTCGGCGACGTCGCAGGCCGCTATCGTCACGCGGGCGCCGAGCGCCGTGAGTTCGGCGGCCAGCTCGCCCGCACCGTCGGCGGCCAGGCCGCGCCGGCTGGTGAGCAGCAGGTTCCGCACGCCGTGCTCGGTGACCAGGTGCCGGGCGAACAGGCCGCCCAGGCTGCCGGTGCCACCGGTGATCAGGACGGTGCCCTCGGGGTCCCACGTGCCGGTCGGCGCGGTGTCCGCGTCGGAGATCCGGCCGAGGCGCGGGATGAGGACCCGGCCGCCGCGGACGGCCGCCTGCGGCTCGTCCGAGGCCACGACCTGGGCCAGTATCGCGAACGGCTCGGTGGCCGGGTCGTCGAGGTCGAGGTCGTGGTCGACGAGCACGATGCGGCCGGGGTTCTCCGACTGCGCCGAGCGCAGCAGGCCCCAGACGGTGGCCGCGCCCAGGTCGGTGACGTCCTCCTCGCCGACGGCGACGCCGCCCTTGGTGAGGACCACCAGCTTGGTCTCGGTCAGCCGCTCGTCCTCCAGCCAGTCCTGGACGAGGTCCAGCGCGACGTGCGACGCGGTGTGCACGTCGCGGACGCCGTCCCCGGTGTCCGGGGTCTCCTGGCGGGCCAGGACCACGTCGACGCGCTCGCCGGCGCCGACCACCCGCGCGACCCGCGCGACGTCGGTGAAGCGGCGGTCGCCGAAGCCGTCCTTGCCCAGGGTGGCCCAGTGCGTGGTGTCGCCGGTCGCGACGAGCGGGTACGGGGCCCAGTCGACGTGGAAGAGGGAGTCCCGGTTGCGGGCCAGGGCGTTGGAGACCTCGCCGACGGCGATGGCGCGGCAGGCCACCGTGTCGACGGAGGCGACGGGCCCGCCGCTCTGGTCGGCGAGCTGCACGCGCAGCCCGCCGTCGGCGTCCACCGTCAGCTTCACGCGCAGTCGGGAGGCGCCCGTCGCGTGGAGGCGTACGCCCTTCCAGTCGGTGGAGATCCACACCGCGCCCTCGGGCACGGTGCCGTAGCTGGCCAGGCAGGACGCCGCCAGGGCGACCTCCAGCAGGGCCGGGTGCAGGCCGAAGCCGGCCGGGCTGGTCCGCGCGCCGTCGGGCAGGCTGACCTCCGCGTACACCTCGTTCGCGCCCACGCTCCAGACGGCGTCCAGACCCCGGTAGACCGGGCCGTAGATGTAGCCCTGCGTGGCGAGCTTCTCGTACGCGTCGTCGAGCGGGACCTCCCGCGCGCCGGCGGGCGGCCACTCGGTGAGCTCGAACGGCTCGCCGGTGCCCTGGAAGCTCAGGTGGCCGCGGGCGTTGAGGGTCCACGGCACGTCGGCGTTGTCGGGCCGGGAGTAGACGGCGACCTCGCGGCGGCCGGATCCGTCCGCGGAGCCCACGCTGACCTGGACGTGCATGCCGCCCTTCGCGGGCAGCGCCAGCGGGCCGAGGATCGACATGTCGTCGAGGACGTTCAGGCCCAGCTCGTCGCCGGCCCGGATCGCCATCTCCACCAGGGCGGTGGCGGGCACCAGCGTCTGGTCGAGGACGACGTGGTCGGCGAGCCACGGGTGGGTGCGCAGCGACAACCGGCTGGTGAACAGCACCTGGTCGGCTCCGGCGATGGCCACCGAGGCGCCGAGCAGCGGGTGGTCGGCGGCCTCCAGACCGAGGTCGGAGGCGTCGGCGACGATCCCGGTGGTCTCGACCCAGTACCGCTCGTGCTGGAAGGCGTACGTCGGCAGGTCGGTGCGCGTGGCGCCCGTGCCGGCGTAGAAGCCCTCCCAGCGCACGCCCACGCCCGAGGCGTGCAGCAGGCTGAGCGCGCCGACGAGGGTCTCGGAGTCGGGCAGGCCGCGGCGCAGCAGCGGGACCGCCGCGACGTCGGAGAGGGTGTCGCGCACCAGGGTCGACAGGACGGCGTCCGGGCCGATCTCGGTGAAGGTGGTGGCGCCGAAGCCCTCCATGGTGCGGACGGCGTCGGTGAAGCGGACGGCGCCGCGGACCTGGTCGACCCAGTAGGCGGGGGTGCGCAGGTCGTCGCCGGTGGCGAGCTTGCCGGTGAGGGTGGAGATGACCGGCAGCTGCGGCTTGTTGTAGGTGAGGCCGGCCGCGACCTTCCGGAAGTCCTCCAGCATGGGGTTCATGTGGGGGGAGTGGAAGGCGTGCGAGACGGTGAGGCGCTTGGTCTTGCGACCCAGCTCGGTGATCTTCGCGGCGACCGAGAGGGCCGCCTCCTCGTCGCCGGAGACGACGACCGAGGTCGGGCCGTTGACCGCGGCGATCGCGAGCCGGTCCTCCAGGCCCACGATCAGCGGGAGGACCTCCTCCTCGGTGGCCTGGAGGGAGATCATGGCGCCGCCCTTGGGCAGCTCCTGCATCAGCCGCGCGCGGGCCGCGACCAGCCTGGCCGTGTCGGCGAGGTCGAGGACCCCGGCGATGTGGGCGGCCGTCAGCTCGCCGATCGAGTGCCCGGCGAGGTGGTCGGGCCGGATGCCCCAGGACTCGATCAGCCGGTAGAGGGCCACCTCGACCGCGAACAGCGCGGGCTGGGTGTACGCCGTCTCGTCCAGGCCCTCGCCGGAGACGATGACCTCGCGGATCGGACGGTCCAGGTGCTTGTCCAGCTCGGCGGCGACGGCGTCGAAGGCCCGCGCGTACACGGGGAACGCCGCGTACAGGTCCTCGCCCATCCCGGCACGCTGGGCGCCCTGGCCGGTGAAGACGAACGCGTTGTGGCCGCCCGCCTTCGTACCGCGGACGATGCCCGGAGCCGGCTCGCCGGCGGCCAGCGACCGCAGGCCGTCCAGCAGGGCGTCGCGGTCCGCGCCGACGACCACCGCGCGCTGCTCCAGCGCCGCGCGGCCGGTGGCCAGCGAGAACGCCACGTCCAGCGGGGAGCGGGTCGGGTCGGCCTCGACGTGGGCGAGGAGGCGGGCCGCCTGCCCGGCGAGCGCGTCGGGGGTCTTGGCCGACAGCGCCCACGGGAGGACCGGCAGCACGTGCGTGGGAGCGGCCTCGGCGGCCCCCTCGCCCTCGGCGGCCGGGGCCGCCTCGGGGGCCGGCGGCTCCTCCAGGATGACGTGGGCGTTGGTGCCGCTCACGCCGAACGCGGAGACGCCCGCCCGGCGCGCGTGCCCGTACTCGGGCCACGGGCGGGCCTCGGTGAGCAGCGAGACCGCGCCGGACTCCCAGTCGACCATGGGGGTGGGCTCGTCGATGTTCAGGGTCTTGGGGAGCACCCCGTGCCGCATCGCCATGATCATCTTGATCACGCCGCCCGCGCCGGCCGCCGCGACGCTGTGCCCGATGTTGGACTTCAGCGAGCCCAGGTACAGCGGCTGGTCCGCCGGACGGTTCTGCCCGTACGTCGCCAGCAGCGCCTGCGCCTCGATCGGGTCGCCGAGCCGGGTGCCGGTGCCGTGCGCCTCGACCACGTCCACGTCGGAGGCGAACAGCTTGGCGGAGGCGAGCGCCTGGTGGATGACCCGCTCCTGGGAGGGGCCGTTGGGGGCGGTCAGACCGTTGGACGCGCCGTCCTGGTTGACGGCGGTGCCGCGGATGATCGCCAGGACCTCGTGGCCGTTGCGCCGCGCGTCCGACAGCTTCTCGACGAGGAGCAGGCCCACGCCCTCCGACCAGGCGGTGCCGTCGGCGGCCGCCGCGAAGGACTTGATGCGGCCGTCCTCGGCGAGCCCGTTCTGCCGGGAGAAGTCGACGAACCCGCTCGGGTGGCCGGAGACGGTCGAACCGCCCGCCAGCGCCATCGTCGACTCGCCCTTGCGCACCGACTGCACGGCCAGGTGCAGCGCCACCAGCGAGGAGGAGCACGCCGTGTCCACGGACACGGCCGGCCCCTCGAAGCCGAAGGTGTAGGCGATGCGGCCCGAGGCCACCGCGCTCAGCTTGCTGGTCATCAGGTAGCCCTCGAGCTCCTCCGGGCCCTCCAGGCCCAGGTAGCTCTGCTCCACGACGCCCGCGAAGACACCGACCTGCGTGCCGCGCAGCGAGTTCGGGTCGATGCCCGCCTGCTCGAAGGTCTCCCACGCGGTCTCCAGCAGCACGCGCTGCTGCGGGTCCATCGCGAGGGCCTCGCGCGGCGAGATCCCGAAGAAGCCGGGGTCGAAGAGGGCCGCCCCGTCGAGGAACCCGCCCTTCTTCGTGTACGACTTGCCGGGCTTGCCGCGCTCCGGGTCGTAGATGGCGTCGATGTCCCACCCGCGGTCCTCGGGCCAGTCGGTGATCCCGTCGGCCCCGTCCGTGACGAGCTTCCACAGGGTCTCGGGCGAGGTCACCCCGCCCGGGAAACGGCAGGCCATACCGACGATGGCGACCGGCTCGTCGGTGCCGGCCTCCAGCTCGGCGAGTCGCTTGCGCGCCTTCTGCAGGTCGGTGGTGACCCACTTCAGGTACTCGACCATCTTCTGTTCTTTGGACGCGGCGGGATCCGAAGACGCTGCCGGTCCGTTGTGCTGGGTCTCATTGGACATGAGAGATCAACTTCTCCTCAGAGCTGCGTACGTCGGGACCGTCAGTTCGCGGAACGGCCGAGCTGGTTGTCGATGAAATCGAACAGGTCGTCCGTGGAGGCGGA
Source organism: Streptomyces sp. NPDC103540 (assembly GCF_055584445.1). Lineage (NCBI taxonomy): Bacteria > Bacillati > Actinomycetota > Actinomycetes > Kitasatosporales > Streptomycetaceae > Streptomyces > Streptomyces sp. NPDC103540. The sequence continues at coordinate 8,745 of NZ_JBVJMA010000016.1, forward strand.
CTCGATCGTGTCGGCGAGGTCGTCGGAGCCTCCCGTCGGGCCGGCCGTCTCGTTCAGTCGGGACAGGATGGTCTGGAGGCGGACGGAGACCGTCGAGCGCGTACGGCTGTCCTCGGCGAGGGCGGCGAGCGCCGCCTCCAGCCGGTCCAGTTCCGCCAGCGCGGGCTCCTCGCCCTCGCCGGCGCCGTCGGGCGCCACCTCGCCGAGCACGTGCTCGGCGAGCGCCGTCGGGTTCGGGTGGTCGAAGACCACGGTCGCGGACAGGCGCACCCCCGTCGCGGCGTTGAGCCGGTTGCGCAGCTCCACCGCCGTCATCGAGTCGAAGCCCATCTCTTGGAAGGCCCGGTCGGCCTGCACCGCGTCCTGTCCGGCGTGGCCCAGTACCGTCGCCACCTCGGACCGGACGAGGTCCAGCACCGCCTGCTGCCGCTCCAGCGGGGACAGCCCCGCCAGCCGGGTCGAGAGCAGTTCGACGGAAGCCCCGCCGGACTGCGCGGCCCGCCGGTTCGCCACCCGCACCAGCGAGCGGAACACCGGCGGCACCAGGCCGTGCGCCCGCATCGCGGACAGGTCGACCGGCAGCGCCACGACCGCCGAGGTGCTCATCGCCAGCGCCGAGTCGAAGAGCGCGGTGCCCTCCTTCGGCGACACCGGCTTGAAGCCCTCGCGGCCGAACCGCTTGAGGTCGTTCTCGTCCAGTCCCGCGTTGATCCCGTAGCTCAGGCCCCACAGGCCCCACGCCAGGGAGGTCGCCGCGAGTCCGAGGCCCGCCCGGTGGGCGGCGAGCCCGTCCAGGAAGGCGTTGGCCGCCGCGTAGTTGGACTGGCCGGGGCCACCGATGACACCGACGCTGGAGGAGAACAGCACGAACGCCGACAGGTCGAGGTCCGCGGTCAGCTCGTGCAGGTGCCAGGCCGCGTCCGCCTTCGGCCGCAGCACGGCGTCCAGGCTGTCCGGGCTCAGTGCCGCGATCAGACCGTTGTCGAGGACACCGGCCGTGTGCACCACGCCCTTCAGCGGGTGCTCCGCCGGGACGGCCGCCAGTACGGACGCCAGCGCCGCGCGGTCGGAGACGTCCACCGCCGCGAGCGTGACCTCGGCGCCCAGGGCGGCGAGCTCCTCGCGCAGCTCCCCGGCCCCGGGGGCCGACGGGCCGCGCCGGCTCGCCAGGACGAGGTGGCGCACCCCGTGCTCGGCGACCAGGTGCCGGGCGAACAGGCCGCCCAGCGCGCCGGTGCCACCGGTGATCAACACCGTGCCCTCCGGGTCCCACGCCGTCGCCCGCGCCCCGGCCTCGACGGCCCGGGCGTCGCCGGCGGCGAGCCGGCGCAGCCTCGGCAGCAGCACCGCGCCGCCGCGCACCGCCGCCTGCGGCTCACCCGAGGCGAGCACCGCGGACAGGGCACCGACCGGCACGGTCGCGTCGCCCGGGTGGTCCAGGTCGACCAGCACGACCCGGTCCGGGGCCTCTGCCTGCGCCGAGCGCAGCAGACCCCACACCGTCGCCGACGCGGGCTCGGGAACCCCGGCGCCGGCGTCGACCGCGCCCCGGGTGACGACCACCAGACGGGTGGCCTCCAACCGGTCGTCGGCCAGCCAGTCCTGGAGCAGGGCCAGCGCGCCCCGCGCGGCGGAGTGGGCCGAGCCCACCACGTCGTCGGAGGGGCCGTCGGCGACGGCCCACGCCAGCACGGCGTCCACGGCCGCGCCCGCGTCGGCGGCCTTCCCGACGGCCGCGACGTCCTCGAAGGACGGGCCGTCGAAGGAGGCCTGCTCGGCGGCGCCGCCGCCCAGCACACCCCAACGGATCCGCTCGGCGGGCTCCGCCAGGGCGCTCGCCACCCAGTCGACCTGGAACAGCGGCCTGCTGCCGCCCTCGGACGCGGCGAACTCGGCGTCCGGCACGTCCCGGAAGACCAGCCGCCCGATCGAGGCGACGGCCCGGTCCTGCGCGTCGGCCAGGGTCACCGTCACGGCGCCCTGCGGGTCACCCTCCAGCGGGGCGATCCGCACCCGCACGGTCGTGGCACCGCTCGCGTACAGCCGTACGTCCTCCCAGCGCGCCGGGATCCGCGTCGTACCGGCCGCGCCCGTGCCCGCGGCGGCGGCGACGGCCGCCTCCAGCAGCGCCGGGTGCAGCTCGTAGGCGGCGGCGTCGGGCAGGAGCTCCTCCGACAGGGCGGTCTCCGCGGCCTCGCCCACCGGGTCGGCGGGCGCACCGGCGGCGACGGTCTCGAACAGACCGCGGGCGTGGACCGTCCAGGCGGCCTCCGCCTCGTCCGCGCGGGTGTGCACCGTGAACGGCCGGCGGCCCTCCCCGTCCACCGGGCCCACGCCCAGCTGGAGCTGGAGCGCGGCGTCCCCGTGCAGCACCACCGGGGCGCTCAGGTCCAACTCGGCCAGACCGCCGAGGCCCAGCTCGTCGCTCGCCCGCACGGCCAGCTCCACCAGAGCGGAGCCCGGCAGCACGGGGGCGTCGAAGACGGCCTGCCCCTCCAGCCACGGGTGGCTGCGCACCGACAGCCGGGAGGTGAACAGCACCTGGTCGGAGCCCGCGATGGTGACGGCCGCGCCGAGCAGCGGGTGCCCGGTCGGGTTCAGACCGAACCCGGCGTCCGCCGCGGCGCCCGACCCCTTCAGCCAGAAGGCCTCGTGGCGGAAGGCGTACGTCGGCAGGGCCACCGGGAGGGCGCCCGAACCGGCGAAGTAGGCCTCCCAGTCGACGCGCACGCCCCGGCTGTGCAGCCGGCCGACGCCCGCGAGGAGGGTCTCCCCCTCGGGCCGGCCCCGCCGCACCAGCGGCACGGCCACCGCCGCGTCCAGGGTGTCCTGGGCGAGTGCGGTGAGGACGGCGTCGGGGCCGATCTCGGTGAAGGTGCTCGCGCCCAGGGCCTCCAGGGTGCGGACGGCGTGGGTGAAGCGGACGGCGCCGCGGACCTGGTCGGCCCAGTAGGCGGGGGTGCGCAGGTCGTCGCCGGTGGCGAGCTCGCCGGTCAGGGTGGAGACGACCGGGATGCGCGGCTCGGCGTAGGTGATGCTCGCGGCGACGGCGGTGAGCTCCTCCAGCATCCCGTCCATGTGGGGGGAGTGGAAGGCGTGCGAGACGCTCAGCCGCTTGGTCTTGCGACCCTGCGCCTCGAACCGCTCCGCCACCTGCAGCGCCGCGTCCTCGTCGCCGGAGATCACGACGGACGAGGGCCCGTTGATCGCGGCGATGGCCAGCCGGTCCGCCAGGCCTTCGAGCAGCGGGAGGACTTCCTCCTCGGTGGCCTGGAGGGCGATCATGGCGCCGCCGGTGGGCAGGGCCTGCATGAGCCTGGCGCGGGCGGCGACGAGTTTGGCGGCGTCGGGGAGGGTGAGGACGCCGGCGATGTGGGCGGCGGAGATCTCACCGATGGAGTGGCCGGCGAGGTAGTCGGCCTTGACGCCCCAGGACTCGATCAGGCGGTGGAGGGCGACCTCGACGGCGAAGAGGGCGGGTTGGGTGTTGCCGGTCTCGTCGAGGCCCTCGCCGGAGGTGATGACCTCGCGGATCGGACGCTCCAGGTGTCGGTCGAGTTCGGCGGCGACGGCGTCGAAGGCGGCGGCGTAGACGGGGAAGGAGGCGTACAGCTCCTCGCCCATCCCGACGCGCTGCGCGCCCTGACCCGTGAACAGGAACGCCGACTTCCCGGCGGCCTTCGCACCCTGGACCACCGCCGGCGAGACCTCGCCCGCCGCCAGCGCCCGCAGACCCGCGAGCAGGGCCTCACGATCGGCGCCGACCACCACGGCCCGGTGCTCGAACAGGGAACGGGCCGTCGCCAGCGACAGACCGATGTCCCGGGGCTCCGCCCCGGACGCCGCCTCCAGCAGCCGCTCCGCCTGCGCGGTGACCGCCTCGGGGGTCTTCCCGGACAGCAGCCACGGCACCACCGGCAGCGGTTCGCCGGCCTCCCGCGCCGGCTCCGGCCGGGCCGCGGGCTGCTCGATCACCACGTGCGCGTTGGTCCCGCTGATGCCGAACGAGGAGATGCCCGCGCGACGCGGACGCCCGTACGACTCCCACGCGCGCGCCTCGGTCAGCAGCGAGACGGCGCCCGCCTCCCAGTCGACGTGCCCGGACGGCGCGTCCACGTGCAGGGTCCGCGGCAGCACCTCGTGGCGCATGGCCTCGATCATCTTGATGACGCTGCCCACGCCGGCCGCGGCCTGCGTGTGCCCGATGTTCGACTTCAGCGAGCCCAGCCACAGCGGCCGGTCCTCGGAACGCCCCTGACCGTAGGTGGCCAGCAGCGCCTGCGCCTCGATCGGGTCGCCGAGGGTGGTGCCGGTGCCGTGCGCCTCGACCACGTCCACGTCGGCCGTGTCCAGACCGGCGTTGGCCAGGGCCTGGCGGATGACCCGCTCCTGGGAGGGGCCGTTGGGGGCGGTCAGCCCGTTGGAGGCGCCGTCCTGGTTGATGGCCGAACCCCGGATCACCGCGAGGACGGTGTGTCCGTTGCGCTCGGCGTCGGAGAGCCGCTCCACGAGCAGCAGGCCGACACCCTCCGACCAGCCGGTGCCGTCGGAACCGGCCGCGAACGGCTTGCACCGGCCGTCGGGGGACAGCCCGCGCTGACGCGAGAACTCCACGAAGGTCGTCGGCGTCGACATGACCGTCGCCCCACCGGCGAGCGCCAGGTCGCACTCACCGGAACGCAGCGCGTTCGCCGCCATGTGCAGGGCCACCAGGGACGAGGAGCAGGCCGTGTCGACGGTGACCGCCGGACCCTCCAGACCCAGGTTGTACGAGACGCGGCCCGAGGCGACGCTGCCCGCGTTGCCGCTGGCCAGATAGCCCTCCAGGTCCTCGGGGATCGTCGCGAGACCGGAGCCGTAGTCGTGGTACATCACGCCGGCGAACACGCCGGTACGGCTGCCGCGCAGCGCGGCCGGGACCAGGCCCGCGTTCTCGATGGTCTCCCAGGCCGTCTCCAGCAGCAGGCGCTGCTGCGGGTCGGTGGCCAGCGCCTCGCGCGGCGACATCCCGAAGAACTCCGGGTCGAACAGGTCCGCCTCGTGCAGGAAGCCGCCGCCCCGGGCGTACGTGGTGCCCGTGTGGTCGGGGTCCGGGTGGTAGAGGTTGTCCAGGTCCCAGCCGCGGTTGGACGGGAACGGGGTGATCGCGTCCGTGCCTTCGGAGACCAGCTTCCACAGGTCGGCCGGGGAGGACACCCCGCCCGGGTAGCGGCAGGCCATGCCGACGATCGCGATCGGCTCCAGCGAACCGGTGTCCGCCGCCACCTTGACCGGCGCCGCGCCCTGCTCGCCGCCGAACAGCTCGGACGACAGGTGCGCGGCCAGCGCCGCCGGGTTCGGGTAGTCGAAGACGAGGGTGCTCGGCAGCCGCATGCCCGTGGTGGAGTTCAGCTGGTTGCGCAGCTCCACGGCGGTCAGCGAGTCGAAGCCCAGCTCCTGGAAGGCGCGTTCGGCGTCGATGCTGCTGTGGTCGGAGTGCCCGAGGACCGCCGCGACCTGCGAGCGCACCAGGTCGGTGAGGGCCTGGTCCCGCTCGGCCGGCGACAGCCCGCCCAGGCGCTGGGCCAGCGAGGAACCGCCGGCCGCCTGGGAGGAGGCCGCCGCCCGCCGCGGGGCGGCCGTGACCAGCCCGCGGAAGAGCAGGTGCGGTCCGTCCGCCTGCTTGCGCAGCGCGGCCGTGTTCAGCCGGGTCGCGGCGAGCACCGCCTCACCCGTGCCGGGGGCCGCGTCGAAGAGGTCCATGGCGTCCGCCGAGGACAGCGGCAGCAGACCGGTGCGCTCGATGCGCTTGAGGTCGGCCTCCTCCAGCTGCCCGCTGATGGTGGAGGCCTGCGCCCACAGGCCCCAGGCCAGCGACGTGCCGGGCAGGCCCCGGGACTGCCGGTACTGGGCGAGGGCGTCGAGGAAGGTGTTGCCGGCCGCGTAGTTGGCCTGGCCGGCGTTGCCGATCAGGCCCGCGATCGAGGAGTAGAGGACGAACGCCGACAGGTCGAGGTCCTTCGTCAGCTCGTGCAGGTTCCAGGCCGCGTCCACCTTCGGCTGGAGGACCTTCGCGAGCCGCTCCGGGGTCAGCGAGGACAGCAGGCCGTCGTCCAGCACGCCGGCCGTGTGCACGACCGCGCCCAGCGGGCGGTCCGCCGGGATCGCGTCGAGCACGGCGGTCAGCGCCGCCCGGTCGGCGACGTCGCAGGCGGCGACGGTGACCTCGGCGCCGAGCCCGGTCAGCTCGTCGCGCAGCTCCGCCGCGCCCGCCGCCTCGATGCCGCGCCGGCTGAGCAGCAGCAGGTGCCGCGCGCCGTGCTCGGTGACCAGGTGCCGGGCCAGTACGCCGCCCAGCGCGCCCGTCGCACCGGTGATCAGGGTCGTGCCCCGGTCCCAGCGGGCCGTGCGCGCCTCGGGGTCCTGCTGCGTGCGCGCCAGCCGCGGCACCCGCAGCTCCGTACCGCGCACCGCGACCTGCGGCTCGCCCGAGGCCACGGCGGCCACGGGGAAGCGGGGGTCGGAGACGTCCAGGTCGACCAGGACGATCCGGCCCGGGTTCTCGCTCTGCGCCACGCGCAGCAGACCCCAGGCGGCGGCGTGCGTCAGGTCGGTGACCGGCTCGCCGACGGTGGTGGCGAGGCCGCCCCGGGTGACCACCACGAGGGTGGAGTCGGCGACCCGCTCGTCCGCCAACCAGGACTGCGCCGTGGCCAGCAGCTCCCGCACCGCCTCGTGCGTGGCGACCGGCACCGACGCCGAGGCGTCGACCGGCTCCAGGGCCAGCAGCACCGTGGCGGGCACGCTCTCCAGGGCCGCCACCTCCTCCAGGGAGGCGTACGAGGCGGCGCCCGCGACCGTGAGGTCGCCGACGACGGCCCAACCGGAGGTGTCGACCGAGCCCGCGCCCGCGGCGGGCAGCGCGTTCCAGGCGACCTTGAACAGGCCGTCGCGGGCCGCGGAGTTCGCCTCGCGCAGCGCCTCCTTCGACAGCGGGCGCAGCAGCAGCGACTCGACGGTGGCCACCGGGGCGCCCGTACCGTCGGCCACCGTCAGCGAGGCCACCTCGGGGCCGGTCAGCGTGATCCGCACGCGCAGCGTCGCGGCGCCGGTCGCGTGGACGCTCACCCCGGACCAGGAGAACGGCAGCAGCGCCACCCGGTCCTCGTCCACCACACCCGGCAGCAGCGGGTGCAGCGCGGAGTCCAACAGCGAGGGGTGCAACAGGAAACGGCCGGCGTCGGCGCGCTGCGCGTCGGGCAGCGTCAGCTCGGCGAAGATCTGCCCGTCGCCCTTCCAGGCGCGGCGCAGGCCCTGGAAGGCCGGCCCGTACGCGTAGTCCTGGGCGGCGAGCCGCTCGTAGACCCCCTCCAGGGAGACCTCGGTGGCCCCGGCCGGGGGCCACACCATCAGGGCCTCGCCGCCGGACCCGCCGGCCGGGGCCAGCAGGCCCTTGGCGTTGAGGGTCCACGGGCGGGCCTCGGCGGGGGCGTCGGCGGCGTCGCCGTCGTGGCGGGAGTAGACGTCGATGGCGCGGCGGCCGGCGCCGTCCGCCTCGCCCACCACCAGCTGGAGCTGGACACCGCCGCTCTCGGGCAGCACCAGCGGCGCCGACAGGGTCAGTTCCTCGATCTGCGGGGTGCCGAGCCGCTCGCCGGCCAGCACGGCCAGCTCGACGAAGCCGGTGCCCGGCAGCAGGACCGTGCCGAGGACGGCGTGGTCGGCGAGCCAGGGGTGCGAGCGCAGCGACAGCCGGCTGGTGAACAGGGTCTGCTCGCCGTCGGCCAGGTCCAGGGTGGCGCCGAGGATCGGGTGGTCCGTCGCGCTCAGGCCCAGGCCCGTCGCGTCGGCGGCGGCCTCGACCCGGTCGAGCCAGTAGCGCTCGCGCTGGAAGGCGTACGTCGGCAGGTCGGGGGAGTCCCCTTCCGGCGCGCCCAGGTACGCGGCCCAGTCGACCCTGCCGGTACGGGCGTGGAGCTGCCCGGCGGCCAGGACGAGCTGCTGCGCCTCGGGACGGCCCGCGCGCAGGGTGGCGACGGCGAGGACGTTGCCGGCGCCCTCGACGGAACCGGCGGCGAGTGCGGTGAGGACGGCGTCGGGGCCGATCTCGGTGAAGGTGCTCGCGCCCAGGGCCTCCAGGGTGCGGACGGCGTGGGTGAAGCGGACGGCGCCGCGGACCTGGTCGGCCCAGTAGGCGGGGGTGCGCAGGTCGTCGCCGGTGGCGAGTTCGCCGGTGAGGGTGGAGACGACCGGGATGCGCGGCTCGGCGTAGGTGATGCTCGCGGCGACGGCGGTGAGCTCCTCCAGCATCCCGTCCATGTGGGGGGAGTGGAAGGCGTGCGAGACGCTCAGCCGCTTGGTCTTGCGACCCTGCGCCTCGAACCGCTCCGCCACGTGCAGCGCCGCGTCCTCGTCGCCGGAGATCACGACGGACGAGGGCCCGTTGATCGCGGCGATGGCCAGCCGGTCCGCCAGGCCTTCGAGCAGCGGGAGGACTTCCTCCTCGGTGGCCTGGAGGGCGATCATGGCGCCGCCGGTGGGCAGGGCCTGCATGAGCCTGGCGCGGGCGGCGACGAGTTTGGCGGCGTCGGGGAGGGTGAGGACGCCGGCGATGTGGGCGGCGGAGATCTCGCCGATGGAGTGGCCGGCGAGGTAGTCGGCCTTGACGCCCCAGGACTCGATGAGGCGGTAGAGGGCGACCTCGACGGCGAAGAGGGCGGGTTGGGTGTTGCCGGTCTCGTCGAGGCCCTCGCCGGAGGTGATGACCTCGCGGATCGGACGCTCCAGGTGTCGGTCGAGTTCGGCGGTGACGGCGTCGAAGGCGGCGGCGTAGACGGGGAAGGAGGCGTACAGCTCCTCGCCCATCCCGACGCGCTGCGCGCCCTGACCCGTGAACAGGAACGCCGACTTCCCGGCGGCCTTCGCACCCTGGACCACCGCCGGCGAGACCTCGCCCGCCGCCAGCGCCCGCAGACCCGCGAGCAGGGCCTCACGGTCGGCGCCCGCCACCACCGCACGGTGGTCGAACAGCGCCCGCCGGCCGATCAGCGCCCGGCCCACCTCGGCCGGGTCCGGCTCCGCGCCGCCCTCGGCGTACGCCAGCAGGCGCGCGGCCTGACCGGCCACGGCCTCGGCGGTCTTGCCGGACAGCACCCACGGCACCACCGGCACGGCGGTCGTCGCGGTCGCGGCGGCCGGCGCGACCGGCGCCGCCTCGTCCGCGTCCCGCACGGGCTCCTCGACCGGAGCCTCCTCGATCACCACGTGGGCGTTGGTGCCGCCGAAGCCGAACGAGGACACGCCCGCACGGCGCGGCGTCCCCGTCTCGGGCCACTGCCGGGCCTCCTGGAGCAGCGAGACGGCGCCCGCCTCCCAGTCGATCCGCGACGAGGGCTCCTCGGCGTGCAGCGTCTTCGGCATGAACCCGTGCCGGATCGCCTGCACCATCTTGATGATGCCGCCGACACCGGCCGCGGCCTGGCTGTGCCCGATGTTCGACTTCAGCGAGCCCAGGTACAGCGGCCGGTCCGACGGCCGGTCCTGGCCGTACGTCGCCAGCAGGGCCTGCGCCTCGATCGGGTCGCCCAGCGAGGTGCCCGTACCGTGCGCCTCGACCAGGTCCACGTCGGCCGTGGTCAGACCGGCGTTCGCCAGGGCCTGGAGGATCACGCGCTCCTGCGAGGGACCGTTCGGGGCGGTCAGCCCGTTGGAGGCGCCGTCCTGGTTGACGGCCGTACCGCGGATGACCGCCAGCACCCGGTGCCCGTTGCGGCGGGCGTCGGAGAGGCGCTCCACCAGCAGCAGACCCACGCCCTCGGCCCAGCCGGTGCCGTCCGCGTGCTCGGAGAAGGACTTGCAGCGGCCGTCGGCCGACAGACCGCGCAGCCGGGAGAACTCGATGAACGCGGTCGGCGTCGACATGACGGCCGCGCCGCCGGCGAGCGCGAGGTCGCACTCGCCGGCACGCAGCGCGTTCGCCGCCATGTGCATGGCCACCAAGGAGGAGGAGCAGGCCGTGTCGACGGTCACCGTCGGCCCCTCCAGGCCGAAGGTGTACGCGAGCCGGCCCGAGGCGATGCTGCCCGCGCTGCCGCTGAACAGGTAGCCCTCGTTGCCCTCGGCGGGCAGGTCGGGCCGCGAGCCGTAGTCGTTGTACATCAGACCGGTGAAGACGCCGGTACGGCTGCCGCGCAGCGACGCCGGGTCGATGCCGGCCCGCTCGAACGCCTCCCACGTGGTCTCCAGCAGCAGGCGCTGCTGCGGGTCCACGGCGAGCGCCTCGCGCGGCGACATCCCGAAGAACTCCGGGTCGAACCGGTCGGCCTCGTGCAGGAAGCCGCCCTCGGCCGTGTACGAGGTACCGGCCGCGTCCGGGTCGGTGTCGTACAGCCGCTCCAGGTCCCAGCCGCGGTTGACGGGGAAGCCGCTGACCGCGTCCACCTCGTCGGTGACCAGCTGCCAGAGGTCCTCGGGGGTGGCGACCCCGCCGGGGTAACGGCAGGCCATCCCGACGATCGCGATGGGCTCCTGCGCCTTGTCCTCGACCTCGCGCAGACGCTTCTTCGCGTCCCGGGCATCGGCGATCGCCCGCTTGAGGTACTCCCGGAGTTCTTGCTCGTTCGCCACGTGATCTCAGCTCCCCGACGTGATGTGGCTGGGTGATGATGAATGGAGGGTTCGCATACCGGTCTGCGGCTTCCGGCTCAGTCGAGGTCGTCGAGGAGCGCGAACAGCTCCTCGTCGCTCGCGTCGTCCAGGTCGGCGTTCGCGTCCTCTTCGGCCTTGCCGCCGCCCGCCGTGTCGGCGATGTCCAGCAGCTCCCGCAGCCGGCCCGTGATCTGGTCGAAGGCGTCGCGGTCCGAAGCGGCCGCCTGGATCGCGGACTTCAGCTTGTCGAGGTCCGACAGGACCGGGGCGGCCGCCGACACGTCCTCCACCGTGATCTGCTTGCGCAGGTACGCGGCGAGCGCGGCCGGGTTCGGGTAGTCGAAGACGAGGGTGCTGGGCAGGCGCAGACCCGTCGCCGCGTTGAGCTGGTTGCGCAGCTCGACCGCGGTCAGCGAGTCGAAGCCCAGCTCCTGGAAGGCCCGGTCGGCGTCGATGCCGCTGTGGTCGGCGTGGCCGAGCACCGCGGCCACCTGGGCCCGTACGAGGTCGGTCAGCGCGGTGACCCGCTCCTCCTCCGGCAGCGCGCCCAGGCGCTCCGCCAGCGAGGGACCGCCCTCCGCGCCGGACCCGGCGCCGCCACCCGCGACCGCGCGGCGCGGACCGGCCGGAGCCAGGTCCCGCAGCAGCGGCAGCAGCCGGTCGCCCTGCTTGCGCAGTGCCTCCAGCGCGAGTCGGGTGACCGCCAGGACCGGCTCCCCGGTGCCGGGGGCCGCGTCGAAGAGGTCCATGGCGTCCGACGAGGACAGCGGCAGCAGACCGAGCCGCGCCAGGCGCCGCAGGTCGGCCTCCTCCAGCGAACCGCTGATGGTGGAGGCCTGCGCCCACAGGCCCCAGGCCAGCGAGGTGCCGGGCAGGCCGTTCGCCTGCCGGTACTGGGCCAGGGCGTCGAGGAAGGTGTTGCCCGCCGCGTAGTTGGCCTGGCCGGCGTTGCCGATCAGACCCGCGATGGACGAGTAGAGGACGAACGCCGACAGGTCGAGGTCCTTCGTCAGCTCGTGCAGGTTCCAGGCCGCGTCCACCTTCGGCGCGAGCACCTTCTCCAGCCGCTCCGGGGTCAGGTCCGAGAGCACCGTGTCGTCCAGGACACCGGCCGTGTGCACCACGCCCGTCAGCGGGTGCTCCGCCGGGATCGCGGCCAGCACCCCGGCCACAGACTCCCGGTCCGTCACGTCGCAGGCGGCGACGGTGACCTCGGCGCCGAGCCCGGTCAGCTCGTCCCGCAGCTCCGTCGCGCCCGCCGCGGTCAGACCGCTGCGGCTGAGCAGCAGCAGGTGCCGCGCGCCGTGCTCGGTGACCAGGTGCCGGGCCAGGACGCCGCCCAGCGCGCCCGTCGCACCGGTGATCAGGGTCGTGCCCCGGTCCCAGCGCGGCTGCGCCGCCGCCTCGTCCTGCCGGGTCCGCGCCAGGCGCGGCACCCGCAGCTCCGTACCGCGCACCGCGACCTGCGGCTCGCCCGAGGCGAGCACGGCCGGCAGGGCGTCCCCGACGGACCCGTCGAGGTCGACCAGGACGATCCGGCCCGGGTTCTCCGTCTGCGCCACGCGCAGCAGACCCCAGACACCGGCCTGCGCCAGGTCCGTCACCGGCTCGCCGGCGGCGGTGGCGATGGCGCCCCGCGTCACCACCACGAGGGTGGAGTCCTCGAACCGCTCGTCCGCCAGCCAGGACTTCGCCGTCGCGAGGGCCTCGCGCAGCGTCCGCCGCGCGCCCTCCACCACGTCCCCGCCGGCGCCGGCCGCAGCCAGCACCACCGTGGCGGGCACGCTCTCCAGGGCCGCCACCTCCTCCAGGGAGGCGTACGAGGAGGCACCGGCGACGGTGACGTCACCGACCACGGCCCACCGCGAGGCGTCCGCGGAGCCCGTCGCGGCGGGCAGCGCGTTCCACACCACCCGGAACAACCCGTCCCGGGCCGTCGACGCCGCCTCGCGCAGCGCCTCCTTCGACACCGGGCGCAGCAGCAGCGACTCCACGGAGGCCACCGGGGCGCCCGTGCCGTCGGCCACCGTCAGCGAGGCCTGGAGGGTCTCCGTCTCCTGACCCGACAGGGCCAGGCGCACCCGCAGCACCGAGGCGCCCACCGCGTGGACGCTCACCCCGGCCCAGGAGAACGGCAGTCGGGCCTGACCCGACTCGAAGGCCACCCCCGGCAGCAGCGGGTGCAGCGCCGCGTCCAGCAGCGCCGGGTGCAGCAGGAACCGGGCCGCGTCGGCGCGCTGCGCGTCCGGCAGCCGCACCTCGGCGAAGATTTCGTCCTCGCCCAGCGTCCACAGCCGCGACAGGCCCTGGAAGGCCGGCCCGTAGGCGTAGCCCAGGGCGTCGAGACGCTCGTAGACCCCCTCCAGGGAGACCTCGGAGGCACCGGCCGGCGGCCAGGCCGTCAGCCCCTCGGAGACCGCGCCCGCCGGGGCCAGCGCACCGTTCGCGTTCAGCGTCCACGGCCGGTCGGCCGCCACGTCGCCGTCGTCGGGCCGCGAGAACACCTCGACCGTACGCCGACCCGCGCCGTCCGCCTCGCCGACGACGACCTGCACCTGCACGCCGCCCTGTTCGGGCAGGACCAGCGGAGCCGACAGCATCAGCTCCTCGACCCGCTCCACACCGAGCTGCTCGCCCGCCCGGGCGGCCAGCTCCACCAGACCGGTACCGGGGACCAGCACCGTGCCGTGCACGGCGTGCTCGGTCAGCCAGCCGTGCGTGCGGCGCGAGAGCCGCCCCGTGAACAGGTACTCGTCGCGGTGCGCGCTCGCCACGGCGGCGCCCAGCAGCGGGTGGCCGGTCGCGGCCAGACCTAGCCCGGCCGCGTCCGCCGGGGTCTGCGGGTCGTCCAGCCAGTACCGCTCGTGCTGGAAGGCGTACGTCGGCAGGTCGACCGCACGGGCACCGGGGAACAGCTTCGCGAAGTCCGGCCGGGCGCCGCGCATCCGCAGCAGCGCCATCGCCCCGGCCACGCTCTCGCCCTCGGGCCGGTCCCGGCGCAGGGCCGGCGCCAGCGCGCCCGCCTCCTGCTCCAGGGAACCCTGGGCGAGAGCCGTCAGCACCCCGTCCGGGCCCAGCTCCAGGAAGTCGGTGACGCCCTGCGCCTCCAGGTAGCGGACCCCGTCCGCGAAGCGCACGGCCTCACGGATGTGCGTGGCCCAGTACTGCGGGGAGGTCAGCTGCTCGACGGTGGCCAGGGTGCCGGTGACGTTGGAGACCACCGGGATGCGCGGCTCGCGGAAGGTCAGCCCCGAGGCCACCTCCACGAACTCCTCCAGCACCTCGTCCATGTGCGGCGAGTGGAAGGCGTGCGAGACCGGCAGCCGCTTGGTGCGGGCGCCCTTCGCCCGCCAGGCGTCGCAGACCTCGTCGACGACGTCCGCGTCACCCGAGATCACCATCGAGTTCGGGCCGTTGACACCGGCGATCGACACCGCGTTCCCGTACGGGGCCAGCGAGGCGCGCACGTCCTCCTCGGTCGCCTGGACCGCGGCCATCGCGCCGCCCTCGCGGGCGGCCTGCATCAGCCGGCCGCGCTCGGCGACCAGGCAGCAGGCGTCGCCCAGTTCGAGGACCCCCGCCAGGTAGGCGGCGGTGACCTCGCCGATGGAGTGTCCCAGCAGGTAGTCCGGGGTGAAGCCGTGGTGCTCGAACAGCCGGTACAGGGCCACCTCGATGGCGAACAGCGCGGCCTGCGTGAACGACGTCTGGTCGATCAGCGCCGAGTCCGCCGAGTGCTCCGGCGCGAACAGCACCTCCTTGATGGGCCGCGCCAGCTCCGCGTCGAAACGGTCGCAGATCTCGTCGAGGGCCTTCGCGAACACCGGGTTCGTCGCGTACAGCTCCCGGCCCATGCCCAGGCGCTGGCTGCCCTGCCCGGTGAAGAGGAAGGCCGTCTTGCCGGGACGCGCCGAGCGGCCCCGTACGACGTTGCTCGCCGACTCCCCGTGCGCCAGCGACGACAGGCCCCGGATCAGGGACTCCCGGTCGGCGCCGACCACGGCCGCGCTGTGCTCCAGGACCGCGCGGCCGGTCGCCAGCGAGAAGCCGATGTCGGCCGCCGACAGCTCCGGGTGGTCGAGGGCGAACCGGTGCAGGCGCGAGGCCTGCGCCCGGACGGCCTTCTCGTCCTTGCCGGACACCAGCCACGGCAGGACGCGCGCGGCCTCGGGAGCCGGCGCGGGCCGCCGCTCGGCGGGCGCCGCCGGAGCCTGCTCGATGATCACGTGGGCGTTGGTGCCGCTGATGCCGAACGAGGACACGCCGGCCCGGCGCGGCCGGTCGTGCTCCGGCCAGGGGGTCTCCTCCGTCAGCAGCGACAGCGCGCCCGCCTCCCAGTCCACGTGCGGGGAGGGCCGGTCCACGTGCAGGGTGCGCGGCAGGGTGCCGTGCCGCATCGCCTCCAGCATCTTGATGACGCCGCCGACGCCGGCCGCGGCCTGGCTGTGCCCGATGTTCGACTTGAGGGAGCCCAGGTACAGCGGCTGGTCCTCCGCCCGGTCCTGGCCGTAGGTGGCCAGCAGGGCCTGCGCCTCGATCGGGTCGCCGAGGGTGGTGCCGGTGCCGTGCGCCTCGACCGCGTCCACGTCCGCCGGGTTCAGACCGGCGTTCGCCAGGGCCTGGCGGATGACGCGCTCCTGGGCCGGACCGTTCGGGGCGGTCAGACCGTTGGAGGCGCCGTCCTGGTTGATGGCGGTGCCGCGGATCACGCCGAGGATCCGGTGCCCGTTGCGCCTGGCGTCCGAGAGCCGCTCCACCAGGAGCAGGCCGACGCCCTCCGACCAGCCGGTGCCGTCCGCGCTCGCCGAGAACGACTTGCAGCGGCCGTCGGGGGACAGCCCGCGCTGCCGGGAGAACTCCACGAAGGTGTGCGGGCTGTTCATCACGGTGACACCGCCCGCGAGCGCCAGGTCGCACTCGCCCGAGCGCAGGGCGCTCGCCGCGAGGTGCATGGCCACCAGCGAGGAGGAGCAGGCCGTGTCGACGGTGAGCGACGGGCCCTCCAGACCGTACGTGTAGGACAGTCGCCCGGAGATGACGCTGGAGAGGTTGCCCGCGAGCAGGAAGCCCTCGAACTCCTCCGGGGTGGCGCTCAGCCGCGACGCGTAGTCGTCGTACATGGCGCCCGTGAACACACCGGTGTTGGAGCCGCGCACCAGCGCCGGGTCGATGCCCGCGCTCTCGAACGTCTCCCACGCCGTCTCCAGCAGCAGGCGCTGCTGCGGGTCGGTCGCGGTCGCCTCGCGCGGGGAGATCCCGAAGAACTCCCGGTCGAAGAGGTCCGCCTCGTGCAGGAAGCCGCCCTCGCGGACGTAACTGGTGCCCGTGCGCTCCGGGTCCGGGTCGTACAGGTTGTCCAGGTCCCAGCCGCGGTTGACGGGGAAACCGCTGACCGCGTCCACCCCGTCGGCCACCAGCCGCCACAGGTCGGCCGGGGAGTTCACCCCGCCCGGGAAGCGGCAGGCCATGCCGACGATCGCGATCGGCTCGTCCGAGGCACCCTTCGCACGGGCCTTCACGGCCTTCGCCGGGGCGCCGCCCGCCTCCGCCGACACCTTCGACAGCACGTACGTCGCCAGGGCGGCCGGGGTCGGGTGGTCGAACACCGCCGTCGCCGGCAGCCGCAGCCCGGTGGCCGCGCCGAGCCGGTTGCGCAGGTCCACGCCCGCCATCGAGTCGAAGCCGATGTCGCTGAAGGCCCGCTGCGGGTCGATGGACGTGGCGCCCGCGTGCCCCAGCACCGAGGCCACGGTCGACCGTACGAGGTCCAGCACCGCGTCCGCGCGCTTGTCCTCGGCGAGAGCGGCGATCTGCCGGCTCCAGCCCGAGTCCCCGGCGCCGGCCGCGCCGGCCTGCGCCGCACGGCGGGTACGGGTGCGCACCAGCCCCCGGTACAGGGCCGGCGGCAGCTCGGCCGCCGTACGGAAGCGGCCCAGGTTCAGGGCCACCGGCACCAGCAGCGGCCGCTCACCGGCCAGGGCCGCGTCGAACAGGGCGAGGCCCTGCTCCGGGGTGAGCGGCGTCATGCCCGCCCGGTCCCAACGCGCCAGGTCGGCCTCGGTGAGGCCCGCGCCCATGCCGTGGCTGGAGTCCCACAGACCCCAGGCCAGCGAGGTCGCGGCCAGGCCGGAGGCCCGGCGGTGCGCGGCCAGCGCGTCGAGCCAGGTGTTCGCGGCGGCGTAGTTGGCCTGGCCCGCCGTACCCGTCAGACCGGACACGGAGGAGAACAGGACGAACGCCGCCAGGTCGAGGCCCTCGGTCAGCTCGTGGAGGTTCCACGCCGCGTCCACCTTCGGCCGCAGCACCGCGGAGACCTGCTCCGGGGTGAGGGACTCCACCGTCGAGTCGTCGAGCACACCGGCGGTGTGCACCACGGCCGTCAGCGGGTGCGCCGGGTCGACGGCGGCCAGCAGCTCCGCCACCGACGCCCGCTCGGCGGCGTCCGCCGCGACCACGCGCACCTCCGCGCCCAGCGCGGAGAGCTCCGCGACGAGGGTGTCCGCGCCCGGGGTCGCCGGACCGCGCCGGCTCGACAGCAGCAGGTGCCGTACGCCGTGCCCGGTCACCAAGTGCCGGGCGAACAGCGCGCCCAGACCGCCCGTGCCGCCGGTCACCAGGACCGTGCCGTTCCCGTCGAGGACCGGCTCCGCCGGGGCGGTCGCCGCCGCGCGGGCCAGCCGCGGGGCGTACAGGGCGCCGTCCCGGACGGCGAGCTGCGGCTCCCCGGTGGCGAGGGCGGCGGCGATCAGCGCGTCGTCCGCCGACGGGTCGGCGTCGACCAGCACCAGCCGGTCGGGGTGCTCGGACTGCACCGAGCGGACCAGGCCCCACACCGGGGCCGCGTCCAGGTCGGTGACGTCCGCGCCCGCCGGCGCGGCCACCGCGCCGGAGGTGACGAGCACCAGCCGCGACTCGGCGAACCGTTCGTCCGCCAGCCACTCCTTGACCAGCGCGAGGGTCTCCAGGGTCGTGCGGTGCGCGCCCTCGATCCCGTCGCCCGCGCCGGCCACCCGGACGAGGACGTCCCGCCCGGCCTCGACGTCCGCGAGGGCGGAGTCGGCCCGCGACCAGTCGGCCTCGGCGCCCTCGGGGGTCGCCACGGCCGCCCACTCCACCGCGTACAGGGAGTCGTCGCCGCCGTCCGCGGACGGGGCGGTCAGCTGCTCCTTCGCGACCGGACGCAGCGTCAGCGACTCCACCTCCGCGACGGGCGCGCCCGCCGCGTCGGCCAGCGTCAGCCGGTAGGTGTCGGTGCCGACGGGGGAGATCCGCACGCGCAGCTCGGCGGCGCCCGCCGCGTACAGCGAGATCCCCGACCAGGCGAACGGGAGCCGGATCCGGTCGGAGTCGCCCGGCGCGGCCGCGTCCAGCACCAGCGGGTGCAGCACCGAGTCGAACAGCGCGGGGTGCACCCCGAAGCGGGCGGCGCTCTCGCGCTGCTCCTCGGGCAGGCGCACCTCGGCGTACAGGTCCTCGCCGTCGCGCCAGGACGCCCGCAGGCCCTGGAAGGCCGGCCCGTACGCGTAACCGAGCCCGCTGAGCCGCTCGTAGACGTCCTCCAGCGGCTGCGCCTCGGCGCCGGCCGGAGGCCACTCGGTCAGGCCGGCGTCGGCCTGCGGGTCGCGGGCCTCGGCCAGCGCGCCCGTCGCGTGCCGGGTCCACGGCTTCTCCTGGTCCTCGCCGCCGTCGGGCCGGGCGTGGATGGAGAACGGGCGGACACCGGAGGCGTCCGGGGCGCCCACCGCGACCTGCACGCGCACCGGCTCGCGGCCGATCAGCGCGAGCGGCGCCTCCAGCGTCAGCTCCTCGACGCGGGTGAAGCCCAGGTGGTCGCCGGCGGCGACCGCCAGCTCCAGGAAGCCGGTGGCGGGCACCAGCACCGTGGTGCCGATGGTGTGGTCCGTCAGCCACGGGTGGCCGCCGACCGAGATCCGGCTCGTGAACAGGGCGTCCTCGCGGTCCGCGAACTCCACCGTGGTGGACAGCAGCGGGTGCTCGGAGGGGTCCAGGCCCAGGCTGCGCGCGTCGGTCGGGACGGTCGGCGACAGCCAGTACGTCTCCCGCTGGAAGGCGTACGTCGGCAGGTCGGCGGCGGCCCCGGCCGCGAAGAACGTCGCCGCGTCCAGCGGGGCGCCGGCGGTGTGCGCGCGGGCGAGGCCCTCGGTCAGGGTCCGCGCCTCCGGACGGCCGGCGCGCAGCAGCGGCACGGCAACGACGGGGGCGTCCTCCAGCGCGCCCTGGGCCAGCGCGGTCAGCACCGCGTCCGGACCGGCCTCGACGAGGACGGTCGCGCCCTGCGCGGCCAGCTCCAGGACGGCGTCGTGGAAGCGGACGGCGGCGCGGATCTGGTGCGCCCAGTAGTCGGGCGAGGTCAGCTCGGCGTCCGTGGCGAGCCGGCCGGTGACGGTGGAGACGACCGGAACGGTCGGCGCCGAGAACGTCAGCGAGGCGGCGACGTCGCGGAACTCGTCGAGGACCTCCGCCATGTGCGGCGAGTGGAAGGCGTGCGAGACCGTCAGGCGCTTGGTCTTGCGGCCCTGCTCCCGCCACCGCGCGGCGACGGCCTCGGCGACGTCCTCGTCACCGGAGATCACCACGGAGGCCGGGCCGTTGACGGCGGCGATCGACACCGCGTCCTCGTGGCCCGCCAGGGAGGCGGCGACCTCCTCCTCGGTGCCCTGGACGGCGATCATCGCGCCACCGGAGCGGGCCGACTGCATCAGCCGGCCGCGCGCGGCCACCAGAGCGGCCGCGTCGTCCAGCGACAGGACGCCGGCGGCGTGGGCGGCGGACAGCTCGCCGATCGAGTGGCCGGCCAGCAGGTCGGGGACGACCCCGTGGTGCTCCAGCAGCCGGAAGAGGGCCACCTCGATCGCGAACAGCGCGGGCTGGGTGTACGTGGTCTCGTCGAGCAGGGCGGCCTCGGGGCTGCCCTCCGCGGCGAGGACGACCTCGCGCAGCGGACGCTCCAGGTGGGCGTCGAGCGCGGCGAACACCTCGTCCAGGGCGGCGGCGAACACCGGGTGGCGCTCGTACAGCTCGCGGCCCATGCCCGGGCGCTGGGCGCCCTGACCGGTGAAGAGGAACGCGGTGCGGCCGGCGTTCGCGGTGCTGCCGGTGACCACGGCCGCGTCGGCGGCGCCGGCGGCGAGGGCTTCGAGACCGGCCAGCAGGCCGGCCCGGTCCTCGGCGAGGACGACGGCCCGCTCCTCGAAGACGGTACGGGTGCTCGCGAGCGCCCGCCCGACGGCGGAGGCGTCGACACCGGCGTCGTCGGCGAGGGCGGCGCGCAGCCGCTCGGCCTGCGCCCGCAGCGCCCGCGGCGTACGGGCCGACAGCAGCCACGGCGCGGGCAGTTCGGCGGGCGCGGCGGCCGGGGCGGGCGCGGCGTCCGGCGTCCGGCCGGCGGCGGGGGCCGCGGCCGGGGCCTGCTCGATGACGACGTGGGCGTTGGTGCCGCTGATGCCGAAGGAGGAGACGGCCGCGCGGCGCGGCCGGCCCGTCTCGGGCCAGGCCCGCTCCTCGGTGAGCAGCTCCACCGACCCCGCCGACCAGTCGATGTGCGTCGACGGGGTGTCGGCGTGCAGGGTGCGCGGCAGGACGCCGTGGCGGATCGCCTCGACCATCTTGATGACGCCGCCGACGCCGGCCGCGGCCTGCGCGTGGCCGATGTTCGACTTGAGGGAGCCGAGGAACACCGGGGAGCGGTCCTCGCGGGCGCTGCCGTAGGTGGCCATGATGGCCTCGGCCTCGATCGGGTCGCCCAGCTTCGTGCCGGTGCCGTGCGCCTCGACCGCGTCCACGTCCGAGGTGTCCAGACCGGAGTCGGCGAGCGCCTGGCGGATGACCCGCTGCTGGGCGAGGCCGCTCGGGGCGGTCAGACCGTTGGAGGCGCCGTCCTGGTTGATGGCGGAACCGCGCAGCACCGCGAGGACGGTGTGCCCGTTGCGCTCGGCGTCGGAGAGCCGCTCCACGAGGAGCAGGCCCACGCCCTCGGCCCAGCCGGTGCCGTCGGCGTCCGCCGAGAAGGACTTGCAGCGGCCGTCGGGGGCCAGACCGCGCTGGCGGGAGAACTCCACGAACATGCCCGGGGAGGACATGACCGTCGCGCCGCCCGCGATCGCCAGGTTGGTCTCGCCCGAACGCAGCGAGCGGATCGCCAGGTGCAGCGCGACCAGCGAGGAGGAACAGGCGGTGTCGGTGGTCACGGCCGGGCCGAGCAGGCCCAGCTGGTAGGCGATCCGGCCCGACATCACGCTGCTGGTGGAGCCGGTCAGGATCGAACCCTGGACGCTCTCGGGGGCCTCGTACATGCGCGGCCCGTACTCCAGCGCCGTCGCGCCGACGAACACGCCGGTACGGGTGCCGTGCAGGTCCTCGGGACGGATCCCGGAACGCTCGACGGCCTCCCAGGCGGTCTCCAGCAGCAGCCGCTGCTGCGGGTCCATGGCCAGCGCCTCGCGCGGGGAGATCCCGAAGAAGGCGGCGTCGAACTCGCCCGCGTCGTGCAGGAAACCACCGTGGCGCACGGCGGACTTGCCGGGCCGGTCCGGGTCGGCGTCGTAGAGGTCCTCGGGCCAGCCGCGGTTGACCGGGAAGCCGGAGACGGCGTCGCCGCCCCGCGCCACCAGGTCCCACAGCGCGTCCGGGGAGGCGATGCCACCGGGGAAGCGGCAGGCCATGCCGACGATCGCGATCGGCTCGTCGGCGTCGGCGCGACGGGTGAACTCCTCCGCGGCCTCCGCCGCGCCCAGCAGCTCGGCCTCGACGAACTCGGTCAGCGCCTGCGGGGTCGGGTGGTCGAACAGCAGCCCGCCGGGCAGCCGCAGGCCCGTGGCCTCGGCCAGCGCCCTGCGCAGCTCGGTGGTCATCATCGAGGAGAAGCCGAGCTTCTGGAACGGGGTGCGCTGCTCCAGCACCTCGCCCGGCCCGTACTCCAGGATCGCCGAGACGTGCGAGGTCACCAGCTCCGAGACCACGCGACGGCGCTCGCCCTCGGACAGCGCGGCCAGGCGGCGGCCCAGCTCGCCGTGCGGGACCGCCTCGGGGGCGTCGCCGCCCTCCGCGGACCGGTCGTCGGCGCCGGCCGCGGCGAGCGCCGGGGCCTCCTTGCGGGCGGTGGCGTCGAACCAGTACCGGCGGCGCTCGAAGGCGTACGTCGGCAGGGCGGTGCGCGGCGCGCGGCCGGCCTCGTGACCCAGGCCCGCGTACACGGCGTCCCAGTCGAGGTCCGCGCCGCGGGCGAAGAGGGACGCGACGGCGGCGAGCAGACCCTGCACCTCGGGGCGGCCCGCGCGCAGGGTGGCGGTGCCCTCGGTCAGGGCCGACAGGACGGCGTCGGGGCCGATCTCCAGGAGGACGTCGGCGCCCAGCTCCGCGAGGGAGTTCGCGGCGTCGGCGAAGCGGACGGCGCCGCGCACCTGGTCGGTCCAGTAGCAGGGGGTGCGCAGGTCGTCGCCGGCGGCCGGCCGGCCGGTGAGGGTGGAGACGACGGGGATGCGCGGCTCGGCGTAGGTCAGCTCCTTGGCGACCTTGTGGAACTCCTTCAACATCCCGTCCATGTGGGGGGAGTGGAAGGCGTGCGAGACGCTCAGGCGCTTCGTCTTGCGGCCCAGGGCCGCGATCCGCAGCGCCACGTCGACGGCCGCGTCCTCGTCGCCGGAGACCACCACGGACCGCGGTCCGTTGACGGCGGCGATCGACAGCCGGTCCGTCAGGCCCTCCAGGAACGGGAGGACCTCCTCCTCGGTCGCCTCCACGGCGATCATGGCGCCGCCGGTCGGCAGCGCCTGCATCAGCCGCGCGCGGGCGGCGACGAGCCGCGCGGAGTCGGCGAGGTCCAGGACGCCCGCGACGTGCGCGGCGGCCAGCTCGCCGATGGAGTGACCGGCGACGAAGTCCGGGGTGACGCCCCAGGACTCGACGAGCCGGTAGAGGGCCACCTCGACGGCGAACAGGGCGGGCTGGGTGTTGCCCGTGTCGTCCAGGCCCTCGCCCGAGGCGATGACCTCCCACAGCGGACGCTCCAGCAGCGGGTCCAGCTCGGCGGCGACGGCGTCGAAGGCCTCCGCGAACACCGGGAAGGCGGCGTACAGCTCCTGGCCCATCCCGGCGCGCTGCGCGCCCTGGCCGGTGAAGAGGAACGCGGTGGAGCCGGTCGTCGGCTCGCCCCGTACGACGCCGGCGCCCGGACGGCCCTCGGCGAGCGCCCGCAGGCCCTCCAGCAGCGCCTGCCGGTCGGAGCCGACCACGACCGCGCGGCGGTCGAAGACGGTACGGGTGGTCGCGAGCGCGAAACCGGTCTCGGCGGTGCCCGGGGCGCCCTCGGCGGCCGCGAAGTCCGCCAGCCGGGCGGCCTGGGCGCGCAGCGCCTCGTCGGAGCGGGCGGACAGCACCCACGGCAGGGCGGCGGCGGGCTCGAGGACCGACCCGTCGGTTTCCGCGCCCGCCCGAGAGCCCGTCGTCCCGACGACGGCCGGGGCCTCGACGACCACGACGTGGGCGTTGGTGCCGCCCATGCCGAAGGAGGACACGCCGGCGACCAGCGGACGCTCCGGGTGCGGCCACGCCGAGTGCTCGGTGTGCACGGCGAGCCCCAGCTCGTCGAGCGCGATGGCCGGGTTCGGGGTCTCGAAGTTCAGGCTCGGGGGCAGTTCGCGGTGGTGGATCGACAGCAGCGTCTTGATCAGGCCCGCGATGCCCGCGGCGCCCTCCAGGTGCCCGATGTTGGTCTTCACGGAGCCGACGCGCAGCGGGTCGCCCTGCGGCCGGTCCGCGCCGAGCGCGGCGCCGAGCGCGGTCGCCTCGATGGGGTCGCCGACCGGGGTGCCCGTGCCGTGCAGCTCCACGTACTGGACCCGCTCGTCCGGGGTGAGCGCGGCCCGCTCGTGGGCCAGGCGCAGCACCTGCTCCTGCGCGGTCGCGCTGGGGACGGTCAGGCCGGCGGTGGTGCCGTCGTTGTTGACGGCGCTGCCGCGGATGACGCCGTAGACGCGGTCGCCGTCGGCGAGGGCCGCCTCCAGCGGCTTCAGGACGAGGACGCCGGCGCCCTCGCCGGGGACGAACCCGTTGGCGCGGGCGTCGAAGGTGTAGGTGACGCCGTTCGGGGAGAGCGCGCCGAACCGTTCCTCCGTGGTGGCGTTCTCCGTCAGCAGGTTCAGGTTCACACCCGCCGCCAGCGCCGTCGTCGACTCGCCGGCCCGCAGGCTCTCGCACGCCAGGTGCACCGCGACCAGCGAGGAGGACTGCGCCGAGTCCACCGTCAGGCTCGGACCCGTCAGGCCCAGGTAGTAGGAGACCCGGTTGGCGATGACACCGCGGTTGACGCCGGTCATCGTGTGCTGGGTGATGGCCTCCGTGCCGTACTGGTACAGCAGGTTCGTCCAGTCGTCGCGCAGCGTGCCGACGAACACCGAGGTGCGGCTGCCGCGCAGGGTCGCGGGGACGATGCCCGCGTCCTCCAGCGCCTCCCAGGCCAGCTCCAGCACCAGGCGCTGCTGCGGGTCCATGGCCGCGGCCTCGCGCGGCGAGATGCCGAAGAAGCGGGCGTCGAAGAGGTCCACGCCGTCCAGGAACGCACCGCGCCCCGGGCCGTCGCCCGGGGCCGCCGAACCGTCCCGCGGCACGCCCCAGCGGCCCGGCGGGATCTCGGCGACGGCGCCGGACCCGCTCCGCAGGAGCTCCCAGAACGCGGCCGGGCTCTCGGCTCCGGGAAGCCGGCAGGACAGCCCCACGACAGCGATCTGCTGCACCTTCTCGGTGCGCGCCCCGGCTGCTACAGGATTCTGCTCACTGGTCACCACGCTCGGCTGCCCTTTCCTGGGATTACAGCGCCTGGGAATTCTGCGCCTGGATTCACCGCCTGCTGGATGTCCGGCCCCGTGTCAAGCCACGAAAATCCAGTCCTCGACAGGCTAGTAAAGGCAGGTTCACGAACAGTCATGGACCGGTAACTCCGCACGCTGGAACGCCTGATGAGCGGCCCGTTGCCACGCAATGAGCGGCCGGTGGAACGCCTGCGGATACCTTCGGTGCGGGCTTACGCGAAGCAAATGTCGGGAGGTGTCCCGCATTTGGATTCCGCGGGCTCGAGGTGGGCTGTAGTGATATGCGAATTCAAGGAGAGCTGATCGCTGTGAGTGCTGCATCTTCCCAAGGGGTCACCCCCGGATCCGCCGGAAACGTGACCGGAGGTCGCGCGGTCGTCCTCGGCGGGAGCATCGCCGGCCTCTTCTCGGCCCGCGCCCTCTCCGAGAACTTCGCCGAGGTCGTCGTCGTCGACCGCGACGAGCTGACCGGTCCCAACGACCTGCGCCGCGGCCTTCCCCAGGGCCACCACCTGCACGGCCTCCTCGCCCGCGGCCAGCAGATCGCCGAAGAGTACTTCCCGGGCCTCACCGAGGAGATGAAGGCCGCCGGCGCCCAGCTCGGCGACGTGGCCGACGACGTCCGCTGGATCATCAACGGAAAGCGGCTCCAGAAGGTCGAGTCGGGCCTCTTCGCCCTCACCTCCAGCCGCCCCTTCCTGGAGCGCCACATCCGCAACCGGGTGCTCGCCCTCCCCCAGGTCTCCTTCCTGGAGCAGTCCGACATCCTGCGCCTGACCACCACCGAGGACCGCCGCGAGGTCACCGGGGTCGTCGTCCGCCGCCAGGACGGCACCGAGGAGACCCTGGCCGCCGACCTCGTCGTCGACGCCACGGGCCGCGGCTCGCGCACCTCCGTGTGGCTCCAGGAGTTCGGCTTCGCCGCCGTCGAGGAGGAGAAGCACAAGATCGGCCTCGGCTACACCACCCGCTACTACCGGGTCCCGGACGAGGCCTTCGAGGGCAACATCTCCATCAACACCGTCGCCTCCGCCGGCATACCGCGCGGCGCGATCTGCCAGAAGATCGACGGCGGCCGCTCCATCGTCACCGCCTACGGCATCCTCGGCGACCACCCGGCCACCACCCCCGAGGGCTTCCTCGACTTCATCAAGTCGCTCGCGGCCCCCGACATCTACGAGGTCCTCCAGGCCTCCGAGCCGCTCGACGAGCCGGTCGCCTACAAGTTCCCGACCAACCTGCGCCGCCACTACCAGCGCCTGACGGACTTCCCGACCGGTCTGCTCGTCATCGGCGACGCCGTCTGCTCCTTCAACCCGAGCTACGCCCAGGGCATGACCGTCTCCGCCCTCGGCTCCCTCGTCCTGCGCCGCCACACGGCCGAGTCGCGGCGCCCCGACCCGATCGCCTACTTCAAGGACCTCGCCGCCGACGCGGTCGACGGTTGCTGGGAGATGGCCGTCGGCGCCGACCTCAGCTTCCCCGAGGTCGAGGGCGAGCGCACCGAGGAGGTCCAGCAGGCCCACGCGTTCATCGCGCAGGTCCAGGAGGCCGCCTCGCGCGACGCCGCCGTCGCCCGCGCCTACTCCCGCGTCATCGGCCTCGTCGACTCCCCGGCCGTCCTGCACGACCCCGAGATCGAGGCCGCCATCGCCGCGGCGTCGACGCAGGCGTGACCATGACCGCGATCACCCTGGGCGACCTCACCTTCGACGTCGAGGTGGGCGGACCGGCCGACGGAGACCCCGTCCTGCTCCTGCACGGATTCCCGCACAACAAGGAGTCCTGGACGGAGACCGCCCCGCTGCTGCACGCCGAAGGACTGCGCACGATCGCCCCCGACCAGCGCGGCTACTCCGACGGCGCCCGCCCGGCCGAGGTGGAGGCGTACCGCCTCGAACACCTCGCGGCCGACGCGCTCGGCGTCCTCGACGCCCTGGGCATCACCTCCGCCCACGTCGTCGGCCACGACTGGGGCGCCGCGGTGGCCTGGTACCTGGCGGCCCACCACCCCGACCGGGTGCGCACGCTGACCGCCCTGGCCATCCCGCACCTCGACGCGTACCAGCACGCCTACCGCGTGGACGAGGAGCAGCAGCACAGCTCCCAGTACGTGGAGTTCCTCGTCTCCGAGGGCGCCGCCGCGCACTTCCTCGCCGACGGGGGCGCTCAGCTGTACGCCTGGTTCACCCAGGCCGGCGAGGGCGTCCTGACCGACGCCCAGATCGAGCGGTACGTCACCACGCACCGCGCGCCGGGCGTGCTCGACGCCGCCCTCAACTGGTACCGGGCCAACAACCTGCTCGGCGACGACCTCGGCTTCGGCCCGGTCACCGTCCCGACGACGTTCGTCTACAGCCGTACCGACACGGCCGTGAGCGAACTGGCCGTCGAGAAGACCGCCGACCACGTCACCGGCCCCTACCGGCTGGTGACCCTGGAGAAGACCTCCCACTGGCAGCCGCAGCAGGACCCCGACACGGTCGCCGCGGAGATCATCCGGCGGGTTCGCACGGCCCCCTAGCGACTCCAGAAAAGAACATTGATGAAGGGATAACCATGTCTTCGAACACCGCCGCCCCCGCGGTGGAGTTGCGGGCCGGGCCGCGGGAGTGGTTCGGACTCCTCGTCCTGCTGCTGCCGGTGACTCTGATGACGGCCGACCTCGGCGTGCTGTGGCTGGCCACCCCGTACGTCACGGCCGACCTGCGGCCCACCAGCTCCCAGCTGCTGTGGACCACGGACATCTACGGGTTCCTCACCTGCGGCTTCCTGGTCGTCATGGGAACCCTCGGGGACCGGATCGGGCGCCGCAAGCTCCTGATCCTGGGCTCCGTCGGCGTGATCGTCGCCTCGCTGCTCGCCGCGTACTCCACCAGCCCGGAGATGCTCATCTTCGCGCGCGCCCTGCTGGGTGTGGCCGGCGCGGCGGTGCTCCCGTCGACGCTCTCGCTGATCATCCACATGTTCAAGGACGCCCGTCAGCGGGCGACCGCCATCGCCACCTGGGTCACGGCCCTGTCCGTCGGCATCGCCATCGGCCCCGTCATCGGCGGTGTGCTGCTCGACCAGTGGTGGTGGGGCTCCGTCTTCCTGATGGGCGTCCCGGTCATGCTGGTGCCGCTGATCCTCGCGCCGGTGCTGCTGCCCGAGTACAAGGACCCGGGCGCCGGCCGGATCGACCTGGCCAGCGTGGTGCTCTTCCTGGCCGCGATCCTGCCGATCGTCTACGCCGTCAAGAAGTTCGCCGAGAGCGGCTTCAGCGTGGTCAACGTCGCCGCCCTGCTCATCGGCGCGGCCTTCACGGTCGCGTTCGTGCGCCGCCAGAACTCCCTGGACACCCCGCTGCTCGACATGCGGCTGTTCAAGACCCGCGCCTTCACCGGCGCCCTGCTGACCCTGCTGTTCGGCATGATGGCGCTCAACGGCGTCGAGTACCTCGTCCCGCAGTTCCTGCTGGTCGCCGGTGGGCTCAGCCCGCTCGCCGCCGGTCTGTGGCTGCTGCCCGGAGCCGCCGGCCTGATCCTGGGCTCGCAGCTCACCCCGGTGTTCGCCAAGCGGATCCGTCCCGCCTACGTCATCACCGCGGGCCTCGTCGTCACCCTGATCGGCTTCTGGCTGACCGGGATCGCCGAGCACAACGAGGACGGCATCCTGCCCGCCGCGATCGGCCTCGCCATCATCATGTTCGGCGTCGCCCCCATCAGCGTCCTGGGCACCTCGCTGGCCGCCGGCGCCGCGCCGCCGGAGAAGGCCGGCGGCGCCGCCGCCACCGGTCAGACCGCCTACGACCTCGGCCTCGCGCTCGGCATCGCCGTGACGGGATCCATCGCCGTCGCCGTCTACCGCGGCCACGTCGACGAGAACGTCCCGGCGGGCCTGCCCGCCGAGGCCGCCGAGGCCGCCCGCGACACGGTCGGCGGCGCCACCGACGCCGCCGCCTCGCTCCCGGCCGACCTCGGCGCCCAGCTGGTGAGCGTCGCCCGCGACGCCTTCACCGCCGGGTTCCAGGCGACGGCCTGGGTCAGCGCCGGCCTCGCCGCCGTGACCGCCGTCATCGTGCTGTCCCTGCTGCGCCACATCCCCGCGATCGGTGCCGCCGAGGCCCCGGCGGAGGAGGCCCCGGCCGAGGCCCCGGCCCCGGCCGCCCGCGAAGAGTCCACCACCAGCGCCTGAACGGACTGACATGACGACCGAATCCACCACGGCCAACGCCGAGTTCGCCGAGCCGTTCCTGCTGGGCGTCCTGGCCTCCGGCGGTCTCGACGCCGACTACGTGCGCGGCGAGGGCAACACCCTCTACCGCCGCGGCGAGAACGGCGAGGAGATCCCCGTACTCGACTACGTCGGCGGCTACGGCTCCCTGATGCTCGGGCACAACAACCCCGAGATCAACGCCTACGCCAAGGAGCTGCTGGACGCGCAGACGCCCGTCCACGCGCAGTTCTCCCGCCACCCCTACGCCAACGACGTCGCCGAGGTCCTCAACCGGATCCTCCAGCGCGAGCGCGGGGACGACGAGCAGTACTACGCCATCTTCGCCAACAGCGGCGCCGAGGCCGTCGAGGCCGCCATGAAGCACGCCGAGCTCGACCGCGGCCTGCGCCTGGCGGCCCTCACCGAGGAGATCGCCGCCAACGTGGAGGAGGTCCTCACCCGCGTCACCGCCGGCGAGGCCACCGTCGCGCCCGGCGTCGCCTCCACCATCGAGGACCTCGTCACCGAGGTCGTCGCCCGCAACGAGGCCCAGGCCGCGCGTCAGCCGGTCTTCCTGGTCCCCGAGGGCGGCTTCCACGGCAAGCTCGCCGGCAGCGTGCAGCTCACCCACAACGAGGGCTACCGGCTGCCCTTCAAGGCCCTCGCCGCGCAGTCCCGCTTCGTCCCCCGCGACCAGCCGGGCGCCCTGCGCAAGATCATCGACGAGGAGCGGGCGCAGCTGCTCGACCTGGTCGTCGAGGGCGGTCAGGTCCAGGTCGTCGAGCGGGACTTCCCGCTGTTCGTGGCCTTCGTCCTGGAGCCGGTCCTCGGCGAGGGCGGCATCCACGAGCTGACCCCGGAGTTCGCGCGCGAGATCCAGGAGGTCTGCGCCGAGGCCTCGATCCCCGTCGTCATCGACGAGGTGCAGACCGGCATGGGCCGGACCGGCACCTTCCTGGCCGCCACGCAGCTCGGTCTGCGCGGCGACTACTACACCCTGGCCAAGAGCCTGGGCGGCGGCATCGCCAAGGCCGCGGTCATGCTCGTGCGCAAGCCGCTCTACCACGGGCAGTTCGAGCTCGCGCACAGCTCGACCTTCGCCAAGGACAGCTTCTCCTGCTTCATCGCCCTCAAGGTGCTGGAGATCATGGAGCGCGGCGACGGCGAGGTCTACCGCCGCGCGGCCGAGCGCGGCGAGAAGCTCCTGTCGATGCTCCGCTCGGTGCGCGACGACTTCCCCGACACGGTCAAGGAGGTGCGCGGCCGGGGCCTGATGCTGGGCCTGGAGTTCCACGACCAGTCGGGTGCCGACGCCGAGATCCTGCGGGGCGTCGCGCAGAGCGGGTTCTTCGGGTACTTCGTCTCGGGACACATCCTGCGGGCGCACCGCATCCGCACGTTCCCGACCTCCAGCGCGGTCAACACGCTGCGCTTCGAACCGTCCGTCTACCTCACGGACGAGGAGATCGACCGGCTGGAGGCGGCCCTGCGCGACGTCTGCGTGATCATCCGCGACACGGACGGGGCGAGCCTCGCGCCGGTCGCGTGACGGGTGCGGGGTACACCTAAACCAAACCGCTTGTGCTGTTTGAGGGGCCCTCAAGGTCTTTTTTCGGCCACGAAACCCCGATCCAGCGTGTGAGCCACCCCACAGTGATGCGACCTCCCCCCTGGTCGCAGCACCGCCAGAGGGCCCGGGAATCCCCCATCCCGGGCCCTCTGGCCTTTGGTTTTTCAGAAACCGGCGCTCCGCTCGAAGTTCGACCGGCCTTGCGGTGGAGAAGCGTACCGAACAACACTTTTGACAAACCGGAGTGTTGGTTTGTAATCTCCTGAACGAGTGAGCATGACGTATCAGCTCGCAGGACCGGGGGAGTTATGCGCTTTCGGATGTTGGGTCCGTTGGAAGTGATGTCCGCTGACCAGCCCGTACCGCTCGGTGGAACCAAGCCGCGTGCCACGCTGGGATACCTGCTCTTACAGGCCAACCAGGTCGTCCCCACGAGCCAGTTGCTGACCGCGCTGTGGAGCGCGGACAACGCACCCGTGACGGCCCGCAAGATCCTCCAGAACGCGGTGTGGGGACTGCGCGGCATGCTGAACCAGTGCGCGCCCGGCGGCGACGGGGCACCCGCCGAACTCGTCACCCGCGCGCCGGGGTACATGATCCGCGTCGATCCCGACCACGTCGACCTGCACCTCTTCCGTCAGCGCGTGCGCCAGGGCCGGGCCCGCCTCGCCGCCGGCGCCCCGCACGAGGCGGCGAACCTCTTCTGCGAGGCCCTGGAACTGTGGCGGGGACCGGTCCTGTCGGACCTGGTGGAAACCGGCACGATGTGGCCCGAGCTGACGGCCGTGCAGAACACCCGGCTCGACGTCCTGGAGGACTACTTCGAGGCGAAGCTGCGCTGCGGCCAGCACTACGCCGTCCTCGGCGAGCTGGAGACCACGGTCGAGGCCGAACCGCTGCGCGAGCGTTCCTCCGGCCAGCTGATGCTCGCCCTGTACCGCTGCGGCCGGCAGGCCGACGCGCTCAGCGTCTACAACCGCATCCGCGCCACCCTCGTCGAGGACCTCGGCCTGGAGCCGGGCCACGAGCTGCGCAGGCTCCAGCAGGCGATCCTCGCCCACGACCCCGCCCTCAACCTCGCCCCCGCCGCGGTCATCCTCGGCGGTCCGGCACCCGTCGGCGTACCGGGCGGCCAGGTGCGCCGGCGCGAGGACGCGATCGTGGCCCAGGGCGCGACCGCCCACGCGGCGACCCGGCTGCCGGTCCCGTCCGCCGCCGCGCCGACCGGCGTCGACGCCACCGCCCTCCACCCGGAGCGCCACGGCGAACGCGTCCCGGACCCGTACGGGGTCGAACGCCCGGCGCCCCACCCCGTCGAGCGCTACGAGGACCCGCGCGAGGAACGCCCGGAGGACCGGCGGCGCATGCTGGCGGCCGTCCCGACCCACCCCCGCGGCATGCTGCCGGCCGACCGCCCGACGCAGCCCAGGGGGGCGCCGGTCCGCCGGCAGCCCGCTCCCCGACCGGTGGTCACCGAGCGCCAGCGCATCAGCGTGCTCCTCGTCCAGACCCGGATCACCCCGGACCTCGCGGGCGCCGCCCCCGACTTCCTGGACGAGATGTTCGAGAGCGTCAACGCCATCGCGCGCCAGCGCATCGAACGCTTCGGCGGGGACGCGGTCACCTCGATCGGGGCCGTCTCGCTCGGACTGTTCCGGGCCGGCGGCGAGGAGGGCACGGCCGAACGGGCCGTGCGCGCGGCGGCCGCCATCCGCGACCGGCTCACCGACCCCGCGACGGACGCCGGCCTCAACCCCACCCCCTGGCAGGGCCTCACCCTGCACGCCGCCGTCGCCACCGGGAACGCGCTCGTGCGCTTCCGGCCGGACGACCCCACCGCCGCGCCGACCGTCAACGGCGCGCTCCTGGACACCTGCCAGTGCCTGCTGGAACTGTCCCCCGCCGGCGAGATCCAGCTCTGCGACGCCACGCGCGAGGCACTGGGACAGACCGCGGCGCACGAGCGGCTCGCGGGAACCGCGCTGGCCGGGGTCTGGGCCGTCTGAACCGGCCGGGCCCAGGCCCGACCGGCCCGCCCGGCCCGCCCGCACCCGCCGTACCCGTCCGGACCTGCGGGTCCCGGGCCGGCCGGCCGTGCGCACCCGCGGGAGGCGGGCCGGCCCGGCCGCCGGGCCCGACCGCGTTCCGGGCCCTCTGAGACGCTTTTCGAGCCGCTCCGTCCCGTCTCGAACCGCCTTCACAACCGGAATTGGTCAAGGATTACTCGACGATGGAATCTGGCCGATAATTTGTGGTTTCACAGGGACTCACGGCCATTGATTCCACCCCGCCTCCAGCAGGTGTGCGGCGTGATGTCGAGTTCCGCACTCGAGAACCAATTCCTCGTGGAGGTACACGGAATGACCGGAGTTTCCCGCCGCGTGTTCATGAGAAACACTGCGGCCGCCGGCGGTGCGGCTCTCGCCCTGCCCGCCCTGGGCGGCTGGGCGGGTGAGGCGTTCGCCGCGGAGCCGACGGCCGCCGCCGCCATCGCCTCGTCGCAGCTGGTCACGGTCCTGCCGTCCGACCCGCGCTACGCGGCCCTGGTGGCCGGCGCCAACGGGCGCTGGGTCGGCACGCCGAACTACGTGCTCGTGGCGAGCACGGCGGACCAGGTCCTCCAGGCCGTGCAGGAGACCCTCGACAAGGGACTGCGGTTCACCGTCCGCAGCGGTGGCCACTGCTACGAGGACTTCACGAGCAACGCCAACATCCGCGTCCTCATCGACATTTCGGCCATGACCGGAATCTCGCACGACTCGGCCCGCCGGGCGATCGCCGTCGACGCCGGCGCCCAGCTCGGCAGCGTCTACGAGACCCTCTACAACAACTGGGGCGTCACGATCCCCGGCGGCACCTGCCCGACCGTCTCGGTCGGCGGCCACATACCCGGTGGTGGCTACGGCCCGCTGGCCCGCTCGCACGGCGTCACCGTCGACCACCTGTACGCCATCGAGATCGTGCACGTCGACGCCGGCGGCGTGGCCCGCAAGATCGTCGCCACCCGCGAGGCCAACGACCCCAACCGCGAACTGTGGTGGGCGCACACCGGCGCCGGCGGCGGCAGCTACGGCATCGTCACCCGCTGGTGGTTCCGCACCCCGGGCGCCACGGGCAACGACCCGGCCACCCTCCTGCCGAAGGCCCCGCGCGAGCTGATCGTCTCCGAGGTCGCCTTCTCCTGGAACGGCATGACCGAGGCCGCCTTCACCCGCCTGCTGCGCAACTTCACGGCCTGGCACGAGAACAACGCCTCCGCCACCTCGCCGTACGCGAAGCTGTTCAGCGCCATCAAGCCGCGGCACAAGCTGGCCGGCGAGTTCCTGATGAGCTCGCAGATCGACACCGCCCTGCCCAACGCGGACGCGCTCCTGGACAACTACCTCGCCGCCATCGTCGCCGGCACGGGTCTGACCTACCGCGTCGACACCCGCCAGCGCGTGGACTGGCTGTACAACGTCCTGCACTGGCCGGGCCTCGGCGGCTCCGGCTTCGAGGGCAAGGGCCGCTTCAAGGCCAAGTCCGCCTACCTGCGCCGGGCCATGCCGGACCACCAGATCAAGGCGTTCTGGAAGCACCTCACGCGCACCGACTACAACAACTCCGCGGCCCTCGTGGAGATCGCCGGGTACGGCGGCGCGGCGAACCTGCCCGCCTCCTCGGCCACCGCCACCGCGCAGCGCGACTCCGTCATCAAGATGCTGTTCGTCAACCTCTGGGCCACCCCCCAGGAGGACGCGGCCAACCTCGCGTGGATCCGCGAGTTCTACCGCGACGTGTACGCCGGCACCGGCGGCGTCCCGCGTCCGGGCGGCGTCAACGACGGCGCGTTCATCAACTACGCCGACGCGGACCTCGCCGACCCGGCGCTCAACACCTCGGGCGTCGGCTGGGAGCACCTGTACTTCAAGGACGGCTACTGCCGCCTCCAGGCCGCCAAGGACAAGTGGGACCCGAAGAACATCTTCCGGCACACCCTGTCGATCCGGAACACCTGACGGTTCCCGATCGGTCGGCGGTGACGGGCCCCCGGCCCGAGGGCGATCCCCTCGGGCCGGGGGCCTTCCCGCGTCCGGTACCCCGCGACCCGTGTCCGGACCGGCGTCCGGGGGCACGCCCCGCGGGCACGACGAAGGCCGCCGCCTCCCCCGGTGCGGGGGAGAGACGGCGGCCCGGGGAGCCGACCGTGCGCGGACGACGGACCCCGCGTCAGATGCCGAGGCCGGAGCCGCCGGAGACGTCGATGTTCTGGCCGGTGACCCAGCGGGAGTCGTCCGAGGCCAGGAAGGACACGACGTCGGCGACGTCGGCCGGCTGACCGACGCGGTTGAAGACCGAGAAGCCGGCGGCGTGCGCCTTGGCGGCCGGGTCGGCCATCCACGGGTGGATGTCGGTCTCGATGGTGCCGGGGGAAACGGCGTTGACCGTGATCTGACGCGAACCCAGGGTCTGGGCGAGGGTCAGGGTGAGCACCTCGACGGCACCCTTGCTCGCGGCGTAGGAGGTCATGCCGGGGAAGGCGACCTTGGTGACGCCGGACGAGATGTTGATGATGCGGCCGCCGTCGCGCAGGCGCTCCAGGCCCTTCTGGATGATGAAGAAGGGAGCCTTGGCGTTGATCGCGAAGACCTTGTCGTAGTCGGCCTCGGTGACCTCGTGGATCAGACCCGGGCCCGCGATGCCGGCGTTGTTGACCAGGATGTCCAGGCCCGCGGTGTCGGAGTGCTTGCCGATCTCCGCGTCGAAGGCCTCCCACAGGGCGTCGGCGTCGCCCGCGACGCCCAGGGCGGAGCGGAAGGCGAAGGCGCGGCCGCCCGCGGCCTCGATCGAGGCGACGGTCTCCTTGGCGGCGGCCTCGTCGCTGGAGTACGTCAGGGCGACGAGGGCGCCCTCCTTGCCGAGCCGCTGGGCGATGGCGCGGCCGATGCCCCGGCTGCCACCGGTGACCAGAGCAGTCTTGTTCGTGAGGGCAGTCATTCAGGTAGCTCCCGATTCTTTATGTCAGACGCGGCCGCTGCGGAGTGGGGTCGCAAGTGCGATGGTGCCCGCGGGGCCCCACCGGATGGTCATCGGACGCTCATCGTCGGGTATTTGGCGGCAATTCCCTGATCTACCATCAGCCACATGAACGAGAATCCCGTACTTGTTATCGGCGGCACCGGAAAGACCGGCCGCCGGGTCGTGCGCCAACTCACGGAGCGTGGAATTCCGGTCAGGTCCGCGTCCCGAAAGGGAGAAACCCGGTTCGACTGGCTCGACGAGACCACCTGGGGCCCCGCCCTGGAGGGCGTCTCCGGCGTCTACATCGTCCAGAACGACACCGCCCCCCGCACCCGGGAACTGACCGAGCACGCGGCGCGCGCCGGCGTGCGCCGCCTCGTGCTGCTCTCGGCGCGCGGCGTCGACACCCCCGGCTACTACGGCGAGGACCCCTCCACCAGCGACGCCTTCCTCGCCGGCGAGGCCGCCGTCCGCGAGTCCGGCCTCGCCTGGACCATCCTGCGCCCGGGCTGGTTCGCCCAGAACTTCGACGAGGGCTTCTTCAACGAGGGCGTCCTCGCCGGCGAGCTGCGGCTGCCCGCGGGCGACGGCGTCGCCACCTGGATCGACGTCGAGGACATCGCGGCCGTCGCGGTCGCCGCGCTGACCGAGGACGGCCACGACGGGCAGATCTACGAGCTGTCGGGGCCCCGCCCCGTCGCGCTCGACGAGGCGCTCTCCCTCATCGCGGCCGCCGGCGGCCGCAAGGCCGTCTACTCGGCCCTGACCGTCGAGGAGTTCGTGGCCGAACTCGTCGCCCAGGGGGTCTCCGCCCCCGACGCGACCCTGTGGGCGGCGGCCCTGAACCCGGTCGCCGGCGGCGGCGAGGCCAAGGTCAGCGACGGGGTCCGGCGCGCCCTGGGCCGTGACGCCCGCGACTTCGCGGACTTCGTCAAGGACGCGGCGGCCGCCGGAGCCTGGCGCGCCTGAGCGCTCGTCCGCCCGACGAAGGACTTCCCGGGGGCCTGAGCGGTCCTGGAGCGGGTCCCCTCCTCCAGAGCGGTTCGAGGGGACCTGTATCCGGACTGGCCAGGATGTGCTGCGTCTGCCGCGTTGACGTGCGCGACGGGGGAAGTTCTCTTCGAAAGGACAAGCATGAGCATCGTCGAGGAAGCGCCGCTCGGACCTCCGGCGGCCGCGACCATGGCGTCGAGGGTGGCGGAACTCTCCGAGCTGCGCGAGGCGGTCGAGGCCGGTCCCAGCGAGCGGGCGACCGAGGCGCAGAAGAAGAAGGGCAAGCTCACCGTCCGCGAGCGCATCGAGCTGCTCTTCGACAAGGGCACCTTCACCGAGGTCGAGGCCTTCCGCCGGCACCGCGCCACGGGCTTCGGCCTGGAGGACAAGAAGCCGCACAGCGACGGCGTCGTCACCGGCTGGGGCCAGGTCAACGGCCGCCCGGTGTTCGCCTACGCCCACGACTTCCGCATCTTCGGCGGCGCCCTCGGCGAGGCGCACGCCCAGAAGATCCACAAGCTGATGGACCTCGCCGAGAAGGCCGGCGCCCCCATCGTCGGCCTCTGCGACGGCGCGGGCGCGCGCATCCAGGAGGGCGTCACCGCGCTGGCCGGCTACGGCGGCATCTTCCAGCGCAACGTCCGCAACTCGGGCGTGATCCCGCAGATCAGCGTGATCATGGGCCCCTGCGCGGGCGGCGCGGCCTACTCCCCGGCCCTCACGGACTTCGTGTTCATGGTCCGCGACACCTCGCAGATGTTCATCACCGGCCCCGACGTGGTCGCCGCCGTCACCGGCGAGCAGATCACCCAGGACGGCCTCGGCGGCGCCGACGTGCACGCCTCCGTCTCCGGCGTCGCGCACTTCGCGTACGACGACGAGGAGCACTGCCTGGAGGAGGTCCGCCACCTGCTGTCGTACCTGCCCTCCAACAACCGGGAGCTGCCGCCGGCCGAGGCCGCCGACGACCCGCACGACCGCCGTACGGAGTCGCTGCTGGACCTGGTGCCGGCCGACCCCAACCGGGCGTACGACATGCACAAGGTCATCGAGGAGATCTCCGACCACGGGGAGTTCTTCGAGGTCCACGAGCGCTGGGCGCCGAACATCATCTGCGCGCTGACCCGACTCGGCGGCCAGGTCGTCGGCATCGTCGCCAACCAGCCGCAGAACATGGCCGGTGTCCTCGACATCGAGTCCTCCGAGAAGGCCGCCCGCTTCGTGCAGATGTGCGACGCCTTCAACATCCCGCTGGTCAGCCTGGTCGACGTGCCCGGCTTCCTGCCCGGCGTCGACCAGGAGCACAACGGTGTGATCCGGCACGGCGCCAAGCTGCTCTACGCCTACTGCAACGCCACCGTCCCGCGGATCTCGCTGGTCCTGCGCAAGGCGTACGGCGGCGCCTACATCGTCATGGACTCCCGCTCCATCGGCACCGACATCGCCCTCGCCTGGCCGATCAACGAGATCGCGGTCATGGGCGCCGAGGGCGCGGCCAACGTCGTCTTCCGGCGCGAGATCGCCGCCTCCGACGACCCCGAGGCCACCCGCGCGGCGCGCATCGACGAGTACCGCGACGAGCTGATGCACCCGTACTACGCGGCCGAGCGCGGCCTCGTCGACGACGTCATCGACCCGGCGGAGACCCGCTCGGCGCTGATCGGCGCCCTGGAGGTCCTGCGCGGCAAGCACGCCCCCCTGCCGAGCCGCAAGCACGGCAACCAGCCCCAGTAGAGAGGGAGAAACCCGATGGCAACGGCACTCCGAGCGGTCGGCGGCGCAGCGCGCGACACCGACGAGCGGGCCACGTCGGAGATCCTCTCCGCACCGGCCTGGCGCATCACCAGCGGCTCGCCCGACGCGCACGAGGTGGCCGCCCTCGCGGTGGTCCTCTCGGCCGTCCTCGCGGCCCGCACCGCCGAGGCGGTCCGGGCGGCGGAGGAGGAGCAGGCGCGGGCCGCGGCCCGCTGGACCCCCTCGTCGGCCCGCCGCCGCGCGGCGACCTCCTGGGCCGCGGGCGCGCAGCCGACCTGGCGCAACTCGGCCTGATCCGCGCACCGCACCCCGCACGGCGACCGGGCCCCGGTTCCCCCGCTCACGGCGGTGGGACCGGGGCCCGTCCTCGACGGCCCCGGCAGGCGCTCGGGCCGGGGCTCAGGCGCGGACGCGGTCCGCGTCGCTCGCCGCCCGGGGCGCAGGTACGCCCTGCGCGCCCGCCTCGGCCGCCTCGGCCGCCTCGGCCGCCTCGGCCGCCTCGGGCCGTACGGCGGCCGGCGCGCGGCCGGCGCCGGCGGCGGAACGCCGACCGAGCGTCAGGGCCACCAGGGTCACGGCGATCAGGGCCAGCGCCACCCAGGACATGGAGTCCACGGGAGCCGCGGGCGGGTTGATCCACCCGTTGAGGTAGACCCAGGCCATCGCCGCCGCGCCGAGCACCGCCGCCAGGTACGACAGCGGGCGCCGCGCCCGCTCGCGGACCAGCAGCGTCACGTGGGCCGCGCAGATCAGCACGTAGGGGAACACCCACAGGTAGACGATCAGGGTCGCCAGCGCCGAGTACACCGACAGCAGCGACTCCGGGTAGGCGATCACCGCGACGGCGAGCACCAGGAAGCCGATCACCGACAGGGTGACCACGGCGGTCGCGGGCGAACCGTGCTTCGGGTCCGGGCGTCCGACCCGGCGCGGCAGCAGGCCGTCGTCGGAGAGGGTGGCCACGAAGCGGGCGCCGAAGTTGACGAAGCCGATGAGCCCGGCGAAGGTCGCGACGGCCAGCACCAGGTCGGTGGCGCTCGCGAACGTCTCGCCCAGACCGGCGTTCAACGCCAGCGCCGCCGCCGGCGACATGCCCTGGGCCAGACTGTCCGCCGAGGCGAACAGGCCGGGCACCTGGAGGATCGTGGCGAGCAGGTAGACCACGCCGAGCAGCACCGGGATGCCCAGCACCGCGAAGGGCACGTCCCGCTTGGGGTCCTTGGTCTCCTGCGCGAGGGCCGCGCAGCTCTCGAAGCCCATCAGGAAGGTGGCCCCGGCCGCCATGCCCTGGAAGACGCCGCTGAAGGAGAAGCCGCCCTCGAAGGACAGCTGCTCACCGAGGTGCAGGCCCG
Organism: Streptomyces sp. NPDC103540; assembly: GCF_055584445.1. Lineage (NCBI taxonomy): Bacteria > Bacillati > Actinomycetota > Actinomycetes > Kitasatosporales > Streptomycetaceae > Streptomyces > Streptomyces sp. NPDC103540. The sequence goes on from NZ_JBVJMA010000016.1 coordinate 48,065, forward strand.
TTGTGCCCGCGCTCGCCACCACGACGACGGCGACCACGGGGATCGCGACCGCCATCAGCACCACGGCGGCGCGCACCGACACGTCCACCCCGCGCCGGGCGAAGAACACCGCGATCAGCAGGGCGACGGCGTACACGGCGAGCTGTACGGGCAGCTCCAGGCCGCCCGCGTACCCCTGGGACAGCAGGAAGCTGCCGACGTAGACGCCGATGACCATGGTGATGCCGGCGATCATCGCGGCGTAGCCGAGCAGCAGGGCGGCCGCGGCCAGCAGGCGGGCCCAGGGGCCGAAGACGAGCGAGAGGTAGGAGTAGAGCGAGCCGCCCGCGACGTGGCGCCGGGCGAAGGTGATGACCGACAGGCCGACGAAGGTGGTGACGGCGGCCGACAGCAGGGCCGCGAGCCAGCTGCCGTTCCCGGCCGAGACGAACATCAGGGCCGGCACCGCGGCGAGGCCGACCGCGGGGATCATGCTGGCCACGGCGAGGCCGACGATCTGACCTCTGGTCAGTCTCCGGGCCTCAGTGTCTGGAGTGGACAAGTCTGGAGTGGACATGACAGGCGCCTCCAAGGGCGGAAGGGAGCGAGGGGAAAAAGCGTCGGGGGAGTGGCGAGAAACGGATGAAGTCTGGCCAGGCCGTCTCACGGCGCGGTAACCCCCCGCCCACCGCCCGCTCGCGCGCGCCCACAGCCGCCTCCCCCTCGCCCCCCACCGTCCCTGGACCGCCGGCGCACCGCGCCCGGAGCGAAACCGCACCCCGCCCTGATCAGGACCGCACCACGACCGGACCGTCCCCACACCACCGCCGTACCGCTCCCGCACCGCGCCCCGACAACCGGACCAAGCCGCCTGGACTTGCCGTCCGGTACCCCTCGACCGCCGGTCCAGCGGCTCGACGGACCCTGGAAACCGAGTCGACAAGACGCTGAAGGAGAGAAGACACATGGCCAGTGACTGGTTTCGGAGGTTCGGTCCGGCACCCGACAGCGACACCCGTCTGATCTGCTTCCCCCACGCGGGCGGCGCGGCCAGCGCCTTCCTGGCGCTGTCCCAGGAGCTGACCCCCGAGTTCGACGTGGTGTCCGTCCAGTACCCCGGACGTCAGGACCGCCGCATGGAACCCGCGGTGGACGACATCGACCGGCTCGTCACCGCGCTCGCCGACGAACTCGCCCCCGAACTCGACGGAGTCACCACCCACCCCGGAGACCGACGCCCGTACGCTTTCTTCGGGCACAGCATGGGCGCCGTCCTCGCCTACGAACTCGCCCGCGAGCTGGCCCGACGCGAACTGCCCGCCCCCGAACGCCTCTTCCTCTCCGGACGGTTCGCGCCGACCCCGCTGGGCAGCGCCAGCGACCGGCTCGACACCGACGAGAAGGTGATCGCCATGATCCGCAGGCTCGGCGGCACGGTCGGCAAGGTCTTCGACGACCCCGACCTGCTGGAGATGGTGATGCCGCCGCTGCGCGCCGACTACAAGGCCATAGGCTCCTACGCCTGGCGGCCCGGCCGGACCCTGGACGTCCCCTTCACCGTGCTCGTCGGCGACCGCGACCCCGTCGTCCCCGTCGAGGACGCCGCCGCCTGGCGGGTGCACACCACCGCCGAGAGCGACCTGCGGATCATGCCCGGCGGACACTTCTACCTCGACCAGAGCGTTCCCCAGGTCGCCGCGGTCGTCCGCGCCGCCCTGCGCCGGGGCCGCGTCGACGCACTGGGGGCGGCCTGATGCCGACAGGTTCCGGCAGGCTGCTGGCCATCAGCGACCTGCACGTCCGCCACGACGAGAACAAGAAGATCGTCGACGGCCTGCGGCCCGAGACGGAAGAGGACTGGCTGCTGCTCGCCGGTGACGTCAGCGAGTCCGCCGAGGACTTCGAGTGGACCCTCGGCCGGCTGCGCGACCGCTTCGCCAAGGTGGTCTGGGCACCGGGCAACCACGAACTGTGGACCACCCCCGACGACCCCGTCCAACTGCGCGGCGAGGCCCGCTACCTGCACTTCGTCGAAATCTGCCGGAAGCTCGGCGTCACCACCCCCGAGGACCCCTACCCGGTGTGGGAGGGAGTCGGCGGCCCCGTCGTCGTGGCCCCCCTCTTCCTCCTCTACGACTACAGCTTCCGGCCCGCCGGAGCCCGCACCCACCAGGAGGCGATGGAGATCGCCGACCGGGCCGGCGTCGTGTGCACCGACGAGTTCTACCTCCACCCCGACCCCTACCCCAGCCGCCAGGCCTGGTCCCGGGCACGCGTCGAACACACCGCCGCACGGCTCGCCGAGATCCCCGACCACCTGCCGACCGTCCTCGTCAACCACTATCCCCTCGTCCGCGAACCCACCCGGATCCTGCGGTTCCCGGAATTCGCCCTGTGGTGCGGCACCGAGGCCACCGAGGACTGGCCCGTGCGCTTCCGCGCCGCGGCCGTCGTCTACGGACACCTGCACATCCCCCGCCTGATCCGGCAGGACGGGATCCCGCACCACGAGGTCTCCCTCGGCTACCCGCGGGAGTGGAAGCAGCGCGCCGCCGCCCCGGCCGGCGCCGTACGGATCCTGGCGGAGGGAACGTGATCGAGGAACTGCTGGAACCCGGCACCGTCGCCGTCGAGACCTTCGGAGACGAACCCGGCGCCCTCGCGGACCTCTTTCCCGAGGAGGCGCTCCTGGTCGAAGGAGCCCAGGCGGGCCGGCGCGGGGAGTTCGCCACCGTACGCCGCTGCGCGCACGAGGCACTCGGGAAACTGGGCGCAGAACCCGCGCCGATCCTGCGTGACCCGAAGGGAGCGCCCCGCTGGCCCGCCGGATTCGTCGGCGCCATGACGCACTGCGAGGGCTACCGTGCCGCCGTCGTGGCCCCCGCCGACCGGGCCGCGGCGATCGGCATCGACGCCGAACCCAACCGGCCCCTGCGCAGCGCCGGCGTCGCGGAGCTCGTCACCGTGGAGGCGGAACGCGCCTGGCTGCCCTCGCTCGCCGCCCGACGGCCCGACGTCCAGTGGGAACGGCTCGTGTTCAGCGCCAAGGAGAGCGTGTACAAGGTCTGGTACCCGCTCACCGGACGGTGGCTGGACTTCGAGGACGCCGAGATCACCGTCGACCCCGCCTGGTCCACCTTCCGGGCCCGATTGCTGGTCCCCGGACCGGTCGTCGGAGGGGTCCGACTGGACACCTTCCACGGCAGCTGGCTCGTGCGCGACGGCCTCATCGTCACCGCCATCACCATCCCGGCCCCGACCCCCGCCCTGAGCGCCCCCGGGCCGTCCGCCGGACGGTGGGCGGGCGATGACCCGACGGTGGGCGGGGCCTAGAACGATTCCGATGGCCGCGCGGAACCCGCACCGCCCGCACCGCCGCGCCCGCCGCGTCCGGCTCCCACCCCCGGGGAGCCGGACGTCCCGGGCCGCGCGCCGCACGGCGACCCGGCCGCACGGGGCCGACCGCACGGCGACCCGGTCGCACGGAGACCCGGTCGCACGGCGAACCCACGGACCCGCGCGCCCCCCTCACAGAGCCCCTCCCCGAGCCACCCGAGCCCTCCCCGAGCCCCGAGCCCAGGAGTTGACGGAGCAATGCCCGCCCCCGACGGCACCCCCACCGTCACCCCGAACGGCACCGACCCGCGGCTCGTCGCCGAGGCCCACGCCCTGCTGCGCGACGTCGTCGGCCTCGACCCCGCCGCGATCGAGGCCACCTTCCGTACCTGGAACGCCGGCCGCCTCGACCTACCCCCCACCGTCGAGGCCCCTACCCGAGTCCCGTACCTGTCGGCCGAGTCGCTCGCCGTGGCCCGACGCCTTCCCGGCCCGGCGCGCACCGAACTGCACCCCGAGGACGCGGCACGGTTCGCCGTACAGGTGGAACAGGCGCTGTACGCCTCCACGGTGATCCTGCGCGCCTCGGGCCGGGACGCGGCCGGGCTCCTCGCGGACGAGGACCTCGTCCGCGTCCTCGGCGAGGCCCAGGGTTCCTGGCGCACGGTGGTGGCCGCCGCCGCGCGGGCCGGCGTCCCGGCGCCCTGTCTCGCGACCGCCCTCGCCTCCTACGATGCGCTCAGGGCCGGGCGACCTCCCGCACCCCTCCACTTCGGTACCCGAACCGACGGGCGTACCGACGGCGCCGGCGCCCTCCCCACCCTGGGGGCCGCCGATCGAGCCGAACCATCAGGCGCATGACGCAGAAGCAGAAGCAGAAGAGGAAGAGGTAGCCGACGATGCCGTCGACACCCCGCACGGACCCCGCCACGGCCGCCTGGCTCGCCACGCTGGAGGAGGACATCCAGCGTCGCAACCCCGGCGAACCCGAGTTCCACCAGGCCGTGCGGGAGGTCATCGAGACGCTCGCCCCGGTCTTCGCGGACCGCCCCGAGCTGCGCGAGGCCAAGATGGTGGAGCGCGTCGCCGAACCCGAACGGCAGATCATCTTCCGTGTGCCGTGGACGGACGACCGGGGCGTCGTCCACGTCAACCGCGGCTTCCGGGTGGAGTTCAACAGCGCGCTCGGCCCCTACAAGGGCGGCCTGCGCTTCCACCCGACGGTCAACCTCGGCATCGTGAAGTTCCTCGGCTTCGAGCAGATCTTCAAGAACGCCCTGACGGGGCTCGGCATCGGCGGCGGCAAGGGCGGCAGCGACTTCGACCCGCGCGGCCGGTCCGACGCGGAGGTCATGCGCTTCTGCCAGTCCTTCATGACCGAACTCCACCGCCACCTCGGCGAGCACACCGACGTCCCCGCGGGCGACATCGGCGTCGGCGGTCGCGAGATCGGCTACCTCTTCGGCCAGTACCGGCGCATCACCAACCGCTGGGAGGCCGGGGTCCTCACCGGCAAGGGCACCGGCTGGGGCGGCTCGCACGCCCGCACCGAGGCCACCGGCTACGGCAACGTGCTCTTCACCTCCGAGATGCTGAAGAAGCGCGGCGAGGACCTCGCCGGCCAGCAGGTCACCGTCTCCGGCTCGGGCAACGTCGCCCTGTACACGGTGGAGAAGGCGCAGGCCCTCGGCGCCCACGTGCTGACCGTCTCCGACTCCGGCGGCTACGTCGTCGACGAGAAGGGCCTCGACCTCGCCCTGCTGAAGCAGATCAAGGAGGTGGAGCGCGGCCGGGTCAGCGAGTACGTCCAGCGGCGCGGCGGCTCCGCCCGCTACGTCACCGGCGGCAGCGTCTGGGACGTCCCGACCGACGTGGCCCTGCCCTCCGCGACGCAGAACGAGCTGACCGAGGCCGACGCGATCACCCTGGTCCGGGCCGGCGTCAAGGCCGTCTCCGAGGGCGCCAACATGCCCACCACACCGGGCGCCGTACGGGTCCTGCGCGAGGCCGGGGTCGCCTTCGGCCCGGCGAAGGCCGCGAACGCGGGCGGCGTGGCGACCAGCGCGCTGGAGATGAGCCAGAACGCCTCCCGCGAGGCCTGGCCCTTCGCCCGGGTCGAGGAGGAACTCGCCGGGGTCATGCGCCGCATCCACGACACGGCGTACGAGACGGCCGAACGCCACGGCGTCCCGGGCGACTACGTCACGGGCGCCAACATCGCCGGCTTCGAGCGGGTCGCGGACGCCATGCTCGCCCAGGGCCTCATCTGACCCACCCCCACCCGGGCGGCGGCCCGTCCGCCGCCGCCCGGGAGCCCGGGGGCGTCACGGCGTCGGGCGGGTGCGGGGGAAGAGGCGGCCCGCCAGGTCGGCGCCGGTGATGGTGCCGCAGGCGTCGCGGGTGAAGAAGCCGCGCTGGCCCGAGAGGCCGCCGCCCAGCACGACGTACTCGTCCCCGTCCCCGGGCAGCAGGCCCATGGGGGCGGGGGCGTAGTCCGGGGGCAGTTCCGTCCCGGCGGCCGCGCGGACCTCCGGCTTGATCGCGGCGGCCAGGGTCAGCCCCTCCCCGTCCGCGGCGATGGTCACCGTCATCGCGTCGATCGCGTAGTCCCCCGCGACCTCCCGCGCCCGCGCCGCGTCGTACGGCAACGGTTCGGGGTCGGCGTCGACCAGGCCGAGGTGGTGCTCCAGCACCCGGCGGACGACGGCCTGGTTGAAGCGGAGCCCCGCGTCCGGGCCCGCGTTGGAGGCGACGGCGACGGCGAAGCCCCGCTCCGGCACGATCAGCAGCTCGGCGAACTGGCCGTTGACCGAGCCGCCGTGCCCGATCGTGCGCACCCCGTCCACCTCGCGCAGGAACCAGCAGATGCCGAAGCCGTCCCCGAGGCTGCTGCCGCGCAGCTCCACCGTCGGCCGCCGCATCCCGTGCAGCACCTCGGCGGGCAGCAGGCGTTCGCCGTCCTCGGTCCGGCCGTCGCCGAGGTGGAACCGGGCCCAGCGCAGCTGGTCGGCGATGGAACCCGCGATGCCCCCGCCGGGGTTGTTGGCGCGGGTGCCCTTCCACTGCCGGGCGACGGCGGGGGAGCCGTCCTCGCCCGGGTTGTGGCCGACGGCGAAGCGGTGGGTCAGCACGACCGCCGGGTCGAAGTGGCTGTGCGCGAGCCCGAGGGGCTCCAGGACGAGCGCGGCGACGGCCCGTTCGTAGGTGAGGCCGGTGACGTTCTCCAGGATCCGCCCGGCCAGGTTGAAGGCGGCCTGACTGTACGAGGCCCGGCTGCCGGGTTCGGCGATCAGCGCCAGGGCGTCCAGTTCCGCGACGAAGGCGGCGAGGGCGTCGTCGCCCTCGCCGGTGTCGTTGACGAGGTTCCAGTCCAGGCCGGAGGTGTGGTTCAGGAGGTTCAGGACGGTGATCCGCTCCGCGGCGGCCCCGTCCGCGAGGACCAGCCCCGGCACGTAGCGGCGTACGGGCGCGTCGAGTTCGACGCGCCCGTCGGCGACCAGCCGCATGAGGGCGGTCGCCGTGTACGTCTTGCTGACCGAACCGAGCAGGAACATCGTGTCCCGGTCCACCGGCAGCGGGTTCTCCAGGCTCGTCACCCCGTGGCAGGCGAACAGCTCGCGCCCGTCCACCCACACCCCCACGGCCGCGCCCGGTACGCCGAACTCCTCGGCGGCGGCGTGGACGAACCCGTTCAGCGTCTGCTCGGACATGGTGCTGCTCCTCCGTGGTCCCCGATGGCTTGCACTTTGTTCAAGTGTGAGGTTAGGGAAGACTTGAACAAAGTGCAAGAGGGGGGCGCGCGACGTCCCGGTCGGCGGGCGCCGGGATCGGACCCGCCTACGCGGAAGGCGCCTCGACCGGTACGGCCCTCACGCCGCCGTCACGACCGAGGCCCAGGCGAGCAGGCCCGTCGCCAGCGTGCACAGCAGCGTGCGCCAGACGTTCGCCCGTACCCACGGCCCCTCGAAGGCGCGGCGGACCGCCGCCGGGTCGGCCAGCCGGTCCGGCGGGCCGGCCTGTGCCAGCGCGTTGTTGAGCGGGATGTTCACCAGACCGGTGACCGTCATCGCCAGGACGTACGCGACGAACGCGCCGACCAGCGGCCACAGCGCCGCCCGCGCCCCGTCCGCCAGGTGCAGGCCGACGGCGAGCCCGGTGAACACGAGCGCGCCGAGGTAGCCGAGCAGGAACCAGCCGTTGAGGATGGAGACGTTGACGCGCTGCATCACCTCGACGACCGTCCGGTCGCCCGCGCCGCGCAGGGCGGGCATCACGGCCACCGAGAACCCGTAGAACAGACCGCTGACCAGGCCCATGGTGATCGTCGCCGCGATCAGTGAGGCCAACCGTGCCGTTTCCATCCTCTGATCTTCGCTGGGTACCCCTGGCTTCAGCCAGGGGGTGAAAGCGATCCTTGGCCCGGAGGCGCGGAGCGCCGGAGCCGGCTGCGTTGTCAGTGGCCTCGACTAGGTTGATTGCAGAAGTCGGAAGGGGGTGGGCCGCGTTGATCCGTGCGTACAAGTTCCTGATGCGGCCCACCGTGGGCCAGACGATCGCGCTGGGCGAGATGCTCCGCGATCACTGCTCGCTCTACAACGGGGCGTTGCAGGAACGTCGGGATGCCTACCGGCACGCCTCGAAGACGAGCATCAAGTACGGGATGCAGTCGGCGCAGCTCAAGGAGATCAGGGCGTTCGACCCGGAGCGTCACGGCCGTTGGTCGTTCTCGTCGCAGCAGGCGACGCTTCGCCGTCTCGACAAGGCGTTCGCCGCGTTCTTCCGCCGGGTCAAGTCCGGCGACACCCCCGGCTACCCCCGGTTTCGGGGCGTGAACCGGTTCGACACCGTGGACTTCCCCAAGGACGGCGATGGCTGCCGCTGGGATGCCACCCCGCACGACCCCGTTACCCGTGTCCGCCTCCAAGGCGTCGGGCACGTCAAGGTCCACCGGCACCGGCCGGTGGTCGGCAAGGTCAAGACGATGTCGGTCAAGCGCGAAGGGCGGAAGTGGTTCGTCGTGCTTACCGCCGAGCAGGCCCAGCCCGAGCCGCTGCCCGCGACCGGGTCCGTGGTCGGCATCGACATGGGCATAGCCCAGTTCCTCGCCGGCTCCAACGGCGAGTTCGTACCCAACCCGCGCCACGGCCGCCGCAACGCCGGCCGGCTCGCCGCCGCACAGCAGGCACTCGCCAAGTTCCCCCGCGTCCGCCGGGACAAGCGCACCGCGAACCACCGCCGGGCGGTCGAGAAGGTCGCCAGGCTGCACGGCAGGGTCCGGCGTCAGCGCCTGGACCACGCTCACAAGACCGCGCTTGCCCTGGTCCGGGAACACGACTTCATCGCGCACGAAGACCTCAAGATCCGCAACATGAGCAAGGCCCCCGCCCCCAAGCCCGACCCCGAGCAGCCGGGCATGTTCCTGCCCAACGGGGCCGCCGCGAAGGCCGGCCTGAATCGCTCGATGGCTGATGCCGGATGGGGGGTGTTCCTCGCGATCCTGAACGCCAAGGCTGAAAGCGCCGGGCGGGAAGTGATCGCTGTGGACCCCCGCAACACCTCCCGGCGGTGCCCCGAATGCGGGCACACCGCCAAGGAGAACCGGCCCACACAGGACAAGTTCCACTGCGTCAGCTGCGACCACCAGGCGCACGCGGACACGGTGGGCGCTCTCAACGTTCTATGGGCCGGGCTGGTCCGTCGCGACGCCAACCCGGCATAGCGAGAAGCCCCCTCATCCATGAGGGGGAGGAGTCACGTGGAGCTCCCCCGCGCGTCGTCGAAATCCGGTCGTGCGATGTGGTTTCGGGCGATCCTACGGGCGCTTCCGGCCGGCGGACCCCCGCGAACCCCCGCGGACACGGGCCTTCGCGGACACGGGCCCTCGCCCCGCGTCCACCGCCGCCGCCGACCCCCGCGCGGCCGGGGCTCCGGCGGGGTCCGCGTAGCCTGGGGCTCCACCATCGGAAGGGAGTTGTCGCGTGCTGACCGCCCTGGACGGGACGTACGGCGACCGCGCCGACGCCATCACCGTCGCCGGCCGCACCGCCTCGTACGAGGAACTGCTCGGCGCGGCGGGCGCCGTGGCCGCCGACATCGCGGGAGCCCCCGCCTTCGCCGTCACCGCGACCGCCTCCCTGGAGACCGTCGCCGCCGTCGTCGGCGGGCTGCTGGCCCACGTGCCCTGCGTCCCGCTGCCCCCCGACGCGGGCCCCGCCGAACGCGAGCACATCCTGCGCGACTCCGGCGCCGTCGAGGTGGGCGTCGACTTCGCCCGCCGCGCCCCGGCCCCCGCGACCGCCGGCGGACCCGGCGATCCGGCCCTGATCCTCTACACCTCCGGCACCACCGGCCCGCCCAAGGGCGTGGTCCTGACGGCCGCCGCGCTCGCCGCCGACCTCGACGCGCTCGCCGAGGCCTGGCAGTGGAGCGCCGAGGACACCCTCGTGCACGGACTACCGCTCTTCCACGTCCACGGCCTGGTCCTCGGCGTGCTCGGCGCCCTGCGCACCGGAAGCCGCCTCGTGCACACCGGCCGCCCCACCCCGCGGGCCTACGCCCAGGCCCGCGGCAGCCTCTACTTCGGTGTGCCCACCGTCTGGTCGCGGATCGCCGCCGAACCGGACGCCGCCGCCGCGCTGTCCGGGGCCCGACTGCTGGTCTCCGGCAGCGCCGCCCTGCCCGCGCCCGTCTTCCGGGACCTGGAACGGCTCACCGGCCACCGCCCCGTCGAGCGGTACGGGATGACCGAGACCCTGATCACCGTCAGCGGTCGCGCCGGCGGCGAGGTCCGCCCCGGCACCGTCGGCACCCCGCTGCCGGGCATCCGTACCCGGATCGTCGCCGAGCCGGGCGCCGAGATCGGCGAACTCCAGCTCACCGGCCCCACCCTGTTCGCCGGCTACCTGGGCCGGCCGGAGGCCACGGCGGCGGCGTACACCGAGGACGGCTGGTTCCGTACCGGCGACATCGCGGCCGTCGACCCGGCGGACGGCGTCCACCGGATCGTCGGCCGGGCCTCCATCGACATGATCAAGTCCGGTGGCTACCGGATCGGCGCGGGCGAGATCGAGAACGCCCTGCTGGACCACCCCCGGGTCCGGGAGGCCGCCGTCGTCGGCGTCCCGGACGCCGACCTCGGCCAGCGCGTCGTCGCCTTCGTCGTCGCCGACGGGGTCACGGGCGCCGAACTGACCGACTTCGTCGCCGCCCACCTCTCGGTGCACAAGCGCCCGCGCGAGGTGCGCTTCGTCGAGTCCGTGCCGCGCAACGCCATGGGCAAACCACAGAAGCGACTGCTGCTGACGGACGCCACGGCGAACACCGGCACGGCGACCACCACGCAGAAGGAGACGCGCGCGTGACCACCTCCTTCGGCGCGAGCCCGTGGCTGCGCCGCTTCCACCCGCCGACGGGGCCCGAGGCCGGTCGGCCGGTCCTCGTCGTGTGCCCGCACGCCGGCGGCAACGCCTCCTTCTACTTCCCGCTGTCCCGCGGCCTCGCCGCGCACGCGGAGGTGCTCACCGTCCAGTACCCCGGCCGCCAGGAACGGCTCGGGGAGCCGGTGCCCGAGGACCTGGACGCCTTCGTCGCGGGAGTGGAGGCGGCGCTGTCGCCGTGGCTGCGCACCGGGCGCCCCCTGGTGCTGTTCGGGCACAGCATGGGCGCGGTGATCGCCTACGAACTGGCCCGCCGGCTGGAGCGGTCGGGCACGGCCGCGCGCGGTCTGATCGTCTCGGGGCGGCGCTCCCCGGTGATCGACCGCCGGGAGGGCCTGCACGCGCTCGACGACGAGGCCCTGATCGCGCACGTGGCCGGGCTCGCCGGGACCGACGCGGAACTGCTGGCCAGGGCGGACATGCGGGAGTTGATCCTGCCCTCGCTGCGCGGCGACTACCGGGCGGTCGAGAACCACCGGCACGAGCCGGGGCCGGCGCTGGTCACGCCCGTCAGCGTGCTGTGCGGGGAGTCCGACCCGCGGGCCGACCCGGCCGAGGCCATGAGGTGGCGGGAGCTGACCGGCGCCGCCTTCACCTTCCGGGGCTTTCCCGGCGGGCACTTCTACCTGGTCGAGCAACACGAGGCCGTGGTCCGGGCGGTCACCGAGGACCTGGCGGCGTTCGCGGCCGTCTGACGGTTCGGCGGTACGCGGGCCAGGGCGCGGGATCGGGCGCGGGAACGGGTGTGGGCGCGGCGACGGTTCAGCGCGCCGCGCGGCCCGCGACCTCGGCCTCCAGCGCGCCGAGCAGCATCCGGAGCCCGAAGGCGAAGGAACCCTCGGGCGCGGCGGCGTAGGCGTTGCCCTCCGGCGCGTCCAGGCGGGCCCGTAGGCGCGGGAAGCGGCGGGCGACCTCGGCGGCCTTCGCCATCGTCTCGTCGAGGCGCGCCCGCGCGTCGTCCCCGTCGCGGCCGAGCCGGCGCGTCAGCGAGGCCTCGGAGGCCACGGTCAGGGCGCTGCCGAGGACGAAGGTGAAGACGGTGGCCGCCGCCCGGTCTGCCTCGGCCTCGGTGAAGCCGGCGCTCTCGTAGGTCGCGAGGCACAGGTCGTCGTAGCGGGCCTTGCCGGGTCCGTAGAAGAGGTGGGTGCCGAAGGCCGCCACGAGCCAGGGGTGGCGGCCCAGCATCTCGTGCAGGCCGGTGGCCAGGCGGTCGGCCGCCTCGCGCCAGCCCAGGGCCCGCGCGTCGGGCAGTTCGATCTCGTGCCAGACCTGGTCGGCCGCGAGCAGGACCAGGTTGTCCTTGTTCTTGACGTGCCAGTAGACCGCCGTGGCCGCCGAGTCCAGGCGCTTGCCCAGGCTCCGCATGTTGAGGCCTTCGAGCCCTTCCTCGTCGAGCAGCTCGATCGCGGTCGAGACGATGTGTTCCTGCGTCAGTGTGTCGCGTGCCATGGCCTCACGATAGGTGGACCACCCCGTCTTGCACAAAGTTCAGGAGACCACTTGCACTTAGTTCAAGTTCCCGCCTACAGTCCTCTTGTACTTAGTTCAATCCAGAGAAGAGGACACCGGTCGTGAACGCCTCCGTCGCCGTACTCCAGCTGCTCGTCGCCACCGCCTTCATCAGCATCCCGCTGGTGCGCCACCGCTTCGGGGCCGCCGCCACCGTCGCCGCCGAGACCGAACTGCGCCGCCAGGGCGTGCGCCCCGGGGTCCTCGCCGAGAACGGCATGCGCTTCGACGCCGGCGGCCACGAGACCTGGGCGCCCGTCGCGATCGCCGCGTCGATGGCGACCGCCGCCGGCCTCCACCTCCTCGGCAGCTCCTGGGCCTCCGGCGTGACCTGGGCCGTCCAGACGGTCGTCCTGCTGATCAACTGCCTGATCCTCCACAGCAACCTCACCGCCGTCGGCTCCGTGACCGCCGCCTTCGCCCGCAAGGGGGACGAGGACCTCGTCCGGATCGACGTCGCGGCGCTGCTCAAGGCCGCCGAGGGCGGCTTCCCCGGCTGGGTGTGGGTCCTCCAGAACGTCCGCCACGTGGTGGTCTTCGGCGCCTCCGTCGCCGCGCTCGTCCTCACCGCCGGGCTCTGAGCCCGTTCCCCGGGCAACTCCCCGCCGATACGGGTACGTTGGAGTCGACCGGCGCCACCGCGAGGCGCGCACGACCGGCGACACCCCCGCCGCGCCCCACGTCCTCGCGTCAACCCCGGGCCACGCACCCGACACCCCGGGCGGGTGAATCCGGCGGTCCCCGACCCCGGCGTGGCGCCTCATCGCCGCCCAGGTCAGGCGCCTGTCGACGGCCCCGCCGACGCACCCGTCCACCGGGCCGCGCACGGCAGGCTGGAACACCAAGGCGACCACGCCCCGGCGACCACGCACCACCGCCCGGTCCGCCCGAGCGGGGCAGCGCGGAAGGTCCGCCACCCCCCATGCCCGTAGACAGGACGAACCGCACGATGTCGGACAGCACCCACCTCTGGATGCGGCACGAGGCCCGCCCCACCGAACGCCGCGCACCCCTCACCCCCGAGGACGCGGCCCGCCTGGTCCGCGGCGGCATCCGGATCACCGTCGAGGAGTCGCGACAGCGCGTCTTCCCGCTCGCCGACTACGCCGCCGCCGGCTGCGCCACCGCCCCCACCGCCTCCTGGCACGAACAGGCCCCCGACGAGGCGTACGTCCTCGGCCTCAAGGAACTCCCGGCCGGCCCCGACGCACCGGCCCTGCGCCACCGCCACATCTACTTCGGCCACGCCTACAAGGGACAGGCCGGCGCCGCCGAACTGCTCTCCCGCTTCACCGCCGGCGGCGGGGCCCTGCTCGACATGGAGTACCTGACCGACGAGGCCGGCCGCCGCGTGGCCGCCTTCGGCTACTGGGCCGGGTACGTCGGCGCCGCCCTGGCCGTCCTGCACCACCGCGGCGCGCTCACCACCCCGCTGACCCCCACCGACCGGCCGGCCCTGGACGCCCTGCTCGCCGCGGGCGCCCGCGCCGCGGAGCCCGTCCGGGCCCTCGTCGTCGGCGCGCTCGGCCGCAGCGGCCGGGGTGCCTGCGACGCCCTGGTGCGGGCCGGGATCGAGCCCACCCGCTGGGACCTCGCCGAGACCCGCGCCCTCGACCGGGCCGCCCTCCTCGGACACGACCTGCTGGTCAACACCGTGCTGACCACCACGCCGGTGACCCCGTTCCTGACCAAGGCCGACCTCGACGACCCCGGGCGCCGGCTCTCCCTGGTCTCCGACGTCACCTGCGACGTCACCTCGGACTGCAACGTCCTGCCGGTCTACGAGGAGACGACCACCTGGACCGAGCCGGTACGGGCCCTGCGCGGCGAGGACCACCCCCTGGACCTGATCGCCATCGACAACCTGCCCTCCCTGCTGCCCGTCGAGGCCGCCACCGCCTTCTCCGCCGAACTCGCCCCGCAGCTCGCGGGGTTGGCCGCGGGGGACGGGGGCGGGGTCTGGGAACGCGCCCTGCGCACCTTCCGCACGGCCGTCGAGGCCCCGCCGGCGGAGGGCCTCGTACGCTGACCCGCCCGCGCGCCCGACGCGGGCGCGCGGTGCCCCCAGGGTCGGCGTCAGGGGATGTGGGCGACCGCCACCGTCGCCTCGAAGACGGCCTCCTCGCCCTGGACGGCGGTCACCCGCAGCCCCTTGTCCCGGCCCTCGGTCTGCGGGGGGACCGGCCGGGCGGTGATCCAGCAGGGCTCGCCGAACTCGACGTACCGCCGGAAGGTCACGTTCATCGAGGCGGGCCACCAGGCCCCGCCCTCGGGGGCGACGGCGTGCGCGGCCTGCCGCGTCGCCTCCATGAGCAGCATCCCGGGGACGTGGTCGACCGGGTGGTCGAACAGCACGGGGTGGGTCGGGTCGACGCGCAGCCGCCAGCGGTCCGCGTCCTCCGTGGGGGACAACACCACGTCGTCCGGCCGGTCCCGCCGACAGAGGGCGGGGGGTAACCCCTGGATCGGTTCGGGCATCTCCCAGAACTCCCGCGTCCCCGCCCGCCCGGCCCGCAGCCGCTGGTACACGGCCGGGTTGTGGCAGTGGAAGACGGTGCTGGCCACGGCCAGCAGGGTCTCGCCGCGGGTGATCTCGTAGTGCATGGACAGGGCGACGGGCAGCCCGCGCCGGTAGGTGATGTTCGTGCAGTTCACGTGGAGCTGGAGCTCGGCCGGGGTGCGCTCGACGCGCATCGCGTGCGGGTTGACCGCGTAGCGCAGGCGCGACCAGCTCAGCTGGTGCCCGAACGGTACCCCGTAGGCGGTGTGGGTCAGGAGCGGGAGCGTCTGGCGGATGGTCTCGCACAGCAGCATGGGGTCGTACAGGCCCCGGTCACAGACGTAGAAGCCGTGACAGCGGGGCCATTGGGCATCGATCGTGAACGCGTCGGGTCCGCTCGGCGTGCATCCCGTCAGGAACACGTCGGAGAGGGCGGCGCGATGAACGTATTCCTTCGCAACGGTCGTGGTCAGGGCGCTGCGGGCAGGTGCGGGACGTTCAGTCGATATGAGCATGCCATTCCCCTCTGGCGTGCGTATGTGTGGCCGTGACTGGCCTGGTCGGCCATTGGCGCGGACTGTAAAATAAAGTGCGTTCGCTTTGTTTGTCGAGAGAGGATGCACAAGTGGTGGAGCCGCAGTTGAAGCAGGAGCGCGCGGTGAAGACCCGGCAGGCGATCATCTCGGCGGCGGCCGAGGTCTTCGACGAGAGCGGCTACCTCGGCGCCAGCATGCGCGAGATCATGAAGAGGGCGGGAGTGACGCTCGGGG
Source organism: Streptomyces sp. NPDC103540 (assembly GCF_055584445.1). Lineage (NCBI taxonomy): Bacteria > Bacillati > Actinomycetota > Actinomycetes > Kitasatosporales > Streptomycetaceae > Streptomyces > Streptomyces sp. NPDC103540. Next base: position 63,595 of record NZ_JBVJMA010000016.1, read on the forward strand.
CGGTGTACTTCCACTTCCCCAACAAGGAAGCCCTGGCCACGGCGGTGATGAACTCCCAGCCGGCCACCATCATGCCCAGGCTGACCTCGGAGGGGCTCCAGCGCCTGGTCGACCTCACCCTCGTCTGGTCGCACCAGCTCCAGGTGGACAAGATCCTGCGCGCGGGCGTGCGGCTGGCCGTCGAACAGACCGGATTCGGGGTGCACGACGCGGGCTCGTTCCACGAATGGCAGAAGATCATGGAGGAATGCCTGCTGGTGGCCCGTGATCGGGGGGAACTCGACGAGGACGCCGATGTCGCGAAGATCGCGGAATTCGTCGTCGGCGCGTGCACCGGAATGCAGCTGTACTCCGATCTGGTGACCAACCGTTCCGACCTCCCGCGACGCACCGTGGCCATGTGGGAACTCCTCATTCCGTCCATCGCGAGCGCGAGCGGTCGCAAGGCGGTGAAGGTCAGCGTCCGACGCGCGGCGGCCCTGATCAAGTAGCCGGTACGAAGGGGCGGTTGCGGGGGTTCAGCGGCTACGTCACGGACGGCACCGTTCGACGTAGACGGGCGACAGCCGACGACGTAGGCAGCGTACGTTCTGCCTGTCGGGCGGCCGATTCGGTGTGATAGAACGCCTCATCCCCAGGTGAACGCATGACCGGTTCTTTACGCCGCCGTTGCACCGCAGACCTGCCAGCCCCCCTCCGCCGCTCTGCCGAAGGAACCGCCGTGAGCGACTTACGCATGCTGGAGAACAAGGTCGTCATGATCACCGGTGCCTCCAGTGGCATCGGCGCGGCCGCGGCCCGGCTGTTCGCGGCCGAAGGTGCGGCCGTGGTCGTGACGGCACGCCGCGAGGAGCACCTCGACGCCCTGGCCGAGGAGATAAGACGGCGCGGCGGACAGGCGACGGCGGTGGCCGGCGACGTGGCGAAGTCCGACGACGTGGCCCGCGTGGTCGCCCGGGCGGTCGCGGAGTACGGCCGGCTCGACGGGGCCCTCAACAACGCGGGATGGGCCACGGCCGGCACCCGCGTGCACGAGACCGACGACTCCGTCTTCGACCAGGTCCTCGACGTCAACCTGCGCGGCGTGTGGAACTGCCTGCGCCACCAACTGCCCGCGATGCTCGCCACCGGATCCGGCGGATCGATCGTGAACACGGCGAGCGTGGCGGGCGTCCGCGCCACCGGCGCCACCGCCTCCTACATCGCCGCCAAACACGCGGTGATCGGCCTGACCAAGGCGACCGCCGACGAGTACGCGGCCGACGGCATCCGGGTCAACTCCCTCGTCGTGGGCAGCACGAGGACGGAACTCATGACCGACATCCTGCGGCACACCCCCTCGCTGGAGGAGGCCTTCACCCGGCGCTCCCTGCAAAAGCGCATGGCGGACCCCGACGAGGTCGCCCAGGCCGCGGCATGGCTGTGCAGCGACCGCGCCTCCTTCGTCACCGGCACGGCCCTGCCCGTGGACGGTGGCTGGACGGCCGCCTAGGGGTTCCTCCGCTCCGGACGCCCCGGACGCCTCGGGTCGAGAGCTAGCCGACCACCCGGCCCTCGCGGCCCGAGACGACCGCGTGGTGTCGGGTGACCTCGGTGATGTTCTCCCGGTCGGCCAGGATCCCCGTCAGGACCAGTCGCCAGGTGTCCTCCAACAGCGTGACCGCGCCCTCGGTGGACCAGGCCGGGCCCGTGGGGCGCCGCGAGGCCATCTCGGTGGCGGACACCAGGCTCACCACCAGGGCCGCCACCGCCTCCGGGTCCGTCCCGCGCAACAACCCGCCGTCCTCGCGGGCCTGACGCAACAACGCGTGCGCGTCGGGGAGCCAGGTCGCGGACCACGGCTGCGCCCCGGGCCGTTCGCGCTCCAGGCGGATGGTGGCCCGTACGGCCGCGTTCCTGCCGATCTGCCGGGTCAACTCCAGGGTCAGCTCGACGAGCCGGCGCAGCGCGCTGCCGGGCCGGGCCCGGACGCGCTCCAGGGCCGCCCGGGTGTCGGCGCGGCCCACCTCCTCGACGGCCTCGGCCAGCTCGGCCTTGGACTTGAAGTGGAAGGTCAGGCCGCCCACCGAGATCCCGGCCGACTTGCTGATCTGTGACAACGAGGTCCCGGCGTAGCCGTCCTGGTCGAAGTGGGCTGCGGCCGCCCGCACGAGGGCGCCGCGGCTCCTGACCGCCCTCTGCTGATTCGCCATGGGTTCTCCGAAGGTGGGTCGGGAGGTGCCCGGCCCACCGGTGCGCTGTCCCGGCACCTCAAGCGTGCGTGGTTGCGATGCCTCCAGCTTCCGCATGATCAGGCGGCGAACGCAACGCAGAGTTGCCGAAGTGGTGACTGGACGTGGTCACACCACCGTGCGGGCGGACGGGGCGGTGTCCACTTGCCGAAGTGGGCCCGGATCGTGGCCGGTTGGGGTGGAGGTACGTTCACCCACTGGAAAAAAAACGAACGATCGCTATGCTGATGCGGAGCGGCTGGATGACCGATGCAGGAAGGATCGCGCCATGGCGGCGAACGACTCGAGCCTTGCCCAAGCGCCCGTCTCGCTGATGACCGAACAGCTCTTCGGGCACCTGCCCCGGGCCGACCAGCGCTACTGGGCCCAGGCCTACCTCCAGGGGCTGCTCACCACCGAGGGCAAGAAGTCGGTACGACGGATCGCCGCGGCGGTGTCCGACTCACCGACGGCCCCGCAGTCGATGCACCAGTTCGTCAACGCCAGCCCCTGGGACTGGGGTCTGGCCCGCGCCGAACTCACCCGCTGGGTGGAGCGCAGGGTGGAACCCCAGGCATGGGTCCTCGACACGGCCGTCCTGCGCAAGCGCGGCGAGCACTCCTGCGGCGTGCACCGCCGCTTCGTACCCGCCACCGGGCGCTCCGTGAACTGCCAGGTCGGCGTGGGCGCCTTCCTCGCGACCGCCACCGACGCCTTCCCCGTCGACTGGGGCCTGCTGCTGCCGGGCGCCTGGGCCGGCGACGAGGAACGCCGCTCACGCGCCCGGATCCCCGAAGGCGTCACCCACCGCGCCGTCGAACAACACACCCTGGACCTCGCCGACGCCCTGGCGGTGAACACCCGCTTCGGTGCCCCGCCGATCGTCGCCGACCTCACCACCTGCCCCGGCGCCGCACCCCTCGTCAGGGCACTGAGCGCACGCGGCCGCGACTTCGTCGTCGCGGTACCCGGCCGCATACCGGTGGTACCCGGCGTCCACGGCAACGGCCGCGCCACCTACGTCGGCGGCGGCGGACTGCCGGCGGCGATGGAGGCCCGACGGTTCTTCGAGCTCAAGCCCGAAAGCCACTTCCGCCTCGACACCCTCGGCAGCCACGAGGGACAGCCCGGCCGCACCTCCGTCGTCACCGGCCTCGTCCGACTCCCCGAACTGCGCACCACCCGACAGAACCCCCACCACACCTACCGGCTGTTCGCCGTACGCCACCACGCCGGCCGGCGCTCACCCCAACTCTGGCTCACCAACATGCTCTACCGGCGCTCCGACGAACTCGTCGCCCTCGCCCAGCTCCACCGCCGGGCCGGCGCCACCGTACAGCGCCTGGAAGACGACTTCGGCCTCCTCGACTTCGAAGGCCGCTCCTACCCCGGCTGGCACCACCACATGACCCTCGTGTCGGCGGCCTACGCGTACAGCCGTCTCGCCCTCCCCGGCGAGACCGCGCCCGCGGGCCGCACGGCCTGACCCGCGCGGACCCCCCTCCCCGGGTCCGTAGCCCCCCGTCCCTCCGCCTCCCTACCCCCGCGGCGGAGGGACGGGGCTGTATTTTTCGGGGCTCGGTTCGCCTCCGGGGGCGCAGATGTCGGCTCCAGGAGGGCGTACGTCCTCGAAAACGCTCGTTCCTCGCGTTTCCTCCGGGCGTTCGCCCTCCTTCGCCGACGCGCCCCCTTCGGCTCACTCGCCCGCGCGGGCTGCGAAAGGGGCGGGGGCGGGCGCCCGCGCCCCCTTCGGCTCACTCGCCCTGTGCGGGGGGAGAGGTGGCGCGGACGTGGGGAAACCCCCGGTGGCGAGGTCGTGCCGCCGGGGGTTTCCGTCGTGCCGCGCGGGTCAATCGGCCGTGCGGGCTCCGGGGGGAGCGGTGGTGCGCGGGGGCATCAGGTGGCGTCGGACCACCACGGCGAGCAGGGCGTACCCGATCACCAGCATCGCGCCCGTGAACGCCAACTCGGCCGAGCGTCCCGGCCGGTAGACCCGGCCCGGGTTGCCCACGTCCACGGCGGCCGCCGTCTGCCCCATGCCGAGAGAGTCCCGGTCGGTCCCGTACAGCTTGACGTTCTCGATCGCCGCGCCCGCCCCGTCCGCCGGACGGAAGTCGCCCGACCACTCACAGGTCTCGTGCCCCGGATGCTGGATGCACGTCAACCGGCTCGCCGTGAACGTGCCCGCCACCCCGTCCGTCGTCGCCGAGCGCAACGCGTTGCCCAGGTTCGGCAGCGACAGGTAGAGCATCAGCGCGGCGCCCATCAGCACGAGCAACGAGACGAACCCCGACGGCCGGCGGGCCGGCCGGGCCGGGGGAGGTGTGGGGGCGGACGCCCCCGGGGCGGGGGCGGCGGCCGTCAGACTCATGCCGTCAGGGCGCAGTCGCAGCGCGCGGAGGAGTTGTCGGAGTTCGCCCGCGTGTGCAGCACCATGGCGACGATCATGGGGATCGTGACGATCGCGTTGTAGAAGAGGTGCAGCTCCACGCGCGGCGCCAGCAGCTGGACGATGCTCGTCGGCACCGCCTTGCCCGCCAGGAAGGCACCCGTCAGCGCCTGGACCAGCAGCAGCAGGTGCTCGAAGTGGTGCCACACCTGGACGCCGAGGGTGACGTTCCACCAGGTGCGGGAGCGGCCGGTGAACCCGCGCCGCAACATCAGGAAGCCGGCCAGCATCAGCAGGGCGTACCCGTAGTGCATCCACTCGGACTTCACCAGCCACGGGAACGGCACACCGAGGACGCCGCGCGCCTCGGGCAGCGGCCAGCCGAGGACGTATATCTGCGCGGCCTGGGCGAGGTGCTCGGCCCAGTGCGCCACGACGATGACCGCGAAGACCCGTAACGCCGTCTTGTGGTAACGAGTGTTGAGCGCGTCGATCAGCCCTGTCGCCTGCCGTTCGGTACCGGTGTGCACTCCTGCGGCCACCCGCCCCACCTCCATCGGTCGAGGAAATCCCGCGCATCATCGCACCACCGCGCGTGGCCCGCGGTCTTCTTCGGAATTGCGCTGTTGCGGTCCGCGGCCCCCGGATGAGTCCTTTCACGCAACCCTCCCCGCTACGGTGGGCCGCATGCTGCCACGGACATACGAAGGTCAGGACTGCAACCTCGCCCGCTCCCTGGAGGTGATCGGCGAGCGCTGGAGCCTGCTGATCGTGCGCTCGGCCCTGCTCGGGGTGAAGCGCTTCGACGGCTTCCTCGGCAACCTGCACATCGCCCGCAACGTGCTCACCAACCGGCTGGGCCGGCTCGTCGACCTCGGGATCATGGAACGCGTCCCGTACCAGGACAAGCCCGTCCGCCACGAGTACCCGCTCACCCCCATGGGGCGCGACCTCACCACGGCCGTCCTCGCCCTGATGCAGTGGGGCGACCGCAACCTGCCCACCGAGCAGGGACCCCCGCGCCGCGCCGAACACATCGGCTGCGACGGCCACGTCCAGGTCCGGCCCGTCTGCGAGGGGTGCGACCGCGAGGTGCACGGCGAGGAGGTCGCCGTCCGCCGGCTGCGCTGACCCGCCCGCGCCCCCGTCGAGGTTGAACACGCCCTGTTCAAGGGGCCGTTGCGCACTCCGGAAGATGCCCGTCGCCGGCGGGCGCGCCCACCATGGGGCCCTCCGCCACCACCCCGGGTGGCTGCGCGAAGGAGGCACCGCGTGGCAACGGCAATGGGATCACTGCGCAAGCTGCTGATGGCCCCGTCCCTGAGGGACGTCAGCTTCTCCGGCCGGGGCTTCCCCGTCACCGAGACCGCGGCCACCCGGCAGCTGGAGAGCATCCCGCAGGCCGTCGTCAACGGCTTCGAGTGGGGCATCGAGGCCCGCGACCTGTGGGAGACCGAACGCCGGCTGTCCCTGGTCGACGCCGAGCTGCGCGGCTTCGCCTACGAGGGCGCCACCATGGCCTGCGTCATCCGCGACACGATGGGCCCGGGCCGCGGCCGGCGCACCGCCGACCTGCTCCAGGGCGGCGGCAGGCCCCACATCTTCCTCAACTACATCGGCATCGGCTTCGCCATGTCCAAGCTGCCCCGCCCGCTGTGGAAGAAGGTCGTGCCCGAGCTGGAGGGCGAGGAGTTCTACCCGCCCATGACCTGGCTCGCCGTCGACGGCTACGGCTTCGACAAGGCCTACTTCGACACCCGCCGGTGGATCGACGAGCAGCGCCTCGACACCCCCCACCCGTGGGACGGCCACCCCGACTACTTCCAGCGGGCCGTCGACCAGGGCATCGGGCGCGCCCTGTGGTTCGTGAACGGTGCCCGCGTCGAGCAGGTCGCCGCCGCCGTACGCCGCTTCGCGACCGGCCGGCAGGCCGACCTGTGGGCCGGCGTCGGCCTCGCCGCCACCTTCGCCGGCTGCTCCACCGCCGAGGACCTCGCCGCCCTGAGCGCCGCCGCCGGCGAGCTGCGCGACCACGTCGCCCAGGGCTCCGTCTTCGCCGCCAAGGCCCGCCACTTCTCGCGCACCGTCCCCGAGCACACCCGCACCGCCGTGCACGCCCTCGCCGGCCTCACCGTCGAGGCCGCCGCCGCCCTCGCCGACGACAGCGCACCCGAACCGAGCGCCGCGGGCGAGGTGCCCACGTACGAGCACTGGCGCCGCGCCGTCCGCGAAAAGGTCCTCGTCAATTCTGTATGAGCATTCCTGAAGTGGACCGCTCGGCCGGGTACTTGGCAGATTCGTAACGAGTAAGGAATTCCAGAGGAAAAATCACGAGGGGCGGTTACAACGTGTCCACCTTGCGTGCGCTGAGGCGCCGAGTCCTCACGCCCAATGTCCGGGAAACGCAGCTGGAAACGCGCGGATTCCATGTGAAGAACGCTGCGGCCAAACACCAGCTGGAAACCGTCGGCGCGACCTTCCTCCAGGGGTACGCGTACGCGGTCGAGGCCCGGTCCGCGGCCCAGGCCGAGGAGTGGTTGGAGACCGTCCCCCTCGCCTACCGGGGGTTCGCCTACGAGGGCGCCGGCATGGGCGCCGTCATGCTCGACTCCCTCACCGGCGGCACCAAGCGGCTCGACGGCCTCCTCGCCGGGGAGGGCAGCCGCCACGACTACATGATCTACGTCGGGATCGGCTGGGCCATGGCCCGCCTGCCCCGCTTCCTGTGGCCCGACGTCGACCGCTACGACCCCGTCCTGCGCTGGCTCATCCTGGACGGCTACGGCTTCCACCAGGCCTACTTCCACACCGACGGCTACGTCCGCGACCCGCTCGCCGACCACCCCTTCAGCTGGAAGGGCGGCTCCGACGCCTACAGCGCCCGGGTCCTCGACCAGGGCATCGGCCGCGCCCTGTGGTTCGTCGGGGGCACCGACCCCGAGGTGGTCGCCGGCCTCATCGCCGCCTACCCCGAGCACCGCCACGGCGACCTGTACGCCGGCTCCGGCCTGGCCTGCACCTACGCGGGCAGCGCCGACGAGGACGAGCTGCGCCGCTTCGGCGAGCTCGCCGGCGCCCACCTGCCGAACCTCGCGCAGGGGTCCGCGTTCGCCTCCGAGGCCCGCGTCAAGGCCGGCACCGTCATCGACCACACCGTCATGGCGGCCCGCGTGCTGTGCGGCGGACGCACCCCCGAGGAGGCCGCCCGGGTCTGCCTGGAGCTGCGCCCCACGCACTGCGACGGCGGTGAGGTGCCCGCGTTCGAGACCTGGCGGCAGCAGATCGCCGAGAAGATCACCTCGCCCCTCATCTTCCAGAAGGGGGCCAGCGCATGACGCACCCCATTTCCTGGATTCGCCGGCAGGCTCCGGGAATCGTCGCACTCACCCTGATGGTGAGTCTGTTCTACGCGGTGAAACCCGCGTCCCAGGCAATTGCCGACGACGCGAAACTCGCCGAGAATTACAAGTTCGTGCCGATGTCGATCGCCATGCCCGCCGGATACAAGCAGCAGACGGTCCGCAAGGTGAACAAGGCCTACAAGCACATCGAGGGCTGGATATCCTCCGTCGGCGCCGGTGTCGCCATGAACGACATCGACGCCGACGGACTGGCCAACGACCTGTGCATCACCGACCCCCGCATCGACCAGGTCGTGATCACCCCGGCGCCGGTCCCCGGCCGCAAGAGCGAGACGTACAAGCCATTCGTGCTCGACCCGGCGCCGCTGCCCAAGAACGACATCACCGCGCCGATCGGCTGCGTGCCCGGAGACTTCAACGAGGACGGCGCGCTCGACGTCCTCGTCTACTACTGGGGCCGCACGCCCGTCATCTACCAGGCCAAGAAGGAGGGCCGGGAGAAGAAGGCGCCGCTGGGCCCCGACTGCTTCGTCCCCGTCGAGCTGGTGCCCGGCACCGGCGGATCCGTCTACAACGGCCCGCTGTGGAACTCCAACGCCGCGACCGTCGCGGACTTCGACGGCGACGGCCACCAGGACATCTACATCGGGAACTACTTCCCCGACAGCCCGGTCCTCGACGACACCGTCGACGGCGGCGTCACCATGAACGACTCCCTGTCGCACGCCCAGAACGGCGGCGGCGGCCACTTCTTCCGCTGGACCCCGAACGGCTTCGAGGAGGAGCCCGGAGTCCTGCCCGAGGGCATCTCCAAGGGCTGGACCCTGGGCGTCTCCGCCACCGACCTCGACGGCGACCTCAAGCCCGAGATGTACCTGGCGCACGACTTCGGCACCTCCGCCCTGCTCTACAACAAGTCCCGCCCCGGAAAGATCGAGTTCGCGCAGGTCAAGGCCACCCACACCGCCATGACCCCCAAGTCCAAGGAACTGGGCCGCAGCTCCTTCAAGGGCATGGGCGTCGACTTCGCCGACCTCGACGGCGACGGCCTCTACGACGCCTTCGTCTCCAACATCACCACCTCCTTCGGCATCCAGGAATCCAACTTCGCCTTCATCAACACCGCCCGAGACAAGGCCGACCTGAAGACCCGCCTCACCTCCGGCGAAGCCCCCTTCGTGGACCGCAGCGCACCCCTCCAGCTCGCCTGGTCCGGCTGGGGCTGGGACGTGAAGACCGGCGACTTCGACAACGACGGCACGCAGGAGATCACCCAGGCCACCGGCTTCGTCAAGGGCAAGCGCAACCGCTGGCCCCAGCTCCAGGAGCTGGCCACCGCCAACGACTCGCTCGTCAAGCACCCCTACTTCTGGCCCAACGTCGAAGAGGGCGACGACCTCGCCGGCGACCAGTTCCTGCGCTTCTTCGCCAAGAACAAGGACGGCTCCTACAGCAACCTGTCCAAGCCGCTCGGCCTGGCCGTCCCCGTCCCGACCCGCGGCATGGCCACCGGCGACGCCGACGGCGACGGCCGCCTCGACCTCGTCGTCGCCCGCCAGTGGGACGCCCCCGTCTTCTACTGCAACATGAGCGACGCCGGCAACGCCTTCCTCGGCCTGCGCCTCACCGACGAGAACGGCTCGCCCGCCATCGGGGCGCAGGTCAGCGCCAAGGGACCGGGCGGCAAGACCCTCATCGGACGGGTCGACGGCGGCAGCGGCCACTCCGGCAAGCGCAGCCACGAGGTGCAGCTCGGCCTCGGCAACGCCACCGGCCCCCACACGGTCCACCTCACCTGGCGCGACCGCACCGGTCAGGTACGCAAACAGGATCTTCAGCTGACCCCCGGCTGGCACTCGATCCAGCTCGGCGCCGAGGCCAAGGAGAAATGACCGTGTCCACCACGCAACCACAGACGCCCCCGCGCCACGACCTGAAGACGATCACCGCGCTCCGCCGGTTCGCCATCTCCATCTCCGTCCTCAACATCCTCGGGTACACGGTCCTCGGCTTCGAACAGGCCTGGCTGTGGCCGTTCATCGCCCTCGCCACCGGCTACACCACCGAGATCGTCCTGGAGGCGATCGGCGCCCGCGCCGAGGGCCGCGCCCCGCGCTACGCGGGCGGCGGCAAGAAGGGCCTCGTCGAATTCCTCCTCCCGGCCCACATCACCTCCCTCGCCGTGAACATGCTGACCTACGTCAACGACCGCATCTGGGTGCTGGTCTTCGGGGTCGTCGTCGCCGTGGCCACCAAGTGGGTCCTGCGCTCCCCCCTCAAGGGACGCATGCGGCACTACATGAACCCGTCGAACTTCGGCATCACGATCATCCTGCTGCTGTTCCCCTGGGCCAGCATCGCGCCGCCGTACCACTTCACCGAGTACCTCTACGGTCCGGCCGACTGGGTCCTGCCCGCGATCATCATCACCCTCGGCACCCTGCTCAACGCCAAGCTGACCAACCGCATGTGGCTCATCATGGCCTGGGTCGGCGGCTTCGCGCTCCAGGCCGTCGTCCGCGGCCTGCTGCTGGACACCTCGATCCCCTCGGCGCTCGGCATGATGACCGGCACCGCCTTCGTGCTGTTCACCAACTACATGATCACCGACCCCGGCACCTCCCCGTCGAAGCGCTCCTCCCAGATCGCCTTCGGCGCCGGCGTCGCCGCCATGTACGGGCTGCTGACCGGCCTCGGCATCGCCTACGGCATCTTCTTCGCCACCGCCCTGGTCTGCCTGATCCGCGGCGGCTACCTGTGGCTGCTGCACTACCTGGACAAGCAGCGCGCCGCGCAGGCCAAGCAGGCCCCGACGGCCCCCGCCGTCGGCCTGACCGTCCTGCCCACCGCCGCCCCGGCCCCGGCGTCCGCCCTCAGCTCGGCCCCGAACCCCGCCCCGGCCCTGGCCGCGGCCCCCGCACCCGCCGCCGGCGCCGCCGTGGCCGCCCCGGCCCCCGTGGACGCCTGCACGGCGGGGACCTGCCAGCACGGCAAGTGCGCCTCCATGCGGGCGGCCAGGGAGAAGAAGGAGGTCACCGTATGACCAGGATCGCCATCGTCGGCATGGCGGCCCGCTACCCCGATGCCACCAACCACCGGGAACTGTGGGAGAACGCGATCGCCGGACGCCGGGCCTTCCGCCGGCTGCCCGCCGTCCGCATGAACCTCGACGACTACTACGACCCCGACCCCACCGTCCCCGACCGCTTCTACGCCCGCAACGCCGCCGTCATCGACGGCTACTCCTTCGACCGCGTCGCCCACCGCATCGCCGGAAGCACCTACCGCTCCACCGACCTCACGCACTGGCTCGCCCTGGACACCGCCACCTCCGCCCTCGCCGACGCCGGCTTCCCGGCCGGCGAGGGCCTGCCCCGGCCGCGCACCGGCGTCGTCGTCGGCAACACCCTCACCGGCGAGTTCTCCCGCGCCAACGTGATGCGGCTGCGCTGGCCCTACGTACGGCGCGTGCTCGCCGCCGCCCTCAAGGACCAGGACTGGCAGGACGAGCGCCTCGCCGACTTCCTCGACGGGGTCGAGGACGCCTACAAGCGGCCCTTCCCCGCCATCGACGAGGACACCCTCGCCGGCGGCCTCTCCAACACCATCGCCGGCCGCATCTGCAACCACTTCGACCTCAACGGCGGCGGCTACACCGTCGACGGCGCCTGCTCCTCCTCGCTCCTGTCGGTCACCACCGCCGCCGGGTCCCTCGTCGGCGGAGACCTCGACGTCGTCGTCGCCGGCGGCGTCGACCTGTCCATCGACCCCTTCGAGATCATCGGGTTCGCCAAGACCGGCGCCCTGGCCCGCAAGGAGATGCGGCTCTACGACCGCGGCTCCAACGGCTTCTGGCCGGGCGAGGGCTGCGGCATGGTCGTCCTGATGCGCGAGGAGGACGCCCTCGCCCAGGGCCGCCGGATCTACGCCACCGTCGCCGGCTGGGGCATCGCCTCCGACGGCCAGGGCGGCATCACCCGCCCCGAGGTCAGCGGCTACCGGCTCGCCATGAGCCGGGCCTACGAGCGCGCCGGCTTCGGCGTCGAGACCGTCCCCCTCTTCGAGGGCCACGGCACCGGAACCGCCGTCGGCGACGCCACCGAACTGCGGGCCATCACCGGCGCCCGCGCCGACGCCGACCCCACCGCCCCGCGCGCCGCCATCAGCTCCATCAAGGGCATGATCGGCCACGCCAAGGCCGCCGCCGGCATCGCCGGACTCATCAAGGCCGCCATGGCCGTCGACGCCGGCGTCCTGCCGCCCGCCATCGGCTGCGTCGACCCCCACGACCTCCTCACCGGCGACGACGCCACCCTGCGCGTCCTGCGCAAGGCCGAGGCCTGGCCCGAAGGGGCGCCGCTGCGCGCCGCCGTCACCGCCATGGGCTTCGGCGGCATCAACACCCACGTCGTCCTCGACAAGACCCCGCCCCGACGGCGCACCGCCCCCAGCCGCCGCTCCACCGTCCTCGCGAGCTCCCTCCAGGACGCCGAACTGCTCCTGCTGGACGGCGAATCCCCCGAGGCGCTGCGCGCCCGCGTCGCGGAGGTCGGCGCGTTCGCCGCGGGCCTGTCCTACGCCCAGCTCGCCGACCTCGCCGCCACCCTCCAGCGCGAACTGCGCGAACTGCCCCACCGCGCGGCCGTGGTCGTCACCTCGCCCGAGGACGCCGAACTGCGCCTCGCCCGCATCGCCGAGGCCCTCGACGAGGGGGCGACCGGCCTGCCCGCGGGCGACGGCCGCGCCTTCCTCGGCCGGACCACCGAAGCCCCGCGCGTCGGGTTCCTCTTCCCCGGACAGGGCTCCGGTCGCGGCACCGGCGGGGGCGCCCTGCGCCGCCGCTTCACCGAGGCCGCCGAGGTCTACGACCGGGCGGCGCTGCCGACCGACGGCGACATGGTCGCCACCGGCGTCGCCCAGCCGCGCATCGTCACCGGCTCCACGGCCGGCCTGCGCGTCCTCGACTCCCTCGGCATCGAGGCCGACGTCGCCGTCGGACACAGCCTCGGCGAACTCTCCGCCCTGCACTGGGCGGGCGCCCTCGACGCCCCCACCCTGCTGGAGGTGGCCCGGGTCCGCGGCCGCACCATGGCCGAGCACAGCGCCTCCGGCACCATGGCCTCGCTCGCCGCCGCCCCCGACACCGCCACCTCCCTCGCCGAGGGGCTGCCCGTCGTCGTCGCCGGCTTCAACAGCCCCGGCCAGACCGTCCTCGCCGGTCCCGTCGACGCCATCGAGGCCGTCGCCGGGCGCGCCGAGGCGGCCGGCGTCACCTGCACCCGCCTCGCCGTCTCGCACGCCTTCCACTCGCCGCTGGTCGCCCCGGCGGCCGACGCCTTCGGGGACTGGCTCACCGGCGTGCCCTTCGGCCCCGTCGACCGGCGGATCATCTCCACCGTCACCGGAGAGGACCTCCTCGCCGACAGCGACCTGCCCAAGCTGCTCCACCGGCAGATCACCGACCCCGTGCTGTTCGCCCAGGCCGTCAAGGCCGCCGCCGCCGACGTCGACCTGTTCGTCGAGGTCGGCCCCGGCCGGGTGCTGAGCGCGCTCACCGCCGCCGGCGTGGACGTACCCGCCCTCGCCCTCGACACCGACGCCGAGTCCCTGAAGCCGCTGCTCCAGGTCGTGGGCGCCGCCTACGTCGCCGGCGTCCCGCTGATCCACGAACGCCTCTTCAACGACCGGCTCACCCGGCCGCTGGAGATCGGCGCCACGTTCGACTTCCTGTCGAGCCCCTGCGAACAGGCCCCCGAGATCACCCTGCCCGCCGGCCGCGCCCGCGCGGGCGCCCCGACCGAGGACGACGCGGACACCGCGAGCCCCGACCGGGCCGCCACCGGCGGGGAAGGGGCGGCCGGCGGCGGATCGGCCCTCGAAGTCCTGCGCGCCCTGGTCGCCGAACGCGCCGAACTGCCGCCCGAGCTCGTCGGGGACGACATCAGCCTCATCGACGAACTCCACATGAGCTCCATCACCGTCGGCCAGCTCGTCAACCAGGCCGCCGGCCGGCTCGGCATCGCCGCCGCCCACGTCCCCACCAACTTCGCCACCGCCACCCTCGTCCAACTCGCCGAGGCCCTGGAGACCCTCGCCGACACCGCCGGCTCCGGGGCCGCCGGCCCCACCGCCCTCGTCACCGGAGCCGCCCCCTGGGCCCGGCCCTTCGCCGTCGCCCTGGAACCCGTACCGCTGCCCGCGCAGACGCCCCCGCCCGACCGGAACGACGGCGCCTGGGAGCTGTACGCCCCGCAGGGACACCCGTACGCGCAGACGCTCCGGCGGGAACTGGAGGGCTCCGGGACCGGGGCCGGCGTCCTGGTCTGGCTGCCGTCCCCCTGCCCGGCCGAAGCCCTCGAACAGGCCCTGACCGCGGCCAAGTCCGCGCTCGCCGGGGACCGCTCGCGCCGCTTCGTCCTCGTCCAGGACGGCGCCGGCGCCGCGGGCCTCGCCAAGAGCCTGCACCTGGAGGCCCCGCACCTGCGGACCACCGTCGTCCACACGCCCGCCGACGGGGAGAGCGTCGCCCGCGTCCTCGCCGAGGTCGCCGCCACCGCCTCCTTCACCGAGGTCCACTACGACGCCGACGGCACCCGCCGCGTCCCGACCCTGAGCGTGCTGCCCCACACGGGCACCCGCGTCGAACGGGTCCTGGACTCCGACGACGTGCTCCTCGTCACCGGCGGCGCCAAGGGCATCACCGCCGAGTGCGCCCTCGCCCTCGCCAAGGAGACCGGAGCCCGCCTGGCCCTGCTCGGCCGCTCCGACCCCGCCGAGGACCAGGACGTCGCCGCCAACCTGCGCCGCATGCGCGACGGCGGGATCACCGTCGCCTACGCCCGCGCCGACGTCACCGACCCCGCGCGGGTCGCCGCGGCCGTGGCCGAGCTCACCGGCGAACTCGGCCCCGTCACCGCCGTCCTGCACGGCGCCGGACGCAACGAACCCGCCCCCGTCACCGCCCTGACCCCCGAGGACTTCCGGCGCACCTTCGCCCCGAAGGTCGACGGACTGCACCACGTGCTCGGCGCCGTCGACCAGGGCGCGCTCAAGCTGATCGTCACCCTCGGCAGCATCATCGGCCGGGCCGGCCTGCGCGGCGAGGCCCACTACGCCACCGCCAACGAATGGCTGGCCGCCGCCACCGAACAGCTCGCCCGGGACCTGCCCCACTGCCGGACCCTGTGCCTGGAGTGGTCCGTGTGGTCCGGCGTCGGCATGGGCGAGAAGCTGGCCGTCGTCGAGTCCCTGACCCGCGACGGCATCACCCCCGTCACCCCCGACCAGGGCATCGAGATCCTGCTGCGCCTGGTCACCGACCCCGACGCCCCCGTCGTCAGCGTCATCAGCGGACGCACCGAGGGCATCGAGACCGTACGCCGCGAACTGCCACCGCTGCCGCTGCTGCGCTTCACCGGCACCCCGCTGGTGCGCTACCACGGCGTGGAACTCGTCACCGAGGTCGAACTCAACTCCGGCACCGACCTCTACCTCGCCGACCACCACCTCGACGGCAACCTGCTCCTGCCCGCCGTCCTCGGCATGGAGGCCATGGTCCAGGTGGCCGGCGCCGCCATCGGCCGCGAGGACGTCCCCGTCATCGAGAACGCCCGCTTCCTGCGGCCCATCCTCGTCCCGCCCAACGGCGCCAACCGGATCCGCGTCGCCGCGACCGTCACCGCCGCCGACACCGTCGACGTCGCCATCCACGCGGAGGAGACCGGCTTCACCGCCGAACACTTCCGCGCCCGCCTCCTCTACTCGGGCGCCACCGCCCCCGACGGCGCTCCCGACCAGGTCGCCGAGGGCGTGCCGCAGGCCCCCCTCGACCCCGCCGCCGACCTGTACGGCGGAGTCCTCTTCCAGGGCCCCCGCTTCCAGCGGCTGCGCCGCTTCCACCGCGCCGCCGCCCGCCACGTCGACGCCGACGTCGCCGTCGACCCCCGCGGCAACTGGTTCGCCGGGTTCCTGCCCGGCCGGCTGCTGCTGGCCGACCCGGGCATGCGCGACGCCCTCATGCACGGCAACCAGGTGTGCGTCCCCGACGCCACGCTGCTCCCCTCGGGCATCGACCGGCTCCACCTGCTCGGCGCCGGCACCGAGGTCCCGGCGGAACTGCGCTACTGCGCCACCGAACGCTCCCGCGACGGCGACACCTACGTCTACGACATCGCCGTACGCACCCCCGACGGAACCGTCGTCGAACGCTGGGAAGGCCTCACCCTCCACGCCGTGCGCAAGACGGACGGCCAGGGACCGTGGGTGGCCCCCCTGCTCGGCTCCTACCTGGAAAGGGCCCTAGAGGAAGTGCTCTCCGCACGGATCTCCGTAGCCGTCGAACCCGACGCGACCACCCCCGACGGGCAGCCCGCCGAACGCCGCGCGGGCACCACCGCCGCCATCCGCCGCGCCGTCGCCGCGCCCGTGGACGTCCTCCACCGGCCCGACGGCCGACCCGAACTCGCCGACGGCCGGTCGATCTCCGCCGCGCACGGCCTCGGCCTCACCCTCGGCGTCGCCGCCGCCGAAGGCTCCGACACCTCCGTGGCCTGCGACGTCGAAGCGGTGACCGGACGCACCCGCGAGGAATGGCAGGGCCTGCTCGGCGCCCACGCCCCGCTCGCCGACCTCGTCGCCAAGGAGACCGGCGAGAGCGCCGACACCGCCGCCACCCGCGTGTGGAGCGCCGTCGAGTGCCTGCGCAAGGCGGGCGCGGCCTCGGACGCCCCGCTCACCCTGGCCCCCGCGACCAAGCCCCACTGGGTCGTGTTCACCTCCGGGGCCGCGCGCATCGCCACCTTCACCACCACGGTCCGCCGGCCCGTCCGGCGCACCGCCGGCCCGCCCGCGCCCGCCGCGGCCCTGTCGGGCACGGACACCGCGCCCGCCGCCGTCGGCGTACGCGTGGGGGCCCTGAGCTCCGGCGTGTTCGCCGTCCTGACCGGCGGCGCCCCGACGACAGGAGGCGACCGGTCATGACCGACACCGGGCACGACGCGCCGGACGACGCCCGCTTCGAGTACCGGCACACGGTGGCCTTCGCGGAGACCGACCTGTGCGGGCGGGTCGACCACGTCACCTTCACCCGCTGGCAGGCCCGCTGCCAGGAACTGTTCCTGCGCGAGCGCGCCCCCGACGTCCTCGGCGAGGAACCCGACGGGCCGCGCCTGTTCACCCAGCAGGTGGAGTGCGAGCTCCTCGCCCCCGTCGCCGCCCGGGACGAGATCCGGATCCGGCTCGCCTGGGCCGAGGTCGGCCACACCGGCCTCGAACTCGCCTTCGACCACATCAGGACGGACGGGGACGGCACCTCGACGCTGACGGCGCGCGGCAGGCAGCGGATCGCGTGCATGAGCGGACGCCCCGGCGAGGCCGTGCCCACCCTCATCCCCGCCTCGCTCGCACGGGCCCTGGAGCACTGCCGCCGGCCGGCCCAGGACCCCGCCGAGGCCGCGGCCGAGACCGCCTCCGAGGCCCCGCCCGGGGAGCCGGACGGGGCGCCGTGCGCCGAAGCGGGCGCGCGACGGCTGGTCGCGCCGCTCGCCGGGAGCACCACGTGAGCCCGCTCGCGGCGACGACCGCCGCGGCCGGCCGGCTCGTCGACCTCGACGACCGGCGTCAACTGCGGGGTGCCTTCGGGACGTTCGCCACCGGGGTCACGATCGTGACCGTCGGCGGCGACGTCCCCCGAGGGATGACCGCCAACTCCTTCACCTCCGTCTCCCTGGACCCGCCCCTGCTGCTGGTCTGCGTCGACAAGGACGCCGACATGCACCGCAGCCTGGAGCGGTCGGCGACCTTCGGCGTCTCGATCCTCGGCGACGGCCAGGAGGCCGTCGCCCGGCACTTCGCCGACCACTCCCGGCCCGTCGGCGCCGGCCAGTTCGACACCGTCGACTGCCGGCCCGGCCGTGCCTGCGACGCCCCCCTGATCACCGGGGCGAGCGCCCACTTCGAGTGCGAGAAGTGGCGCGCGTACGACGCCGGGGACCACACGATCTTCCTCGGCCGGCTGCTGACCGCCTCCCGCACCGCCGGCACCGGCGCCCTGCTCTTCCACGAGGGCCGCTTCGGCTGCCCGGCCGACACCCGCGACGAAGAACGAGAAGGAGGCAGGGTGGCATGAGCGTCAACCCGCCCGGACCGCCCCTGACGGCGCTGCCCGGCCTGCTCAAGAAGCTCGCGGTGGACCGGCTCGGCCTCATGCGGGACGCGGCGGCCCTCGGTGACGCGGTCCGGGTGTCGATGGGCCCCAAGAAGCTCTACATCTTCAACCGGCCCGACTACGCCCGGCACGTGCTCGCCGACAACAGCGACAACTACCACAAGGGCATCGGCCTGGTGCAGGCCCGCCGGGTCCTCGGCGACGGCCTCCTGACCAGCGACGGCGCGATCTGGCGCACCCAGCGCCGCAACGTGCAGCCCGCCTTCAAACCGGCCCGCATCACCGCCCAGGCGGACGCCGTCGCCGAGGAGGCCGCCAAACTCGTCGCGCAACTGCGCACCCGCGAGGGCGCCGGCCCCGTCGACGTCCTGCACGAGGTCACCGGCCTGACCCTGGGCGTCCTCGGACGCACCCTGCTCGACACCGGCCTCGACGGCCACGACTCGGTGGCCCACGCCTTCGAGGACGTCCAGGACCAGGCCATGTTCGAGATGGTCACCCAGGGCATGGTGCCCAAGTGGCTTCCGCTGCCAGGCCAGTTGCGCTTCCGCAGGGGGCGGCGGGAACTGCATCGGGTGGTGGACCTGCTGGTCGCCGACCGGGCCTCGCGGCTCGCCGCGGGAGCGCCCGCCGACGACGCCCTCGCCCGGATGATCGTCGCCGCCCGCGGCATGCCGGACCGGGCCCTCGCTCGCCGCCGGCTCCAGGAGGAACTGGTCACCCTGCTCCTCGCCGGCCACGAGACGACCGCCTCCACCCTCGGCTGGACCCTGCGCCTGCTGGAGCGCCACCCGCAGGTGCGCGAACGGGTCCGGGAGGAGGCCCGGCGCGTGCTCGGCGAACGGACCCCGGGCGCCGAGGACCTGCACGGGCTGACGTACACCACCCGCGTCGTCCAGGAGGCCATGCGCCTCTACCCCCCGGTGTGGGTGCTGCCGCGCGTCGCCCAGAAACGCGACGACGTCGGCGGGTACACCGTCTCCGCCAAGGCCGACGTGCTGATCTGCCCGTACATCCTGCACCGCAACCCGGCGCTGTGGGAGGACCCCGAGCGCTTCGACCCCGACCGCTTCGAACCGGCGCGGGTCGCCGGCCGGCCGCGCTACGCCTACCTGCCCTTCGGCGCCGGACCGCGGTTCTGCGTCGGCAGCAACCTCGGGATGATGGAGGCGGTGTTCGTCACCGCCCTGCTCACCCGGGACCTGGAACTGCGCAGCCTGCCCGGACACCCGGCGACGCCCGAGGCCATGCTGTCGCTGCGGATGCGCGGTGGACTGCCGATGACGGTGCACCCGGCGCCCTGACCGGGCGCGCGCACGAGGAAGGGGCCGGCCGCGGGGAGACTCCCCGCGGCCGGCCCCTTTCGCCGTTCCTCAGTACGCCACCCGCTCCTCGCGCGGGCTCTCCATCAGGTGCGCGTCCAGCCGCGCCAGCAGCACCGGCGGGTCCAGGACGTCCACCGGCCGCAGCACCACCTCGGCCGGCAGCAGCAGCGCCCCCGGGTGGACGGTGACGGGCCCGTAGCGGCCCACCGACAGCACGGCGGGCTCCGTCGCCCCGACCGGGGAGCCCTCGTGCGGGTACTGGAGGGTGTGCACCAGCAGGTGCCAGGTGCCGTTGGGCACGTCGCGCAGCTCGAAGGCGCCCGGCCGGCTGAGCGCGGCCCAGCGCACCGGCCGGCCCTGGGGGACGCGGCTGGGGAACAGCCCGACGAACACGGGGCCCTCGGCGGCCGGCCGCTCGGCGACGACCCGGCCGCGCAGGGTCAGGCGCTGGGCGATCGGGGCCTGCCGGTCGGCCGGCTGCGGCATCTTCGTCAGGACCCCGCCGCGCTCGCGGTAGGCGCTCGGGGAGAGGCCGACACAGGCCTTGAAGCGCGAGCTGAAGGTGCCGATGCTGCTGTATCCGACCTGGCTCCCGATGTCCGCCACGCTGAATTCCGTGTGGATGAGGAGCCTTTTCGCCTCCTGAATGCGCAGCGCGGAAAGGAAACGCCCCGGAGAAGTGCCGGTGACCTCTCTGAAGAAGCGCGTGAAATGGAATTTGCTGAACATCGCGGTACGGGCCATGTCGTCGATCGTCAGATCCTGACTGAGATTGACGTGCATGTAGTGGATCACTCGGCGGACAGCGTGCTCGATGGTGGTCGTGGTCACCGTGTCTCCCCGTCGTCGATGGGTTTCAATGCCGAGTTGCCTGAGTCGCACTCAGATCGAGGAAGTGGACGGTGTGGTGGGAAATCCGCCGGGCCGTCAGGTCCTCGGCGAAACGCAGCCAGGATTCCGAGCAGTGCCGGGCCATTTCCGCGACCGCCTCGTTGCAGTGGGGCGGTATCGCGTCCACGCGCTTGCGCCACGCCTCGTCCAGGACGAAGTGGGTGTGCATCCAGCGGATGAAGTCCCGGCCCGACTCCGACTGCCGCAGGGAGGGGTCTCCCGCGAGCCCGCGCAGGGTGTCCAGGGGCCGGCGCCGACGGTCGCGCTCGTCGGCCTCCCGCCGCCGCGGGCTCGGCGCCCCGGCGGCCGCGGGCGGCGGCAGGGGGGTGGGGCCGGTCGGGGGAGCGGGGTCGGGGGAGCCGGCGGAGGGGGGCGTACGGGACCGGCCGGGGCCGGCGCCCTGGCGGCCGGCGGGGACCGGGTCCTCGCCCAGCCGCAGCCGCCGGCGCACGTCGTGGGCGGTGCCCAGCGAGAGGCCGGTCTCCCGCACCACGGCCCGTAACGGCAGGTCGGGGTCCTTCGTCATCAGCTCGGCGGCGTGCAGCCGTTCGGCCGTGCGGTCCAGCGGGTGCACGCGGCCGTCGGCGCCGGTACGGGCGTTCAGTGCGGGAAGACCCACGGCTGAACACCGCCGCACGGAGGCCACCGTCTTCGCGTCGAGGCCGGTGTGGCCCGCGACGGTCCGGTCCGACAGGTGCGGCCGCGAGGCCAGGACGCGCAGCGCGGCGGCCTTGCGGTCGGCCAGCGACAGCGGAAGCCCGTGGGCGATGTTCGCCGCGACCGAGCGCAGGAACACCTCCTCCTCGGGGCCGTCGAAGAAGCGGACCTCCACGGAGTCGAGGCCCATCATCCGCGCCGCCTCTATGCGGTGCGTGCCGTCGACGACCCGCATCGTCGGCCGGTGCACGAGCACCGGGGGCAATTGCGCGACGATCTCCGCGAGCCGCCTCACGTGAATCTCGTCCGTGCCGTTCACCCGGGGTGAATCTGCGGCCACGAGTGAATCGATCCGCACGAGGCGGCCGGAATCCGTCGGTGTCGTCGCGGAGCGGTCGGAGCTACCCACAATTCCCCCAGGGAGGAGACCCGAAGCCCTTTCGCATGCCCGTTCCCTTCGTGGAAGGGCCGTCGCAGGCGACGAGGAATGCATCCCGGCCAGCAGCCTAAGGGCCGAAAAGAGCGGGCGCGGACCCGGCCGTTCCCGATGCCGCGACTCTGGGCAGTCCACCCGCTTCTCGCGACGACTTGGGAAGGTCGGCGGCCCGCCCGAACGGACTTCCGTTGCCTGAACGCGGATACCGCGCCTAGCTTTCTGCCATGCCGCAAGGCGCCCCGCTCCGGAAGAAACGACGGGAGGCTGAGATGGGACAGGACGAGGGACGTGTGGCGCCTGGCGGCGAGAAGCACACGACGACGATCACCCTGGAGGCTTATGCGGACACGATCGTCCCCGGACAGAAGCGGTGGGCCGGAGACCGGGCCATCGCCGGCGTCGCCACCGGCGGCGGCGCCGTCCAGGCCGGGGCCCTGGAACTGCTGAGCTGGGACGCGACCGGGATCCACGACGGTCTCGACGACCTGGCCCGGCTCGCCAACGCCCACGCCGAGGAGTACGCCGCCGAGCGCGGCCTGACCCTCGACCGGGACGTACCCCCCTTCGTGGCCCTCGCCTACCCCGACCGGGCCGAACTGGTCCTGCGACTGACGCGGCCGGGCCACCCGGAGAAGGAGTTCTGGGTCCTGCTCTCGCTCTTCTGCAACATGGCCTTCGACTCCGCCGCGCACCTGCACACCGCCGAGGCACTGGCGGCGGGCCACCCCGGCCTCGCCGCCATGGGCCTGAGCCACCCCGACGCCGACGGCCTGTGGCGCTTCAAGGAGTTCGGCTACGGCCGCCCGCTCGCCCGCCTGCACCCCGACACCACGTCCACCGGGAGTCCCGCATGAGCTCGACGGCCGAACGTACCGACGTGCTGGTCATCGGGAGCGGTTTCGGCGGCGCCATCGCCGCCTACCACCTGGCGGCCGGCGGCGCGAAGGTCACCGTCCTGGAGCGCGGGCCCTGGCTCAAGAGCGACGACTTCGAACACGACTACAAGCTCGGTTCCTCCTACACCCGGGCCTTCGACTTCACGGTCGGCGACGGGATGAGCGTCCTGGGCGGCAACTGCGTGGGCGGCGGCAGCGTCGTCTACTTCGCGGCGATGCCCCGCGCCCCCCGCTTCGTCTTCGACCGACACGGCTCCATCGGCCGCCGCATGTGGCCGGGCTCCGTCAGCCGCGCCACCCTCGACCCCTGGTACGACCGCGTCGAGGAGTCCTTGTCCGTCACCCGGCAGACCTGGGAGGACGTCAGCTACGCCGGCGGCCTGTGGGCCGCGGCCTGCGACCGCGCCGGCCGCACCGCCAACCCGCTCGCCGTCGCCATCGACAACACCAAGTGCGTCAACTGCAACTGGATGATGGCCGGTTGCCGCTTCGAGGCGAAGCAGTCGCTGCTGGTGAACTACCTGCCCGCGGCCCTCGCCCACGGCGCCGAGATCCGCCCCCTGCACGAGGTCCAGTACATCGCCCGCACCTCCGACGGCGACTACCGCGTCCACTACGAGGTCGTGGACGACGAGGACTACCGCGTCCACGTCGGCTCCGGCGTCATCGAGGCGAAGATCGTGGTCGTCGCGGCGGGCGCCGGCGCCACCCCCGTCATCCTCCAGCGCAGCGAGGACCACCTCGGCACCATGCCGAGGGCCGTCGGCCGCTACTTCTCCGGCAACGGCGAACGGCTCAACACCGCGATCATCGACGAGGCGAAGGCCGCCGAACTGCTGGGGCTCGACCGCGGCGACGGCCTGGCCTACGCCGCCAACCAGATCGGCAAGGGCCCGACCGTGGCCAGCTGGGACCGGCTCGACGCCTCCCTGCCCGAGTACTCGCGCTACTCGCTGGAACAGCTGTACTTCCCGCCCGGCCTGGGCACCATCCTCGCCCAGGTGCCCGACGCCGTCGGACCCACCTGGTTCGGCCCCGAGAAGAAGGAGATCCTCAAGCGCTGGACGTCCTGGCTGACCATCTTCACGATGATCGAGGACGACAACGAGGGCGTCTTCGGACCCCCTCCCGCCACCGGCAACGCGCACCGCATATCCCAGCAGATGCTGGGCCGCGGCAACCTGCGCTACGACCCCACCGCGAACACCCTGGGCGCCTGGGACAAGTCCGACGCCGAGGTCAAGGAGATCCTGGAGAAGGACGGCCTCGCCAAGGTGATGCCGTGGACCAACGACCTGGTGGGCGCCTACACCGTCCACCCGCTGTCCTCGGTCCGCATGGGTGACGACCCCGAGACGTCCGCGCTCGACGACACCAACGAGCTGCGCGGCCACCCGGGCATCTTCGTCACCGACGGTTCCGCCGTTCCCGGCGCGCTGACCGTCAACCCGGCCATGACCATCGCCGCGCTCGCCGAGCGCGCCGTGCCCGGCATCGTCCGCGCCGCCCAGGCGCGGGGCGTGTCGGTCACCTACGGGGCGCCGGCCCCCGGTGGATCCCGCAGCGGTCGCAGGAACGTCCTGCCCCTGCTGCCCACCCTCGCACGTTCCTGACGGACACCCGTCCGCGGCCCCTTCGGTCGCGGACGGTCCGCACCCCGAGTGGGTTGCTTCAACGAACCGTGATGCCGCACGCATCCGACGGAGGGAGAGACATGAGCGGATACTTCGAGTACCGGCACACGGTCGGCTTCGAGGAGACCAACCTCGTGGGCAACGTCTACTACGTCAACTACCTGCGCTGGCAGGGACGTTGTCGGGAGTTGTTCCTCAAGCAGAAGGCCCCGGCCGTCCTCGCCGAGGTCCAGGACGACCTCAAGCTGTTCACCCTGAAGGTCGACTGCGAGTTCTTCGCCGAGATCACCGCCTTCGACGAGCTGTCCATCCGGATGCGACTGGCCGAGCAGGGCCAGACCCAGCTGGAGTTCACCTTCGACTACGTGAAGCTGGGCGAGGACGGGGTCGAGACCCTCATCGCCCGCGGCCGGCAGCGGATCGCCTGCATGCGCGGCCCCAACACCGACACCGTCCCCTCCCTGATCCCGGCCGCCCTGGCCCGGGCCCTGGAGCCCTACCAGGACGGCACCCGGTCACTGGCCGGCCGGGCGGCGTGAGCGCGCCCGCGCCCCGACCCCCGCCGCCCCGCACGCCCGGTGGGTTGCTTCACGGGACCCGCCCCCCGCCCGGTGGGTTGCTTCACGGGACCGACCACCCGCCGCCCGCGCCCGGTCAGTCCTTTCACACAACCCACCGCGCGACCCACCACACCACCGCCCGCACGACCGCATCGAGGAGACCCGACATGAGCGCCCTGAACGACGTACTCAAGGACCTGTCCGCCGACATCGACGAGGTCGCCGCCCTCGTCGCCGGCATCGACGAGGCCGCCTGGCGGACCCCGACCCCCGCCCCCGGCTGGAGCGTCGCGGACCAGATCGCCCACCTGACCTTCATCTTCACCCTCGCGAAGACCGCCGCGGCCGAGCCCGAGACCTTCAAGGCCATCGCCGCTTCCGCCGCCGGCGACTTCAACGGGGCCGTCAACGCCGCCCTCGCGCAGTTCAACACCCTCCCGCCGGCCGAACTCCTCGCCCGCTTCCGGGCCGAGGGCGAGGCCTCCGTCGCCGCCCTCGCCGCGGTCCCCGAGGGACAGGTCGTGCCCTGGCTGGTCAACCCGCTGCCGCCGGCCGTCCTCGCCAGCGCCGGGATCATGGAGCTCTTCGCCCACGGCCAGGACGTCGCCGACGCCCTCGGCGTCCGCCGCGAACCGACCGACCGCCTCCACAACCTCGCCTTCTTCGCCTTCCTCACCCGCGACTTCGGCTACCAGGCCCGCGGTCTGACCGCCCCCGCCGAACCCTTCCGCTTCGAACTGACCAGCCCCTCCGGCGAGCCCTGGAACATCGGCCCCGAGGACGCCGCCCAGAAGATCGTCGGACCCGCCCACGACTTCGCCCTCCTGGTCACCCGCCGCCGCCACCGCGCCGACCTCGCGCTCACCGCCACCGGCGAGGACGCCGAGGCGTGGCTCGACATCGCCCAGGCCTACCGCGGACCCGCCGGCGAGGGCCGCCGCCCCGGCCAGTTCACCGACTCCGCGGAGTGAGGCGGCCGTGACCGGAGCGGGCCCGAGGAGGGTCACCGTCATCGGCTGCACAGTGACCGGGACCTCCATCGCGCTCGCCCTGGCCGGCGCCGGGGTCGAGGTCACCCTCGACGACCCGGACGCCGACGCCCTGGCCGCCGCCGTGCGGCTCGGGGCCGGCACCCCGCTCACCGACCGCCACCCGCCCGCCGACCTGGTCGTCGTCGCCACCGACCCGCACGACACGGTCGACGCGCTGGTCACCGCCCAGGCCCGGGGCCTGGGCCACGTCTACACCGACACCGCCGGCACCACCCCGGCGGTGCGGTCCGAGGCCGCACTGCGCGGCTGCGACCTGCTGGGCCACGTACCGGGACATCCGCTGGCGGGACGCCGCGGCCCCGACGCCCGCACCCCGCACCCCGCGCTGTTCGCCGGCCGCCCCTGGATCCTGTGCCCCTACCCGGACACCGATCCGCGGGACGTCACCGCCGTCGCCCACCTCGCCCGACTCTGCGGGGCCGACCCCCGCCCCCTGGCACCGGACACCACCACGAACGTCCCGCCCGCCCACACCACCCTCGCGACCCCGAAGAGGAGCACGACATGAGCCGCACCGAGACGACCCCGAACGCCCCCGCCGTCGGCTTCGACCGCGACGCGCTGGCCGACGACCTCACCGGGGTCCGCGACCCCGACTTCCTCGCCCTCGGCCTCGGCGGCACCAACATGATGGCCATGCTCTGGACGGTCGCCATGGGACGGCGGGCCGTGGGCGTCGAACTGCGCGGCGGCCCCTCCCTCGGAGTCCACTGGAACATACGCGAGGAGCTCTACCACCACCTCGGACTGATCGACCGGATGATGCTGGAGCGCTACGGCGAGGACCGCCTGCCCCGACGCGGGGACGGCAAGATCCTCTGGCTCGCCGACAGCCTCTACCAGCCGGGCCTGCCCGCCGGACCCGTCGCCGCCGACGAGGTCGTCACCGGCTTCCTCGGCTCGTACGTCGGCGCCGAGGCCCGCATCGCCGGCACCGTCCAGCACGCGGAGTTCATCGACGACCGCTGGAAGGAGGGCCGGCCCCACCGCATCGTCACCGTCCTCGACCCGGTCACCCTGCCCACCCGCCCCGACGAG
This sequence comes from Streptomyces sp. NPDC103540, assembly GCF_055584445.1. Classification (NCBI taxonomy): domain Bacteria; kingdom Bacillati; phylum Actinomycetota; class Actinomycetes; order Kitasatosporales; family Streptomycetaceae; genus Streptomyces; species Streptomyces sp. NPDC103540. The sequence goes on from NZ_JBVJMA010000016.1 coordinate 90,210, forward strand.
AACCGCCTCGGCGAGTCCATGACCCAGGTCCTCGACGGCCCCTCCGCCTTCCAGTCCCGCGCCGCCGACGTGCTGATCCTGCTGCGCCGCTACCTGGAGGCCGTCGAACGCCAGGACCTCCAGGCCGGTGTCGCCCGGCCGCGCGTCCGCCTCTTCAGCCAGCACCGCGTCCTCACCGACGGCACCGGCTTCCAGGACGCCGGCGACGGACTGCGCAACGTACGCATCGAGGCGGTCCGCGAGCTCGACTTCAAGGGCAAGTTCCGCCGGGTGCGCGCCCCGGGCACCGACGTCATCGACCTCGGCGTCCCGAAGGTGTTCATGGTCGCCCAGGGCTTCCGCAGCGACGACGCCGACCAGCTCGGCTTCAAGCAGGAGGACGTCCTCGTCGACCACGGCGACGGCCGCGGCCCCGTCGTGGCCCAGGCCGACTACCTCGCCGGGCTGATGGACGTCCTCGTCGACGGCCGCCTGCGCCGCCGCGTCGCCTCCGAGTTCGACGAGGACGGCGTCGAGTACTGGACCCGCCAGATCGCGGTGGGCCACGAGGGCGACCCCGCCGTCGGCTGGGTCCTCGTCCAGGTCCCCGACTTCAAGAAGTTCGACCCGATCGCGGCCGGCCTGATCCCCGAGGGCACCGACCACGAATCGCCCGAGTACTACGCCGGCTACCAGTACCTGCTGCGCGAGTTCTACCTGGAGCAGTCCTCGCACATCCTGGAGATACCCAAGAGCGAACTGCGCAAGGTCCAGATGACCTACGGGCCCAAGATGTTCAGCCTCGTCGAACGCACCGGGGCCGACGCCCTGGTCGCCGCCAACGGCGTCATCGCCGGCGACTCCTTCGGCAACGGCCACTTCATGACCAGCGGCGGCGCCATGACCGGCATGATCGGACACGGTCGGCGGGTCCTGGACTACTGGAAGGCCCGGGACGCCGGCGCCGACCACGACGAGGCCGTACGCCGCCTCGCCGACGGCATCAAGGAGGACACCGACGGCTGGCTCCAGGTCAGCGCCCAGGAGTTCAGCCAGGCCGCCCCCATCAACTTCGGCAGCGAACGCATCCAGCAGATCGCCGACTCCAGCGGCCGCTCCTCCGACGCCCGCGCCGCCGCCATCGACGCCTCCCGCCGCCACCGCCACACCCTCGCCCCGCTCGACCCCTCCGACTGGCGACGGCCCGTCATGTACCCGGGCAGCGTCTACGCCTACCCCCTGCCGCCCCTGGAGGACACCCACCCCGCCGCCCGCGCCGCGGCCACGACGACCGTGACGGGAGCGTGAGGACCGTGTCGGAGCTGCGCCCGGGGCTGGAGCCCCGCCAGGACGAGATCGCCGCCATGATGGCCTCCGCGACCTCCTTCGTCACCGACTTCATCGGCTCGCTCGACACCGCGCCCCTCAACGGCCTGAGCAGCGCCGGATCCGCCACGGACCACGGCATCGACGCCGACACCGCCGCCCTGCTGGCCCCGCCCGCCGAACAGCCCGGGGAGTTCGGCCGGCTGCTCGACACCTTCCGCGGCGCCGCCGAACAGGCCGCCGACACCGCCGGCCCGAACACCTTCGCCTACTTCCCCGGCGGCGGCCTCTTCACCTCCGCCGTGGCCGAACTCCTCGCCTGCACCGTCAACCGCTTCACCGCCGCCAGCTCCATGGCACCCGGCCTCGTCGCCATGGAACACGGGGTGATCCGCTGGTTCGCCCGACAGTTCGGCCTGCCGGCCGCCGCCGGCGGCCTCGTCACCACCGGGGCCTCCACCGGAGCCCTCTCCGCCCTGCTCGCCGCCCGACAGGAGATCCTCGGCGACCCGCCCTACCACCACCGCGCGACCGTCTACACCACCGAGCACACCCACCTCTCGGTCGCCAAGGCCGCCCGCATCGCGGGCATGTCACCCGACCAGGTCCGCCTGGTCCCCGTCGACGAGGGCCTGCGGATGGACCCCGAGGCGGCCGAACGGATGATCGTCGAAGACCGGGCGGCCGGCAGGATCCCCTTCCTCCTCGTCGCGACCGCCGGCACCACCAACACCGGGGCCGTCGACCGGATCGACGTCCTCGCCGACCTCGCCCGCGACCGGGGACTGTGGCTGCACGTCGACGCGGCCTACGGGGGCGGCTTCCAGCTCACCGAACGCGGCCGGGCCGCCCTGGCCGGCATCGAACGCGCCGACTCCATCGCCCTCGATCCGCACAAGTCGATGTTCTTCCCCTACAGCTCGGGCGTGCTCCTCGTGCGCGACGAACGCCTCCTGCACGCCGCGCACAGCGCCGACGCCGCCTACCTCCAGGACATGGACCGCGAGACGCCCCTGCCCGACTACCAGGACCTCGGCACCGAGATGAGCCGCGGCTACCGGGGCCTGCGCCTGTGGCTGCCGCTGCACCTGCACGGCGTCGCCGCATTCCGCGCCGCCCTCGACGAGAAGCTCGACCTCGCCCGGCACGTCCACGCCGAACTGCTGACGGTCCCCGAGCTGGAGATCCTCACCCCGGACCTGACCGTCCTCAACTTCCGGCTCCGCGACGGCGACGACGCCAACCGGCGGCTGCTGGAGGCCATCCACGCCGACCGGCGCGTCCACCTCACCAGCACCCGCATCCACGGCCGCTACACGCTCCGCCTGTGCGTGCTCAACCACCGCACCCACCGGCGCCACGTCGACCAGGTCGTCTCCATCGTCAAGGACGCCGTCGCCGCCGTCACCGCGACCGCCCCCCGCGCGCTGGTGGCCCTGTGAGCCCGCGCCGCGCGGCGACGGCCGGCCCCACGGCCGGCCGCCCGGACCGCCCCTCAGCCGGCCCCGCTGTCCGGCAGCTCCAGCCACCACGGCGTGGCCCGCGCCCAGGCGACGGTCCGCTCCAGCCCCTCGCGCAGGGGGGTCGCGCACTTCCAGCCCAGCACCGTACGGGCCTTCGTGGTCAGCGGCACCCGTCGGGCCAGGTCCTCGTACGCCCGGCCGTACGCGGCGGCGGTGTCGGCGGCCGCGGTACCGCAGCCCGCCCCGGTCAGCTCCACGACCAGGTCCACCACCTCGCCGACCGTCGACTCGGTCTCGCTGCCCAGGTTGAAGGCCTCACCGGCCGCCCCGGGAACGGTCGCGGCCAGCACCGTCCCGGCCACCGCGTCGTCGACGTACGTGAAGCAGCGGGTCTGGCCCCCGCGGTCGTAGACCACCGGCGGCAGCCCGTTCAGCGCCCGGTGCACGGAGCGGCTCACGATGTACGCCGGCCGCTGGTGGGGACCGTAGACGTTGAAGTAGCGCACCACCGTCGCCTCCAGACCGTGCTGGCGGGCGAAGGCGAAGGTCAGGTGCTCGGCCAGGGCCTTGCTGGAGGAGTACGTCCAGCGGTCGGCGCTGGTGGGCCCCAGCACCCGGTCCCCGTCCTCGGCCCAGGGCACGGCCGGGTTCTTCCCGAAGACCTCGCTGGTGCTGGCCACGACCACCCTGGCGTCCGCCCGGCAGGCCAGGTCCAGCACGGTGCGGGTCCCCGAGAAGTTGATGTCGATCACGTCGAGGGGCCGCGACAGGTACCGGTCCACGCCGACCACCGCGGCCAGGTGGTACACCAGCTCCGCCCCCTTCAGGGCGGTCCCCAGCCGGTCCGCGTCACGGACGTCGCCCTCCACGAAGCGGGCGCCCGGGGCGGCGCCGCCCCCGGGCGGCGCGGCGCCGTCGTAGACGGTCACCTCGTCGCCCCGCTCCAGCAGCCGCCGCACCAGGTGGCCACCGATGAACCCGTTGCCCCCGGTGACCAGGACGCGCGCCATCACCGCCGCCCGATGCCGCGGTAGACGTGCCCGGCCCGGCGAACAGCCTCGATCTCCGCTCCGGAGAAGCAGTCGCGCCCGTCGAGCACGACCGCCCGGGCGGCCAGCGGCAGGGCCCCGTAGTCCAGCCCCTCCAGCTGCGGGTGGCGGGCCAGGACCGCCACGCAGTCCGCGCCGCGCACCGCGTCCGCCACGCTCCGCTCCGGCTCCAGGCCGAACAGCGAGGCGGCCGCCTCCCGGTCGACGAGCGGATCGTGCAGGCGGACCTCGACCCCGGCCGCCGTCAGCGCCCGGACCGCGTCCAGCACCGGGGTGGCCCGCAGGTCCCCCGACCCCGACTTGAACGACAGCCCGAGGACCGCCACCCGGGCCCCCGCCGGATCCTTGCCCAGCGCCTCCAGCTCCCGCAGGACCAGGCCGGCCGTGTGGGCCGGCATCGCCGCGTTGACCTCCCGGGCGACGGGCGCCGTACGGATCTCCACGCCCCGCTCCCGGGCCGCGCGCCACACCATCCACGGGTCCTTCGTCAGGCAGGAGCCGCCCACCCCGACGCCCGGGGTGAGGATGTTGACGCTGCCGTTGCCCTTGGCGATGGTGTTGGCCGCCGAGATGACGTCCATCACGTCCACCTCGAACAGGTCGCAGAACACCGCCAGTTCGTTGGCCAGCGCGATGTTGAGGTCGATCCACCAGTTGTCGGCCAGCTTGACGATCTCGGCGGCCTCCAGCGAACCCAGCTCGATCGTCCTCACGCCGAGCGCCCGCCGCCAGAACCCGGACGCCGTACGGACGGACTCCTCGTCGAGGCCGCCCACCACGATCGGGAAGGTGGCGAGCTCCCGCAGCGCCGCCCCCTCGGCCAGCCGCTCCGGGGTGAAGGCCAGGGCGAAGTCCCGCCCGGCCGTCAGGCCCCCCTTCTCCAACAGCGGCAGCACCAGGTTGCGGGTGGTGCCCGGCGACACCGTGCTCTTGAGGACCACCAGCCGGCCGGGCCGCAGCCGCCGCCCCAGCTCCGCGCAGACCTCGCGCAGGGCCTCGTCGGCGAGCGAGCCGTCGGCGCGCACGGGCGTGCCGACGGCGATCACCACCACGTCGGCGTCGTCGAGGGCCGCGTGGTCGGTGGTGACCCGCAGCCGCCCGTCGGCCATGGTGCGCAGCACCATCTCGGACAGGCCGCTCTCCTGGAAGCGGCAGTACCCGCGCTCCAGTTCCGCGACCAGGGAGGCGTCGGTGTCCACGCCGACGACGTCGAGGCCGCGGTCGGCCAGGGCCGCCGAGAGGCACGAGCCGACGTATCCGAAGCCCACGACCGCCACGGTGGGCGGGCGGTCGTCAGGAAGAACAGGCATGTGCACTCCTGGGGGAGACGGGGAACGGGGGACGGGCGGGGGAGGGCCCGGGAGAGCGCGGGGGAGGGAGCCGGGGAGGGCGGGGAGCGGCTCAGATGTAGTGCGTGTTGGGCTCCAGGCCGCACAGCAGGCGCCCGTAGAGCTCCAGGTTGGTGGCCGGCTGCATGATGGCGTGCAGGTTGACCACGCGGACGTCCCGCTCGATCCGCTGGATCGGCACGGTCTGGTAGATCGACGTGCCGCCGGAGGCCGTCGCGTACACGTCCACGGCCTCCTTCACCAGCTGACAGGTCCGCCCCATGTCGGCCCGCACCCGCGCCCGCTCCTGCGTGGTCCACGCCTCCCCGGACGCGTTCTTGGCGTCGACCAGGTCGGCGGCGCGGAAGGTGTGGAACTCCGCCTCCTCGATCCGCATCTCGGCCTCCGCCACCTGGAGGTGCGTCAGCTGGGCGTCCTTGCGGCTGGAATGGTCGGTGTACGTGATGCCCCGACCCGGCAGCCGCTCGAAGAACGCGTCCCGCGCCGCCCAGCCCAGGCCCAGCGCCACGCCGCTGATCGTCGCGCACGCCGTCGGCAGCAGCGGTCCCCGGAACAGGGGGCTCTCGGCGTTCCGCTCGGAGGCGTACACCTCGTGCAGCACGTTGCGCATGAACAGCACCCGCTCCTGGGGCACGAACACCTCCCGCGCGGTCGTCGAGACGCTGCCCGACCCGCGCAGACCCGAGGTGTACCAGTCGTCGACGACCTCCAGCTCCGACAGCGGGATCGCCGTCATGATCGGCTCCATGGAGCCGTCCGGGTGCCGCAGCAGCGCCGCGTTCATGTCCCAGTCGCTGTGCAGCGCCGCGCTGTTGAAGGCCCACGTACCGCTGACGCGCACCCCGCCCTCGACGGGTTCGGCGATGGCGGACGGGCTGAGGATCCCGCACACCCGCACCTGCGGCGTGGAGTGGAAGAGGTCCTGCGCGGCGTCCGGGAACAGACCCGCGATCCAGCCGCTGATCTGCCAGATCGCCGCGTTCCACGCGGCGGACCCGTCCGCCCGGCCCAGCTCCGCGAGGACCTCCACCACCGTGCGGGTGTCGCTCTCGTAACCGCCGTACCGGGTGGGCACCCGCATCCGGGTCAGGCCCGCGTCGGAGATCGCCGCCACGACGTCGTCGTGGAGCCTGCGGTTCTCCTCGGACCACAGCGCGTGCTTGCCCAGCACGGGGGCCAGGTCCCGGGCCCGCTGGACCAACTCCTGCCGTGACGGTGTCTGCGCGGTCGCCATCAGTTTCCTCCCCGACGTGCCCGTGGATGTATGGCCCGACCGTTTCACCGGCCCCGCGGGCCCGCATCTTCCCGATTGCGCACCGCACCGCCGACAACTGCTTTCGGACACGACAGCGCAATCCAGAAGGTGCCCGGACGGCGAGATCGCGCCAATGCTGGGCCCCACGCGCGCTCCCGCGCCCGGAGACAGCCGAGGGGACCCATGACCACGATCGACCTGCTGAGCGAGGCCTTCCAGGCCCACCCCTACCCGGCGTACGCCCTCCTGCGGCAGGACGGCGCCGTGCACCGCACGGCCGGCCCCATGGGCCTGGAGTCTTGGCTCATCACCCGCTACGACGTGGCCCGCGAGGTGTTGGCCGATACACGCTTCTCCAAGGACCCCACCCTCGCCCCCGACTGGCTGCGCAGCATGGGTGCCGGAGGCGAGGAGGGCCCGCTGGGCGCCAACATGCTCAACAGCGACCCGCCCGACCACACCCGCCAGCGCCGCCTGGTCGGCCGGGCGTTCACCCCGCGCCGCATCGAGGCCATGCGCCCGCGGATCCAGGAGATCACCGACGGGCTGCTGGAGTCCCTCGCCGCCGCCGAACGGCCCGACATCGTCGCCCACCTCGCCTTCCCCCTGGCCATCACCGTGATCTGCGAGCTGCTCGGGGTGCCCGAGGCGGACCGCGGCGCCTTCGGGACCTGGACGGACATGGCCCTGTCCCCACCCGTCGACGAGGCGGCCGTACTGCGTCGAAAACAGGGCAACACCGCGATGGAGTCCTACCTGACCGGGCTGCTCGCCACCCTGCGCGCGCGCCTCGACACCCGCCTGCCCGTGGACGCCCAACCCGACCTGCTGAGCGTGCTCATCGCCGCGTCCGAGGGCCGCGAGGGACTCTCGGAGCGGGAGCTCATCGGCATGGCCAAGCTCCTGATCGTCGCCGGGCACAACAACACGGCCAACATGGTCGGCAACGGCGTGCTCGCCCTGCTGCGCGCCCCCGACCAGCTCGCCCTGCTGCGCGAAAGCCCCGACCTGCTGCCCGGGGCCGTCGAGGAACTGCTGCGCTACGACGGCCCCGTGGAGCGCGCGACCTGGCGCTTCACCACCGCCGACACCGAGGTCGCCGGCACCGTCATCCCCGCCGGGTCCGTCGTCGCCGTGGTCCTGGCCGCCGCCGACCGGGACCCGGCGCGCTTCGCGGAGCCCGACCGGCTCGACATCGCCCGTGCCGAACAGGAGAACCTGGCCTTCGGCCACGGCATCCACTACTGCCTGGGCGCGGCGCTGGCCCGCGTCGAGGGCGAGATCGCCTTCGGCTCCCTGCTGCGCCGCTTCCCCGTCCTCGCCCTCGACGAGCGGCCCGAGCGCCTGCGCTGGCGCATCGGCGGCCCGAGCATCACCCGCGGCCTCGCCGCACTGCCGGTGACGTTCACCGAACCGGCCCCCAGCACGTCAGGAGATGCGCGGGCGGAAGGCGCGGGGCAACGATGAACGCGTCCGAGCAGGCAGGCGAAGGAGGAATGGTGACCGCAGCACTGGACGCCTACTACGGGACGTTCACCAGCGAGAAGGAGAAGGAAGCCCTCGGCGTGCCGCTCAGGCTGGTGGCCGCCTGGGCGAGGAACGACGCCGACGGCGTCGCCGACGTCTTCACCGAGGACGGGGTGCTCATCCTGCCGGGCGACGTGTACAAGACCAGCCGCGAGGAGATACGCGCCTTCATGGCGGCCGCGTACGCCGGCCCGTTCAAGGGCAGCGGCGTCACCGGCCAGCCCGTCGACCTGCGCTTCGTCACCGACGACGTGGCGCTGATCCGCACCCACGGCGGGATCCTGCCCCCCGGCGAGTCCGAGATCGACCCGGCCCTCGCCGTCCGCTCCACCTGGACCATCGTCAAGCGCGACGGCGAGTGGCAGCTCACCGCCTACCAGAACAGCCCGCGCGGCGCGGGCGCGACCCTGCGCTGGTGACCGTCGGCCCCCGGCCACAGCCCATCCCCCCGAGAGGCAGGAGACCCCGATGACCGAACGGGCCGCCAAGGCCGCCCTCCTCGTCGAACAGGCGAAGGAGTGGGCCGGCCACTACGGCAGCTTCCCCAACGGCGAGGAAGGAGCCGTCCTCAGCGTGCCGCTGCGCTTCCGCGGGACCTGGGACCGCGGCGACGCCGACGCCCTGGCCGACGTCTTCGCCGACAACGGCAGCCTGCTGCTGGGCGACGACCAGCTCCAGGGCCGCGAGCAGATCCGCACCCGGCTGACCGAGGAGTTCGCGGGCCCCTACCGGGGCACCCGCGTCGTGCACGACCCGGTCTCCGTCCGCTTCATCACCGACGGCGTGGCCGTGGCCGTCACCGAGGGCGGGCTCGTGCGCGCGGAGCAGGACGGGCCGACGCCCGAGGACCAGGTCCGCGCGGTGTGGGTGGTCGTCAAGGACGAAGGCGACTGGAAGCTCTTCTCCTACCAGACCAGCCCCGTCAAGGGCTGACCCACCACGCCCCGCCGGGAGGCACGCTGTGAAAGCACTCGTCCTCGCGGGCGGATCGGGTACGCGCCTTCGCCCGCTCAGCCACTCCATGCCCAAACAGCTCGTGCCCGTCGCCAACAAGCCCGTCCTGGAGTACGTCCTGGAGAACATCCGGGCGGCGGGCGTCGAGGACATCGGCCTGATCGTCGGCCGGTGGGCGGAGGAGTTCGAGCGGGTGCTCGGCGACGGCTCCCGGTTCGGGGCGCGCCTCACCTACATCCGCCAGGACCGCCCGCTCGGCCTGGCCCACTGCGTCCGACTCGCCGGTCCCTTCCTCGGCGACGACGACTTCGTGCTGTACCTCGGTGACATCGTCGTACCCGACGGCATCACCGAGGCGGCCGCGCGGTTCGCGCGGGAACGTCCCGCGGCCCACGTCATGGTCCGCAAGGTGGCGGACCCGCGCGCCTTCGGCGTCGTCGAACTCGACGAGGTCGGGCGGGTCCGGGCCCTGGTCGAAAAACCCCGCCGGCCGCGCAGCGACCTCGCCCTGATGGGCGTGTACTTCTTCACCTCGGCCGTGCACGCGGCGGTCGCGGCGATCGGGCCGGGCGCCCGCGGCGAACTGGAGATCACCGACGCCCTCCAGTGGATGGTCGCCGAGGGCGCCCCGGTCTCGGCCGGCGAACACGACGGCTACTGGCAGGACACCGGCAGCGCCGATGCGCTCCTCGACTGCAACCGTCGTCTGCTCGGCGCCCTGGAGCCGGCCGTCGACGGCGCGGTCGACGGCCTCAGCGTGCTCGACGGCCCCGTGGTGCTGGGTCCCGGAGCCCGGGTCGTCGCCTCCCGGATCACCGGCCCGGCCGTCATCGGCGCGGGGACCCTCGTCGAGCACAGCCGGATCGGCCCCTACACCTCCGTCGGCCGCGACTGCGTGCTCAGCGGGGCGTACGTCGGCGACTCCATCGTCCTCGACGGCGCGACCGTCGCCGACGTGCCCCGCCTGCACGACTCGATCATCGGCCGCTCGGCGACCGTCGGGCCCGCGGGAGCCCACCACCGCCTGGTGGTCGGCGACCACACCCGCGTCGAGATCGCCGCCTGAACCGACTTGAGCAATCTGGAAGAAGAGCGCGACCGCCGCGCTCACTACCGTGTCGCAGATACGGCACTCAGCCTCCGCTTCCCCAGCCCGCGCAGGAGTGTGCGCCCATGACTCAGACCGATCCGGCCCACGTGACCGACAGACAGGCGCCGGACCCCGTGGGCGCCACCGCCGGCCCGGCGTCCTCCGTTTCCTGGCTGCGCCGGCCCTGGACGCTGCCGCTGGCCCTGGTGATCGCGGCCTTCCTCGTCTACACCTGGCCGCGCTACCTGGGCCTGGATCCGGCCGAGTCGCTGATCCCCGTCAACCCGGGGTTCGCCGGCCATTACGCCTTCCTGGTGGCGCACATCGTGTTCGGGACCGTCGCCATCGTCACGGCGGGCCTCCAGATGTGGCCGTGGCTGCGCCGCGAGCACCCGGCCGTGCACCGCGCGAGCGGGCGCGCGTACGTCATCGGCGGCATGGTGCCGTCCGCGACGCTCTCCCTGGTGATCATGCCCTTCGGCACGCTGACCGGCCTCGGAGCCGTGGGCACCACGCTCTGGGCGGCCCTGTCGCTGGTGGTCACCATCGGCGGGTTCCGCGCGGCGCGCGCCCGCCGCTACGAGACCCACCGGGTACTGATGATCTACAGCTTCGCGCTGTGCATGGGCGTGGTGACGGGCCGGATCTTCTTCAACGCGGTCTGGTACGGAACCGCGCTGATACCCGACTTCAACTACGAACTCCTGCCCATACTGGCTCAGTTGGCCGGGTTCTGGGCGAACTGGATCGTCACCCTCCTGGCCGCACACTGGTGGCTGCGCCGTACCTCCGCCCGCCGGGCGGCGGTCGCGGTGGCGGCCGGGGCCTGAGCACACGCACCAACCGGAAGGACCAATTCACATGACGACCTTCGTGTTGATCCACGGAGCCGAAGACGGCGCCTGGAGCTGGCACCTGGTGGAAGCCGCGCTGCGCGAGCGCGGCCACGACGTGGTCGCCGTAGACCTGCCCAGCGAGGACGAGAGCGCGACCTACAGCGAGTACGCCGACGCCGTCGTCGAGGCCGTCGGCGACCGCACCGACCTCGTCGTGGCGGGCCACTCCCTGGGCGGCTTCACCGCCCCCATCGTGGCCGAGCGCACGGGCGCCGACCTCATCGTGTTCGTGTCCGGGATGATCCCGCGGCCCGGCGAGACCCCGAACGAGTGGTGGCAGAACACCGGCCACAACGACCTCGTCTACGAACCCGCCGAAGGCGAGGACGAGAACGCGCAGTTCTACCACGACGTCCCGCCGGAGCTGGCCGCCGAGGCCCTGCGCCGGGCGCGGATCCAGCAGCAGACCCCGATGGACCGGGTCTGGCCGCTGGAGACGTGGCCGTCCATCCCCTCCCGGGTCCTGATCGGCCGTGACGACCGCTTCATGCCCGAGGAGTGGAGCCGCCAGGTCGCCAAGGACCGCCTCGGCGTCGAGGCGGACGCCATCGACGGCGGCCACTGCCTGCCGCTCAGCCGCCCGCAGGAGGTCGCGGACGTCCTGGAGGCCTACGCCGCCGAGGTGTAGTCGGATGTGACATCCCCGGGAGCCTCCCGGGCCGTGGGGCCGTGCGCGCACACGCGCACGGCCCCACCGTCGTTCCCGCCCACCGTCGTTCCCGCCCGCCGCCCGCCGCAGCAGCCCGCGCCCGCCGCCCGCAGCAGTAGCCCGCGCCCGCCGCCCGCCCGCGGAAACCGGGCAATCCAGAAGATGCCCGACCCGCCGCCCCGGTGCGACGCTCGACGCCGGCGCTCCTGTCGGCACGCCCCGGCACCCCGGGGGCCGGGCCGTCCGGGCCGGTCGAGGTCGTTCCCGCTACCGGAAGGGACTCCCATGCGTGTCCTGTTCGTCTCCTGCCTGAACAAATCGCAGCTGTACCTCCTGGCCCCATTGGCCTGGTCGATGCAGACCGCGGGGCACGAGGTGCGCGTCGCGAGCCATCCCGACCTCGCCGGCGACATCGCCGGCCTCGGCCTCATGCCCGTGCCCGTCGGCGAACCCGCCGGCCACCTCGGACAGGACCTCGCCGACGCCGAACCCGAGGACGGGCCCACCGTCGAGAGCGCACCCGCGGGCGCCGCCCCGGGCACCCTGCGCCCCACCTCCCGGCAGAGCGAGTACGGCTGGGACGACCCGTACGCCGAGTACGTTTCCCTGGCCACCGAGTTCTTCCCGCTGCTGTCCCCCGAGTCCACCTTCGACGACCTCGTCGCCTTCGCCCGCCGCTGGCGGCCCGACCTGGTCGTCTGGAACACCCTGTCCTTCGCCGGCCCCGTCGCCGCCCGCGCCTGCGGCGCCGCGCACGCCCGGTTCCTGTGGGGCGTCGACACCCTCGGACAGCTGCACACCGCCGTCGCCCCCGAACTGGCCCACCGCCACGACCCCATGCGGGCCTGGCTGGAGCCGATCCTCAAGCGCCACGGCCACGAGTTCGACGAAGAGATGGTCCTCGGCCAGTGGACCATCGACCCCTCCCCGGACTGGATCCACCACCCCAAGGGCATCCACCACGTCCCGGTGCGCCCCGTCGCCTTCAACGGCCCCGTGCAGTCGCCCGACTGGGTCTACGACCCGCCCGAGCGACGCCGCGTGTGCCTGACCCTCGGCTTCTCCCACCGCGAGTCCCACGGCATAGAGGCCTCGGCGGCCGAACTCCTCGAAGCGGTGGCCGACATCGACGCCGAGGTCGTCGCCACCTTCTCCGGCCGCCAGCTCGACGCGGGCACCACCATCCCCGACAACGTCCGGCTGGTGGACTTCGTCCCGCTCACCACCCTGCTGCCCACCTGCTCGGCCATCGTCCACCACGGCGGACCCGGCACCTTCATCACCGCCGTCGAGCACGGCGTCCCCCAGCTGATCGTGCCCGGCACGTACTGGAGCGAGAAGTGGTGGGCGCCCGTGGCCCACGCCAACGGCCTCCAGGACGAGGGCGCCGGCCTGTACGTCGCGGACTCCGACCAGATCACCGCCGAACTCCTGCGCGCCCAACTGCTGCGCGTCCTCGACGACCCCTCCTTCGCCGCCAACGCCGCCCGGCTGCGCACCCAGCGCCTGGGCACCCCGAGCCCGAACGAGATCGTCCCCCTGCTGGAGCGCCTGACCGCGCGCCACCGCGCCGCCCGCCCCTGAGGTCGCGAGCCCCCGAGGCCGGACGCCCCCCACGGACCAAGCCCCTGTCCGAAGCGACGAAGTGACGTACACCGGGAAGGAAAACCATGGAAACAGCCCCCGAGACCGGAGGCCCCCCGGCCCCCAGGGCCACCCGGAGGGAGTGGATCGGGCTGGCGGTCCTCGCCCTGCCCACCACCCTGCTCGCCCTCGACCTGGGCGTGCTGTACCTGGCGCTGCCGCACCTGAGCGCCGACCTCGACCCCAGCAGCACCCAACAGCTGTGGATCATGGACATCTACGCGTTCATGATCGCGGGGTTCCTCATCACCATGGGCACCCTCGGCGACCGCATCGGCCGCCGCCGCCTCCTGCTGATCGGCGCCGCCGCCTTCGGCGTGGCCTCCGTGCTGGCGGCGTACTCCACCAGCGCCGAGATGCTCATCGTCACCCGCGCCCTACTGGGCATCGCGGGCGCCACCCTCGGCCCCTCGACGCTGGCCCTGATCAGCAACATGTTCCAGGACGAGAAGCAGCGCGGCATGGCCATCGCGATCTGGATGAGCTGCTTCATGGCCGGAACCGCCGTCGGCCCCGTCATCGGCGGGGCGCTCCTGGAGTACTTCTGGTGGGGCTCGGTGTTCCTGCTGGGCGTACCGGTCATGGTGATCCTGCTCGTGGCGGGCCCCCGGCTGCTGCCCGAGTACCGCGACCCGGAGCCCGGCCGGCTCGACCTCGCCAGCGTCGCGCTGTCCCTGACGGCCATCCTGCCCGTCATCTACGCCCTCAAGGAGGTGGCCGCGCACGGCGTCTCGGCCACCGCCCTCGCCGCGGGAGCCGTCGGCATCGCGAGCGCGGTCGTGTTCGTGGCCCGGCAGCGCCGGCTCACCACGCCCCTGCTCGACATCGGCCTCTTCCGCAGCCGCTCCTTCAGCGGGGCCCTGGCCGTCATGCTGATCGGCACCGCCACCCTGGGCGGCGTCGGCCTGTTCGTCACCCAGTACCTCCAGATGGTCGACGGCCTCTCCCCCCTGGCCGCCGGCCCGTGGATGCTGCCCTCGGCCCTGGGCACCGTCGTCGGAGCGATGCTGGCGCCCGCGGTGGCGCAGCGGATCGGCACCGGCCAGGTTATCGCGGCCGGCGCGGCCCTCTCGGCCGTCGGCGGCCTGCTCCTGACCCAGGTGGGCAGCGGATCCGGCGCCCTGCCGGTGATCGCCTGCTTCACGCTGATCTTCTTCGGGCTCGGTCCGATGGCGGCGCTCAGCACCGACCTGGTCGTCGGCGCGGCCCCGCCCGAGAAGGCGGGATCGGCCGCCTCGACCTCGGAGACCAGCAGCGAGCTGGGCGTCGCCCTCGGGGTCGCCCTGCTGGGCAGCGTCGGCACGGCCGTCTACCGCGCCGAGGCCGCCGACACCCTGCCGGCCGGGCTGCCCGCCGGGGCCGCCGACGCGGCGCGCGAGTCCCTCGCCGGGGCCTCGGCGGCAGCCGCCGACCTGTCCGAGTCGGTCGCCGCCACCCTCCTGGGCCCGGCCCGGGAGGCCTTCACGAGCGGCCTCAACAGCGTCGCCGGTGCCAGCGCCGCCTCGATGGTGGTGCTGATCGCCCTCGCCTGGGGCCTGCTGCGCTCCCGCGCCGCGGACACCCCGGCCGAAGCCGCCCCGCAGGGCGCGGACGCCCCGGTCGAGGGCGCCCCGGCCCCGGCCGCGCCGGGCGCCTGACGGCCGGCACGCCGCGCGAAGGGCCCCGTACGGTCGCCCGGTCCACCGGACCGACCGTACGGGGCCCTTCGCGTCGCCGGACCCCGGTCGCGGGCGCGGTCGTGCTCAGCCGTTGATCGGGCTGCTCTGGTGCGAGAACAGCCGCAGGTCGCCCTCGCCCTCACGGACGATGACCCAGGTGGCCCGGATCCGGCGCTGCGGGGCGACCTCGGTCTCCCCGTCCAGGACGATCCCGCCCTCGGTGACGGCCAGCGCCACGCCGTCGGACAGGAACTTCAGCGACAGCGGGTAGCCGGTCACGTGGGCGCCCTTGTAGATGCCGCCGAACCCCTGCGTCATGTAGGAGCGGATCTCCTCGCGGCTCGTCAGCTGGTCGTCCTGCATCAGCAGACTGCCGTTCTCGGAGAAGCAGTCCGCGAAGACGTCGCCGTCGTTCGCCGCCCAGGCGGCCTGCACCCGCAGGGCCACCGACAGCACCGCCTTCTCGTCGGGGGACGTGAACGAGCGGTAGTAGTCGACGTCCTCCTCCACACCGGCGGCGGCGAGAAGCTCGGCTGCGTTGCCCCAGGACGTGGCGGTCTCGCTCATGCTGGATCTCCTTGTCGTATGCGGGTCGGTTCCGGGCGAACCCCACGCCACATCGTCACACCCGCCGGGGCGCCGCACGTCTTCGCGATTGCGCTCTGCCGTACCCGCCAACTCCCTTTCACACCAACCCGTTTGGGCACTCCAGGAGAAGCCGCCCCGAGCCCGCTGCGCGATTCTTGAGCCAAACGTCCGAGGAGGGGTTCATGTACGACTACGTCATCGTCGGCGGCGGCTCGGCAGGCGCGGTGCTCGCGGCCCGGCTCAGCGAGGACCCGCAGATCCAGGTGTGCCTCGTGGAAGCCGGCCCGGTGGACTCGGCCGAACAGATCCACGTGCCCGCGGCCTTCGCGAAGCTGTTCCGCACCCGGCTCGACTGGGACTACGACACGCATGACGAACCGCACCTGAACCGCCGCCGCCTCTACCTCCCGCGCGGCCGCGTGCTCGGCGGCACCAGCTCCATCAACACCCAGATCTACATCCGGGGCAACCGCGCCGACTACGACGCCTGGGACCAGCCCGGCTGGAGCTACGCGGAACTGCTCCCCTACTTCAAGCGCTCCGAGGACAACGAGCGCGGCGCCGACGCCTACCACGCCACCGGCGGACCCCTCGCCGTCTCCGACGGCCGCGCGGAGAACCCCATGTCCACCGCCTTCGTCGAGGCGGCCGTCGAGGCCGGGTACACGGCCAACGACGACTTCAACGGAGCCTCCCAGGAGGGCTTCGGCGCCTTCCAGCTCAACCAGCGCGACGGCCGCCGCGCCAGCACCGCGACCGCCTTCCTCCACCCGGTCCTCGACCGCCCCAACCTCACCGTCGAGACCAACCTCCAGGTGCACCGGGTCGTCATCGAGGACGGCCGCGCCACCGGCGTCGTCGGCCACCGCCTCGACGAACTGATCACCCTGCGCGCCGAACGCGAGGTCGTCCTCTCCGCGGGCACCTACAACTCCCCGCAGCTGCTCCAGCTCTCCGGCATCGGCCCCGCCGCCCTGCTCGGCGCCCTCGGCATCCCGGTCGTCCTCGACCAGCCGCTGGTCGGCCAGAACCTCCAGGACCACGTCCTGATCCCGCTGGTCTACCCGCACGAGCACCCGATCAGCATGCTCGCCGCCGGCACCCCCGAGAACTTCCAGCGCTTCCTCGCCGAAGGCCGCGGACCGCTCACCTCCAACGGCCCCGAGGTCGGCGGCTTCGTCCGCACCGACGCCTCCCTCGACGCCCCCGACGTCGAATACCTCGCCGCCCCCGTCATGTTCACCGACGGCGGCCTCGGCGTACCCACCGCCCACGCCTTCACCTTCGGGCCCTCCCTGCTGACCCCGCGCAGCCGCGGATCGGTCGGCCTCGCCTCCGAGGACCCCACCGCCAAGCCGCGGATCCAGCACAACTACTTCGCCGACGAGGCCGACCTCGACACGGCCGTGGCCGCCCTGCGCATCGCCCTCGACATCGCCGACCAGAAGGCCCTGCGCCCCTACACCGCCACCCCGTACCTGCCGCCCGCCTCGGCCTCCGACGCCGACCTGCGCGCCTACGCCCTGCGGGTCACGCACTCCATCTTCCACCCCACCTCCACCTGCGCCATCGGCTCCGTCGTCGACGCCGAGCTCAAGGTCCTCGGCATCGAGGGACTGCGCGTGGTCGACGCCTCCGTCATGCCGAACGTGGTCCGCGGCAACACCAACGCGCCCACCATCGCCATCGCCGAGAAGGCCGCCGACCTCATCCGGGGCCGGCGCGCCCCGGCCGACACCGCGCGGACCGACGCCGCCGCGGCCTGAGGCCACACGCGAAGGGGGCGGGCCGGCGGTTCGACCGCCGGCCCGCCCCCTTCGCGTTCCGCCTTCCTCCCACCCGGCGGCCGAAGCCCGCCGTGCTCAGCGTCCGCCGCGCTCGCGGTACGCGCGGATCTGCGCGCACACCAGGTCCACGTCGTCCTCGTTGTTGAAGTGGTGGAACGAGATCCGCGCGAAGGCCCCGCGCGGGGCGATCCGCACCTCCCGCGACACCAGCCACGCGGACAACGCCTGCGGATCCGGATCGCACAACGCCAGGTGCGCGCCCCGGTCCCGCGGGTCCGAGGGACCCGCCAGCGTCTCGCCCGCCTCCGTCAGCAGGGCGGCGGCCCGCGCCGTCAACCCCGCCACGTGCCGCCGCACGCGGGCCGGATCCGCCCGCTCCAGCAGCCGCAGCGCCGCCGCGGCCGCGTACGCGGCGGGCACCGCGTGGTTGCCGGTCTCCAGCCGCCGCGCCCCGTCCGCGAAGTCGAGTGTGTACGGGTCGAAGGCGTCCGGGTCGACCCGACCGAACCACCCGGTCAGCAACGGCTCCCGCTCGTCGGCCAGCCCCGGGCGCACGTACAGGAACGCCAACCCGGGCACCCCCAGCATGTACTTCTGGGAGCCGGTCACCAGGTAGTCCACGTCCCACGCGGCCACGTCCACCGGCTCCACCCCCACCGACTGGTAGGCGTCGACGAAGACCCGCGCGCCGGACGCGTGCGCCAGCGCCGCGATCCGCGCCACCGGCAGCCGCACCCCCCGCAGGAACGTCGTCGAGGGCAGGAACACCAGCGAGGTCCGCTCGTCGATCGCCTCCGCGTACCCCCGCACCACCTCCTCCGGCTCGCCCGCCGGCACGAACACCACCTCGGCGCCCAACCGGCGCTGTGCCAGGGCCACGTGCGCGATCGTGGGGAAGTCCTCCGCCGACACCACCAGCCGCGGCCGGCGGACCAGGTCCGCCGTGCACACCGCCAGGTACGCGCCCTGCGTGGCGTGGGGCACCACCGCCACGTCGGCCGGCTTCGCCCCGAGCAGACCCGCGAGGCGGGCGCGCGCGTCGTCGATCTCCACCTCCCACTCCGGCCACGGGGACGCGGTGCGGTACATCGCCCCGAACACGGCGCGCAGCGACTCCTCGACGTCCGTCGAGGGCGCCCCCAGACTGCACGACGACAGGTGCGTGAGCCGGCGCAGCACCGGGAAGCGCTCCCGGAACGCCGCCGGGTCCAGCGACCCCGGCCCCGCGTCGGGCGCGCTCACGAGCACCCGCCGTGGTCGCTCACCAGCTCCGACGTGGCGGCGGGGGTGTCCAGGGCCGCGGCGTTGGCGAGCGCCTCCTCCTTCGGCATCCCCATGTAGTGGATGATCACCTCGTGGTTGGTCGAGGTCACCGCGTTGTGCGAACCCGTCCGGTAGTACAGGTCCAGGGACGTCGGCGACGGCCGCAGGTCGGCCTCCCGGTCCGCGCGCAGCGCCGCGACGATCGCCGGCACGTCGTACTCCAGCTTCACGTCCTCGCGCACGTGGTATCCCTCGCCCCGCAGGGACACCACCGGCAGCGCGTCCTCCGGCGGGACCGGCAGGTCCGGGTCGTGGTACACGGGGTGCGTCAGCAGGTCGAAGCGGAAGATCTCGTCCACCACCGGGGCCACCTCCGCGGGCAGCTTCGGCCGGATCTCCGAGGCCCACCAGCGCAGCAGCAGTTCGCGCGAGTCCGCGTCGGTGTAGAAGAGGGTCACGCCCTGGGCGATGTCCCCCGTACCGCCGATCGCGCTCGCCATCGCGGCCCGCAGCGGCTCGGCCGCCGGGTCGCCCGACTCCTCGATGTAGGAGCCGATGCTGCGCAGCGCCTCCGACTGGGTGATGCCGCCCAACTCGCGCAGCCCCACCCACGTCGAGCGCAGCACGCACATCTCGGCGACCACGCGCGCCCAGTACAGGAACCGCTGCATCTGCTGGTTCTGGGCGAAGGTGACGGTGTTGTTCGCCAGCATGTACTCGAAGTCGTCGTTGTCACCGCGCACCGAGATGATCCCGTACCGGGACTTCTGTTCCGTGTAGTCGGTGTTGGGCAGCATCAGCATCGGGTAGCAGGCGATGCGCGACACCCGGCGCGAGAGCTTGTCGTAGCCCTCCATGAAGGACTCCACCGTCTCGCCCGGGGCTCCCCAGATCAGCTCCGCGTACAGGTCGAGCCCCTCCTTGCCCAGCCACTCGGCGAGGTCCTCCCACGCGTTGACCTTCATGTTCTTGCGGTTCATGAGGTTCAGCGTGTTGTCGTCGAGGGTCTGCAACGCCAGTGTGAACGAGCTGCGCATGCCGGCCTTCTTCATCTTGCTGACGATCTCGAAGAACGACTTGGACTTGTTCTTCGCCCAGGAGGTCTCCAGCGCGCGCGGGAAGCCGTACTGCTCGCGCAGCTCGATCAGGTCGTCCATGAAGTCGACGTCGCTGCGCAGCAGCCCGAAGTTCGCGTCGCACAGCACGATCGTGTGGACCTGGTGCTTGGCGAACAGCTCCAGTTCCTCGCGGAGCCGGTCCCGGGAGAACGCCCGGACCTTCTGCCCGATCGCCCCGCCCCAGTAGCAGAAGGCGCATTTGTAGGGGCATCCGCGATTCGTCTCCATGATGGCGACGTCATAGCGGAAATCGCCCTTCTCGTCCGTGAGCTCCAGGGCTCCGGTCAGGAAGGGCGACGGAATGTCGTCCAGGTTCTCGATCCGCGCCCGGTCCTCGTTCTTCACCGGAAGACCCTCGGGACTCTGATAGGTCAGACCGGTGATCGAACCGAGTTCGCGCGGAGAGGTCCCGTCGAGCCGGGCGGACAGGATGTCCCGGAATACGAACTCGCCCTCGCCGTTCACCACGATGTCGACTTCCGGGAACATCCGGAACACCCGGCTGCCCTGGTGCGCCACGTGCGTGCCGCCCATCACCACCCAGCCGTCGGGGTTGAGCTGCTTGAACGTCTCCGCCAGGGAGCCGAAGGTCCGGAAGTTCCAACCGAGCACGGAGAACGCCAGCACGTCCGGAACACCGTCCCGGAACATTTCGTTCGCCATGCTGGAGAGGGTCTTTCCGCCCCGGTAGTTCAGGATCTTTATCTCGGCTTCCCTGGCTATCCGCTCATCGGCCAGGGCCGTGGATTTCATGTACCCCATGGCGAGCGGCATGGATTCCATAGGAGAATCCCAGACGCTCTGCTGAACCAGGTAAACCAGGGCTTTCTCACGCGGCATCGTCAGGACTCCCTTGATTCTGCACTCCGGCAGCGGTTCGATTGCTCAAGGGTGGCCGTGGCGTGGTGAGCGGAACATCTTCGAGGATGCGCAAACGCCTCCCCGTCAGCCCGTCCGGGTAAAGGCTTTCTCAAGCGCGGTGACGACGCGGTCGACCTGTCCCGCGGAAAGGTGCGGCCCGATCGGCAGGCTCAGCACCTCGTCGGCCAGCCGCTCGGACAGCGGGAAGGAGCCGACCGGCAGGCCGGCGTCGGCGTACGCGCCCGAGCGGTGCACCGGCACCGGATAGTGGATCAGCGTCTCGACCCCGGCCTCGGCCAGCAGCCGCCGCACCTCCTCCCGCCGCGCGCAGCGCACGACGAACAGGTGCCACACCGGATCCGCCCAGGACGCGGGTCGGGGCGGTTCCACCCCGGACAACCCCTCGAAGGCCTCCAGGTACCGCCGCGCCACCGCCGCCCGGCGCGCGTTCCACTCGTCGAGGACGGTCAGCTTCACGCGCAGGACGGCCGCCTGGAGCTCGTCCAGGCGGGAGTTGGTGCCCCGGACCTCGTGCCGGTACTTCACCTCGCTGCCGTAGTTGCGCAGCAGCCGGATCCGGCGGGCCAGGTCCCCGTCCGAGGTGACCACCGCCCCCGCGTCCCCGACCGCCCCCAGGTTCTTGCCCGGGTAGAGGCTGAAGGCCGCCGTCGAGTCACCCGAGCCCACGCGGCTCCCGTACGCCAGGGCGCCGGGCGCCTGCGCCGCGTCCTCCACCACGGCCAGCCCGTACCGCCGCGCGAGGGCGCGCAGGGCCCGCAGGTCGGCCGGATGCCCGTAGAGGTGCACCGGCAGGACCGCCCGGGTCCGGGGCGTGACGGCGTCCGCGACCCGGTCGGCGTCCAGGGTGAAGGTGTGCGCGTCGACCTCGACCGGCACCGGCCGGGCCCCGGTGGCGGAAACCGCGAGCCAGGTCGCCACGAAGGTGTGGGCGGGCACGATCACCTCGTCGCCCGCCCCGATGCCCAGGCCGCGCAGGATCAGTTCCAGCGCGGAGCCGCCGTCGCCCACCGAGACGCAGTGCGCGCCGCCGCACCAGGCCGCGAACTCCTCCTCGAACGCCTCCACCTCGGGCCCCAGGACGAAGCGGCCCGAGCCCATCACCCGGGCCCAGGCCGCGTCGAGGCCGTCACGCAGTTCCGCGTAGGGCGCCCGCAGGTCCAGGAAGGGGACCGGCGGTTCCCCCGCGGCGGTCCGTTCCGGTTCAGCGATCACCGAGATAGCCCCGACTGACGATCCTGCGGGCCGACTCGCAGTAGTAGCCCTCGCTGTCGGGGAGCTTGGTCGCCAGGCCGTCGACGTACCGGTTGAACATGCAGAACGCGGCCGCGATCAGCACGGTGTCGTGGATGTCGGCGTCGTTCGCCCCCTCGGCGCGGGCCGCCTCCACCGCCGCGTCGCTCACCGGGCCGACCTGTCCCCGCACCTCGGCGGCGATGCGCAGCAGCGCGCGGATCCTGGCGCCTATGGGGGCCGTGTCGGGGTCGGCGAGCACGGCCTTGACGAGCTCCTGGCCGCCGGGCAGTTGGGCGGCGGCGAAGGCGCGGTGCGAGTCGGAGCAGAAACGGGTGCCGTTGAGCTCGGAGACGTACGCGGCGATCAGCTCCCGGTCGCCGCAGCCGAGCGACGGCGTCGACACCCGCAGCAGCGCGTTGGCCAGGGCGCCGAGCGGCCCGGCGGTGTCCGGTCGCTGGGTCAGCAGGCCGCTGATGCCGGGCAGGTCGTTGTCCAGGGAGATGTGGGGCATGGTGGTTCCCTTCAGGAGCGGTACGGCGCGCCGGCGCCGGCGGGCACGGGCGTCGGCGCGGACAGGGTCGCGAACAGCCGCAGCGGAGGGTGCGCGTTGAGGTAGAGGCGGCCGCCCGGCACGGTATACCCCCGGTGCCCGCGACGGGTCAACAGGGCCCAGGAGGCGGTGTCCCGCGCGGTGACGTGCGGATCGCCGACCCCGACCACCGTGGTCACCGGGCAGTCGAGCGGCGGCCCCTGCCGGTACACGTAGCCGTCCAGCATCCGGTGGTCCGCGGTGACGTACGGCATGACCATCCGGCGCAGCGCCGGGTCGAGGAGCCCGCCCCCGTCACGACCGCCGATCTCCACCAGGGCGGCGGCGACGGCGTCGTGTCCGTGCTGGGTCCGGCACGCGCCGAGTCCCGTACGGGTCTGCGGGGCGTGCGCTCCGGAGGCGAACAGGTGGCCCGCCGGCGTGCCGGCCCGCTGGAGCCGCCGGGCGGTCTCGAAGGCCACCCAGGCGCCGAGGCTGTGCCCGAACAGGGCGACCGGACGGTCCGTCAGCGGCGCGACGGCGCGGGCGATCTCGGCCGCCAGCCGGTGCACGTCGGTCGGGCAGGGTTCGTTCGACCGGGGGCCGCGCCCCGGATAGCGCACCGCGTACACCTCGGTGCCGGTGAGGCCCTCGCCCCACGTGTCGAAGAGGCGGGCCGAACCCCCTTCGTGGGGGAAACAGACCAGCCGCCATCCCGCGCCGGGGCGGGGGGTCGTGCGCTCCAGCCATCTCATGGGGGGCGTGGGCGCCGACCGATCAGGGCCAGCCGATGTCGTCGGGCCCGTGGGCGACGGCGGCGGCGGTGAGGCGGGCAACGCGAAGGACGGTACGCATGGCGTCTCCTCGATGAGTCGGACTCGGCGGGAGTCGCGGAGTTCGCGACGGCCAGGAACCTAGTGGAGCCGGCAGAGGTTGGCAATGAATTGCCAGACTTTGGCAACTTGGTGCACCGGCGGTGGAGCGGCCTTGCGCGCGGGCGCGTGAAGGGGCGTACGGGGGGTGCGGACGGACCCTCGGGCGGCTCGTCGGGCGGCTCGTCGGGCGGCCCGCCGGGTGGCCCGCCCGGGCGGACCGCGGCGCCGGTCGGGGGCGGGCCTGCGGGCCGCCGTGCGGTTCGTGCGGGGCCGCGGCAGGCGCGGTGGGCGCGGCGGGGCACGGGCGAAGCCCGGACGCGGCGGGCGCGACCGGGCGGGGTGGGCCGTGCGGGGCGGGCCGTGCGGACCGTGCGGGCCGTCGGGCGGGGGGCGCGGTGGGTGCGCGGCGGGCGCGGCGGGCATGGCGGAGCCCGGACGCGGCGGGGCGCGACCGGGCGGGTGGAGCGGGTGGAGCCGGGCGGGGCGTGCCGGATGTCGGGGCGGGCGGGCGACCCCGGTCGGGCGACCCCGGTCGGGCGGCCCGGTCGGGCGGCCCCGGCAAGGTGAGCCGGCGTCAGGGGCGCGTCACGGCCGGCGGCGCGGCGGCGGCCCGGGTCAGGCGGCGCCCTCCACCCGTCCCGGACGGCGGGCGCGCAGGGCCCGTACGAGCGCGACCTGGTCGCCGAGGTTGCGGCGGGACAGCTCGGGCGCCGTCACCTCCACCCC
Organism: Streptomyces sp. NPDC103540; assembly: GCF_055584445.1. Classification (NCBI taxonomy): domain Bacteria; kingdom Bacillati; phylum Actinomycetota; class Actinomycetes; order Kitasatosporales; family Streptomycetaceae; genus Streptomyces; species Streptomyces sp. NPDC103540. Next base: position 114,050 of record NZ_JBVJMA010000016.1, read on the forward strand.
GAACTCGCGGGAGATCCGGCGGGCCAGCCGCGTCACGAGCAGGGAGTCCCCACCGCGCGCGAAGAAGTCGGAGTGGTCGGTGAGCCCGCCCTGAAGGCGCAGCAGTTCGCACCAGGCGCCGACCACGAACGCGCGCACCCCGCACCCGTCCGGCTCCTGCGGCGGCAGCTCCCGTACGCGGGCCTCGGCCCGGGTACGGGCCGCCGCGCGCAGCGGAGCGAGGTCCACCGGCCGGGCCGCCGTCCAGGGCGTGCCGTCGACCCGGTGGTGCGACGGCCGGGGCGCGGGGGCCAGGACGACGTGGGCGCGGGCGTCCCCCACCCGCGCGGGCGCCGGTCGCCCGGCCCCCGGCCCGCGCATCAGCAACAGGGCGTCGACCAGCGGGGCCAGCCCGACGGTGTCCGCGCCCGGCCCGCCGGCGCGGTCCGCGCCCGGGGCCACGGCCGCGTCGAGGATCAGCCCGTACGGGCGCGGGGCGCGGGCCGGCAGCTCGTCCAGCCGGCGCAGCACCAGGCAGGCGGCCCCCGATTCCGACGGGCCCCGCCCGGCGTCCCGTCCGCCGGCGCCGTGCCCCGCGACGACCACGCACAGGTCGCACTCCCCGGCCCGCAGCGCCTCGACCGCGGCCCGTACGGTGACCAGCGCCGAGCCGTGGGCGGCGGGGAAGTCCCGCACGGGGCCGGTCAGTCCGAGCCGGTGGGCGATCCGTCGGGCCGCGTGCCCGGGGCCGACGGCGCCCGCCGCGTACACCCCCGTGGAGGCGGCCTCCGCGTACGGCTCGGGGCCGGTGTCGCCCAGCGCCCGGCGCACGGCCTCCAGCATCAGGCGGTGGCGCGGGCCGGCCGTGTGCGGGGCCCGCCAGCGGACGGGGAAGTCGCCGCTGCCGGGCAACCGGGCGGCCATGCCGGTGACGGCGATGTCCTGGGAACGGTCGCGGGTCATGTACGCCGCCTCCTGTTGGCATCGGCGACGGGCGGTCCCGCGGCGCCGGCTCTGGTCTGTCAAGCAAAAGTAGGACAACCGCAGCCGACATGGCAATGAGTTGCCAAGGATGCTGCCTGTCAACTCGCCACCCAGGCAGGCCCGTTCTGACCGATCGTGCCAGCTCGAAGGCGGAGTGGCGGAGGGAATTCCTTGCCAGAATCCAACGGGCTTCGCTACCCTTTGGCACATGTGGGTGGAAGCCTGTGGCACAGATGCGGCAAGATGGTGAGACTCTGAACACCCCGGTACGCCGATCCCAGCCGTTCGTCGAGACCGTTGAGGGCAAACACGTGTTGGAGCAGCCAGCCTTCGGGCGCCGTCTCAGGCAACTGCGGACCGAGCGCGGCCTCGCGCAGTCCGCCGTGGCCGGGGAGGGAATGTCGGCGGGCTACCTGTCCCGCCTGGAATCGGGGGCCCGGCAGCCGACGGAGCGCGCCGTGGCCTACCTGGCCGAGCGGCTCGGCGTCAGCCCGGCCGAATTCGAGGAGTCCAGGGCCGGATCGCTGGTCCAGAGCCTGACCATCGCCGCCTCCCTCGACTCCGACGAGACCGGCGAACTGCTCGCCGAGGCCCTCAAGTCCGCGCAGGAACAGGATCCCCTGCTGCGCTGGCAGAGCCTGTGGTTGCTGGCCCAGTGGAAGCGCCGCCGCGGCGAACTGGACCGGGAGCGCGCCTACCTCGACGAACTCGTCGGCCTCGGCGACGAGACCGGGCTCACCGAGCTGCGCGCGCGCGGCCTGACCCAGCTCGCCCGGTGCATGCGCGCCTCGGGCGAGATCACCGCGGCCATCGAGGCCTCCGCCACCGCCCACCGGCTCGCCCGGGACGGCGGGCTGTCCCGCCAGGACATGGCGACGGCCCTGCTGGTCCTCGTGTCGGTCGAGGCCGAGGCGGGCCGGCTGCCCGAGGCCCGCGCGCACGCCGACGAGCTGACCGCCCTGGTCGAGGGCCAGTCCGACGCCCAGTGGGCCGAGGCGATGTGGACCGCCGCCGCGGTCCGGGTCCGCCAGGGGGAGTTCACCGCCGCGCAGGACCTCCTGGAGAGCGCCCTCCAGGGCTACAGCGGCCGGGAGAACCTGACCCTGTGGCTGCGGCTGCGGGTCGCCGCCGCCCGGCTGCACCTGCAGAAGTTCCCGCCGGAGCCGGACGTGGCCCAGCAGTACGTCGAGGCCGCCCAGAGCGGGCTGCCCTTCGCCGGCACGCCCGCCCTGGAACAGGAACTCATGGCCCTCGGCGCCGAACTGGCCTTCCTGGAGGGCCGGGTCCTGGACGCCCGGGCCCTGCTGGACCGACTGGGCCGCGCCGAGTCGCGCATGACCTACCGGGACCGGGTGCGCGTGGAGGTCCTCGGCTGCCGGCTGCTCATGCTGGAGGGGGCCGAGGAGGAGGGCCTGACGGGGCTTCAGGACCTCGCCGCGCGGGCGCAGGAGGCCGGCAGCGTCGACCTCGCGGCCGACATCTGGCGCCTCACCGCCGAATCCCTGGTCCGGGCGCGCGCCGCCACCGGATCGGCGGGGGCCCGGGGGGCCTGAGCGGCCCGGACACCGCAGCGCCGTCCACCACCGCCGTTCGCGGGGGAGCCGAACAGGCCCCCGGGGGCGGCGGTTTCACGTTGTCGACATTGCCAACGCGATGACGTATGAGGCAAGATGTTGCCAGGCTATGGCAACGAATTGCCTTGAGGGTCGGAACCGTGTCCGCCCGGGGTCACACACGAGAAGGCCGAGGTGCCGCCGTGATGCAGGAGCTCTCCCAGCGCGCACTGTACGAGGCGGCGGCCGAGGGCCTGCGCGTGCTCGCCGCCGACCCCCGCTGCCTCGCTGCGGCCGGCAACCCGGGCTCGGCCCTGCGCGAGATCCTCGCCCCCGCCGCCCTGCGCTACGTGCTGGCACCCGGCCGCGAGGAGTTCCTCCAGGCCCTGTCCGTACTGCGCGCCAAGGGGTACGCCGTCACCGCCGAGTTCGTCGGGGAGGCCGGCGCCGGCGCCGCGCACGGCGAGAGGACCGCCGAGGAGTACCTCGCCCTCCTCGGCCGGCAACCCGCCCCCGAACGCCTCGGCGTCGACCTCTTCCGACTCGGCCTGGCCACCTCCCGCGCCGGCGCCGTACGCCGCGCCGCCCGCATCCTCGCCGCCGCCGAGGAGCGGGGCGGCGAGGTCGTCCTCGGCATGGACCGCTCACCCAGCGTCGACGCCGTCCTCGGCGTCCACCGCCAACTCGCCGACCGGTACGCCAACCTGGGCCTCACCCTCCAGGCCCACCTGCACCGCACCGAGGAGGACATCCGACGCGTGGCCCGACCCGGCCGGATGATCCGCCTGGTCAAGGGAGAGTTCCGCGAGCCCCCCGAGGTGGCGCTCGGACGGGGCCCCGCCCTGGACGACCGCTACCTCGACCTCGCCCGCCGCCTCGTCGACCGGGGCGTGCGCCTCAGCCTGGCCACGCAGGACCCCGACCTGCTCGCCGAGGCGGTCCGCGCCGGCCTCGTCGGACGGGACACCGAGATCGAGATGCTGCACGGCGTCCGGCCGGAACTGCTGCGCCACCACCGCGAGGCGGGCCGCCCCTGCCGCATCCACGCCGCCTACGGCACCGACTGGCTGCCCCACCTGCTGCGCCGCCTCGCCGAACACCCGCCGATGGTGCTCACCGCCCTGTCCGACCTGGGCTCCCGGCGCGCGCAGCCCGCCGGGACGGGCTACTGACCCCCGCCCGCCCCGCCACCGCCCCGGGGCCGCGCTCCCCGGGGCCGCCCGCCCCCGGGCCGGCCGGCTCCCGCACCGCGAGCGCCGCCGCGTACCCCGCCGGGACGATGACGTCCTCGACCCGCCAACCCGTCGGCCCGGCCGCCGGAACGGGACCCGTACCGAGGTAGTCCAACGCGGTCGAACGGGCCAGACCGGTGCCCAGCCCCTTGAGGTAGGCCTCCTTGCGCACCCAGGCCCGGGCGAACGCGTCCATCCGCGAGGCCGCGTCACAGCGCGCGAGCTCCGCCTCCTCGCGCGGGTGCAGGACCCCCCGCACCTCCTCGGCGACCTCCGCGCCACTGCCCGTGGCCTGCACGTCCACCCCGACCGGCGAGGCGGCGAACGCCAACAGAGCCAGGTCTCCGCTGTGCGACAGGGAGAAGTGCAGCCCGGCGCCCGCCACCGCGGGCCGGCCGTGCGGTTCCCCGCAGCACGGGCACGGCTCGCGCACCAGGCGCACCCGCTCCGGCGCCAGCCCCAGGTACGCGCCGAGCAGCACGCGCAGCGCCACGTGCGCGGCGATGTAGCACCGCCGGTCGGCGTACCGGTGCAGCGAGGCCGCCCGCCGGCGCTCCCGCGCGTCCAGCACCCGCGCCGGCGCGTGGTCCGCGCGCGGCGGGCGCGAGGCGTCGGCCAACCACACGTGCGCGCCGCCCGTCGGCCGCTCCAACGGGCCGACGGCCTGACCCGGCGCGAGGAGCACCGGCCGGCGCGGACGCCCCGACGCCGCTCCCCGTCGAGCCCCCCGCTCAGCGCGGGACATGGCCCCGGCCCGCCGGACGCGGTGCCGCCGGCCGACAGGGAGCGGGACGGGTGCCCGTCGGGCGGGAGGGAAAAGGACGCGAGGGAGAAGGACGCGAGGGAGCGGGACGGTCCGCGCGACGTGCGGAACTGATCGGCATCGGGTTCCTCCTGGAAGGGTGACCCCGTCCGGGCCGGCCCGGGCCGGACGGGGCGCGACGCGGGCGCGACCTGGGCCGGGCGCCCCGGTCAGGCGTTCCGCGCCACCGCGCGGCGCGGGGCCCCGGCCCGGTCGGCGCACGCGTCGGGGCGGCCTTCGGACACGGACTCCGCGGTGAACGGTCTCCCAGTCATGAGGGCATCAAAGTGACCCTCCCCGCGGGCCGCAAGGAGACGTGGCCAAGTGGCCCGACCACCCGACCGATCGAGCACTCCGGAAGACGCCGCGCACCCGACCCCCCCGCCGACCGCCGGGCCCCGTACGGCGGCGCGCCCCGTCGTGAGCCCCCGCCGCGGCCCCCGCCGCAGCTGCGCACGCAGAAAGACGCCGGCCGCGGCGCCGCGCCCCAACCATGGACTCACAGCGACGCCCGGCGCACGGAGGGAGTCAGAGCATGCGCGACACGCAGCAGCCACCCCCGGGAACAGACGAGGATCCCCAGGGCCCCGACCACGAGGGGGCCGGACCGCCCGCCCCACCGCCCGCGGCCGGCACCGCCCCGGCCGTCGACGTCTTCGGATCCGCCTTCTCCCCCGTCTACAGCGCGGAGGCCGCCCAGGGCGCCGCCACCGCGCTGGTCCGCCTGCTCATGGACCAGTACGCCGCCCAGCGCGACCGCTGGGCCCTGCGCCGTGCCGCCGAGAGCGAGCCGATCCCGCGTCAGCTCCACACCAGCAGCCTGATGGTGAACGAGATCATCGGCCGCGTGGCGGCCCGGCCCGCCCCCTCCCGACCCGCGCGCGCCACCCCATCCACCCCCGAACGGCGAAAGGGCCGATGAACCGATGAGACCCCTCGTACGGGCGGTCCTGCGCGGCGCGCTGCGCGACATCCGCCACGTCAAGGCCGTCCCGCCCGGCCGGGCGAACGGCCTCGTGGCCCGCGTCTACGCCCAGGCCCGGCGGGACTTCGGCGTCCTCGCCCCGCCCCTCGCCCTGCACTCGCCGGCCCCCGACGCCCTCGCCGCGAGCTGGCTCCTGCTGCGCGAGACGCTCCTCGTCGACGTGGAGGCCGACCGCGCCGAGAAGGAGACCGTGGCCACCGCCGTGTCCCGGGCCAACTCCTGCCCGTACTGCGTCGAGGTGCACCGGGCCAAGGCCTCCGTGCTGCGCCGGCAGCCGCCCGGGGAGAGCGCCGCCCTGTCCGCCTGGGCCGGCGCCGACCCGCGGGCGGACCGGCCGGACCGGCCCGGCCGGGCCGACGACGGAGACGGTCCGGCCGCGCAGGCACCGCCCTTCCCCGCCGCCCGGACCCCCGAACTGGCCGGGGTGGCCGTCACCTTCCACTACCTCAACCGCATGGTCAGCGTCTTCCTCGCCGACTCGCCCGTCCCCGACGTGGCCCCCGGCTTCCTGCGCGAACCCCTGATGCGCACGGTCGCCCGGGGCATGCACGCCGACGACCCCGGCCCCCTGCGCCCGGGCCTGTCCCTGGACCTGCTGCCGCCCGCCCCGCCCGTGCCGGGCCTGGACTGGGCCGCCGGCCGCCCCGAGGTGGCGCAGGCCCTCGCCCGCGCGGTGGCCGCGACCGAGCACGGGGCCCGCTGGGTCCCCGCGCCCGTACGCGACGGGCTGCGCGCCCGCCTCGCCCGCTGGGACGGCAGCCCGCCCGGCCCGGACCGCGCCTGGCTCGACCCCCTCCCCGGCGAGGGGACCCCCGGGGACGGAACCGGCACCCCGGGCACACCCGACCCGGCCGCCGCGGCCGCCTCCCGCCTCGCGCTGCTGACCGCCTTCGCCCCGTACCGGGTCACCGAGGCGGACGTCGCCGCGTTCCGCCGCCACCACCCCACCGACCGGGCCCTGGTCGAGCTGACCTCCTGGGCGGCCCTGGCCACCGCCGTGCACCAGGGCAGCCGGCTCGCCGTGCCCGCCCCGGCCTGACCCCGCGAGGCCCGCCCGGACCCGTACCCGTACCCGTATCCGCACCCGCACCCGTATCCACATCCGCGTCCCGCGGCCGAACGCGCCGGTGGGCCGGAGGACTTCGGTCCTCCGGCCCACCGGCGCTCGTACGGGGTGCCCCACGGGGCGGGTGCCTCAGCCGGCGGCGGCCGGGGACCCCTCGCGGACGCCCACGAACCAGCCCCGACCGTGCGGTCCGCCCTCGACGTACTCCACCCGGCAGCCGGCCGCGCGGAACGCCGCCTCGTACTCGGCCTGTTCGAACAGCGACACCAGGTACTCCTCCGTGGAGTGGCTGAGCCCCGCCACCGGATCGGCCACCACGAAGTGCACCGTCACCCGCGAGCGCCCGCCCACCCGGGCGGAGTGCGACAGCCGGGCGACGGTGCGCTCGCTCTCGCGCACCACCGCGCCCGTCACGTACCCGTCCAGGAAGGTGCCGGGGAACCACCACGGCTCGACCACGATCACCCCGCCGGGCTCCAGATGGGCCGCGAAGCGGCCGAGCGTCGCCTCCAGCTCGGCCACCGAGGTCACGTGCCCGATGGAGCTGAACATGCAGGTCACCACAGAGAAGGTGCGCCCCAGCGCGAACGTGCGCATGTCCCCCTGGTGCACCGCGACCCCGGGCAGCTGCCCGCGCGCCACCTCCAGCATCCCGGCGGACAGCTCCACGCCCTCGACCTCGCCGAACAGGTCCCGGAACGCCGTCAGGTGCGCTCCCGTCCCACAGGCCACGTCCAACAGCGACGAGGCCGCGGGGTGCCGCTCCAGGACCAGGTCGCGCACCTCCTTCGCCTCGCCCGCGTAGTCGCGGCCGCGTCCCCGGTAGACCTCGTCGTAGACCTCGGCGACCGGCTGCTCGTACATGTGCTCGCTCCAGGGGGATCGAAGGGGAGGGACGCCCGCCCGGCGGGGGAGCCCCGCCGGGGGAGCGGCGCGCGGCGCGCGGCTCTCGGGCCGTGTGCCGCGCGCCGTGTGCCGTGTGCCGTCAGCGCTTGCGCCACACCGAGACGTCGGCGTTGAGCACCTCGAAGTGGCGGGAGTGGTCGCGCAGGACCGCCGGCTCGTCCGACTCCGCGACCTGGTCGAAGGCGTAGCCGAGCAGCCGGCGCACCTCCACCTCGCTGGTCGGCGCCCCGCGCCGGGCGCCGAGCCAGCGCTCCCGGTCCGCGTGGTCGCCCGACCAGGTCCACGGGCTGGCGACGAGCAGCAACCCGCCGGCGGCCAGGAAGGCGTCGGACTCGGTGAACTGCCGCAGCAGCGCCTCCGGATCCGGGACCCGGTCCAGGACGTTGGCCACCACCACCGCGTCGAAACGGCCGAGCGAAGCGGGCAGCGCGCACCCGTCCGCGACCTCGAAGGAAGCGGCGCAGCCGGCCGCCGGGCGGGGCGCCCGCGCCCGCAGGCGCGTACGGTTCTCGCCCTGGTCGACCCGCTCGTACGAGACGGCCGCACCGGACGCCAGCTCCGTGGCGACCTCGACGAAACTGCGGCTCAGGTCGATGCCGACCACGTCCGCCACCCCGCCCTGGGCGAGGGCGAAGGAAGTGCCGCCCACCGCGCAGCCCACGTCCAGGACCCGGCGCAGCGGCGTGCCCGAACGCTTGGCCTCGCGCAGGACCAGGGCCGCCAGGCGCTGCGGGAAGCCGTGCGCGGAGGCCAGCGGGTGGTCCGCCCGACCCAGGGTCTCCTCGGCGTCGCCGAGGTGCATCAGCAGGTAGCGGTCGAGCATGTCCCGCCCCTCGTAGGACGCCTCGGCGGCCGCGGTCGCCGCCGGCTCCTCCTCGCGCCCGGGCGTCGCGGAGGCGACCAGGCGGATGCCGCACTGCTGGAGGAAGTGCGGCCGGAAGTGGAAGCGGGCCCAGACGCTCGCCTCGTCACCGGTGCTGATGAAGGCACCACCGAGGATCATGTGGTGCCGGCCGTCGAAGCAGGGGGTGCTGAAGTCCTCGTAGTACGGGTGGACCTCGAAGCCCTCCAACGGGTTCAGGGTGTCCTCGACCAGCGTCCACAGGTTGCCCGCCGCGTCGTGCACCCCGTGGGAGGTGGCGGGGGAGTGGTCGACGGGCGACTCCGAGCCCCACGCGAGGTTCAGGTTGACCCCGCGCTCGCGCAGCGCGACGCCGTCCTCGCGCATCACCGGGTCGTCGGCCGGGCCGGGCTCCGCCGGCAGGTCGCACACCAGACGGTGCTCCGCCTCGGTCGGCAGCCGGTAGTCGCGCCCGTCCTGGGCGCCGCGCCAGGCACAGAACGCCTTCGCCTCGTGGTAGTTGACGCACACCGGCCAGTCCCACGGCATGTCGATCTCGTCGAAGGTGGTGCGCAGCCGGTAGGCGTGCAGCCCGCTGGGACCGTCCGGCACCCAGAACTGCGGCCACTTGGCGTTGCGGAAGGCCCGCCAGTCCCAGCCCTCCCGCGACCACAGCTCGGGCCGGCGGTAGCCGCCGTCCGTGACGAACCGGTGGTACTCGCCGTTGCTGATCATGTACCGCGAGGTCTCGAACGCCTCGACGTCGACGTCACGGCCGCCGTACTCGTTGTCCCAGCCGAACGACGGGAAGGACTCCGGCTTGCCCAGGTGCGCCCGACCACCGGGTATCGCCACCATGGCGTTCTCCGGCACCGCCCGCGCGGTGGGCTTGCCGGCGACGCCCGTACGCCGCATGGGGGCGGGCGCCGGCCAGGACGGGTGCGCCGCCACCAGCCGCAGCGGCAGCTCCCGGATGAGCACGGAACTGGTCTCCAGGTGGATCCGCTCGTGCTCGAAGGCGAGGAACAGGGCCCAGGCCGGGTCCCGCATCGTGACCGGGCGACCGAGGTCGGGGGCGAAGTCGGTGGCCTCGATGACCGCGCGGACCAACCGGTAGACCGTCGCCCGGTAGGCGTGCACCTCGGCGACGGAGGGCCACAGCATCTCGTTCTTCGACAGGTCGTCCCACGACATCTCGTCGACGCCGGTCTCCAGGACCTGCTCCAGGTATCCGTCGACGGCCTCGCCCAGGAGACCGCCGACGCGCAACTTGTTGACGTAGAGGGTGGCCGGGTGCCCGTAGTAGAAGATCATCGGGTGGCGCAGGTTGTGGGCCGGCGGCCGGTAGAAGGCCTCCGCCGTCTGGAGCCCCGCGAACAGCGATTCCGTCAGCGCCCACGAGTTGTCGAAGTAGTCCAGCACCGCGGCGCGGTCACAGGAGGAGAGGTCGGGCAGCGGCAGCGAGGTGATGCGCCCGTCGGCCTCGACTCCCGGACACTCGTGGGCCACCGGCTGCCTGCCGGTGAACCACCACGGGCCGCGGGGCCCGCTCAGCCGCTCGTCCCCATGCTTGGAGACGTTGATCTCCCACTGCTCTGCAACGACGGTCGTCATGAGCGCTGGCCTTTCTCGCAGGTCGGAAACAATGCGAAGACGGCGGAACACCGAACGCCCTTGCCCTGTCCGGCCCCCTCGCCAGACCGTGCCACCTGGCGGACCCGCCCGGCATCTTCAGGATTGCGCCCCGGCCCGTCCCGGCCCTGTCCCGCCCCCGCCGGCTCCCGTCCCGACCCCCGCCCCCGTCCTCAGCCCCGTCCTCAGCCCGCCGTGGGTGCCGCCGCCGACGCCGGTGCCGCCGCCGACGGCGAGCTGACGTTGGCGATCACCTTCCACTGGCCGCGCTCGTAGGTGAAGGACAGCACCGACGTGAACCGCTCGGTGTGCCCCCACTGCGGGAACACCAGCGTCGAGTCCACGACCATCAGCGCCGTCCTGCACTCCACGACCGTGCGGCGCAGCTCCCGGAAGTCGCTGGTGAACTCCATCGCGAACAGCTCGCGGAAGAGACCCTCGACCGCCGGACGGCCCTGGTGGTAGCTGCCGTCGGGGTCGACCTTCGAGGCGTCCGGCAGGTAGTGGCCCATCAACCGGCCCACGTCCCGGCCGTCGAAGGCCCGGTTGTAGCTCCTCCAGTCCCGCTCGAACGCCGCCCGGCAGCCCGCCCGCTGACGCCCCGCCGCGTCGGCGGCCGCCCCACCGGAGGCACCCGCCGCGCCGCCCGCCGGACCGCTCGCCTGCGCCGGGGCCGAGACCCCCCACAACAGCGCCGTGACCAGCGCCATCGACCTGACCCTCGCCACCGTCGCGTACTTCCCCATGGCGTTCCCTCCGTTGGTGTTCGACGTCCGCGCCCCGTGCCGGTGATTCGGCAATCCAGGAGATGCCCACCGCGATGCCTGATGGGACGGTCGGATGCGGGGAGGACGGGACAGGGCGCTGCGCCGCTTTTCCCCGGGGCCCGAGAGTAGACGGACAACGACGCCATTGGGGAATACATGTACGGCAAAGAATTCGCTGACATCTACGTCTCGTTCTACGAAGGCACCGGCAAGGATTACGCGGCCGAGGCGAAAGAAGTCCGCCGACTGGTCACCGAACGCTTTCCCGACGCCGCTTCCCTGCTCGACGTCGCCTGCGGCACCGGACCCCACCTGCGCGCCTTCCGCGACCTCTTCTCCCACGTGGAGGGCGTCGAGCTGGCCGACGGCATGGTCGAGGTGGCCCGCGAGAAGCTGCCCGAGGTCCCCGTCCACCAGGGCGACATGCGCGACTTCGACCTGGGCCGCACCTTCGACGTGGTGACCTGCATGTTCAGTTCCATCGGGCACGTCGACTCGGTGGCCGGGCTGGAGGCGACCCTGGAGCGGTTCGCGGCCCACCTGGAACCCGGCGGGGTGATCGTGATCGAGCCGTGGTGGTTCCCCGAGACCTTCCTCGACGGCCACGTCGCCGGCGCCACGATCACCGATTCCGGCCGCGCCGTCGCCCGTCTGTCCCGCACCACCCGAAACGGCCGGGAAACCCGGGTGACCGTCCATTTCGCCGTCGCCGACCCGGACACCGGAATCCACCATTTCACCGACGACTACCCCCTCCGCCTTTTCGACCGCGCCGAATACGAGGCCGCGTTCCGCTCCGCCGGCTGCACCGTGGAATACCTCGCGGAAAGCGGCGCGCTCGGCCGCGGCCTGTTCGTCGGCCGCCGCGCGTGAGCGCCGCGCCCACCGCGGGGCCCGCCCGACCCGCCCCGCGCGGGGGGCTCAAGCGCACCGTGGACGACCTCGCCCTGTTCGGCGGCCGCGCCGCCTTCCTGCGGCCGCTCTCCGTCGGACGCCCCAACCCCGTCGACCGCCGCCGTCTCCACGAACGCCTCGACTGGGCCCTGGACAACCAGTGGTTGTCCAACGGCGGCCCCCTCTCCCTGGAGTTCGAGGCCAGGGTCGCCGACCTCGCCGGCACCCGACACGCCGTCTCCACCTGCAACGCCACCAGCGCCCTGCAACTCCTGGTCCGCGCCGCCGGCCTGACCGGCGAGGTGATCATGCCGTCGCTGACCTTCGCGGCCACCGCGCACGCCGTCCAGTGGCTCGGCCTGACCCCCGTCTTCTGCGACGTCGACCCCCGCACCGGACTCATCGACCCCGACCGCGCCCGGGCCGCCGTCACCCCCCGCACCAGCGCCGTCGTCGGCGTCCACCTGTGGGGCCGGCCCTGCGACACCACGGCCCTGGAGAAGCTCGCCGCCGACCACGGCCTGCACCTGTTCCTCGACGCCGCCCACGCGCTGGGCTGCACCCGTGAGGGCCGACCCGTCGGCGGAGCCGGATCCGCCGAGGTCTTCAGCTTCCACGCCACCAAGGTCGTCGGCGCCTTCGAGGGCGGCGCGGTCGTCACCGACGACGACGCGCTCGCCGCCCGCGTCCGCGCCCTGGCCAACTTCGGCAAGGGCCTCGACGAGGTCTCCCCGGCCGGCGGCACCAACGCCAAGATGAGCGAGGCCGCCGCCGCGATGGGCCTGACCTCCCTCGACGCCCTCCCCTCCTACGTCGAGGCCAACCGGGCCTGCCTGGAGGGCTACCGGGAGGGGCTCGCCGCCGTCCCCGGCCTCACCCTGCCCCTCCCCGACCCGACCGAGCGCCACAACCACCAGTACACCGTCCTGGAGGTCGACGAACGGACCACCGGCCTCGACCGCGACCTGCTCATGGAACTGCTGCGCGCCGAGAACGTCCTCGTCCTGCCCCCCATCGGCTCGCCCCCCTGCCACCTCCTGGAGCCCTACCGCTCACGCCAGTCGTACGCCCTCCCGCACACCGAGGCCCTCGCCGCCAGGACCATCTCCCTGCCCACCGGCCCCGGAGTGGGACCGGAGAGCGTCCGCCGGCTGTGCGAGACCATCCGCTTCGCCGTGGCCCACGGCGCCGAGCTGACCGCCCGCCACCGGCGCACCGACAGGAAGGGTCCCGCATGAACACCACCACCGCCCGGGACGCGGCCCCCCTCGCCGCCTACGCCGCCGCGGCCCGCACCGTCGCGCGCTGCGCATCCCCCGGAGCCGACGTCCGCGCCGCCCGCGAGGCCGTCGGGCGCCTGCTGTCCACACCCGACCCGTACACCGACCCCACCGGCCCGGCCGGCTCCCCGCCCCACCCGGACACGCCCCGCCGCCTCGTCGAGCTGGCCCGCCTCTACGGGAACCACCCCTTCACCCCCCTGGAGACCGCCCGGCGGCGCCTGGGCGTGGACCGGGAGTCCTTCACCGCCCTCCTCGCGGAGTTCGCCCGCGTACCGGCCCTGCGCAGCGCCGTCACCGACGGACCCGCGGGCAAGTACTGGTCCAACACCGTCCTGCCCCTGGAGGCCAAGGGCGTGTTCGACGCCGTCCTCGCCGGCCGACCCACCGTCCCCGACATCGTCGCCCTCTACCCCGGTCCGACCTGCATGTTCCGCTGCCACTTCTGCGTCCGCGTCACCGGCGCCCGCTACGAGGGCGACCGCATCGCCGCCGGCAACGAGATGTTCGCCTCCGTCATCGACGAGGTGCCCACCGACGACCCGTACCGCATGTACGTCTCCGGCGGCCTGGAGCCCCTCACCAACCCGGGGCTCGGCACCCTCGTCGCCCGCGCCGCCGCCCGCGGCCTGCGCCTGACCCTGTACACCAACGCGTTCGCCCTCACCGACCGCACCTGGCAGCGCCAGCCCGGCCTGTGGGACCTGCACGCCATCCGCACCTCCCTGTACGGCCTGGACGACGAGGAGTACCGGGCCACCACCGGCAAGAGCGGCGCCTTCTCCCGCGTACGGGCCAACCTGGCCCGCTTCCAGCAACTGCGGGCCGCCCTCGACAGCCCGATGCGCCTCGGCTTCAGCTACATCGTGCTGCCCGGCCGCGCCCACCGGCTGCTCGACCTCGTCGACTTCATCGCCGAACTCGACGCCGCCGCCCCCGGCCGCCCCGTCGACTTCCTGAAGCTCCGCGAGGACTACAGCGGCCGGCCCGACGGCAAGCTCACCCTCGCCGAGCGCACCGAACTCCAGGACGCCCTGCGCGCCTTCGAGGAACGCGTCGCCGCCCGCGTGCCCACCCTCGACGTGGACTACGGCTACGCGCTGCACAGCCTGCGCGCCGGGGCCGACGCCGAACTCATCCGCGTCCTGCCCGAGGACATGCGCCCCACCCTGCACCCGCAGGCCTCCGTCCAGGTCGACCTGTTGGGCGACGTGTACCCGTACCGGGAATCGGGTTTCCCGGGCCTGGCCGGCGCCCCCCGCTACGTCCTGGGCCGGGTGGGCCCGGACACCTCCCTCGCCCAGGTCGTCGAGACCTTCGTCAACGGTGGCGCCCGCGTCGAACCGGCCCCCGGCGACCAGTACTTCCTGGACGGCTTCGACCAGGTGGTCACCGCCCGCCTGAACCAGACCGAGGCCGACCTCGCCGCGGGCTGGGGCGAGGCCCGCGGCTTCCTGCGCTGACCCCCGCCGACCGCCGACGGCCGACCGCCATCGGCCCGCGCGCCCGATCCGAACCGCCGGCGCCCCCACCCCGTCACCGGGGCGGGGGCGCCGCGCTCATGTCCGCTCGACGTGCTCGACGTGCTCGACGTGCTCGACCCGCTCGACCCGCTCGACCCGCTCCGGCCGCGCCCCGGACTCCTCCGGGCACGGCACCCCCCGGGGCTCCCACAGCCTCTGGTACGCCGCCAGCCGAGAGGTCTCCTCCTCGGTCGTCCTCACCCGGCGCATCGTCCAGCGCAGCATCGGCGGCGCCATCAGCGAGGTGACCACGGCCACCAGCACCACCATCGTGTAGGAGGCCGTGGTGAGCACCCCCATCCGCAGTCCGGCGGTGGCGATCACCACCTCGATGACCCCGCGCGCGTTGAGCGCGGCGCCGAGCGCCAGCCCCTCCCAACGCCCGACCCCGCCGGCCATCGCGCCCAGCAGCACCCCCGCGAACTTCCCGACGACGGCGATCACCAGCACCAGCAGGGCCAGGGGCGCCAGCCGCACGTCCGCCAGGGCCGTCAGGTCGATCCGCAGGCCCGCCGTCGCGAAGAACAACGGCGCCAACACGCCCGTCAGCACGCGGCGCAGCGGGTCGAGGGCCGCCAGGCCCTCGCCCGCCTCCGAGGCGACCGAACGGATCGCGAGCCCGCAGGCGAACGCGCCGACGATCGCCTCCAACCCCAGCGCCTGACTGCCGGCGGCCGAGACGAGGATCAGCACCACCAGACAGGACAACACCGCCCCCGAGCCGCCTGCCCGGCGCAGGACCTGTCGCGCCGCCGGCCGCACGACCCACACCGCGGCCGCGCCCGCCACGGCGACCGCGGCCACCGACCGCGCCACGTCACCCGCGTGGATCCCCGAGACGGCCATGGCGGACAGCAGGGAGAGCATCACCCACCCGCAGACGTCGTCGAAGACCGCGGCGGCCATCGTCAGCTGACCCACCTTGCGGTGCATCAGGTTCATGTCCGTGAGGGTCTTGGCGATCACCGGAATGGCGCTCACGCACATCGCGACGCCCATGAAGAGGGCGAAGACCACCGGATCGGTGCCCGGCCCGGCGAGGCTCGTCGGCAACAGCAGCCCGACGGCGACCCCGCCCGCCAGGGGCACGACCAGCCCGCCGAGGCTCACGCGAAAGGCCGTGCCCCCCTGACGTCTCACCAGCCCCAGGTCCACGTGCGTTCCCGCGAGGGCCACCAGGAACAGCACACCCAACAGGCCCACGGCGTCGAGCAGGTGCATCTGCGCGGCGTCCCGGGGGAAGAGCCGGTCCGACAACGCGGGCGCGACCCAGCCCAGGAGGGAGGGGCCGAGCAGCACGCCGGCCGTCAGCTCGCCCACCAGCGCCGGCATCCGCCACCGCACGGCCAGGGCGCCCAGGGCCGACGCGAGCGCCAGCAACGCCCCGGCCTGGAGCAGGAACAACAGCAACGCCTGCGAGGACAGTGGCGCGATCGGCGCCGCGGACATGATCACCGTCAATTCGATCGGCCTCCCGGTCCAGCCAGCCCCCCGGCGCCATTGTCGGCGCCGCCCGCCGCCGGGACTTCTCCTGGAATGCGGTCCGTCGCCGGATCCGTGCGGCCGGAAAAGGTCGGCGTCGATCACCGCGCGGAGGGGCACGCTGGGAGTTGGCCGCCCTCCGGCCGCCCCGCCACGATGATCCCCCCTCGCCACCGAGGCCGGAACCGATCGGGAGAGTCCATGAGTTCGAGTCCGCCCGCACCCACCCACCGTCGGGCGGTCGCCGCCACGGTCGTCGGCAATTTCGTCGAGTCCTTCGACTGGCTCGCGTACGCCCTCTTCGCCCCCCTCTTCGCCCCCCGCTTCTTCCCCTCCTCCCACCCGCTCACCTCCCTCCTCGGCGCCTTCGCCGTCCTCGGCATCGGCGTCCTCGCCCGGCCCGTCGGAGGCGTGCTCCTGGCCCGGTTCGCGGACCGGCGCGGCCGAAGACCCGCCCTCATGCTGGCCATCGGCCTGATGACCGGCGGATCCCTCCTCATCGCCGTCACCCCCGACCACGGCACCATCGGCCTCGCCGCACCGCTCCTGCTGCTCCTCGCCCGCATCGCGCAGGGCATATCGGCCGGCGGCGAATGGCCCACCGCCGCCGCCTACCTGATGGAACAGGCCCCCCGCGGCCGCGCCTGCCTCTACGGCAGCCTCTTCTCCCTCACCACCGCCTCCGGCGTCCTCCTCGCCTCCCTCCTCGGCGCGGGACTGACCGGCGGCCTCGGCCCGGAGGCGATGGCCTCCTGGGGCTGGCGCGTCCCGTTCGTCCTCGGCGCCGTCTTCGGCCTCGTCCTCATGGTGATGCGCGCCCGGATGACGGAGACCGACGTCTTCCGCCGCGAGGTCCGCACCCTGCCCACCCGCGGCTCGCTGCGCCGCGTCCTCGGCGCCCACCGCCGCCAGGTCCTCGTCTCGGTCCTGTTCGTCGCGGGCATCGCCACCATCGGCGGCACCTGGACCGGCGTCGTCCCGGCGATGGGCGCGCGCCTGTCCTCGCCCTCCACCATGTTCTGGGTGGTGGTCGGCGGCACCGCCCTCGTCATCGTGGCCAACGTGCCCCTCGGACTGCTCGCCGACAAGGTCGGCCCCCGCAGGTTCCTGGCCGCCGCGAGCGTGCTCTTCGCCGCCGTCGGCTCCTACGGCTACCTCACCATGAGCGGCGACTTCCCGAGCCTGCTGCTGGCCTACGGCAGCGGCGCCGTCTTCCTCGTCTGCGCCACCACCACCCTGCCCGCGATCCTCTCGGGCATCTTCCCGCCCGAGGTCCGCGTCCTCGGCATCGGCCTCCCGCACGCCGTCACCAACGCGGTGCTCGGCGGCGTCTCCCCGGCCCTGGCGACCTACCTCGCCGAACGCGGCGCCTCGGGCTGGTTCGTCGCGGGCGCCATGGCCGCCGTCCTCCTCGCGCTCCCGGCCGCCGCGCTCGCCTCCGCCGCCCGCTTCGGCACCGGCGCCGACGCCGACGCCGATGGCCCGGGACCGGCCCCGGACCGGAAGTCCACCCTCGCGCACGCCAACGGCCCCTGAGCGCACCGGCCCCGGCGCACGTCACCGGCCCGGAGCACCCCGGCCCCGGCGCACGGCACCCGCCCCGCGAGGACACCGGCGTCCACGCGGGGCACGGAGCTCCCCGAGCACCCCGGCGTCCGCGTCCGCCACCGGCCCCCTCGGGGGCCGGCCCGCGCACCCGCCGCCACCCCCGAGGGCCGGCCCGGCCCCGCGCCCCGCCGGCCGTGACACCGCGCGCACCGCTCACGCGCCCGTCACGGCCGGCCCCTCGCACGGCACAGCACGCCCTCCCGCAGGCACGTCCCCGTACCGCCTCCCGAGAAGGAAGCACATGACCGAGGTCGCGTCCCGTTCCGCCGCAACGCCCCGCTCGCACCGCCCGACCCGCGCCCCCTCCTTCTTCTTCAACGGCCACGCCCCGCGCCGCCGGGCCCTCGTCCTCGGGCTCGGCGCGCTCGTCGGCTTCGCCCTGACCGTCATCTGGTCGGCCGAGTTCGTCGACCAGACCATCGGCGCCAACGTCTCCGAGGCCCTCCTCGGCCACCCCGCCAAGGACGCCCCGCTCACCGGCGCCCTCGCCGGCATCGCCTTCGCCCTCGCCACCGGGGTGGCCGGCACCTTCACCGCCTGCAACATCGCCGTCTTCAGCGCCATCGCCCCGCTCGCCGGCCAGGTCTCCGGCCGCCGGGGCCGCGCCGTCGCCGCCCTGCGCCCCCTCGGCTGGCTCGCCGTCGGCGCGCTCGTGGTCTCCGCCCTCTACGGAGCGGTCGTCGCCGTCGTCGGCACCGGCATGCCCCAGTTCCAGACGGCCTCCCCGGCCGGGGGCTTCTCCCCGCGGATCATCCAGGCCATGGTGGTCTACGGGATCATGGGCCTGGCCATGACCTGGCTCGGCCTCGCCGCCGCCGGACTCGTCCGCGACCCCCTCGCCCGCCTCACCGCGCGCTTCCCCGGCGCCCCCATGTACCTCATGGGCGCGATGACCGGAGCCCTCCTCCTCGGCCGCCCCTTCGGTCTGTTCCGACAGCTCTTCCGCGACGCCGCCGAGAGCCACAACGTGCTCTACGGGGCCGCCGCCTTCGCTTTCCAGTCCCTCGGCAACATCGTCCTCGTAGGACTGATCTTCCTGCTGGTCACCGCCCTCTTCGGCGACCGCCTCCACCGCCTGCTCACCGCCCGGCCCAGCCGGGTCTCCGCGCTCATGGCCGCCGCCTTCGTCGCCGCGGGCGTCTTCATGATCCTTTACTGGGACGTGCGGATGCTCGCCCGCCGCGACCTCATCTGGTACCCGCTGGCCCCCTGGGCCGGCTGAGTCGCCCGCGCCGCTTGCCGGGGCCCGCGGACCGGCCCCGGCACGCCCGCACCCCCTACCACCTGCGCCGATCCGCCGCCGGAGCCGCACCCGAGCCGCACCGGAACAGCACCGCAACCGCATCCGAGCCGGATCCGAGACGCCGCCCCGCACCGTGTTCCCATGACTTCGACGACCACCGCCCCCGACACCTCCGCAGCACTTCCCACCCGCGCCGGCCCGCGCCAGTGGCTGGGCCTCGCCGTCCTGCTCCTGCCCGTCACCCTGATGACCGCCGACCTCGGCGTGCTCTGGCTGGCCACCCCGTACCTGACCGCCGACCTGCGCCCCTCCAGCAGCGAACTGCTCTGGACCACCGACATGTACGGCTTCATGACGGCCGGCTTCCTCGTCATCATGGGCACGCTCGGGGACCGGATCGGACGCCGCAAACTGCTGCTCGCCGGGTCCGTCGGAGTCATCGCCGCCTCGCTGCTCGCCGCGTACGCCCCGAACCCGACCACGCTGATCGTCGCCCGGGCCCTGCTCGGCGTCGCCGGCGCCGCGGTCCTCCCGTCGACGCTCGCGCTGATCACCCACATGTTCGCCGACGCCCGCCAGCGGGCCACCGCCATCGCCATGTGGGTCACCGCCCTCTCCGTCGGCATCGCCATCGGCCCCGTCATCGGCGGCGTCCTGCTCAACAGCTTCTGGTGGGGATCCGTCTTCCTGCTCGGCGTCCCGATCATGATCCCGGTCGTCCTCCTGGCGCCGCTGCTGCTCCCCGAGTACCGCGACCCGTCCGCCGGCCGGATCGACCTGCCCAGCGCCGGACTGTTCCTCCTCGCGATCCTGCCCGTCGTCTACGGGGTCAAGAAGCTCGCCGAGTACGGCCTCGAAGGCTCCTACCTGACGGCCATCGCCGTCGGCGCCGCCTTCGCCCTGCTCTTCGTACGCCGCCAGAACCGGCTCGCCACCCCGCTGCTCGACCTGCGGCTGTTCTCCCACCGCGCCTTCACCGGCGCCCTGCTGGCCCTGCTGCTGGGCATGATGGCCCTCAACGGCATCGAGTACCTGGTCCCGCAGTACCTGCTCGCCATCGAGGGCCTCACCCCGCTCGCCGCCGGACTGTGGCTGCTGCCCGGAGCCGCCGGCCTGGTCCTCGGCTCGCAGCTCACCCCGGTCCTCGCCCGTCGGATCCGCCCGGCGTACGTGATCCTCGCCGGCCTGGCCTTCACCCTGATCGGCTTCTGGCTCTCCACCGTCGACGGGGTCGTGGCCGTCTCCCTGGGCCTCACGCTCGTCATGTTCGGCATCGCCCCGATCAGCGTCCTCGGCACCGCCCTCGCGGTGGGCTCCGCCCCGGCGGAGAAGGCCGGCTCCGCCGCGGCCACCGGCCAGACGGCGTACGACCTCGGCCTGGCCCTCGGCATCGCCGGCACCGGCAGCGTCGCGGTGGCCGTCTACCGCGACGAGGTCGCCGCGACCGCCCCGGCCGGCATCCCCGCCGAGGCGCTCGCCTCGGCCCGCGACACCATCGGCGGCGCCACCGACGCGGCCGGACGGCTGTCCGACACCCTCGGCGCCGACCTGCTCACCGCCGCCCGGGACGCCTTCTCCTCCGGCTTCCACACGGCCTCCCTGGTCAGCGCGGGCCTCGCCCTCCTGACGGCGGTGGCGGTGGCGACGCTCCTGCGCCGCATCCCGCCGATCGGCGGCGGCGAGTAGGCGGGCGACCGCCCGCGGGCACACGCGCCGAGGGGCCGCTCCTGAAGGAGCGGCCCCTCGGCGCGTGTGCCGTGTGCCGTGCGCGTCCGCTCAGAGCAGCGCGAGGACGGCGACGGCCGGGGCGGCGTAGACCATCGGGAAGGCGATGTGGGCGTACGCGCGGGCCCGCAGGACGGTGACGACGGCGCCGGCGAAGTAGGCGACCAGACCGATCGCGGCGGCCACGCCCACGGCCGGCACCGCGAACCCGACGAGCAGCCCGGCGCCCCCGGCGATCTTGGCGGCGCCCAGCGGGTTCCACCAGGACCTCGGCACCCCGTACTCGGCCAGCGGACCCACGACGAACGCGGCCCGCCGCAGGACCGAGAACCCGGAGAAGGCGGCCATCAGGGCGGCGACGAGGGTGACGATCGTGGCGGTGGTGGACATCGGGGGCTCCTCGGCGGGTGGACGGGGCGGCGTACCGCGTGCGACACCCCCATGACCCGCCGGCCCCCACGGATGTGACGGCCCGCCGCGACCACTATCCCGCGAGCACCTCCAGCAGCCGGTCCGTGAACTCCCGAGGTCGCTCGGCGCACGCCACGTGTCCGCCCGGGAACTCCGCGAACGCGGCCCCGGTCAGCTCCGCCAGCCGGACGGCCGGCCCGTACAGGGCGGCCACCCCGCGCGAATCCCGCCCGGCGGCGAGCACCAGCCGCCCGCGCGCCCCGCGCAGCGCGGCGACGTCCGGCCGGCTCGCGGTGAAGGGGACCAGCACGTGTTCCAGGAAGACCGGCAGGTTCGCGTACATGCGCGGGGCCATCTCCGCCACCTCGGGCGGCGGCGCGCCCGTCCCGTGCCCCGCGGCGTCGTCGCCCGAGCCCGCACCCGCGCCCGAGCCCGCGTCCCCGCCGCCCAGGCCCTCGGCGAAGCGGGCCATCGCCGGGCCCACCCCCTCCTCCCGCAGCGTCGTACGCACCCGCGCGAACAGCTCCCGGTACGGCGCGGGATCCTCCAACACCTCCACCAGCGGCGGCTCGTGCGCCACCACCCGGCGGACCCGGTCGGGCCGGCGGGCCAGCAGGTCGAGCGCGGCCATCGCCCCCGCGCTGCACCCCACGACGTACGCCGGCTCGTGAGGGGAGTGCGCCTCCAGCATCCGCAGCGCGTCGTCCCCCCACTGCTCCACCCGCTGGTCGGCCGGCGGACCGTGCAGCGGGCTGCGCGACTGGCCGCGCGGATCGTAGGAGACGACGGTGTACCCGGCCGCCGCGAGGTCCGGGGCCACCGCGGCGTACAGTCCGGCGTCGGCCCCGCCGCCGGGGATCAGCAGCAGCACGGGACCGGAGCCGCGCCGCTCGTGGTGCAGGGTGGCGCCGGGCACCTCCAACGCGCCGACGGTGGGCGTGCGGTGGTCGGCGCCGCCCCGCGGGGTGGTCGTCGCGGTGCTCGTCGGGGTGTTCATCGGGGGTTCCCTTCGGGGGAGTCGTCGGATCGCGGGTGCCCGTCGTCGCGCGCCGGCCAGTTCTCCAGGGCCACGTGCAGCGCGTCGAGCCCCCGGGACCAGGAGGCGGCCGGCTCGCGGGAGTGTCCGAAGCCGCCGCTCAGCTCCAGGTGGACGTAACCGTGGAAGGTCGCGCGCAGCAGCCGCCCCGCGTCGGTCAGGTCCGGCTCGGTCAACCCGTAGGCGCGCAACATCCCGTACGTCAGCTCCACGCTGCGGCGCAGGCCGACCGAGTCGGCGACCTCCGCCGGTTCGAGGCGCAGCTGCGTGGCCGCGTACCGGCCGGGGCGGCGCAGGGCGTAGGCCCGGTAGGCGTCGGCGAACGCGACCAGCGCGTCCTTGCCGGAGCGGCCCGCGACGGCGGTCGCGATCTCGCCGGTCATCTCCTCGGAGGCCGACAGGGCCACCCGCACCCGCAGGTCGCGCAGGTTGCGGACGTGCGCGTACAGGCTGGCGTCCTTGACGCCGAAGCGTCGTGCGAGCGCCGACAGGCTCACCTTGTCCAGGCCCACCTCGTCCGCCATCTCGGCGGCCGCCTCGGTCAGCCTGGCCGCGGTCAATCCCACGCGCACCACGGGCGCCTCCTCGTTTCCTAGGGTCTCTAGGTTTCAACCTAGGTGATCTAGGTAGAGGCTGTCCACCGGGAACGCGCAACGCCGGTCCGGCCCGCGCGACCGGGCCCGCGCGACCGGGCCCGCGCGCGACCGGGCCCGCGCGACCGGGAAACGGCGAAGGCCCGGTGGCGCGCCCCCCTCCAGGCGTGCCACCGGACCCGTCTCGGATCACTGCGTGTCTCTCGCTCTCCCACTCGCTCCTCGCGCCGTTCGCTCTCCTGCCCCTACGCTCTCCCTCCGTCGTCGCCCCTCGGGCGGGTCTCAGGCCGGCACCACCGCGGGGGCCGCTCGCGCGGCCCGCTCCGCCGGTGCCTCCACACCGTCGAACGCCGCCAGGATCCCGTCGGCCGCCGCGAACACCTCCCGCGCCCGCGCCTGCCTCAAGGCCTCCGGTATCCCCGAGAACTCCGTGCCGTACAGGAGCCGGACCGCCGACTCCCCGACCCCGCAGAACTCGGAGACGCCCACTCTCAGTTGCAGTTCCAACGCCTTGCCGAGCCCGGTGGTCTCGTAGAACTCCTCCGCGTGCCCCGCCAGGCCCAGCCAGAGCATCCGCTTCCCGGCCAGGCGCGGCTTGCTGCGCCCGTAGGCGAAGCCGTAGTTCCACACCCGTTCGATCCAGCCCTTGACCACCGCGGGCGGCGCGAACCACCACACCGGGAAGACCACCACCAGGTCGTCGGCCTCCTCGATGCGCCGCATGTGCGCGTGCACCTCGGGGGAGTAGCGCTTCTCGCGGTCCTGCCAGTCGGGTTCGTCCGGCGGCGTCAGCCGCGGGTCGAAGCCCTCGGCGTACAGGTCCAGCAGGTCTACGGAGTTCCCCGCCGCCTCCGCCCGGCGGCGGGCGCGCTCCGCGACCTGCGCGGTCAGGGAGTCGCCTCGGGGATGGGCCACTACGAGCAGGGTCCTGGACACGGGACGGCCTCCGATCGGGCGCGAACGCGGGTGCGGGCTTCGGGTCTGTGTTCGGGTCGGTGTCTGGGTCGGTGTTCGGTTCGTCCGGTGGTTCGTGCGGTGGTTCGGGAGGGGTGTCCGGTCACCGGCGCGGGGGTTCGCGGTGACCGGACACCCCGGCCGGGCCCGGCCGGTACCCGGGCCCGACCGGATCAGGGGGCCGTCAGACGCCCATCCCGGAGCCGCCGGAGACGTCGATGTTCTGGCCGGTGACCCAGCGGGCGTCGTCCGAGGCCAGGAAGGCCACCACGTCGGCCACGTCGTCCGGCTGCCCGACCCGGTTGAAGACCGAGAACCCGGCGGCGTGCGCCTTGGCGGCCGGGTCGGCCATCCACGGGTGGATGTCCGTCTCGATCGTGCCGGGGGACACCGCGTTCACCGTGATCTGACGCGAACCCAACGTCTGCGCCAGCGTCAGGGTCAGCACCTCGACCGCGCCCTTGCTCGCCGCGTAGGAGGTCATCCCCGGGAAGGCCACCTTGGTGACGCCCGAGGAGACGTTCACGATGCGACCGCCGTCGCGCAGCCGGTCCAGGCCCTTCTGGATGATGAAGAAGGGAGCCTTGGCGTTGATCGCGAAGACCTTGTCGTAGTCGGCCTCCGACACCTCGTGGATCAGACCCGGGCCCGCGATGCCGGCGTTGTTGACCAGGATGTCCAGGCCCTCGGCGTGCTCGTCGAACGCCGCCCACAGGGCGTCCGCGTCACCCGGCACGCCCAGTTCGGCGCGGATCGCGAAGGCCTGCCCGCCCGCCGCCTCGATCGTGTTCACCGTTTCCTTCGCCGCCGCCTCGTTCCCGGCGTAGTGCACGGCGACCCGGGCGCCCTCGGCGGCCAGCGCCAGGGCGATCGCGCGGCCGATGCCGCGGCTCGAACCGGTCACCAGTGCAGTCTTGCCGTCAAGCTTTCCCATGGCGGGGCTCCCTCTTGCTCTCGTGCTCTTCGTCGCTTCGTCCTCGCCGGTCGCCTCCCTTGTGGCCCCGACGTGATTCAGAGTGCGGTCGGGCGGCTCGGATCCGGTTCGGGTTCTGTTACGGCCCTGTTCGGGCCCGGGTTACGGTGACCGCATGCGATTCGGGGTGCTGGGCCAGCTGGCGGTGTGGACGAGCGAGGGAACCCCCGTCAGGGTTCCCGAACTGAAGGTGCGGACCCTCCTCGCCTCCCTCCTCGTCGACGCCGGACGCCCCGTCGCCACCCACCGCCTCATCGACGACCTGTGGGGCGAGGAGCCTCCCGGCAACCCCACCCGCGCCCTCCAGGCGAAGGTCTCCCAACTGCGCCGCGCCCTCGACGAAGCCGAGCCCGGCGCCCGCGACCTCGTCGAGTCCCAGGCCCCCGGCTACGTCCTGCGCACCCCCGACGGCACCCTCGACAGCGCCGCCTTCGCCGCCCTCGCCGGCCGCGCCCGCGCCGCCGGGCGGCCGGCCGTACGCGCCTCCCTGTTCGCCGACGCCCTCGCCGTCTGGCGCGGCCCCGCCTTCGCCGACTTCGAGGAGGACCCCTTCACCCGCGCGGCCGCCAACCGCCTGGAGGAGGAACGGCTCGTCGTCCGCGAGGAACACGCCGAGGCCCGCCTCGAACTGGGCGAACACGCCCAGCTCGTCGGGGAACTCGCCGAGCTCGTTGCCCGCCACCCCCTGCGCGAACGCCTGCGCGCCGCCCAACTGCGCGCCCTGTACCGCGCGGGCCGCCAGAGCGAGGCCCTCGCCGGCTACGAGGACCTGCGCGCCCGCCTCGCCGAGGACCTCGGACTCGACCCCAGCCCCGCCCTGACCGCCCTCCAACGGGCCATCCTCACCCAGGACCCGGAGCTCTCCGCCCCGCACCCCGCCCCGCCCGCCTCCCCGGCCCCCACCGCGCCCCCCGCCCTGCCCTCCCCGTCCGCCACCGGCACCGCCACCGGTCCCGCGACCCCGACCGAGGACCCCGCCGGCCGCGCGCCCCGCACCAACCTGCCCGCCGCCGTCTCCCCGCTCCTGGGCCGCGACCAGGCGGTCGCGGCCGTACGCGAACTCGTCGCCGGCCGCCGCCTGGTGACCCTCACCGGCCCCGGCGGCGTCGGCAAGACCCGCCTCGCCGTCGAGACGGCCGCCGGCCTCGACCCCGCCGCCTTCCGCGACGGGATCTGGCTCGTCGAACTCGCCGGCGTCGGCGCCGGCCCCGCCCGCCGCCCCCACCCCGACGACCCCGACCGTCCCGGTACCGACCGCCCCGCCGCCGGCCCCGCGGCGGCGGCCCCCGCCGCCCCCGGCTCCCGCACCACCGAGGTCGCCGAGGCCGTCGCCGGCGCCCTCGGCATCCGCGACGACGCCGTGTGGGGCCTGCTCCCCGCCGAACAGCGCCGCCTCACCGCCGGGCAACGTCTGGCCGCCACCCTGCGCGACCGCGAACTGCTCCT
Source organism: Streptomyces sp. NPDC103540 (assembly GCF_055584445.1). Classification (NCBI taxonomy): domain Bacteria; kingdom Bacillati; phylum Actinomycetota; class Actinomycetes; order Kitasatosporales; family Streptomycetaceae; genus Streptomyces; species Streptomyces sp. NPDC103540. The sequence goes on from NZ_JBVJMA010000016.1 coordinate 139,965, forward strand.
CGTACTCGACAACTGCGAGCACCTCGTCGACGAGGTCGCCGAACTGGCCGAACTCCTCCTGCGCACCGCCCCCGGCCTGCGCCTGCTGACCACCAGCCAGGAAGCCCTCGCCCTCGCCGGCGAAACCCTGTGGACGGTTCCCACCCTCGAACTCCAGGCTGCCGTCGAGCTCTTCACCGCCCGCGCCGCCGCCACCGCCCCCGGCTTCGCCCTCCAGGCCGACAACCGCGAGAGCGTCGAGGCGATCTGCGCCCGCCTCGACGGCATCCCCCTGGCCCTCGAACTCGCCGCGACCCGCGTGCGCGCCCTCGGCGTACGCGGCGTCCTGGACCGCCTCGACGACCGCTTCCGCCTGCTGAACTCGGGCCGCCGGGGCGCCCCCGCCCGCCAACAGACCCTGCGCGCCGTCATCGACTGGAGCTGGGAACTGCTCGGCGCCCCCGAACGGGCCGTGCTGCGCCGCCTCGCCGTACACGCCGAGGGCTGCACCCTGGAGGCCGCCGAGGAGGTGTGCGCGGGCGAGGACCTCGACCCCGCGGACGTGCTCGACCTGCTGGCCCGCCTCGTGGACCGCTCCCTGCTGGCCCTCACGCCCACCCCGGCCGGCCCCCGCTACCGGCTGCTGGAATCGGTGGCCGCCTACTGCGCCGAACGCCTCACCGAGACCGGCGAGGAACGCGCCGTCCGCTCCCGCCACCTCGCCCACCACCTGGCCCTCGCCGAACGCTCCGCACCCGCCCTGCTCGCCGCCGGCCAGCGCGACCGGCTGGAACACCTCGACACCGAGGCCGCCAACCTGCGCGCCGCCCTCGCCCACGCCCTCACCCTCGCGGGCGCCCCGACAACCCCCGGCACCGTTAACGGCGTTAACGCCGTTAACGCCGCCGGGTTCGAGGAGCCCCCCGCCGAGCCGCCCGCGGACGCCGCCCTGCGGCTCGTCCGCGCCCTGTCCTGGTACTGGGTCCTGCGCGGCCGGCTCGGCGAGGGACGCCGTTCCCTGGAGGCCGCCCTCGCCGCCCCGGGCGGCGCCACACCCGCCCTGCGCGCCCACGTCGAGGTCCTGCGCACCGGCTTCGCCATCATGGCCGGCGAGGGCGCCGACCGCGCCGAACGCATCCACCGCTCCCTGCGCCCCTACGAGGACCAGGGCATCGGCACCGCCCACGACCTCGCCCACGCCCGCTGGTTCCTGGGCCACGCCCTGTGCGGCACCGGCGACCTCTCCTCCGGCCGCGAACTCACCGAACGCGCCCTGGAGGGTTTCGCCGCCGCCCACGACGACTGGGGCACGGCCGCCGCCCTCGCCGACCGCTCGGCCCAGCGCCTCCTCGGCGGCGACCTCGACGGCGCCGCCCGCGACGGCGAGCGCAGCGCCGCCCTCTTCGCGGAACTCGGCGACGGCGCCGCCCGCCTGTGGTCCGTGTACCCCCTGGCCATGCTCGCCGAGATCCACGGCGACTACCCCGGGGCCACCCGGCTGCGCCGCGAGGGCCTCGACACCGCCGAGGGCCTCGGCCTGACCACCCAGGCCGCCGACCTGCTGTCGGGCCTGGGCCGCGGCGCCCTCCTCACCGGCGATCTCGAGGAGGCCCGCGACCTGCACGAACGCTCCCGCAGGCTCGCCGCCGAACAGGGCTTCCAGGCCGGGGAGATCAACGCCGTCCTGGGCCTGGGACTGGGCGCCCGTCGCGCCGGCGACCTCGACGAGGCCGAGGCCCACATGCGGCGGGTCCTCGACTGGCACCGCTCCGTCGGCCTCGACGGGGCCAACGCCCTGGTCCTGGCCGAACTCGGCTACGCCGCCGAACTGCGCGGCGACGCCGAAGCCGCCCTCGCCCTCCAGGAGGAGGGGCTCGCCATGGCCCGTACCACCGGCGACCCGCGCGCCCTGGCCCTGGCCCTCGAAGGACTCTCCGGCGCCCGCGCCCTGGCCGGCGACCCCGCCGGCGCGGCCGCCCTGCTCGGCGCCGCCGACGCCGCCCGGCGTTCCGCGGGAGCACCCCTGCCCCCGGCGGAACGCGCCGACGTCGACCGGATCACCGCCGGCGCCCGCGCCGCCCTCGGCCCGGACGCCTTCGCGCGGGCCTTCGCCCGGGGCGCCGCCGTCCCCGCCCACAGCGCCTACCCCGACCTGGTCACCCCGGCCTGACGGACACCCCCCCGTACGCCGCCGCCCTACGGTCCCGTCGCCGCCCGGGTCGGCGGCGGTTCGACCGGCGCCGCGGCCGGGGAGCAGGCGGAGAGCAGGTAACCGGCCTGGAAGCGGCTGGTGGCGCCGAGTTCCTCCATCATCTCGGAGATGTGGCGGCGGCAGGTCCGCAGGGACATGCCGAGCTTGCGGGCGATGACCTCGTCCTTGCTGCCGTCCGCCAGCATCTTGGCGATCGTCGTGCGCAGCGCGTTGGCCGTGAGGCTGCTGTAGGAGGTGGCGAAGGGTTCGGCCAGGCTCCAGGCCGTGTTGAAGACGCTGCACAGGAAGGCGACGGCCGAGGGCTCGCGCAGCACCACCCCGGCGTGCGGGTTGTCCCACACGGGGAGGAAGGCCGTCTCGCGGTCGAAGATGACCATCTTGCCGAACAGTTCGCCCAGCGTACGGATCTCCCCGCCGGCGGCGGTCACCTTCGCCGCGTACTCCTGCGTGGGCGGGCTGTAGCGGGCGGTGTGCTGGTAGAGGGTGCGCATCCGCACGCCCCGGGAGATCAGGGCGAGGTCGCGGGGCAGGGCCCGCTCCAGGTGCCCGGCGGGACGCCCTCCGCCCGGCTGGACGGTCAGGCATTCGTGGGCGCAGCGGCCGGCGGCGTCGGAGATGAGGGTCATCACCCGCTCCCGGGAGTCGACGACGTCGATCCCGCCGAGCTCGCCGCGCCGCTGCCCGGCCGCCTCGTACAGCGGGTTCAGGGCCGTCAACCGGGCCCGCGTACGGTCGAGTTCCGCCAACCTGCGGCGCAGCGCGTCCTCCTCCTCGCCGACGAGCTCGGCGGCGGCCGTGCGCGGGCTGACGGCGGTGAGGAGCCCGTCGCTGCCCGGGACCGGGGCGAGGAGCCGGTCGCGCAGCAGGTTGGCGACGGCGGTCTCGGCCTCGCCCGTCGAGACGCCGAGCGCGAGGGCGAGCGCTTCGGGCGAGGTGGAGCCGTGCTCCAGCACATGGCGGTACGCCTGGATATCGAGGTCCGCCAAGGGGCCGGCCGCGTCTCTTTGCCCGTATATGGTCATAACATCCCGCCTCATCAAGGGGACATGCACCTTACTGGCAGGAAAGACCGCTGGACCGGGGTCGAGGTTCCGCCTGATGCTTGAGGAGAGCCGGGGGGAGGAAGAGAAACCGCCCGGAAGGCCTCGCGAAAGCGAAGCGAAACCAGGGGAAAACGAGCGCCGGGAGAATTCGATGAAACTGTCCAAGGTCATCACCGCCGTGGTCTTCACCGCCGCGACCTTCGGCCTGGGGGTCAATGTGGCCTCCGCCGCTCCCGGCCCCGACCGGTCCGCCCCGCCGGCCCACTCGACCACCGTCGACGGGTCCCGTGACACTGAATGGGGTTGCGAGACCCCCGACTGCGAACCGCCCCGCTGAACCACCGGGCGGGGCGAGACGCCCGACACGAGAGGTGAGACGTGAGGAGTCGAAGGCGCCGCCGCGCGGCGGCCCTGGCACTGCCCGCCCTGCTGATCCTGCTGTTCCTCGCCGTACGGCGGCTGTCGACCGGCCGCCCCCGCGCCGCCCGACCGCGCGGGGCCGCGCCGGCCGCCCCGCCGGTCGCCCCCCGCGCGGAGGAGGCCCTGGCCGACCACCTCGTCACCTCCTGGTGAGGGTGGGGCGCCGGCCCGAGGCGCCGTCCGCGCGGCCCGCGGGCCCCGTACGACCCGTGTGAATCCCCGGGGAATCCCCCCGAAATCCTCCGCGAACACCCCGGAAATCGCCGGGGAAACATCTGCGGACATCGGCGCGAGCATCCTCGCGTATTCCACCGTGAACTTCCTCGAAACAACGACTCCGGGGACCCGTGTGCCCGAAAACCCCCCGGATCGAATTTCCGTGCACCCGAAAAGGAGAAACGAACATGAGCGTCTTCCGCAACCGCGCCGCCCTGCTGATCGCCACCACCGCCGCCCTCGCGGCGGTCGCCCTCCCCGCGTCCGCCGCCCAGGCCGCGCCCTCGCAGCCGGTCCCCGTCTCCTCCTCCGCGGCGCACCAGCCGGCCGGCGAGGTCGGCGCGATGGGCGCCAAGGTCGACGTGGCCTCCGCGGCCCTCGACATCACGAACAAGATCATCAACATCGTCAACGACGCCATCGAGCGCGGCCAGAACCGCTCGGGCTACGTCAAGAGCCTGATGGAGGGCTCCTTCTACGAGTCCGGCCAGCGCTACAACGTCATGGTCATCAACGACGAGATCGAGTACTACGGCGAGCTCCACAACATCGTCTACGACGCCAAGGTCAGCGGCATCCACGGCCGCTACCGCGTCCTGGTCTTCGACTCCGGCCAGTTCTGGAACAAGGGCGACGGCGGCTGGATCAACTGGGCCTTCCGCGGGGTCTTCGACCGCGACGGCGGTCACGTCACCTTCCGCAAGTTCTCCTGACCCCGCCCGCCGCCACGCCCACGCCCCTCCCCCTCCCCCTTCCCCCATCGCCCTTCCTCGACGTACCGGGAGCACCGTCATGAACCGCAAGCCGATCCGCACCACCGCCCTCGCGGGCCTCGCCCTCGCCGCCGCCGTCACCGTGGGGGCCGTCGCCCCCGCCCAGGCCGCGGAACGCCCCGCCCACGCCGTCACCACGCCCGCCTCGACCACCGCCGAGGCCGGTGACCTCGGGGCCACCGCCGACGAGAAGACCCCCGTCGTCACCGTCTCCATGGACCAGCTCGGCGTGGCCGGCAAGCTCGTCGAGGCGGTGCGCGGCGTGAAGACCTCCGACCGCGGCAAGTTCGTCGAGCAGGCCGTCGAGGCCGCCTTCAACGCCTCCGGCGGCCGGCACAACGTGATGCTGTTCAACCTGTCCCAGAACTACGACGACCGCTTCCAGGGCACCCGCGTCTACGCCAACGTCAAGTGGGGCAACGTCCACTACGGCCTGTGGATCTTCGAGTCCGGCACCTTCAACAACGGCGGCGACGGCGGCTGGATCAACTGGGGGATGATGGGCTGGTTCGACCGCAACGGCGGCGACGTCAAGTTCCACCGCTCCTGGTAACCCCCGCGCGCATCCCGGCCGGGCCCGCTTCGGACTCTTCCCCGAGGCGGGCCCGCCGCGCGTGGCCCCGCGCGTGGCCTACGAGACGGCGTACCACTGGCTGGCCCAGCCGGTGTTGATGGTCGACGTGGACTGCTCCGCCAGGTTCACCGAGGCCGGCAACGAGGTCTGCCCCGTCAGCAGGGTGCTGTAGCGCAGCTTCGGCGGCGTCAGACCGGCGTTGACGGAGATCCCGGCGCCGGTGGACTTCAGCGTCAGGGCGTTGGTCGCCCAGTTCCCGTTCAGCAGCAGGGCGATGAAGTACGTGCCGGGCTCGGCGGTGAAGGGCTTCGCCAGCGGGAACGGCTTCGCGATCGGGTCCGTCATCAGCATCGGCGAGACGTCCGCGGTGGAGGCCACCAGCGCCCCGCGCTCGTCGTACACCCCGAGGTAGCAGTTCGACAGCTGGGCGGCCGGGTCGATCCCGGCCAGGCCCAGCCAGATGTTCGACCAGGTGATCCGCTCGCGCAGGACGATCCGCACCAGGGTCACCCGTCCGCCCACCCCCGCGGCCGACTGGGCCGTCACGTGCCCGGCGTCGTTCGGGTCGCCCGTCCACGCCAACAGGTTCTGGTCCTGGGGCCGCGGCCCCTCGAAGCCCCCGGCCGACCCGGGGCCCGGGGCGGCGGGAGCCGCGGCGGACGCGGCGGGCCGCCCCTCGTCCGGCGCACCGGTGCAGCCGGTCAGGACGAGCAGCGCCACGAGCGCGGAACACGCTGCGGTCGCGGCGGAGGTGGTGCGGGCGCGCATGGTGGATCCCCCGTGAAGTGCGGAAACACGAAGGGGCCATGGTCACACGCGCCTCCGCGCACCCCACCGCCGGGCTTGGGGACCGCGTTCGAGCCGTGCTATAGTCGATCTTGAGCCCGCCGCCCCGCGCAAGCGACGAAGCGGGCCGCGCGTTGGTGGTCCAAGGAAAGGCACCCCACTTCCTGTGGGGGGATGCAGGTGCAAGGCCTGCCCAGCGCTCGATCGAAGGCCCCGGCCTCCTCAAGGAGACCGGGGCCTTCCGCATGCCCGGGCCCGGGACGCGGCACCGAGTCCGTCCCGGGCACGACCGCCTCGGCCCCACCTCCAAACCGGCTTGAAGACACCGGTCGACACTGTCGCCCTGGATTCGAAGCGGGTCGCACAGCGGGTGCGGAGAGGGGAAACGATGCCAGGACCACACGGTGCCCGGCGCGTCGTGGTGACCGGGATCGGTGTGATCGCTCCCGGAGGTATCGGGACGAAGCAGTTCTGGGAACTGCTCAGCGAGGGCCGGACCGCCACGCGCACGATCACCCAGTTCGACGCGAGCGCCTTCCGCTCCCGCGTCGCGGCGGAATGCGATTTCGACCCCGTCGCCTCGGGGCTCAGCCGGCGTCAGATACGGGCCTGGGACCGCACCACGCAGTTCGCGGTGGTCGCCGCGCGCGAGGCCCTCGCCGACAGCGGGGTCCTCGACACGGCGCAGCCGCACCGCACCGGCGTCATGGTCGGCACCGCCTGCGGCATGACCCAGAGCCTGGACCACGAGTACTCCATCGTCAGCGACGAAGGCCGTGGCCCGCAGGTCGACGAGGCCCACGGATCGCCCTACCTCTACGACTACTTCACGCCCTCCTCCATGGCCGCCGAACTCGCCTGGATCGCCGAGGCCGAAGGCCCCGTCGGGGTCCTGTCGACCGGCTGCACCTCGGGGATCGACGTCCTGGGCCACGCCGCCGACCTGATCGCGGAGGGCTCCGCCGACGTCATGATCAGCGGCGCCTCCGACGCGGCCATCTCGCCCATCACCGTCGCCTGCTTCGACGCCATCCGGGCGACCACGCCGCGCAACGACGATCCGGCGACCGCCTCGCGGCCCTTCGACCGCACCCGCAACGGCTTCGCCCTCGGCGAGGGCTCGGCCATCCTCGTCCTGGAGGAGTACGAGCACGCCGTGCGGCGCGGCGCCCACGTCTACGCGGAGATCGCCGGACACGCCACCCGCGCCAACGCCTTCAGCATGACCGGGCTGCGCCCCGACGGACGGGAACTGTCCGAGGCCATCACCAACGCCCTCGACCGCGCCCGCCTGAACCCGCAGGACATCGACTACGTCAACGCCCATGGTTCGTCGACGAAGCAGAACGACCTGCACGAGACCATGGCCTACAAGCACAGCCTCGGCCGCCACGCCTACACGACCCCCATCAGCTCCATCAAGTCGATGATCGGGCACTCCCTCGGGGCGATCTGCTCGCTGGAGGTGGCCGCCTCCATCCTCGCGATCGAGCACCGGCTCATCCCCCCGACGGCCAACCTGAACGAGCCCGACCCCGAATGCGACCTGGACTACGTACCGCTGACGGCCCGGGAGCGGAAGTCCGACGCCGTCCTCAGCGTGGCCAGCGGCTTCGGCGGCTTCCAGAGCGCGATCGTGCTCACCGCACCGCACCGGGTGGCGGCATGAACGCCCCCGTCGTGACCGGTCTGGGCATCGTCGCGCCCAACGGCCTGGGAACCGAGCCCTACTGGGAGGCGACGCTGCGTGGCGAGAGCGGTATCGCCGCGATCACCCGCTTCGAGACCGACGGCCATCGCTCGGGAGTGGGCGGCGAGGTCAAGGACTTCGACGCGGCGCGGCACCTGCCGAGTCGGCTCCTGCCCCAGACCGACCACATGACCCGCCTCGCGCTCGTCGCGGCCGAACACGCGTTGGCCGACGCCGACCTCGACCCGCGCGCCATGCCGGACTTCTCGGTCGGCGTGGTCACCGCCGCCTCGGGCGGCGGCATGGAGTTCGGGCAGCGGGAGATGCAGGCGCTGTGGAGCAAGGGCGGCGCCTACGTCAGCTCCTACCAGGCCTTCGCCTGGTTCTATCCCGTCAACACCGGCCAGATCTCCATCCGGCACGGCATGCGCGGCGCCGCCTCCGCCCTCGTCACCGAACAGGCCGGCGGCCTCGACGCCGTCGCCAAGGCCCGCCGCCACATCCACCAGGGCACCCCCCAGATGTTGGCGGGCGGCGTCGACAGCGCCCTGTGCCCCTGGGGCTGGCTGTGCATGTCCCGCTCGGGCCGCGTCTCCACCGTCGACGACCCGACGCGTGCCTACCTGCCCTTCGACACCGAGGCCTCCGGGTACGTACCGGGCGAGGGCGGCGCCCTCCTCGTCATGGAGGACCCCCGGGTCGCCGACCGGCGCGGCGCGCGAAAGCGCTACGGCCGGATCACCGGTCACGCCTCCACGTTCGACCCCAGGCCCGGATCCGGGCGACCGCCCGGCCTGCGCCGCGCCGTCGAGGCGGCGCTGGACCAGGCGCACCTCACCCCCGAGCAGGTCGGCGTGGTCTTCGCCGACGCCTGCGGAGTACCGGAACTCGACCGGGTGGAGGCGCGGGTCCTGGCGGAGGTGTTCGGCCCGCGCGGTGTCCCCGTCACCGCACCGAAGAGCATGACGGGCCGGCTGCTCGCCGGAGGAGCCTCCCTCGACCTGGCGACGGCCCTGCTGTCCCTGCGCGACCGGGTGCTACCCCCCACGGTGGGCGTCACCCGCCCGGCCCACGCGGACCTCCTCGACCTGGTCCTCGACGAAGCCCGCGAGACCCCGCTCGACCATGCGCTGGTCCTGGCCCGGGGGTACGGGGGCTTCAACTCCGCGATGGTCGTCAGCCGCGCGGACGCGCGCTGACCCGACGAGCGCGCCCCCGCGCGTCCGTCCCACACACGTACGCACACGGCGTACGCACACGACAACCGACGAACAAACAGGAGTGGACATGAGCGCCTTCGGCGTCAAGGAACTGGTGGACGCGCTGCGCGAGAGCGCCGGCGAGGACGAGGAGATCAACCTGGAGGGCGACATCCTCGACGTCGACTTCGAGTCGCTCGGATACGACTCGCTCGCCCTCTTCAACACCGTCCGCACCATCGAACGCGAACTGGGCATCGAACTGCCCGACGAAGCGATCAGCGTCACCGCCACCCCGCGGGGCCTCCTCGACGAGGTCGGCAAGGCCGTCGCCCAGGCCGCCTGACCGTCACGGCGATTCGAACAGCGACAGGGAAGGCAAGGTTCACAGCAGATGTGTGGAATCGTCGGGTGGGTCGACTACGAGCGCGACCTCGACACCGACCCCTCCGCTCTCTCCGTCGCCCGGGCGATGACGGACACCCTCGCCTGCCGGGGGCCCGACGCCGAGGGTGTCCTCGCCGCCCGCCGGGCCGTGCTCGGACACCGAAGGCTGTCCATCATCGACCTGGAGGGCGGCGTCCAGCCCATGCGGTACGCGGAGGGGGGATCCGCCGTCGCCACGCTGACCTTCTGCGGCGAGGTCTACAACCACCGGGAACTGCGCGCGGAGCTGATCTCGCGTGGCCACACCTTCCGCACCCGCAGCGACACCGAAGTCGTCCTGCACGCCTACCTGGAGTGGGGCGAGGGCCTCGTCGACCGCCTCAACGGCATGTACGCCTTCGCCGTGTGGGACGCCCGCACCGAGGAACTCCTCCTGGTGCGCGACCGCATGGGCGTCAAGCCCCTGTACTGGTTCGAGACCCCGCACGGCGTCGTCTTCGGCTCGGAACCCAAGGCCCTCTTCGCTCACCCGGGCGTCCCGCGCCGGGTGGACGCCGAAGGGCTGTGCGAGGCACTGGACATGGTGAAGACCCCGGAGCACGCGGTCTTCACGGGCCTGCGCGAGGTCCGCCCCGGCCAGCTCCTGCGCGTGCGCCGCCAAGGCGTCACCCGCCGCCGCTACTGGCGGCTGGAGGCCCGCGAGCACACCGACGACCTGCCCACCACCATCGCCACCGTACGGGGCCTGCTGGAGGACATCGTCTCGCGCCAGATGGTCGCCGACGTCCCCTTGTGCTCCCTGCTGTCGGGCGGACTGGACTCCTCGGCGGTGACGGCCCTGGCCGCACGGACCATGGCCGAACGCGGCGAGGGGCCGGTGCGGTCCTTCTCCGTGGACTTCGCGAACCCGGCGGCGGGCTTCTCCCCCGACGCCGTACGGGAGGCCGCGGACACCCCCTTCGCCCGCGAGGTGGCCAGGCACGTCGGTGCCGAGCACACGGAGGTGCTGCTGGACAGCGCCGAACTCGTCGACCCGCGCGTACGGGAGGCCGTACTACGGGCCACGGACCTGCCCCCGGCCTTCTGGGGGGACATGTGGCCCTCCCTCTACCTGCTGTTCCGGGCCGTCCGGCAGAGCTCGACGGTCGCGCTGTCGGGCGAGTCGGCCGACGAGCTGTTCGGCGGCTACATGTGGTTCCGCAACCCCAACGCCATCGCCGCCGACACCTTCCCCTGGCTCACCTCCGGATCCGCCCGCTACTTCGGCGGGCTCGGTCTGCTGGACCGCGGTCTGCTCGACAAGCTGGACATCCCCGGCTACCGCGCCGGCCGCTACCGCGAGGCCCTCGCCGAGGTCCCGGTCCTCGCGGGGGAGGAGGCCGGCGAACGCCGCATGCGCGAGATCACCCACCTCAACCTCACCCGCTTCGTCCAGACCCTCCTGGACCGCAAGGACCGCATGAGCATGGCCGTCGGCCTGGAGGTCCGGGTGCCGTTCTGCGACCACCGGCTCGTCGAGTACGTCTTCAACGTCCCTTGGGCCATGAAGACCTTCGACGGGCGGGAGAAGAGCCTGCTGCGCGCCGCCACGGCGGACCTGCTGCCCGCCTCGGTGGTCCAACGCGTCAAGACCCCCTACCCGGCGACGCAGGACCCCGGCTACGAACGGGCCCTGCGCGGGCGCCTCGACACCCTGCTCTCCGATCCGAACGCGCCCGTACGACCCTTCCTCGACCTCGAACGGGTACGCGGGACCCTCGGCCGCCGGCCCGGCGACGTCAGCCGCTCCTACTCCCGGGGCGGCATCGAGATGGCCCTGTGGCTCGACGCTTGGCTGCGCTCCTACGACGTCACCGTCGACATCTGAGCCGGTGGGGCGGATCCCCCTTCGCCCCACCCCCGACGACTCCGGCCTCCGGGACCATGAAGGTCCCGGAGGCCGGAGTCGTACGCCGCCCGGCGGGGTCGCCGGGCGGCCCGATCAGCGGGGCTTCTCCGCGAACTCCCTCAGGGAGGCCGCCACGTAGTCGATCATCTCCGTGGTCAGGCCCGGGTACACACCCACCCAGAAGGTGCGCTCCAGGATGACGTCGCTGTTGGCGAGGTCGCCCACCACCCGGTAGTCGCGGTCCAGGTAGCCGGGGTGACGGGTCAGGTTCCCGGCGAACAGCAGCCGGGTGCCGATGTTGCGGTCGCCGAGGAAGCGCAGCAGTTCGTAGCGGTCGAAGCCCGCCCCGTCGGTCAACGTGATCGCGAAGCCGAACCAGCTGGGGTCGCTGTCCGCGGTGGCCCGGGGCAGGAGGTACTGCGGCAGGCCCTCCAGGCCGTCGCGCAGCCGCTGCCAGTTGCGGCGCCGCGCCGCGCCGAACTCCTCCAGCCGTTCCAGCTGGCTCAGGCCCAGCGCCGCCTGGATGTCGGTGGCCTTCAGGTTGTAGCCGACGTGGGAGAACGTGTACTTGTGGTCGTAGCTCTCCGGCAGGTCGCCCAGCCGGTAGAGGAACCGCTTGTGGCAGGTGTCGTCCTCGCCCGGCTCGCACCAGCAGTCCCGGCCCCAGTCCCGCATCGACTCGACGATCCGGGCGAGGATCAGGTTGTCGGTGAGCACGCAGCCGCCCTCACCCGTGGTGATGTGGTGGGCCGGGTAGAAGCTCGTGGTGGCCAGATCGCCGAAGGTGCCCGTCGGCTTGCCCCGGTAGAGGGAGCCCACGGCGTCGCAGTTGTCCTCGATCAGGAACAGCCCGTGCTCCTCGGCGAGGGCGGCCAGCTCGGCGACCTCGTACGGGTTGCCGAGCGCGTGGGCCAGCATGATGGCCTTGGTCTTCGGCCCGATCGCCGCCGCCACCCGCTCCGCGGAGGCGTTGTAGGTGCCCAGCTCCACGTCGACGTAGACCGGTGTCATGCCGTTCTGGTAGATCGGGTTGACGGTGGTGGGGAAGCCGGCGGCGACGGTGATGACCTCGTCGCCCGGCCTCAGGCGGCGGTCGCCCAGCTGCGGGGAGGTCAGCGACGACAGCGCCAGCAGGTTCGCCGACGAACCCGAGTTCGTCAGGTGGGCCTTGCGCAGGCCCAGTGTCTTCGCGAACCTCCGCTCGAACGTGCGGGAGCTGTGTCCCGCCGCGATCCGCATGTCCAGGGAAGCCTCGACCAGGGCCACCCGGTCCTCCGCGGTGAGCACCGCCCCGGACGGCAGGACGGGAGTGATCCCGGGGACGAACTCCCGCTCCCCGGCGACCTCCTGGTGATACTTCGCAACGGATTCGAGAATGAGCCGCTTGGATTCGCCGGCCATGGTCACAACCTCCAGGTCAGGATGGGTGCCACCCTCACCGACGCGCTTCGATGCCGCTTCAAGCCGCATCAGAGGGCACCCCGGGTCCCGTGCTCGAAGCACGCTCCAAACACGGCCGGCAGGGTGCGGACCAGTCCCCGACCCCCTGCCCCGAAAGGGAGAAGATCCGCCATGCGCTGGGAACAACTCTTCGTGTCCGGTGTGGCCACCTGGCTGCCGCCCGTGGTCGCGACCGAGGACGTCGTCTCGTCGGGCGTCGTGACCGCCGAACGCGGGCGGCTGCGCGGCATCGAATCCGTCACGGTCGCCTCCCCGCACGAGGAGGACGCGCCCCCGCGGATGGCGGTCCGCGCCGCCCGGGAGGCCCTGGCCCGCGGCGCCACCGACCCCGCCGACGTGGCGCTGGTGCTGCACAGCTCGCTGTGGTTCCAGGGCATCGACCTGTGGCCCGCCGCCAGCCACATCGCCCACGAGGCCGTCGGGCGCGACGTTCCCGCCTTCGGGCTCGCCCAGCGCTGCAACGGCGGCATGGGCTCCGTCGAACTCGCCGCCTCCTACCTGACGGCCGGTGCCGGCGTCGGCCACGCGGCCCTCCTGACGACCGCCGACCGCTTCGCCGAGCCCCGCATCGACCGCTGGAACAGCGTCGACGTCACCATGTACGGCGACGGTGCCACCGCCCTCGTACTGTCCACCCGGGGCGGCTTCGCCCGCGTCCTGGCGACCGCCACGGCGGCCGACAACTCGCTGGAGGTGCTCGCCCGCGGCGACGAGCCCTTCACGGCGCACCCCGTCGAGCCCTCGACCACGGCCGACCTCGGGGAGCGCACCGTGCGCGGTGCGACGGCCGCCGGCTTCCCCGACCTCGCCCACCGCTACATCGACCTGCTCGTCGCGGCCAAGACCCGGGTACTGGACGACTCCGACACCTCCGTCGACGACCTGGCCTGGGCCGTCATACCCGTGTCGCGGCGCGGGAGCGGCCACGAACTCCACGACCTGCTGGGCGTCCCCGACGAGCGGACCTCCTGGGCGTACGGACGCACCACCGGCCACCTCGGCGCGGGCGACCAGTTCGCCGGCCTGGCCCACCTCACCCGCACCGAGCGGGCCCGCCCCGGCGACCGGGTGCTGCTCTTCGGCGGCGGCGCGGGGTACACCTGCACCGCGGCGGTCGTGGAGATCCTGGAGCCTCCCGCCCTTTGACCCCACGGGCGGCGGCCCGCCCGCCGCCCGCCGGCCTACCGGCCGCCCGCCACCGTGAGGACCTGGCCGGAGACGTTGCCGTTGGCGGCCGAACCGAGGAAGAGCACCGCGTTCGCCACCTCCTCGGGCAGGCTGAGCCGGCCCGTCGGCGTCAGGGCGAGCTCCTCCGTCCGGACCCGTTCGGGCAGCATCGTACGCACCCCGTCGGTCAGCGTCAGGCCGGGACTGACGACGTTCACCAGGACCCCGTCGGAGCCCGCGTCCCAGGCCAGGCTGCGGGTCAGCCCGTGCAGCGCCATCTTCGCGGCACCGTAGATCTCCTGACGCGGCTTGCCGTCCACCGCCACGTGCGAGGAGACGAACACCACCCGGCCCCAACCCCGTTCGCGCATGTCGGCCAGCGCCAACTGGGCCGTGCGCACGGTACCGCCGACGTTGCCGTGGAGCAGCGGCTCCCACTCCTCGGGCGGCAGGTCCTCGAACCGCTCGTCCGGTCCCCGGCGGCGCGGTCGCACCAGGGCGTTGGCCACCAGCACGTCGATCCCGCCCCACCGCTCCCGAACCCGTGCCAGTGCCGCCTCCGGCGAGCCGGGCTCGTCCAGGGCGTAGCGCACGTGGCAGGCCCGGTCCTCGTCGGCGCCCAGTTCCGCGGCGGCCCGCTCGGCCGCGGCCGCGTCCGAGCGGTAGGTGAGCGCCACCCGGGCCCCCTCGGCGGAGAACGCCCTCGCCACGGCGAGCCCGATCCCCCTGCTCCCGCCGGTCACCAGCACTGTCCGATCGCGCAGTCCCATGTCCATGGCGCCCGTTCCTCCCGTGTCGTCCCGCCCCGCGGCGCGGCGCGTGTGCGCGCAGCATCGCCACCGGGGATCGAGGACGTTTCGAAGACGGGGCCCCGCGGACCGTCGGCCGGGGGCTGGCTTCGACGGCTCCTCGGCCCCGCGTCGAAGCCGCGGCCGGAACATCGCCGACAACACCGTCCGACCCCTCTCGAGGTGATGATCTTGCGAGTACTGCTCACCACGTGGGCATGGCCGTCGCACCTGTACCCGATGGTCCCGCTCGGCTGGGCCCTCCAGGCCGCCGGCCACGAGGTGCGCGTCGCCGTCGGCCCCTCCCTGGCCGACGCCGTGACCGCCTCCGGACTGACCCCGGTGGTCGTCAGGGACGACGTCGACCTCGTGGGCCTGTCCACGGCGCCCGCGCTCAAGTCCTGGCACCGTCAGGAACGGTGGCCCGCCGACTGGTACGGACGGCCCGAACGGCTCAGCGTCGACCAACGCCGGATGTACGCCGCGCTCGGGCACAAACAGACCGCCATGGCCGCCTCGATGGTCGACGGCGTGGTGGACTTCGCCCGCGATTGGCGTCCCGACCTGGTCGTGCACGACGCCGTGACCTTCGCCGGTCTGGTGGCCGGCGCGGTGCTCGGCGTACCGACCGTCGCCACCCTCTGGGGCGCCATCGCGTTCCCGCGACACCAGCGGGACCTGCTCACCGGCGAACTCGCGCCCGACTTCACGGCCCTCTTCGCGCGCTTCGGCGTCCCCCCCAAACCCGGGCCCGACCTGTGGCTGGACCCCTGCCCGCCGCGGATGGGCCTGCCCTCGCCCGAACCCCGCCTCTCCCACCGCTACATCCCCTACAACGGTCCCGGCGGCGCCCCGGACTGGCTGCGCGAACCCACCGATCTGCCGCGGGTCTGCGTCACCTGGGGGATCACCTCCGGCCGCATCGGGAAGGCGGGCACACCCGACGTCCTCGACCGGGTCCTCGAAGCCGTGGACGGACTCGACGTCGAGGTCGTCCTCGCCGTCTCCACGGAGGGACGCACCGCCCTCGGCGCCCTGCCCGAGCGGATCCGCGTCGCCGAGTCCCTCCCGCTGCACCTCTTGCTGCCGTCCTGCGCCGCCGTCGTCCACCAGGGCGGCGGCGGAACGACGATGACCGCCCTCCACGCCGGCACCCCGCAGCTGATCGTCTCGCCGCGACCCGAGCAGATGATGACCGGCGACCGCCTGGAGGGCCTCGGCGCGGCCCGCCACCTCGTACGCGGAGAACTGGCCGCCGACCCCGAGGGGGCGACCGAGCGCCTGCGCGCGGCCCTGCGCGACCTCCTCGACGACGAGTCCCACGCCCGGGCCGCGGCCCTGCTGCGCGCCGACGTGCTCGACCTGCCCGACCCGGTCGCGCTCCTGCCCCACCTGGAGGCCCTCGCCGCCTCCGGCACCCCCCGTCCGCCCCAGGGCCCGCGCCCGCTTGCGAAGGTGGCGAGTTGAACACCGAAGCACCCGGCACCACGTCCGGCACCGCACCGCGCACCCCGCCCGTCGACGGGCCCCGCACCACCGTCCTGGGCGCGGTCGCGGCCGAACACGCCGGACGCACCGAGGCCGCCCGCCGGCTGCCCGACCCCGTCGTCGACGCCCTGCGGGACGCTGGCTTCGCCCGTCACCTGGTGCCCACCCGCTGGGGTGGCGCCGACGGCTCCCACACCGCGCTCCTGCACGCGGTCGCCGAGATCGGCGAGAGCTGCGCCTCCACCGCGTGGAACGCCGCCGTGTACGCCATCGTCGGCCGCATGGTCTCCCACCTGCCCGAGCGGGGGCTCGCGGAGCTCTGGGGCGGCGCGGCCGGCGCGGACGAACTGCTCGCCGCGTCCATAGCCCCCTCCGGGCAGGTCGGTCGCACCCGGGACGGTTACCGGCTCTCCGGAACCTGGCCCTTCGCCAGCGGAGTGGACCACGCGGCCTGGACCCTGCTCGGGGCCCTGACCCCCGAACGCGAGTACCGCTTCTTCCTGGTCCCCCGAGACCACTACCGGATCGGGGACACCTGGGACAACGTCGGTCTCGCCGGCACCGGCAGCCACTCCGTCACCCTCGACGACGTGGCCGTCCCCGACCACCGCACCTGTGCCCAGGCGGACCTGATGCGCGGAACCGTCGGGGCGGGCCCGGACCGGGTCCCGTTCAAGACCGTCAACGGCCTCACCTTCGTCGCCCCCGTACTCGGCGCGGCCCGCTCCGCGCTGCGCGCCTGCGCGGAGCGCGCCGCGAACAGGACCGAGGTCACCGGAGGACGGGCCCGCGCCAACCCCGTCGTGCAGGACGCCCTGACCCGCGCCGGCGCGCGGATCGACGCCGCGCAGCTCCTCCTGGAGCGGGCGGCGGCCGTCGCCGACGCCGGCGCGCCGGACGCGACGGCCCGCGCCAGGGCGCCCCGGGACTTCGCCTACGCGGCCGAACTCCTCGCCGACGCCGTCAACCTGCTCTTCCGCACCGGCGGCGCCCGGGGCCAGCACGTGGCCGACCCGGTCCAGCGGGCCTGGCGGGACGTCCACTGCGCCGCGGGACACGCCGTCCTGCAGTTCGGATCGACCGTCGCGACCTACAGCACCCACCTCATGGACGGAGCGCACCACCATGCCTGAACCGATTCCCGCGGCCGGTGCCGCGCAGGCCGCGCAGGCCCCGCTGGACCTCGTCACCCCGGACGGCCCACTGTCCCCACGCCTGAAGCTGATGCTCCTCGCCAACGGACAGCGCTTCACCGCCGTCGTCCACACCCTGGCCGAACTCGACGTCGCCGGCCTGCTTGCCGAAGGACCGCTCCCGGTGGACGTGATCGCCGAGCGGGCGGGGTGCGACGCCGGCCGGCTCTATCGGGTGCTGCGCTTCGCGGCCCTGATCGGCCTGTTCACCGAGGTGGAGCCGGAGGTCTTCGCGCTGACCGAACTGGCCGAGGGCCTGCGCGCCGACCTCCCCGACAACGTGCGCGACGCCGTGCTCCTCGACGGTTCGGAGCGCTTCAACCGGGCCTTCACCGGTCTCGCCCACAGCGTCCGCACCGGGCAGCCGGGCTTCGACCACGTCCACGGGCTGTCGTTCTGGGACCACCTGACCCGCGACAAGGAGGCCGGGGACACCTTCGACGCGGCCATGACCGGCATCAGCCGCCGACTGGGAACCCTCTACCTGGAGCGCCACGACTTCGGGAGTCCGGCGCGCATCGCCGACATCGGCGGCGGACGCGGCTGGTTCCTCGCCTCGCTCCTCGAACGCCACCCCGAGGCCACCGGCGTCCTCTTCGACCGGCCCCCCGTCGCGGCCGAGGCACGGAGGCTGTTGGCGGAGCGGGGCGTCGCCGACCGGGCCGAGACCGTCGGCGGCGACTTCCTCACCGACGAACTCCCCACCGGGTGCGACACGTACGTCCTCAAGACCGTCCTGCACGACTGGCCCGACGAGCAGGCGAGGACCATCCTGCGCCGGATCCGCACCGCCATCGGCGACGACACCGCGGCGCGCGTCCTGATCCTCGAACAGGTCGTGGCACCCCTGAACGTCTGGGACCCGGCGAAGCTCCTCGACCTCGACATGATGGTCGTGATGGGCGGCCGCGAACGCAACCTGGCCGAATGGCACGCCCTGCTGGGGGCGTCGGGCTTCCGCCTCGTCGGCGAACCGCCGGCGGGGGAGTGGACCGTACTGGAATGCCGCCCGGTGTGACGACGCGGCGCGGCCCGGCCGCCCCGGACACCACCGGGAAACGGCCGGGCCGCGCGCGCGGTTCAGCGGGCGTCGGCCGCCGCCCGCAGCAGCGTCAACACCTCGGAGGGCGCCGGGAGCGCGTTCATCGCGGTGCGCACCGCCGAGGTACGGGCCCGCCCCGGCCGGTCGAGCAGGGTGCGCAGGGCCGCCTCGATGCGCGGCACGTCGCTGCTCTCCCTCGGGTCGAGCATCACGCCCGCGCCCGCCGCGTCCACCCGTTCCGCGAACGCGGCGAGCACCGGCGCCAGCGGGAACATCAGCTGCGGCACACCGGCCGACACGGCGGTCAGGCCCGTCCCCGTACCGCCGTGGTGGACCAGGGCGTCGCAGGCCGGCAACAGCTGGGTGAACGGCACCGATTCCACCACCCGCACCCGGGGCGGCAGATCGCCCAGCAGTCCGCGGTGGGCCGCCGTCACCGCCAGCACCACGTCCACGTCCAGCGCCGTCAACACCTTCAGCGACCGCTCGAAGGCCTCCGGCATCCGCTCCGGCCGCACCTCGGCCGCCGTCACCCCCCAGGTCAGACAGACCCTGGGCCGCTCGCGGGGGGCGTGCAGCCAGTCGGGTTCCACCCCGCCGGCGCCGTTGTACGGCACGAAGCGCACGTCCGTGCGCTCCACCCGGGCCGGCCAGCGCAGCTCCGGCGGGCACGGGTCGATCCACCCGGCCGGCCCTCGCGGGGGCCTGGCCCCGAACCGCTCGAACAGGGCGCTGTAGCCCGGCAGCGGGTCACCCGTCATGTCCTCCAGCTCGTTGCGGGTGATCATCGGCGAGCCGAACATGTGGCTGAAGGCCGGGACACCCAGAACGGCCCCGACCACCGTCGCCGCGTAACAGACGGTGTCGTGGACGATCACGTCGGGACGCCAGACCCGGGCGAAGGCGAGCAGGTCGTCGACCATCGCGTCCGCCACCACGAACTGCTTCTCCGCCAGCATCCGGTACACCCCCCGCACGTCACCGCCCAGGGTCTCCGGCGAACGCGCCCAGTCCCGGGGCCAGGGAGTGCCCTCGCCCAGCCAGGCCCCGAGACCCTCGGTGCGCCGGGCCATCTCCTCGCGCGACACGTCCCGGCCCACCGGCACCACCGCGAGACCGGCGCCGGTCACGGCCCCGGCGTGCGACGGCGGCACCGCCACCCGGACCTCGTGCCCGGCCGCCCGGGCGGCCCAGGCGAGCGGAACCATGGGGAACAGGTGGGAGGATCCCGTCCAGGTCGCGAACAGTACGCGCATGTGCCCTCTTTCGTGTCGGTCCGGTGCGGGGCACCGGTCGGTGCGGAACTCGGTGCGGAACGTCGGTCGGCGCCGAACGTCGGTCGGGGTGAACCCGGTGCGGTGCGGGCGGCGCCCGCCGACGGGGAACCCGCCGGTACGGGCCGGCCCGTGCGGGCTCATGCGACGGGGTCCGCCTGCTCCCGCCACAGGTCGGCCACCGCGTCCGCCAGTCGGCGTCGCGGCGCCCACCCCAACAGCTCCCGGGCCGAGCGGATGTCCACCTCCAGCCACTCGGGCCGCGCCGCGGACGGACCCGCGGGCGCCGGCGACTCGACGATCCGCGCGGGCACCCCGCTGACCCGGATCAGCAGGTCGACCAGGGCCCGTACGGACACCGCCTCCCCGCTGCCGATGTTCAGCACCCGCCCGCCGACCGAGGACCGGGCCGCCGAGGTCACCGCGTCCACCGCGTCCGAGGCGTCCACGAAGTCCCGCTCCGCGCGCAGTGGCGCCAGCCGGATCTCCGCCGTCCCGCCCCGGCCCCGCGCCAGGCGCAGTTCGTGCGCCACCCGCCCCAGCAGGCTCGCGGGCGGCGACCCCGGCCCGGCGACGTTCGCCATGCGCAGCACGAGCGCGTTCAGGTCGCCGCGCCGCGCCGCTTCCAGGACCAGTTCGGTGCCGCGCAGTTTGGTGCGCCCGTACGCCGTCGTGGGGAGCGTCGGAGCCGACTCGTCGACCGGCAGGCCGCGCGGGGTGGGCGCGTACTCGTTGACCGAACCCAGGTGGATCAGCCGCACGCGCGGCCGTGCCCGGCGCAGACCGTCGACCAACCGCCGCACCAGCTCGGTATTGGCCGTTTCCATCGCCTGCTCGGAGGCGGCCCACACCGCCCCGGCGGCGTTGACCACCAGCGTCGGACGGCCGTCCGTCAGGGTCCGGGCCAACGCGGCGGGTTCCGCCGCGCACAGGTCGAGCGCGAGGGGGCGCACCCCCGGACCGGCGGGTTCGGCCCGCCGCGACACGGAGACCACCTCCCGGCCCTCCGCGACGAACGCGGCACACACGTGCCGTCCGACGAACCCGGTCCCGCCCAGTACGACCACCCTGGTGGATCCGCCGTCGGGGATGACGTACTTCTCTTTGGCGCTGCCGAACATGGGACCTCCGCACCCGCTGTCAGTACGCCGCCGCCCGCCCGCCGAGCGGCGGCCGGCGGCGGCACGGCCGACATGGTTCAGCCCCCGCTTCAAGCCTCCGTCCACGCTCGGTGGTAGGCCCCCGCACCGCCCGGACCGAGCCGCGCACGGCCGCGCGCCCCACGCCCCCTGGAACGAGAATCGAAGCGTGCGCCCTACGGTGCGCGCACTATGGACGTCTCAGAACTTGCGGTGCCGCGCGCCTGGCGGCTCACCCCGGAACAGCACTCCGACCCCCGTGGGACCTTCTTCGAGCTGCACCGGCACAGCCAGGTGATCGAGGCGACCGGCCGCCCCTTCCAGGTGGCGCAGGTGAACTTCTCCAGCTCGCGGCGCGGGACCCTGCGCGGCATCCACGGCACCCTCACCCCGCCGGGCCAGGCGAAGGTGGTCACCTGCGTGCGCGGCGCCGTGCTCGACGTGGTCGTCGACACGCGCCTCGGGTCCCCGACCTTCGGCCGGTACGACACGACGCGCCTGGACGCCGAGTCGGGCACCGCCGTCTACCTCTCCGAAGGCCTCGGACACGGCTTCCTCGCCCTGACCGACGACGCGACCGTCTGTTACCTGTGCACCTCCGAGTTCGTCCCCGGCAGCCAGGTCGACATCAACGCCCTCGACCCGGCCCTCGGCATCGACTGGGGCCTCACCGGCACGCCCCTGATGTCCGAGAAGGACGCCGCCGCCATGACCCTCGCCGAGGCCGCCGCGGCCGGGCTGCTCCCCTCGTACGAGGAATGCCTGGCCATGGAGGAGCGACTGCGCGCCGCCGGGTGAACGCCCGGCACAATGGACGGGTGGTGAGTGCCGTACGCGTCGACATACTGGGTGAGCTCGAAGTCCGCACCGAGGACGACACCCCCGTCGCCGTACCCGGGAGCCGGCTGCGCGCACTCGTCGCCCTCCTCGCGCTGGCAGGAGGCCGGCCCGTTCCCAGCGAACGGATCGTCGAGGAGCTGTGGGACGAGGACGAACGCCCCGCCGGGGCCGTCAACGCCCTCCAGGTGCTCGTCTCCCGCCTGCGCCGCACCCTGCCCCCGGGCCTCGTCGAATCAAGGCCGCGCGCCTACCGCCTCGCCCTGGATCCCGAATCCGTCGACGCCGTCCGCTTCGAGGGGCTCGTGAGCCGAGGCCGCGCCCTGGCCGGCACCGACGACGCCGCCGCCGCCGACGCTCTGCGTGCCGCCCTCGCCCTGTGGCGCGGGCCCGCCCTCGCGGACCTCGACGACGCCGGGTTCGTGCGCGCGCAACGCGACCGCCTGGAAGAACTGCGGCTCGCCGCCGTGGAGGACCGCGTCGGGGCCGACCTCGCCCTGGGCGGCGGGGCCGACCTCGTCCCCGAGCTGGAGGCGCTCGTCGCCGCGCACCCGCTGCGCGAACGACCGCGTGCCCAACTGGTGCGCGCCCTGTCCGCCGCCGGCCGCCGGGCCGACGCCCTCGCCGCCTACGAGGACGCCCGCCGCCGGCTCGCGCACGAGCTCGGCGTCGACCCCGGGCCCGAACTGGCCCGTGCCCAGATGGCCGTCCTGCGCGGAGAGGCCGCACCACGACCGGCCCGCGGGCCGGCCGGTACCGCGCCCCGCCCCCGGACCAACGTGCGGGCCCAGCTCACCCACTTCGTCGGACGCGAGCGGGAGGTCGCCGAGGTCGAACGACTGCTGGAGGAGGCCCGCCTGCTGACCCTCGTCGGCCCGGGGGGCGCCGGCAAGACCCGGCTCGCCTCGGAGTGCGGCGCCCGCCTGGTCGACGCACTGCCCGACGGCGTGTGGATGGTCGAGCTCGCCTCCGTCACCGACCCCGCCGACGTACCCCGGGCCCTGGTCTCCGTGCTGGGCCTGCGCGCCGACGGCCTGATCGCGCAGGCCGCCAACACCCCCGGCCCCCGGGAACGACTGACCCAGGCCCTGCGCGACAAGCGGCTCCTGCTGGTCGTCGACAACTGCGAGCAGGTCGTCGACGCGGCCGCCGCGCTCGTCGACCACCTGCTCGCCCACTGCCCACAGCTGCGGGTCCTCGCGACCAGCCGGGAACCCCTCGGCATCACCGGCGAGCGGCTGATCCACGTCGATCCGCTGCCCGTACCGGAGGCGGTGACCCCCGCCGAACTCGCGCTCCGCAGTCCCGTCGTACGCCTCTTCAGCGAACGGGCCACGGCCGCCCGGCCCTCCTTCCGCGTCACCCCCGCGAACGTGGCCGTCGTCCTGGACATCTGCCGCGCCCTCGACGGCCTGCCCCTGGCCATCGAACTCGCCGCGACCCGGCTGCGCTCCATGTCCCCCGAACAGGTCCGCGCGCGGCTCGACGACCGCTTCGCCCTGCTCACCGCGGGCAGCCGCACCGCGCTGCCGCGCCAACAGACCCTGCACGCCGTCGTCGACTGGAGCTGGGAGCTCCTCAGCGCCGACGAACGCGAACTCGCCGTCCGATTCTGCGTGTTCCGCAGCGGCGCCTTCCTCGACGCGGTCGAGCGCGTCACCGCCGGCGCCACCGGATCGGAGGACGGGCCGTTGCGCCGCGAGGAGGTCCTCGGCCTGCTCTCGGGACTCGTCGACAAGTCCTTCCTCACCGTCACGGAAAGCGACGGCGAGACCCGCTACCACATGCTCCAGACGGTACGCGCCTTCGCGCTGGCCAAACTGGACGCGGGCGGCGGGGGCGAACACCCGCGGCGCCGGCACGCCCGGTACTTCCTGGACCTCGCCGAACGCGCCGAACCCCGGCTGCGCCGCCACGACCAGCTCACCTGGCTGAGGCGACTGACCCTGGAGCACGACGAGTTCACGGCCGCGCTCGCCTGGGCCACCGAACACGGCGAGAGCGCGATCGCGGTCCGGCTGGTCGCCGCCCTGGGCTGGTACTGGTTCCTGCGGGGCTTCCGTCAGGAGGCCGCCCAGTGGGCCGAACGCGCCCTGTCCCTCGACCAGAAGCCCGTACCGCCCGCCGCGCGGGCCCTCGCCCTGGTCACGGCCCTGCCCCGACTCGTCGGCGAGGGATCGGACCCCGAGGGCTACCGGGCGCGGATCGCCGAGGTCCGGGCGCTGCTCGACGGGATGGAGCGCGACGGTGAACCGTTCTCCCACCCGGCGCTCGGCCTGTTCGAACCCATCGCGAACATGCTCAGCGGCGACGGCTTCCTGCTGGAGTCGATCCGCCGCCGCTCCCGCGACGCCGACCCCTGGGTGCGCGGCCTCGCCCACCTGCACCGGGGCCAGATCGAGACGACGCTCGGCGAGACGCGCAGGGGAGCGGCGGACTACGACCTCGCGGCGGAGCTCTTCCGGGGCATCGGCGAACGCTGGGGCACCGCGCAGGTGCTCGTCGCCGGCGCGGAGGCACAGAGTTCGCGCGGGGAACGACGAGCGGCCATCGGGGCGCTCGAAGAGGCCCTGCGGCTCATCGACGAACTCGGCGACCGGGAGGACCAGCCCCTGCTCAGGGTGCGGCTGGCCACCGAGCGGGCCTACGACGGGGACCTGGCGCGGGCCCAGGACGAGCTGCGCGCCGCCCTGGAACTCGCCGACGAACTGGGCGCGCGCGATCAGCGCGTGCCGGCCCTCCAGGCCATGGGGGACGTCGCGCGCTGGGCCGGATCCACCGACCGGGCCCGTGGGTGGCTGGAGCGGGCACGCGGCGAATTCGAGGCCACCGGGCAGGGCATCGACCAGGTGCACGCCCTGCTGTTGGCCTCCCTCGGCTCGGTCGAGCTCGCCGACGGACACCCCGACACGGCCCGCGAACGGTTCGTCGAGGCGGTCGGGCAACTGCCGCCCACCCCCGAGCCCGGCATCGTCGCCCGACTCCTCGAACTCCTCGCCGACATGGAGGCCGCCGGGGGTCGCCCGCTGCGCGCGGCCCGTTTCCTGGGCGCGGCGGACGCCCTGCGCGGCACCCCGCACGACGCGGCGTCCGGTCCGGACTCGGCCCGCGTCGCAGCGGCCGTCCGGGCCGCGCTGCCGCGTGAGGAGCGCCTCGCCGCGTACCGCAGGGGAACCGGTACGGGTCACCGCGCCGCCGTCGCGCTGCTGCGGGCCGAGACGACCGGGCGCCCCGCACCCTGACGGGCACGGGGCGCGGGGCGTCGGGAGCGGGCGGTCCGCCGGTCGGGCCGGCGCTACGCGGCCCGCGCCCCGGTGAGGGCGAGCGACTCCAGCCGGGCGACGAGGTCCGCCGGGGTGGGTTGGCCCGCCATCGCGGCACGCAGGGCTTCGGCGCGCTCGCGCGGGCGCGGGTCGCGCAGCACGGTCCGCAGACCCTCGGCGATCCGCCCCGCGTCGCCCTGTTCGGCGGCGGGGACCTGCACCCCGGCCCCGACGGCCGCCACCCGTTCGGCGCACATCGCCAGCGCCGGGTTGAATTGGGGGAGCACCAGCTGCGGCAGCCCGTGGCCGATCGCGGTCAGCGCCGTCCCCGAACCCCCGTGGTGCACGACGGCGGCGCAGGTGTCGAGGAACAGGCCCAGCGGCGCGGGCTCGACCACCCGTACGAAGTCGGGCGGTGCGTCGATCGTCCCGCGCAGCTTCGCGTCGAGGGGGACGAGGAGTTCGACGCCGTCGCGGTCCGAGAGCGCCGCCACGAGCGAACGCAGCAGGCCCTCGCCGCCGAGGTCACCCGGCACGCTTCCGAGCGAGACGCACACCCGCCGCCCCCCGGTGTCCTCGCGGGCCCACGCCGGCACCGAGCCCGATCCGTTGAAGGGGACGTGCCGTACGGGCAGCGCCGGCGAAGCGGAGGGGAACTGCAGGCCCGGGGGGCACGGATCGAGGACCAGCGCCGGCTCGGGCAGCCCCGCCGGCGCGTCGACGCGGGCGCACACCCCGGCGAGGGCCTCGCGTACGTGCGCGGCGGACTCCGTCGAAAGGGTCTCGGGGCCGAAGCGGTGCACGACGACGGGGACGTCGAGGACACCGCCCAACACCCGGGCCCCGAACTCCAGGGGGTCGGCCACGATCAGATCGGGCCGCCACCACCGCCCCAGCGAGATCAGGTCGTCGATGACGGCGTCGACCCGCTCGCGCCACCGGGCGGCGAGTTGCTCCCACGTCGGGCGCCAGGTCCCGCCGGGCGCCGCCGCCTGCTGCCGCGCCACCTGCGCCATCCGGCGGCGCCGGTCGGCCTCGAAGGCCTCGGTGCCGACGCGGGCGGTGACCAACCCGGCCGCCTCGGCGTGCGGCACCAGGTCCGGTGCCCCGGCCAGCAGCACCTCGTGACCGGCCGCGCGCAGGGCGCCCGCGAGCGGGACCATCGGCAGCAGGTGGCTGGGTACGGAGATGGACGTGAACAGGACCCGCACGGCTCAGCCCACCAGCTCTTCGAGTACGGGGACCAGCTGCGCGGGCGTCGGCATGCCGGCCATCTCCGCGCGCAGCCGGGCCGCCCCCTCGGCGAGGGCCGGGTCGTCGAGGACGGCGCGCAGCGCGTCGCGGACCCGCGCCGGGTCGTTCTGCGTGTCGGCCTCGTCCAGCTTGCGGCCCGCGCCGACGGCCTCGACGCGGTCGGCGACGACGAAGGTGTCGGTGATGCCGGGCAGGACGAGCTGCGGCAGCCCGAACGCGGCGGTGGTGAGGGTGGATCCGGCACCGCCGTGGTGGACGACGGCGTCGCAGGTGTCGAGGAACAGGTTGAGCGGGGCCGGCTCGACGACCCGGACGTTCGCCGCCACGGGGCCCAGCGCGTCGTGGAACTCGGGCTCCAGGGTCAGGACCGTTTCCACGTCCTCCAGCGCGCCCGCGGCCTCGGCGACCGTGCGGATGAGCGGGAGCCCGTTGAGCGCGGCGGTGAGCCGGCCGAAGGTCACGCACACCCGGCGCCTGCCCCGGGGCTTGTCGTCGACCCAGTCCGGCAACGATCCGGAGCCGTTGAACGGCACGTAGCGCATGCTCCGGCTCGGCGGCGCCTCCGGCACCTGGAGGCTCGGCGGGCAGGGGTCCAGGACGAGCGCCGGCTCGGGCAGTCCGTCGAGGCCGAGCCGGCCGAGCATGGTGCCCATGGTGCGGCGGGCCATCTCCTGGCCGGGGAAGCCCGCGGGGTCCACGCCCCACCGGCGGTTGACCGTCGGGATGCCGAGCATGCCGCCGACGATCAGGGAGCTGAACTCCAGGGGGTCGGCGACGATCAGGTCGGGCTTCCACTCGCGGGCGAGGGCGAGGTACTGGGAGACCATGTAGCGGCAGTGGATGAGCCAGATCTTGTTGACGGCCTCCCAGTGGCCGTCCTTGACTCGGGTGTGGCCCACCTCGATGGGTCGCTTGCCGTCGGGCAGCCCGGAGGTCAGGGGTTCCAGGGCGTCGAAGTACTCGCCCACCACGGCTGTGTTGAGGCCCGCGCCGTGGGCCGTGCCGATGATGTCCGGCTGCCCGGCGACCAGCACCTCGTGTCCCGCCGCCCGCAGCGCCCATCCCAACGGTATGGAGGGGGCGAAGTGGGTGGACACCGGGGTACTCATGAACAGCACGCGCATCGAGGCTCTCCCTGACCGACTGACGTGGGGCGTTGGCGGCGCCCATGGTGGGCGGGGCCCGTCCAGAGCGCTTCGGAACGCGTTGGAGGCGGACCGCCCGCACGGTCCGCCCCCGGTCATGTCAGTGCCGCCGCCACGGCGTCGTCACCCGCGGCTGTGGTCCGGCTCCTCGGCGAGCATCCGGTACAGGGAGCGGCGCGCGTCCGACAGCACCCGGCGGGTGCCGGCGTAGCGCTCGTCGTCGGCGTCGTGCAGGGCGAGCCGTACGGCGGCCACCACCTGGTCGCACAGGACGTCGATCTCCCGCGCGCGCGGGTCGACGGCCGATGCCACGCCCTGCCACAGGGCCTCGGCCTCCGTCCGGTGTTCGGCCGCGTGCGCCCGGCCGGCGTCGGTGAGCCGGTAGCCCTTGCGGGCGCCGCCCTCGACCTGTTCGACCAGTGCCTCCGCCTCCAGCGCCCGCAGGGCGGGGTAGACGGCGCCGGCGCTGGGCTGCCACACGCCGGAGCTGCGTTCCGCGATGAGCTGGACGATCCGGTATCCGCCCAGTCGGTCCGTTTCGGACAGCAGGGACAGGGCCGCCGTCCGGATGTCCCCGCGACCGGGCCGGTGGCCCTGCGCCGTCACCTCCGCGGGGGGCCGGGAGGCGGGGAGGGCCGTGGAAGCCCCCGGCCGTGCGGCGGCGGGCGCGAACCCCGGCTCACCCGGTGCGGTGAAGGGGGCCAGAGCCGCTTCGCCCTGGGCGGTGAAGGGGGCCCGGGCCGCTTCGCCCTGGGCGGCGAAGGGAGTGACGGCCGCTTCGCCCGGCGCGGTCGCGGGGGCCAGTGCCGCTTCCGCCCGGGGGATCACCGGCGGGACGGCGCGTACGGAGAACGGCTCGACGGCGGGCGGGATCTCTGCTTCGGACATGGGGTCTCCATCCCTTGAGTTCTGTAGAACTTCTATAGAGCAAAGCTCGTGGTGATCACGCTATAACCAGAACTTCCGGAGAACAAGGCGGTGTTCTGCCGGCTCAGGCCGCTGACAGGTCGCGCTCAGCACCACCGCTCAACGTGACTCCGTACGAGCGGCCCCACCGGTGCCGCGACCACCGGACAGGAGTCACACGGAAATGAGCGAAGCGACCGCCACCGCGGCGAAGCCCGCGCCCGAGGGGCCGAAACCCATGTCGCCGAACATGATCAAGTGGATCTCGGTGAGCGCCCTGGGCACCCTGCTGCTCGCCAGCCTCGACCAGACCATCGTCGGCAGCGCCGCGTGGACCATCGCCAGGGACCTCGCCCCCCGCGACGGACTCGGCCTGCTGCCCTGGCTCTTCACGGTCTACCTGCTGGCGTCCACCGCCACCCAGCCGCTGTACGGCAAGCTCAGCGACATCTTCGGCCCCAAGAAGGTCTTCCTCGCCGCCATCAGCCTGTTCCTGATCGGCTCGATGCTCTGCGGAACGGCCGGCAGCATGCCGGAGCTCATTGCCTACCGCACCCTCCAGGGCCTCGGCGCCGGCGGCCTCGTCGGCGTCACCCTGGTGATCGTCGCGATGATCTCACCGCCCAAGGACCGGGCCCGGCGCTCCGGGCTCGGCGGCGCCATCATCGGAGGCGGCAGCGTCGCCGGCCCGCTCCTCGGCGGCGTCGTCAGCGAACACCTCGGCTGGCGCTGGCTGTTCTTCATCAACGTCCCCCTCGGCATCGCCGCCCTCGCGATCATGCTGTACGCGCTGCGCCTGCCCGTCGGAACCCGCCGCCGCGAACCCGTCGACATCCTCGGCGCGGTCCTGATCGCCGCCGGCGCGAGCCTGGTCCTGCTGGTTACCGACTGGGGCGGCACGCGCTACGACTGGACCTCCCCGGTGATCCTCGCGATGGGCGCGAGCGCGGTCCTCGTCATCGCCTTCTTCATCCGGTGGGAGCTGCGGGTGACCGCCCCCATCCTGCCCCTGACGCTGTTCCGCAACCCGGTGTACCGCACGGTCACCCCGCTCCAGATCGTCACCGGCCTCGCGGTCATGTCGGCGCCCGTCTACCTGGCCACGTACATGCAGATCGCGCGGTCCCAGACCCCCACCAGCTCCGCCCTGTTCACCGTCCCCCTCGCCGCCGGACTGGTGCTGTTCTCCACCTCCGGAGGCCTGTGGATCTCGCGCTCCGGCCGCTTCCGGATGGTCCTGATCCTCGGCAACCTGCTGTGCACCGCCGCCCTGGTCCTGCTGGGACTGCTCGGCGCGGACACACCCCCGTGGGTGATCGCCGTCGACCTCTTCGTCCTGGGCTCGGGGCTCGGCGGCCTGATGCAGGTCTCGGTCCTGGCCGTGCAGAACGCCGTCGCCCCCCACCAACTCGGCGTGGCCACGACCTCCGTCCGCTTCCTCGGCCGCATGGGTCAGGCACTGGGCACCGCCCTGCTCGGCGTCCTGCTCAACGCGTCCTTCGAGTCCGGGCTGCCGCCGGAGGTCCGGGCGCAGATCGACGGCAACGTGGCCAACCTCGGCTCCGTCGAACACCTGCCGGCCGCGGTGCGCGAGAGCGTCGTCGACGCCTTCGTCTCCGCCAACCACGTCCTCTACCTCACCGCCGCGGCCGTCTCGCTGGTCGCGGTCGCGCTGTCCTTCCTCGTCAAGGAGAACATGGACAGCGCCCGGCCCGGCTGGGTCGAGACCGCCCCCGCCGGGGCGCCGCCCTCGGCGGGCACCCCGGGGCGGGAATAGCGTCCCATCCGGCCCCACCGGGCCCACAGGCCCCCACCGGGCCCACAGACCGCGGTCCGGCACCGGCAACCCCCGAACGGTGTCGTCCCGCATCCCAGGCCGGGCGGAGCGCGCCCCGTGTGAGAGCACGGGCCGCTCCGCCCGGCCGTCCGCGTTCATCGGCCCCGGCCGTGCCCCGCCAGTTCCTCCAGGGGTGCCACCCAGCCGGCCGGCGCCGTCATCGTGGCCATCTCCGCCGCCAGTTCCCGCGCCGCCCGCGCGGCCGACGCCGAAGCCGAGAGCCGCCGGGTCGCCTCCCGGATCCCCGCCACGTCCTGGTCCGCGCCCGTCAGCACCGTGCCCGCCCCGCGGGCAGCCAGTCGTTCGCCGTGCTCCACCAGGTACGGGGCCTGCGGCAACACCAGCTGGGGCAGCCCGAACGAGGCCGCCGTGAGCGCCGTGCCGCCACCGCCGTGGTGCACCACCATCCGGCAGCGCCCGAGGATCAGGTTCAACGGCACCTCCTCCAGCAGCTCCACGTCCGCCGGCAGCTCCCCGAGCAACGCGCGCGTCCCGCCCGCCGCGGCCACCACGACGGGCCCGGCGCCGTCGAGCGCCCACAGCGCCCGCCGAAGCGGATCGGCCCCGTCGAGGGCCACCGTCCGGGTGCCGAAGGTGACGCAGACGGGCGCGCCGCGCTCCGGCCCCCGCCGGGGCAGCCCGCCGCTCCCGTTGTACGCGCCGAAACGGATCCCGCCGCCGGCGCTCAGCCCCGGCTCCTGGAGGCGGGGCGGACACGGGTCGAGGACCAGAGCCGGCTCCGGAAGCCGCCCGAGCCCCCGCTCCGCCGCCTGGTACGACAGCGCGTGCGCCGCCTGTAGCCACCGCTCGTCGCCGAACCGGTCCACCCCCCAACGATGGTGGACGTAGGGGACCCGCGACTCGGCGGCGACGAACGGCGCCGCGAACTCCAGCGGATCCGCCACGATCAGGTCCGGACGCCACCGCTTCGCCACGGCCGCGGCGGGCCCCAGCACCCGCGCCGTCCTACGGCGCCACCCGGCCCCCAGCCTCGCCCAGGGCGGGCCGTCGTCACCGGCCGTCGGCAGCGGCCCGGGCCCCGGCGGATCCGCCGGGGCCTCCCGCGTCGCCACCACGACCGCGACGGACAAGCCGGCCCGCCGGGCGGTCGCCTCCACCTCGGGCCCGCCGGCCACGAGCACCTCGTGACCCGCCGCGAGCAGCGCCCAGGCGAGCGGTACGACGGGCGTCAGATGGGTCGGAACGGGGCTGGTCATGACGAGTACGCGCATGGGTTCTCCTGTCGCCGCGCGTCGAAGGGGGGAAGGGGCACACCCTCGCAACGGACCTTCGACGACGGCTCGAACCGCCCGCCGCGGGCTGGATCGGGGCACCACAACGCCGCGAAACCCCGGTGGTGTGCTCGGATCCGGGCCACCCACCTTCCGGGAACGGGCCCCAGGCCACGGACGGAGAACACAGGACGTGAAAGGGATCGTGCTCGCGGGAGGCAGCGGGACCCGCCTCCACCCCACGACGCTCGCGGTGTCCAAGCAGCTCATGCCGATCTACGACAAACCGACGGTGTACTACCCGATCTCGGTGCTCATGCTCTCCGGCATCACCGACATCCTCATCATCTCCTCACCCGCCGACCTGCCGCAGTTCCGCAGACTGCTCGGCGACGGAGCCGAGTTGGGCGTGCGCTTCACCTACGCCGAACAGCCGGAGCCCAAGGGTCTCGCCGAGGCCTTCCTCATCGGCGCCGACCACATCGGCGACGACTCGGTGGCCCTCGTCCTCGGCGACAACGTCTTCCACGGCCCCGGCCTCTCGCCGCTGCTGCAGAAGAACGCCCGCGACGTCGACGGCTGCGTCCTGTTCGGCTACCAGGTCAGCGACCCCGAGCGCTACGGAGTCGGCGAGGTCGACGGCAGCGGCCGGCTGCTGTCCATAGAGGAGAAGCCGGTGACGCCCCGGTCGAACCGGGCCGTCACCGGCCTGTACTTCTACAGCAACGACGTGGTCGACGTCGCGGGGAACGTCCGCCCGTCGTCGCGGGGCGAGCTGGAGATCACCGATGTGAACCTCGCCTACCTGGCCGAGGGCCGCGCCCGCCTCGTCGACCTGCGCCGCGGGTACACCTGGCTGGACACCGGCACGCCGCAGGCGCTCCTGGCCGCGAGCCAGTTCGTCGGGATCATGGAGAGCCGACAGCGCGTCAGGATCGCCTGCCTGGAGGAGATCGCCCTGCGCATGGGCTTCATCGACGCGGACGCGTGCCACCGACTCGGGGCGCGCCTGGCCAATTCGGACTACGGGCGCTACGTGATGGAGGTGGCCCGCGCCTGGGCTCCGGCCCCCGTCGTCGCCGGGGCGGTCAGTTGATCATGATCAGGCAGAGGGCGACGGCCTTGTTGACCGCGTCCAGCCGCGACACCGCCTGCAGTTTCACGAAGACGTTGTGCAGGTGCCGTTTCACCGTTCCTTCGGAGATGCTGAGCTGACGGCCGATCTGGGCGTTGGTCATCGCCTTGCCGACCAGTTCGACGACTTCCCGCTCCCGGGTGGACAGCACATTGGTCGGTGGTCTGTGTGTCTTGTCCCCCCGGGGCTGGAGGAAGGCCATGCGACTTTCCCCGTGCCCGCTGACGTCGAAGCGGCTCATGTAGATGGCCGAGAGAAGGTAGCGGTGCGGTGCGTCCTTGGGGAGGTACGCCCGCACCCCCAAGGCCATCAGTCGCTGGAGTAATCCGCCGTCCACCGACCAGGCGAGGACGATGGTGTCCGCGTGCGGTGCGGCCCGGACGATGCCGGCGACGTGGTCCACGTGGTCCGCGGTGATGTGGTCGAGCCCCAACAGGACGACATCCGGCCGTGCCGCGATGACCCTCTCCAGGAGGTCATCCGTCCCGCTCGGGCTGTGGCCGACCACCGAAAGCCCCTCGTCGCGGTCGACGATGGTGCGCAGGCCCTCACGGAAAATCGTGTTCACATCGGCGATGAATACACTGATCGGCTTTATTCCGACCATTGGTCGATCGAGATCGCCTCTCGATTTCATCTACCGTCTCCCCCGTGTAGATGTAGGCTGAATCAGCCTTCGACGCTAGCATCAAGATCGACGGCAGGCAACCGGGGGGTACGGGGCCCTGGCAAAGGGCTACTAAAGGGTTTCCCTTCGTTTGGTTTTCAGGCCGAAACGGGCAGCGTGACCGGGGCCACGTCCTCCCGTACGGGATCCGTCAACAGGTATTGCTCCAGTCGCTGGAGGGGGAGCGAAGGCCGCAGCCCCAGCTCGTCGTCGAGCAGGCGCCGAAGTGCCTGGTAGGCCTGGAGTGCTTCTCCGCGGCGCCCGGAATACCTCAGGCACGTAATGAGTTGGGCGTGCAGCCATTCGTTGAGCGGGTGCGTCGCGACGAGCGAGCGCAGCTCGGGCACGAGCTCCCGGTACCGGCGCAGCCGCAGGTCCGCCTCGACGCGCAGCTGAAGCGCCCCCAGTCGGCTCTCCTCCAGCTGTACGACATGGGCTTCAAGGATCCTACCTGCGTTGACGTCCGCCAGAGCGGGTCCGCGCCACAGCGCCAGAGCCTCCCGCAGCCGCCGCGAGGCCTCCTCCGCGCGCCCCGCGGCCAGCAGCCTCTTGCCTTCGGCCGCTCGCTGTTCGAAAAGCTGGGCGTCGATCTCCCGGGCGTCGACCCGCAGGCTGTATCCGGGTGCCTTGGTGACGAGCATTTTGCCGGCGGCTTCGCTTCCGACCGCCGTCTGGAACATCTTCCGCAATTGGTAGATGTAAGTCTGCGCGGTGGTGACGGCACTCCGCGGCGGGTGATCGATCCACAATTCATCGATCAATGCCGGAATTTCCACCACTTGATTGGCTCGCGAAAGAAGCAAAGCCAGGGTGTTTCGGGCCTTGGGCGCGGTCGGTGTGTGGTGTCCGTCTTCGTGCAGGACTTCCATCGGGCCAAGGATATTGAACCGCATTTTCCTGATGTCCTTTCCGGGAGGGACGGCGCATTTTCCGGCCTCTTGCCGGACCCCCGAGCCGATCCACTCCGTCGTGCAATGCCAAAACCCTAGCCCGGCATTCGAGCGGTCCTCAAGGGTGATACGTCGCAAGTGGCATGTCCCGCCACCGGCATGTCACCCCGTCCGCGGCGCGTCCCCGGGTACGCCGCGGACCCGCCCCCCGTACGGGAGGCGGGTCCGCGTCCCCGGGCGGGTGTCCGTCAGGCCCGTTCCCGCGCGGTCACGGCGCTCGCGCGGACGGCGTCGACGAGCGCCGCCTGGCGCAACACGTCCTCGTGGTGCGGCTCGAAGTCCGCCCGGCGCAGCACCGTCGCGGCGAACGCGTCGACGGCGTTCTCGAAGTGGGCCTCCGCCGGTAGGGTCAACTCCCTTGTACCTTCGGGCCGTTCCAGGCGCAGGACCGGCGAGTGGTCGTCGGGGGTGGTGAAGGCCCGGTCCAGGGACAGTCGACCCTCGCTGCCCCACAGCTCGTACGCGCAGCGGTAGGCGCGGTCCCAGCCGAATCCGAGCCGAGCGGTGACCCCCGAGGGGGAACGCAGGAGCACCGCGCCGGCGGTGTCGGGTCCGCCCGCGGACGCCGTCGTGAGGGTGGCCCCCACGACGGCCAGGTCCTCCCCGGCGAACAGGCGCGCCGCCCGGAGGGTGTAGACGCCCGTCTCCGAGAGGCTGCTCAGGGCCCCTTCGGCGGCGCCCGCCGGAGGGGCCGGGATGCCGAAGTCGGCCGACACCTCGCGCAGCCGCCCGATGGCCCCCTCCCGCAACAGCTCCCGCACCCGGGTGTGCTGCCCGTGGCGCAGGAACATGAAGTTCTCCATCAACAACAGCCCCCCGGCGCGGGCCGCCGCCACCATCCGCGCCGCCTCCCGCGAGCCGGTCGCTGCCGGCTTCTCGCACAGGACGTGCTTGCCCGCGTGCAGGGCCCGTACCGACCATTCGGCATGTATCCGGGTGGGCAGGGGGATGTACACCGCGTCGATGTCCGGTCGGGCCAGCAGCCGGTCGTAGCCCACCACCGCCTCGCAGCCGAAGCGCTCGGCGAAGGCGCGCGTCCGGTCGCCGTCGCGTCCGGCGACCGCCACCAGCTCCACCGAGGGCCGGCGCACCACGGCGGGCAGCGTCCGGCGGGCGGCGATGTCCGCGCAGCCCAACACCCCCAGGCGCAGCGGCCCCGATGTCGCGGCGCCACTCACCACGTCGTCCGCAGGCAGGCCAGCAGACTCCGGGCCTGCACGTTCAGGTAGCGGCTGTGCCGGACCAGGTCCATGAGCTGGTGGACCGTCATCCAGCGGTGGTCGGGACCCTGCTCCACCGGGAAGTCCTCGCCCACCTCGACCACCAGGTAGCGGTTGTCGGCGTGGTGGAAGCGGCCCCCCTCCTCCGAGAGCACCGCGTCGAAGCGCACCGCCTCGGCCGGCGCCCGCAGGACGGTCTCCAGGTGCGCGGGCCTGCGCTCCGGCGGCAGGTCCGCGTAGTTGACGGGCAGGCACTGGACGGTCGGCGCCAGCTCGCACACGTCCAGCAGCCCCGCCTCGACCTTGGCGTGCATCAGGACGTGCAGCACCCCGTCGATCGGGCGGACCACGAAGGCCGCCACCCCCTGTTCCACCGGGGCGATCAGGGGCTGGCTCCAGTCGGTGACCTCACGCGTCTCGGCCCGTACGTCGACGGCCACCACCGTGAAGTGCCTGCCCTCCGCATGGGAGATCTCCGTATCGGAGCGGTGCCAGCCGTACACCCCCGACAGCGGCAGCAGGCGCCGGGAGAACTCCCGGCGGGCCTTCGCCTCGGTCAGCCACCCCAGGATCCCCTCCATGTCGTGCAGGGCCCCGCCGCGCCCCGAAAGGGAGAGCCCCAGTGCCTCGCGGTACCGCGAGGCGGCCGCGGGTCCGGAGTCGGCGCCCGCGTCGAGGCGGCGGGGCCCGGCGGGCGCCGTGAAGGGCATGCACGCGACAACAGAACGGGTATCCATGTTGACTACGTTGTCATCGCCGAGGAGGCGGTGTATCTGCCCGAGAGTGAGCCAGCGGAAATTCTCGTGGTCCGGTACCTCACCCGTCACTTCGACGACCATGTTCCGGTTCCGCTTCCGCAGAAACCACGAGCCCTGTTCCGACTGGAGGGAATCGACGAGGGTGCTGCGGTCGGGGTCGGTGAAGTACTCGAGAAAGGTCGTCCGACGTCCGCCGTGCACCCCCGTGTAGTTGCTCCGGGTCGCTTGTACGGTCGGTGACAGCTGGACGGTATCGGGGTTTCCGGGTTCCATCTTGGCTTGCATCAGGCAGTGCAATACCCCGTCGAACTCCTTGACGAGGATGCCCAGAACGCCGACTTCCGGCTGGTCGAGAATCGGTTGGGCCCACGTGCCCCGGCCCTGCCAGTCGGTATTCACCTCCAGCCCCACGACCGAGAAGAACCCTCCGCTCGTGTGCACCAGATTTCCGTCGGACTCCCGGAAGGACCAGCCCGACAGCTCCGCGAACGGGATCCGGGTGACCGTGAAGCGGTTGGCCTCGCGGTGCCGGGCGAACCAGGTGTCGAAGGAGGCGTTCGGACAGACGGGGCTGTCGGTCGCCGCCGCGGATTCGGTGAGCCGCAGTGCCAGGACCGACGCGCCCACGGACGCGCCGACGGGCGGCGTCTCCAGGCCGGCCGTCACGCGCCCGCCCCTTCCCCGCCGGGAGCCGACGGGGCCGGCAGCAGAGGCTTCCACCACCCCGGGTTGTCCCGGTACCAGTCCACGACGGAGGCCAGGCCCTCCTCGAAGGAGATCCGCGGACGGTAGCCGAGCAGGGTCCGGATCTTCGAGTCGTCGACCGCGTACCGCAGGTCGTGGCCCTTGCGGTCCTCGACGTGACGCACCCGGCCGCGATCGGCCCCGCACAGGTCCAGCAGCCGGTCGGTGATGTCCCGGTTGGACAGGGCCGTACCGCCGATGTTGTAGATCCCGCCCGCCTCACCGCCGGTGAGCACCGCCTGGACCGCCCGGCAGTGGTCCTCGACGTGCACCCACTCCCGCACGTTGAGCCCGTCCCCGTACAACGGCACGTCCAGCCCGTTCAGCAGGTTCGTGACGAACAGCGGGATCAGCTTCTCGACGTGCTGGTACGGCCCGTAGTTGTTGCTGCACCGCGTCACGCGCACGTCCAACCCGTGGCTGCGCCAGTACGCGCGGGCGATCAGGTCGCCCCCCGCCTTGGAGGCGGAGTACGGGGAGTTGGGCAGCAGCGGCCGGGTCTCCGACCACG
Source organism: Streptomyces sp. NPDC103540 (assembly GCF_055584445.1). Classification (NCBI taxonomy): domain Bacteria; kingdom Bacillati; phylum Actinomycetota; class Actinomycetes; order Kitasatosporales; family Streptomycetaceae; genus Streptomyces; species Streptomyces sp. NPDC103540. The sequence goes on from NZ_JBVJMA010000016.1 coordinate 177,143, forward strand.
AGCCCTCGTCGATCGAGCCGTACACCTCGTCGGTGGACACGTGGACCACCCGGCCCACCTCCGCTCGCAGACAGGCCTCCAGGAGGCTCTGCGTGCCCTCCACATTGGTGCGGACGAACTCGGACGCCGCGTGCAGCGACCGGTCCACGTGGGACTCGGCGGCGAAGTGCACCACCTCGTCGTGGCCCGCGACCTGTTCGCGCATGAACTCCGCGTCGGTGATGTCCCCCCGCACGAACCGCATCCGCTCGTGGCGCTCCGGCAGGTTGGCGCGGTTGCCCGCGTAGGTGAGCTTGTCGACGACGGTCACCCGCGCGTCCTCGTAGCCGGGATGGACGCCGTCGAGCAGTCCGCGGACGTAGCAGGAGCCGATGAAACCGGCCCCGCCCGTGACCAGGATCCGCAAGGTGAAACCCCCAGAGCAGTCGGTGGCCCGCCCCTGGCGCGCCACGGAAACGAAATTCAGGAACCTCCGGCGCGGACCGCCGCACCGGAGGGCGGCACGGGCAGCCCCCGCGACCGCAGGACCTCGGCCGCGCGCGCCAGCGCCGTACGGTCCGCCGCGTCGCCACCGGGCCGTGACGGAAGCAGCGGGACGACCGCACCGCCCGCACGCCGCACCGCGGGGTGCCGGCGGGCGATGCCGGCGAGCCCGCCGCCCGGGCCCGCCTCCACCAGCAGGTACGGGCCGTCGGACAACAGGGCGTCCAACGCGGCCCGGAACAGCACCGGCCGCACCGGCTGATCGGCCCAGAACCCCGGGTCCACGGCCTCGTGCGGGGCCAGTACCGCCGCCGTGACGCCCGAGTACAACGGAACCGCCGCGGGCAGCGGCGCCACCCGCGCGAACACCGCCCGCGAACCCGCCAGGGCGGGCGCGAGCACCGGACTGTGGAACGCGGTGTCCGAGGGGACGGGCAGCGTGACCAGGCCCGCCGCCTCCAGCCGCTCCGCCACCCGCCCGAGGGCCTCCCGCGGCCCGGCCAGCACGGTGTGCCGCGGGGCGTTCACCGCCCCGACGACCACCTCCGGCTCCAGGTACGGTCCGACCTCCGCGACGCCTGCCGCCACCGCGAGCATGCCCCCGGCGGGGGCGGCGGCGATCCGTTCGACCCGGTCGAGCACGAGCCGCGCGGCGTCCCCCACGGAGAAGACCCCCGCGAGCGCCGCCGCCGCCATCTCTCCGACGCTGTGGCCCAGCAGCGCCGACGGGGCGACGCCCCAGCCCGCCACGAGCCGTCCCAGCGCGTAGTCCACCGCGAACAGCAGGGGCTGCGCCCACGCGGCCGTCTCCGTCGGCGCGTCGTCGTCCGTCCACGCCGCGCGCAGCCCCGGCCCCGCCGGGCCGAAGGCCTCGAACACCTCGTCCATCGCCGCGGCGAAGACCGGCTCGGCGTCGTACAGGCCCACCGCCATCCGCCGGTACTGGGCGCCCTGCCCGGGCAGCAGCAACGCCACCCTGACAGGAGCGCCCGCCCGGACGAGGGCGCCCGTTCGTGCCCCGTCCGGGGCTTCAGTGCCCGGCACGCTCTTCCGCGTACTCCTTGGACAGCCGCAGGTTGCCCATGCTGTTGGCGCTCAGGATGCGCCGCAGGTACTTGCGGGCGCCCTGCACCGTCATGCCCTCGCCCAGCAGGTGCAGACCCTCGGGACGGATCGTCGCGGTGTGACGGGAGCTGACGACGACGCCCTCGGGCGTCTCGGTGAACAGCCAGTGGCCCGTGTGCGCGAACATCGTCTTCGGCGGACGCGTCTGCTTGTACACGATCTTGTGGTTCGGCAGGCAGATGCGCACCGAACGCGTCGTGTGCTCCGATCCGTCCGAGGACCGCGTGTCCATGTCGAAGAACTGGATGTTCGGCGTGTTCTCCTCCAGGTCCAGCGCCAGCACGTGCGGAATGCGCTCGGGCCACTTGTCGGCCTCGTAGAGGTACGCGTACGCGTCCTCCACCGACCCGGCCACGAACAGCGGGTCCTCGAAGGAGATGATCAGCTCCTCCAGCTCGTCGGCGTTCTCCGCCGCGTACTGCAGCGTGTTCAGGTACGCGCGGCTGCCGAGCCGCATCGACTCCGCCCGCTCCGCCGCCACGGACTCGTCGTCCTCCAGCAGCTCGAACCGGTGGTGCATGCGCACCAGCGTCCGGCCGCCCGGCTGCTCCTCGAAGTCGAAGCCGCCGCTCACCGCCGCGAACGGGGCGTTCGCCGGCTCGTGCGCGAACCGGACGTCACCGGAGTCGGTCACCTCGCGGCGAGCGTCCCACGTGCGCACCGTGTGCTCGTCGACCACCGACCAGTGGCGGATCAACTCGCCGCGCCCGTCGCTCTCCAGCACCTCGGCGTGCACCGCGGGGCCGTGCAACTGCGTCCAGGCCTCCACGTCGACGACGATCCGGCGCACGACGTCCACGGGCGCGGTCACGAGCGCCTTCTCTTCGACCTGGTACGTCTTCCCTGCTGACATGAGGCGTCCTCTGATCCGTGTTCCGAAGGTCATCTGTGCCGGCACGATGCCCGCCGGACTTGGAGACGCCTTCGAGGCCACGTCAAAACGAGAGGGCTCCAAGCACGCTCGAAAACGGTCGGGGACGGTGCCGGTGACCGTTCACGCCAGCCGACGCACAGGAGACCGAAGTGACCATCCAGCAGGAGGGCGGGCACGTGTCCGCCGAGGACCACGCCCGGGTCCAGCAGTTCTACGCCGAGCACATGCAACTGCTCGACGCCGGATCCGTCGACGCCTGGGCCGCGACGTTCACCGAGGACGCGGTCTTCGACGTACCGACGCTTCCCGAACCGCTGCGCGGGCGCGAGGCCCTGCGCGAGTCGCTGCGCCGCACCGCGAGGGAACTGGCCGAAGCCGGGATCCGGCGCAGGCACTGGCACGGCATGGTCGCCGTCTTCCCGCAGGAGGACGACACCCTGCGGGTGCGCTGCTACGCGCTGGTCTTCTCCACCACCCTGGGACGGCAGCCCGAGCTGCACCGGGTCTGCGTCTGCGAGGACGTCCTGGTGCGTGAGGACGGCCGCCTCCTGGTCCGTACCCGCAAGGTCACCCGCGACGACCTGCCCGCCTGAGGGCCGGCGCGGCACGGGCGGCCGAACACCCCTCCTACAGAACGGACTTGGCTGAGTCGCCGGACGTGATTGGCAGGCCCCCGAGCCGCTCCCTACCATGAGCCGATCCCGACGAGGAGGGCCCATGGAGCCAGGGCGGGATGACGGGCCGTGCCCGGACGAGACGTGCGCCCGGGACGGCGTGACGAAGCGCCCGTCCGCCGCGCGGGAAGGACCACCGCGCGGCCGACGCGCACCCCGCCGCGCGAAGCCGGCACGGGGCGAAGACCACCCGCGCGCGTGCGGGAACCGGGCGCACACGCGTCGGACCCACACGCCGCGGCCCCGCACCCCGGGCACCGGCGCCGCCCACACCCGGAGCCCGAACGGGCCCTCTTCGGGGGATCGACACCGCACACCGTCGCACACCCAACGGAGGGCCCGCCATGGCCTGGATCCACCTGCTCATCGCCTCGGTCTTCGAGGTGGTCTTCGCCCTCGGTACGAACGCCACCGAGGGCTTCACCAAATTCTGGCCGTCGGTCGTCACCCTCGTCTCCGCCGCGGCCGGCGTCTACTTCCTGAGCCTGGCGTTACGCACCCTGGACGTCAGCGTCGGCTACACCATCTGGACCGGAGTCGGGTCGGTCGGCACGGTCACGCTCGGCACGATCATCTTCGACGAGCAACTGAACGCGGGCAAGATCATCGCCTTCGTCCTGATCATCGGCGGTGTCCTGGGGCTCAAGCTGGCCGACCGGAAGTCCGGTGAGAGCAAGGCGGCCGAGCCCGAGCCGGTGGCGGTCTGACGACTGCTCACCACGAACCCCTCGCGCCACCGACCCGAAGGAGCACCATCATGGCCTGGCTCTTCCTCGCGATCGCGATCGTCTTCGAGATCGCCTTCGCCCTCGGCACGAACGCCACCCAGGGCTTCACCAAACTCTGGCCCTCCGTCTTCACCGTCCTCGCGGCGGCCTGCGGCGTGTACGCGCTGAGCCTCGCCCTACGGACCCTGGACGTCGCCGTCGGCTACACCATCTGGACCGGAGTCGGGGCCGTCGGCACCGTCGTGCTGGCGTCCGTCCTCTACAAGGAGAAGATCACCCTGCCCAAGATCGCGGCCTTCGCCGCGATCATCGCCGGCGCGGTGTTGCTGAAGTTCTCCGCCGCCATGTGACCGACGGCCGCCGCGAAGCGGCCGCGGCCCCGCGCCACCACCCGCGTCACCGACGGCCGGCCGGCCGGACCGCGCGCCGGCCGGCCCGCCCCGGCCCTCGGGGACGCGCCACCCGCGCGCGCGGTCAGTCGACGAACGCGACCGCCCGCGCCCAACCCGCGCCCGCTCCCACCAGCTTCACCGGCAGGCACGACACCGTGAACTCCCCGCCCGCGGGCAACGCGTCCAGGTTCGCGAGCCGCTCGATCTGGCAGTACTCGCGCTCGCGCCCCACGAAGTGCGCGGGCCACAGGACGGACCGGTCACGGGTCCGCCGGAACTCCTCGATCATGTGGGTGAAGGGCGCGTCCAGACTGAAGGCGTCGGTACCGATCACCTTCACCCCCAGATCGAGCAGCAGGTGCGTCGCCGACGCGTTGAGTCCCACGAAGTCGGTGAAGTACTTCGGAGTCCCCGCGATCCGGTCCGCCCCCGTGTTCAGCATGACGATGTCCATCGGGCGCGGCTCGCGCCCGATCCGCTCGAACTCGCGGCGCAGCACGTCGGCCCCCGCCGCGCCGACCGGCTGGTCCGTCAGGTCCAGCACCATCCCGGGCCGCACGAACCAGTCGAGGGGCATCGCGTCGATGTGGCGCGGTTCCCCGTACGCCGCCGAGGACCCGTAGTGCGAGGGCGCGTCGACGTGCGTCCCCGTGTGCGTGGTCAGTTTCACCGTGTCCAGCGACAGGAGTTCACCGCCCGGCAGATCGTCCGGGTCGAACTCCAGGCCGTACCTCTCCCGCATGCCCTCGGCCATGTGCCGGCCGCCCTCGGCCGGTGACATGACCACGTGCTCGACGGGATTGGGTTCCCACACCCCGGCATCGATGGGGGTGGACAGGTCGATGATGCGCATGACTCCCTCTCAGATCGCCGCGCCCGAACGGGCGGGCAGCACATGGACACGCCGAAGCAGGTTCTCCAGCCCGGCACCCTCGTCGAGCGGACCCAGGGCCGCCAGATATCCGTCGGGCCGCACCAGCGCGAAGGACGGGCCCGCGCCCTGTCCCAGCACCCGCCGCACCCGGTCCCGCGGGTCGTGCAAGGGCGCGGGCGACCCGTCCGGCGCGGGCGACTCCTCCCCGCGCACCACCCGTACGGACACGGCCGCGCCGTAGGCGCCGTACACCCGCCCCACCACGTCCGGCACGGCCTGGGCGCCGGGGAAGACCAGCAGCGTCCACCGGGGGTCGGTCAGCTCCTCGCACACCGCCCGCCATCCCGCGCTGCGACCCAGCTCCAGGTCCGAACAGGCCACGCGGTCGCCCGCCCGGACTCCCTCGGAACCGGAACCGGACCCGGACCCCATCGCCGCGACCGCGGCCGCCGACGGCGCGACGGTCAGCGGACTGGACCGGTAGTGCAACGCCAGCCCCGACATCCCCCGCAGGATCTTCCGCTCGAGCCGCCGCTTGAGCGGCCCGACCAGGTTCAGCAGGGCCGTCCCCACCGGAAGCACCACCGGGGCCGCCGCGTTGCGCAACGCGATCAGCTTCGTCGCGGTCCGCGTCGAACCGAGCAGGATCTCCCCGACCGGCACCCGCTCCGCGCCGTACGTGTCCAGCAGACCCTCGTCGGCCTGCCCGCGCACCACGGCCGCCAGCTTCCACGCCAGGTTGTGGCCGTCCTGGATGCCCGTGTTCATGCCCTGTCCGGAAGCCGGACTGTGCACGTGGGCCGCGTCACCGGCCAGGAAGCATCGGCCCGAGCGCATGTTCTCCACCATCCGCTGACGGATCGTGAACACCGACGTCCAGGTCAGCTCCTTGACCGTCACCGGCTTGCCGAGCCCCTCCGACATCTTCGCCTCGAAACGGGCCCGCACCACCTCCGGCGGGTCCTCATCGCCGACGTCGTCGGTGTCCAGCAGCCGCCACTTGCCCGACTCGGGGAACGGCACCATGAGGATCGTCCCGCGCGACAGGTGCATCCAGTGCAGGCTGTCGCGCGGCAGCTCCGTGTCGATGAAGGCGTCCGCCACCATCCAGCGCTCCGAGGAATCGCCCAGGAGCTCGACCCCGATCCGCTTGCGCACCGTACTGTGCGCCCCGTCGGCGCCGACCAGCCAGTCCGTCCCGTACTCCTCGACCCGACCGTCGGCGTGCCGCAGGTGCGCCGTGACCCGGTCGGCCCCGTTGTCCAGGCCCTCCAGCTCCACCCCCCACTCCACGTCCACGCCGGCCGCCCGCAGACGCTCGCGCAGGACCCGCTCCGTCAACACCTGGTCGACCTGCAACGTGAACGGGAAGCGGGTCACGAGCCGCGAGTAGTCCGTGCCCAGCGTGGTCAACGCCCGCCCGGCCCGGTGCACCGTGAAGTTGTCCACCTTCTGCCCCAGTGCCAGCAGATCGGGCAGGACGCCCATCTGGTGGTACACCTCCAGCGTCCGGGCGTGCGTCGCCGTGGCACGGCTCGTCGTCGCCGGCCCCGCGGCCCGGTCCACGACCCGCACCCGTACGCCCCTGCGGACCAGTTCATGGGCCGTCGTCAGCCCGACCGGACCGGCCCCGGCGATCAGCACCTCGGCGCCAGCGGTTGTTCCCGCGCTCATCAGCTCTCCTTTCGCCCTGCGATCCGGGCCACCCTGCCCGCCCCGTTTGGACGCTGTTCGGAACCTCGTTCAAGGCCCCCACACGCGGCACGTCGCCCGCGGCGCGCCGCTTCCGACCCGTGTCGAACCGCCTTCGAACCCCCGGCGGCACAGTGCGCCCATGACGACCACCGATCCCGTCACCACCACCAGCTCGGAGATGGCCGGACCGCCGCTCGCGACCATCGCCCACCTCATCGCGGGCCCTCGCGTGGACGACGTCCTGCGCCGCGCCGCCGCCCGACGGCCCGCCCGCACCGCCCTGCGCTCACCGGCCGGCGAGATCGGCTACGCCGAACTGGACGCCCAGGTCGACGCCTTCGCCGCGGCCCTGCGGGCCCTGACCGGCGGCCCCGGCGAGGTCGTCGCCCTCGCCTCCGTACTCGACCCGGTCTTCGTCACGGCCTTCTTCGGAATCTCCCGCGCCGGCGACACCAGCGCCCTGGTCAACCCGCTGCTCCCGCAGGAGCGCATCACCCACGTCCTGCGTTCCTGCCGGGCCCGCGTCGCGATCGTCAGCCCCTCGATGCTGCCCGTCATCACGGCGGTCCGAGACCGTCTGGCGGACCTCGAACACATCCTGCTGACCCACCGCGAGCCCGACATGCCCGCGGACGCCGCCGACCTCATGACCGTCGAGGAACTCGCCGCGAACGCACCGGCCTTCACCGAACTCCCGCCGCCCGCCCCCGACGACGTGGCCTGCCTCCAGTTCACCAGCGGTACCACCGGAGCACCCAAGGCCGTCCGGCTCAGCCACCGCAACCTCACCGTCAACGCCGCCCAGACCGCCCACATGCACCAGGTCGACGAGCACTCCGTGCTCTTCAACCACCTGCCGACCCTGCACCTGATGCACGTCACCGTCGCCGCCACCGCCGGCGCCACCCACGTCCTGTGGCGCGGCGCGGACGTCGCCGCCGCCGTCACCGCCGCCGACGCCCACCGGGCGACGCACTACTACAGCCTGCCCGTACGCCTGGCCGCACTCGCGGCGGACCCGCGCCTGGGCGAGCTGGAGGCCCCGGCCCTACGGGCCGTCCTGTCCGGCGGCTCCGCCCTCTCCCCGGACGCCGCCGGCGTCCTCGGCCAACACTTCGGCGTCCCCGTCGTCCAGGGCTACGGACTCGCCGAGACCTCCCCCACCACCCACCTGTCCGACCTCGACCGACCCCGCGCGGGATCCTCCGGCGTCCTGGTCCCCGGCGCCGAGAGCAGGGTCGTCGACCCCACGACCCGAGCCACCCTGCCCGTCGGCGAACGCGGGGAGATCCAGGTTCGAGGTCCCCAGCTGATGCTCGGCTACCTCGGCCGCGACCTCGCCCTCGACGTGGACCCCGACGGCTGGTTCTCCACCGGCGACATCGGCTACACCGACCCGGACGGCAGCCTCTTCGTCGTGGACCGGATCAAGGACGTCTTCAAGTGCGACAACTGGCTGGTGTCACCCACGGAGATCGAACGCGTCCTGCTGCGCCACCCCGCCGTCGCCGACTGCGTCGTCGTCGACGCCCCCCACGAGTCCAGGGGCGCCGTCGCCCACGCCCTCGTCGTCGCCACCGACCCCGACCACCCGGTCGCGGACCTCGTCGAGCACGTCAACTCCCGGCTGCCCTACTACGAGCACCTGCACCACGTCTCCCTCGTCGAGGCCATCGCCCGCTCGGCCACGGGCAAGGTCCAACGCCGAGCCCTGCGCGACGCCCACCTCGCCCACCTCGCCACCCATCGCCCCTGACCACCCCATCCACCCCACCACCCTCACCGATCTAAGGAGCCACCACCGTGCACGTCTTCATCAACCGCTACACCGTCACCGGCGACCTTGAGGAGTTCCGCACCCTGCTCGGACGGCTCTCCGCGCACATGCGCGCCCAGCCCGGCTTCCACTCCCACCGCCTCTACCGCTCCCGCCGCGACGAGCGGACGTTCGTCGAGCTCGCCGAATGGACCGACCCCGACTCCCACCGCCAGGCCCTCGCCGGCGAGGGCTTCCAGGGCCCGGTGGCCGAGCTCCGCAAGCTCGCCACCGCCGACCCCGCCCCCTTCGAGCTGCTCTCCACGTATCCCGCGGCCCCGTGACCCGGGCGCACCCCACACCCGGGGACGGCGCGGTCGACGTGTGGGAACCGCGCCCGTCCGACCGGGACGACGTCCTCGACGACACCCGGGCCCTCGACGCCACCGAGCGGGCCCGGGCCGCCCGGTTCGTCGATCCCCGCCACCGCGCGCGCTACGTCGCGGCCCACATCGCCCTACGACGCGTCCTGTCCGCTTACGTCGACCTGCCCGCCGCGGCGTTGACCTTCGGCCGCGCCCCCTGCCCCGGCTGCGGCGGGCCGCACGGCCGCCCCGTCCTGACCGGCGTCGACGGCGCACCGCACTTCTCCCTCTCGCACAGCCGCGGCCTGGCCGTCGTCGCGGTCGCCGGAGCCCCGGTGGGCGTAGACGTCCAGCACGTCCCGCCCGCCCGGACGGTCGCACACTGCGCCCCGGCGCTCCACCCCGGGGAACGCGACGAACTGGCCGCCGTGCCCGACCCCGGACGCGCCGAGGCCTTCGCCCGCCTGTGGGCGCGCAAGGAGGCCTACCTCAAGGGCATCGGCACCGGTCTCGCGCGCGGAACGGCCGCGGACTACCTCGGAGCCGACCCCGCCGGCCACCCCCCTGGCTGGCACATCCACGACCTCCCGGGCCTGGGAGCGCCGACCGCCCTCGCCCTGCGCTCCACCACCCCGCCCCGCCCGACCGTACGGACCCTGCCCGCAGGCACCCTCCCACCGGGGTGAGGGCCGACGACGCAACCGGTCGGGCGAAGGCGGCCCCGGCGGGCGTCGGGCACCGCTCACCGCCGGGTGAGCGGGACCCCCGAGGCGACGCGGCCCAACTTCTCGGGATTGCGCACGTAGTAGAGGCCGTTGATCAGCCCGTCCTCCAGACGGACCGCCAGCACCCCGTCGAACGCGCCGTCCACGTGCACCAGGAACGCCGGACCGCCGTTGACCTCGGTGGGGGAGAAAGTGACCGCGTTCTCGTGCTTGCCCAGGCCACCGAGCATGAAGCGGGTCACCTTGTCGGCTCCGGAGATCGGCCGCAGCGCCGCCTGCTTGACGCCCCCGCCGTCGCTCACCAGCACCACCTGCGGGGCCAGCACGTCCAACAGCCCCTGCGGATCGCCCGTCTCGATCGCGAGGCGGAACGACTCCATCGCCGCCGAGGTCACGCTCGGCGGTACCACCTGCCGGGGGCGACGGGCGTCGACGTGCCGGCGGGCGCGCATCGCGATCTGCCGCACGGCCGCCGGGGTCTTGTCGACGGCGGCCGCGATGTCCTCGTAACCGACGTCGAACGCCTCGCGCAGCACGAAGACGGCGCGTTCGGTCGGCGACAGCGTCTCCAGGACGAGCATCATCGCCATCGACACGCTCTCGGCGAGCTCGAAGTCCTCGGCCACGTCAGGCGTGGTCAGCAGCGGCTCGGGCAGCCAGGGGCCGACGTAGGACTCCTTGCGGCGCGTCATCGTGCGCAGCCGGTTCAGGGACTGCCGGGTGGTGATCCGCACCAGGTAGGCGCGCTGGTCCTCCACCTTCTCCTGATCGACGTCGGCCCAGCGCAGCCAGGTCTCCTGGAGGACGTCCTCGGCGTCCGCCGCCGATCCCAGCATCTCGTAGGCGACGGTGAACAACAGGTTCCGGTGCGCGACGAACGCCTCGGTCGCCGCATCGGAGGTGACGTGGTCGTTCATCTCCCGACCATCCCCCTCCGTGCCCTGCCCCGGTCTCCGACGGCCCTCGAACGCCCGTCCACGGCAATCCCCTCTCGTTGGCGACCGCCCATTGTGCCCGTGCAAGATCCACTACGGGCACCCCGGGGCGGTCGCCCCTCCCGCCTACGCGACCCGCTCGGCGTTCCCGGCCGGGACCCCCTCGCCGCGGGCGGCCAGCAGCTCCCGCCGCCGGGCGCTGCCCTTGATGCGGTGCAGCCCGTACGAACCGGGCTTGCCGGCCTCGTCGGCCAGGTGCTTCACGACCCCCGAGCACACCTTCTCCTTCAGCTTCGCCCCCGGGCGACCCCCGACGTGGAACCACACCGCGACGTCGTGCTTGGCGAACTGGAAGATGCCCGCCTCCCGACCCAGGCTGATGCACTGCCCGGCGAACTTCTCGTTCAGCTCCCCGGGCACCTTCCCGTCGATCCGGTCGGCCACCGTGTCGGCCGCCCGCGCGCCGAGCGGCACCGCCGCCTGGCAGCTCATCCGCAGAGCCATCCCCGACGGCGCCGCCGAGTCGCCCGCCGCCACGATGCGTACGTCGTCCACGCTCGTCAGCGTCTCGTCCGTCAGCAGCCGGCCCAGGGCGTCCGTGCGCAGCCCGCTGCGCACCGCCAGGTCCGGCACCCCGAACCCGGCGGTCCAGATCGTCAGCGCGCTCTCCACCTCACGACCGTCGGCCAGCTCCACGGCCTCGCGCCGCACCGCCGTCACCTTCGTCCCCGGGCCCTCCAGCACGGTCACCCCGAGCGCCGCGAACCGCCGGGCGACCGAACGCCGACCCCGCGCGTGCAGGTACGGCCCGAGCACCCCACCGCACACCAGCGTCACCCGACGCCCCGCCTCCGCCAGCTCGGCGGCCGTCTCGATACCCGTCGGACCCGCCCCCACCACCGTGATCGGGGCCGTCGCGGGCGCCGCGTCCAGGGCCGGCCGCAGCCGCAGCGTCTCCTCCAGATCGGCGATCGGGTACGCGAACTCCGCCGCCCCCGGCACACCCGGATCGGCGCTGCCGCTGCCCACCGCGTAGACGAGGTAGTCGTAGCCCACCGTGTCACCGCCCGCCAGGGCCACGGCGCGTCCGGCCGCGTCGATCCGGGTCACGCGGTCGAAGACCAGCCGTACGCCCTCGGCCAGCACGTCCCGGTACGCGACGACCGCGTCGTCGTTGCCGGCCGCGAGCTGGTGCAGACGGATGCGGTGGACGAAGTCCGCGCGGGGGTTGACCAGCGTCACGCTCACGTCGTCGCGCGCCGTCAGCCGGTTCGCCGCCATGACCCCGGCGTACCCGCCACCGATCACTACGACGGTCGTCTTCTCAGTCATGGTGTCTCCTCGGCTCCGACCCCCTCCAAAGGGGGTTCGGCCACAAGACACCGCGCGTCCCGGCACCGTGACACGATGTGACGCGGGTCACTTCGAGCCGGTGTCGGACATCAGGGACGGGTGGCCCCGAACCAGTCGCCCGACGGCATCGCGGAGGCCAGCGGCTCCACGTCGACCTCGCGCCCCGTACGCGGCGCGTGCAACACGTTCCCGTCCCCCGCGTACAAGGCCACGTGGTAGATGTCGTCGGCCCCGCCCCTGGACCAGAACACCAGGTCACCCGGACGCAGTTCCCCGCGCGACACCGTCCGCCCGGACGTGGCCGCGTACTGCGCCGAGGCCACCCGCGGCAGCCGCCGGGACGGCCAGTACGCGTACTGCACGAGGCTCGAACAGTCGAAGCCGACCGTCGACCGCGCGACACACGCGCCGCGCAGATATCCGTTGACCCCGTCGCAGAAACCCGTCGAAGGACCCGCCGGCGAGCCGCCGCCCCACGCGTACGGCGTCCCCCGCCACGCCTCCGCCCGCCGCAGCGCCGCGACACCCGCCCCGGCCCCGGCCCCGGCCTCCCGGGACACCCTCGCCACCCGCGGCCCCTCGAACCCGAACCGGACGGTGCCGGCGAGGACCGCCCGTACGTACGCGTACGTCTCACCGCCCGCGAACGACCGCGGCGGAACCCCGCGGAACTCCACGACCCGCCCCCACCCCGCGTTGTACCCGGCCAACGCCAACGCCCGCGGATCACCCCCGAACCCGCTCGACCTCGCGTCCCCGAGCAGCGAACACATCATCCGCCCCTGCGCCGTGACGGCGTCGCCCACGTCCCAGGGCGAAGCGCGCCCGTTGCCATCGGCGTCACGGCCCCACGTGCTCCACGTACCCGGCATGAACTGGGCCGGCCCCTGCGCCCCGGCGCGCGAGGTCGCCCGCGCCCGACCCGTCTCGAAGCGGGACTCCCGCCACAGCTGCGAGGCCAGCAGGGCCGGCGTCAACTCGGGCCGCGGACAGTCCGCGTCGGCCGCCAGGATCCACGACCGGAACGCGGCGGGCACGTTCCGCAACCCCGTCGCGCCGGACCCGCCGGACCCGCCCGCCGCGCCGGCCGCCCTGGCGTCGGAGTCCAGGAGGCCGACCCCGACGCACAGCGCGAGGGGCAGCAGCAGACCTCCCAGCGCCACGACCGCGGCTCCGACGAGCGCCCTCATCCCGTTCCCCTCCCTCGACCCGTTCCCCGATGGGGTGACGACCGCGTCGACCGACCGGCCCCGCACGCTACCCTTCGTGATCGCGTGAGGCCAAATGCGTGACCGAACGCCGGGGGTAGAGGGGAGTTGGGGCGTGTCCACGCACTCGCAGGCACCGTTGCGGTATGCGCTGATCCCAGTGGAGGGCCACGGGATCGCCGTGGTGACCGTCGCGCGGATGCTCGACGGGGACGCGGGCGGCGCCCGCGCCCGCGTCCTCACCGGACCGGAACCGCTCCCGTACGGAGCCCAGCCCGTCCTGGTCGCGGAGACGACCGTCTACGGCGCGACCCGCGTCGAGGAACTCCTGCTGCGCTGGGGCTCCCTGCCCAAACCCTGGCTGGTGCTGGTGGCCGACGCCCCGGCCCGCCCCGTCGCGGACGCGCGCTACCTGGTCCGCGCCCTGGAGGGACGCCTGGCCGGGGTGGCGAGGGTGCCGTACCTGCCGGTCCTGCGAACGGTGCGGGGGCCCGCGGAGGCCCTGGAACACAAGGACGTACGGGCCGCCGCCGAGAGGCTGCGGCACGCGATGGAAGGAAACAAGCGATGAGCACGGACCTCTTGACGCTCGCGGGGGACCTGATCCCGGGCGCGAAGCCGACCGCGATCCCCCACCTGGACACGACCGTGAGCCGGATCTTCGGCTACGGGCTGTGGCTGCTGGTCCTCTCCGGCGTGGGCGGCACGGGCTTCGGCGTCTACAAGCTCGCGGTCGTCGACAAGAGCCGCGGCGGCGCCGGATCGGAGGCGTTCAAGTGGATGGGCGGGGGCGTCCTCGCGATCCTCCTGGCGGGCTCCCTGATCAGCATCCTCAACGGCATCAGCGGCTAGGGGGACCGAAGATGCCACGGACCAGGCGAACCTGGCCGGCGCTCGCCGCCCTGGCGGCCCTCCTCGCCTTCACGGCCTACGCCCTGCTCACCCCCGCCGAGCACACCCCCACGGCCACCGCCACCGCCCCACCCCCCACCCCGGTCCCGACGTACACCCCACCCCCCGACTGGACCGAACCCACCCGCTGGGCCTCCCTACCCCGCGGCACTCACAAGGATGAACAAGGCAGCGAGGTGGGCTTCCCCCACACGACTGAAGGCGCGGTGGCCGCAGCTGTGGCCGCCAGCAGCCTTGCTGTCGAAGGCGAAAGGTCTGCGGTGGATGAGCAGTTACGCCTCTATCACTCGTATCTTGCGAAGAGGGATCAGTCGCCAGAAGGCGTCGACAGGCTACGGGATGACGTTTCCCGGACCGATGAGACGCTTGCCCGCCGGGCCGGAGTAAGCCCTGGCCAGCCTCTGCCGAGCGGCGCGTACTCGCGTAGCCATGTGGTCGGATACAAGATCGTCAACAAGTCGATTGATGACGTCAGCCTTTGGGTGCTGACCCACGTGGTCCAGAAGTCCGGCGAGGTGGCAACGGAGGAGGGCACTTACACCCGCACCATCGTGGGCCTCCACTGGCACGAAGAAGACTGGAAGTTGTCGGGCGACGTCACTGTTCAGGCGCAGCAGGACACAGAGGCTCAAATTGCTCCCGGACTGGGAGCCCCGGGTGACGCGGCGTTCAATGCGGCTGGCTGGACAGCGATCAGGACGGCCTCATGAGGTGGCTTCTTTCGGGGCTTCTCATGGCACTGGTGCTGACCTTCTCTGCACCGCACCCCGCCATGGCAGTCGATGACGGCGGAACCGTTGCCAACGGTTTCGAGACAGCCTGCACACTGTCCGTCGCGCCAGTTCTGAAGGTCCTCCCAAGCACGACCCGGGGACATGTGACACAGGCGTGCGACTTGGTGGGCAACGTCGTCGGAACCCCGTTGGACAAAGGCTGGGAAAACATCAAGAACTCCCTCCTGGGCGACATCATCGAGTCCGCCCAGGACGCAACCCGCTGGATGCTCCAGAAGGTGCTCTTCCTCACCCTCTTCGGCCCCTCCCTCGACCTCGAAGCGACCGGCCTCTTCGGGCCGCGAGCCACCCTCGCTGGCATGTTGACCTGGCTCGGGCTCCTCTTCGCCGCCGCCGGGGTCGTCTGGCAGTTCGCCAGATCCGCGCTCACCGGGCAGGCCCGCCACGCCGGGCGGTCCCTGTTCGGCTGGGTGGAGAACCTCGTCGTGGCCGCCTGCGGCGTCGGCCTGTTCGGGCTGCTCCTCGAGGCCAGCGACGCCCTCACCGTCGGCCTCGTGAACGCCGCCTTCAAGGGCGAGAACCTCTTCGACCGGGTCCTGACCACGATGGTCCCCGCCCGGGTCGTGAACCCCGTCCTCGTCCTCGGCCTGCTCCAGGTGATCCTCGTCGTCGGCTTCGTCCAACTCGTCCTCGTATACCTGCGCCAGAGCGCCATCCCCGTCATCTGCCTGCTGCTCCCCCTCGCGAGCGGCGGCCGCACCGGTGGCGCGGCCACCCGCAGGTGGCTGCCCAACCTCGTCACGACCGGCCTCGCCGTCATCGCCTACAAACCCCTGCTGGCCGTCCTCATCTGCATCGGCTTCACCGAGTTCGGCACGGCCCAGACCCTGGCGCAGTGGCTCCGCGGCTGCGCCACCCTCGTCCTCGGGGTCCTCGCGCCCGGCCCCCTCATGCGGCTGTTCGCGCCGCTCGGTACCGCCGTCGGCGAGGGCATGGCCACCGGCGGCGCGGGCGGGGCGCTCGGTGCGGTCGCCGACCACCTCACCCGCCGCAAGGGCGTCGACACCGCACCCGACGCGGAGGGCGCCGCCCCCTCGACCGCCGTGCAGCACGCCCGCTACGTCGAGCAGAGCATGGCCGACCGGCCCACCGGGACCGCCCGGACCCCCGCACCGGAAGGCGCGACGACGCCCACGCGGACCTCCCGCACCGAAGCCGCCGCCCGGATCCCCGACCAGGTCGGCATCGAGGTGATGGACGGCGTCAACGACACCGCCCACGAACCGATCGGAGGGTTCCGCCGGTGACCACCCACGAGGTGCCCGACACCCTCATGGTCGAGGGCTTCCGCGCCCGCCGCTCCTTCGGCCTCGGCGGGCTCTCCAAGGGCGCGACGATCACCGCCGCCCTGGTCCTGCTGCTGGACGGGCTGATCGCCACCCGCGCCCCGGCAACCCTCCTGCTCACCCTCCCGGTCACGCTGACCGCCTTCGCGCTGGCGGCCGCCCGCCGCCACGGCATGCCCGCGCTGTCCTACTACTGGGCGCGCCTCGCCTGGCGCCGCGCCGCCCGCTTCGACGTCACCGCCTACCGGCGGCTCCTCCTGCCGCACCCCTACGCCCTGGACCTGCCCGGCGTCGGCGCCTCCTCCACCCTCATCCGCGCGCACGACCCGACGACCGGCAGGAAGGTCGGCGTCGTCCACGACCGGGCGACCGGACGGATGACCGTCAGCACGCTCCTCGCACCCGGCGGCAGCCTGATGGCCCCGACCTCCACCGTCCGCGGAAACCTGCGCACCTGGGCGTCCGTCCTGGACGCCATGAGCACGGACGAGCAGATCAAGGGCGCCTCGGTCACCATCCAGATCACCCCCGGCGCCGGCGAGGCCCTGGCCGACGACGTGAAGATCCGTCAGGACCCGGGCGCGCCCCTCCTCGCGCGGCGGATCATCGACGAACTCGTCCGCACCACCCCGCACGCCACCGCCTCCGTGGCGCCCTGGATGTCGGTCACGGTCGACCCGACCGCGTCCGCGAACCCGCCCACCGACCTCGCCGAACAGGTCGCCGAGGCGCTGAAGGTCGTCGATTCCCTCGACCTGTCCGGCACGGGCACCGACATCGAACGCCGCGCCACCGACATCGACCTGCGACGCCTGGTGCGCAGCGCCTACGACCCCGCCGTCTTCAACGCCCGCGACGCCGACTTCGAGGGACTTTCCTGGGGCGAGTGCGGTCCGCAGGCCGCCGACGACGGCTGGGAGGAGTACGCCCACGACGGCGCCGTCTCCACCTCCTGGGTTCTGCGCGAGATGCCGCGCCGCCCCCTCGCCTACAGCGTCCTCCTCCCCCTCCTCGCCCCCGGCCGCTTCCAGCGCCGCGTCACCCTCGCCTACCGGGTTCTCGACCCGTACGAGGGGGAGGCCGTACTCGAACGGGAGATCAGCAACGCCCACCAACGCGCCCAGGCGACCGCGGAGGTGAAGGGTCGGGCGAAGTGGACGCAGCGGGCCGACACCCGGCGGGCCGAGCAGGCGGCCGCGCAGATGGCGGGCGGCGCGCAGGTCGTCGACTGGACCCTCATGGTCACCGTCACCGCACGCGCCGCCGCCGACCTGCCCGCCGCCCGCCAGGAACTCGAACGCGCGGTGAAGGCGATGCGCGGCATCCGCATGCGCCCCGCGTACGGAGCCCAGGCCGCCGTCTTCGCGGCCGGCATCCCCCTGGGCTACCACCCCCTCGTCAAGGACCGGTGACCCCCTGAACACCGAGGCCGAAGAACCCCGATTCCCCCTGTCCCCCCAACTCCCTCTGTCCCCCCGATGACCCGCAAGCCGAAGCCGCCGGTCCTGCGCACCCCCCGGCGCCTGCTCCTGCCCGCCGACACCCTCCCGAGCCGAGACGAACGCCGCCACCGGCGCAGGCTCCGGGGCCGCTTCGCGCCCCGCCTCGGCTGGGGCGGCCGGTTCGGGGGGCGCGCTCCCGTCGAGGACGCCGGCACCGTCCACACCGGTCCCACCACCCAGGCCGGCGGCCTCTACCCGTTCCTCCTCGGCTCGGGCCTGCCGCCGCGCGGGGTCCCGGTCGGCCGGGACGTCCTGACGGGCGAACTCGTCTGCGTCGACCCGTCGGGCTGGACCGGCAAGCTGACCACCAACCCCGGCATGTGGGTCATGTCGCAGCCGGGCGCGGGGAAGTCCGCGCTGGTCAAACGCGTCTGCCTGGTCTACTCGGCGTACGGGCACATGGTGTGCGTCCCCGGCGACGTCAAGGGCGAGTACTCCACCCTGATCGCCGAGCTCGGCGGCTCCGTCGTACGGATCGGCGACGGCATCGGCCGCCTCAACCCCCTGGACTCCGGCCCCCTCAAGGACCGCGCCCGGACCCTGCCCGCCGACCGCCGCCGGGCCCTCCTCGACGTCCTCAACGGCCGCCGCCTGGAGACCCTCGTCGCGCTCCTGTCCACCAAGCACGGCCTCGGCCGCACCCCCGACGAGGTCGAACGCTCCGCCCTCGACACCGCCGTGCAGGTCGCCTCCGCCGCGCAACCTCCCGGCAGTGATCCCGTGGTCGCCGACGTCGTCAAGGTCCTGCGCGCCGCCCCCGAGGAACTGCGCGGCAAACTCGCCGCCGACGGGGAGCGCTACCGCGATCTGACCCGCTCCGTCGTCGCGGGCCTCGACAACCTGATCGGCGGCCCGCTCAAGGGCCTCTTCGACGGCCCGACCACCACGCCCCTCGACATCGACGCGCCCGCCGTGTCCGTGGACATCTCCGCGCTGCGCGCCCGCGGCAACGACGTGGTCTCCGCCGGGATGATCGCCACCTGGGCGTACACGTACAGTTCCATCGACTCGGCCCGCTCCATCGGGCTGATGGACCGCAAACTCGTCCTGCCCATGGACGAGATGTGGCGGGCCCTGCGCTCCGGTCCGGGCCTGGTCGACGCGATGGACGCGATCTCGCGCCTCAACCGCACCACCGACGACGTCACGATCTACGTCACCCACTCGCTCCTCGACGTCGAGGCCCTGCCCACCGAGGCCGACCGGGCCAAGGCCCGCGGCCTGATGGACCGCTGCGACACCTGGGTCATCGGGGCCTCCTCGGAGGAGGAACTGCGCCGCGTCACCGGCAAGCGCTCCCTCACCGAGCAGGAGCGCATGATGATCGGCTCCTGGTCCTCGGCCACCTCCACCGGCCTCGACATCGCCCCGACCGACGCCGACACCGAAGCCATCGACACCGAAGGCGCCGGCGCCCGCCACCACCCGGGCCGGGGGAAGTACCTGATCAAGGTCGGTGCGCGGCCGGGCATCGCGGCGGCGCTGGAACTGACCGCCACCGAACAGCGCCTCTACCGCACCGACGCCAACCACCGCCGCCGCACCCGCCGCTGAGCCGGGCTCCTCGACGGGGAATGCGGGGGTGAAGGGCCGAGACCGGCACTACCAAACAGATCGGTCTGATTCAAAACCCGTCTCGCAGGATGAGCGAAGGGTTCGATATGAGCCAACTACCCACCTATGTCCCGCCATTCAGAAAGCTAGGTGCGAAAAAAGTGAGAAGTGCCACCTGAAGGGGTAGAGCGAAACAGGCATGCCTGTATGATTTTAATTGCACCGTCAACCGAGGCGTGTAGTGGGGTTGTCGGAGAGTCGACACATCGAGCGAGAGACGGCGGGTGCAACCCCATGACGCAACGGTCCCATCAGACCCGTCAGGCCCTCGTGCGTGCGACGGCGGAACTGATCGCCGACGGTCGGGTCGCCGACGCGGGTCTGGTGAACATCTGTGACCGGGCGGGCGTGACCCGAGGTGCCCTCTACCACCACTTCCCCTCCACCGCGTCGTTGGCGGCAGCCGTCTACGAAGAGGCCCGCACTCGGGCCTGGTCGTTGACGGAGGAGGCTTTCGACGGCGCCGAGCCGGACGCGCCGAAGCGCTTCTTCACTGCCCTGGGCGCGGCCATGGGGAACGAGAAGGTGGTGCGCGCGGGCATGCAGCTGGCGTCCGACGGTTCGGACGCCAGGCCGTGCCTGCGTGACGAACTGCTCGCCATGGTGCGTCAGCGCGTCGTCGCCACGCACGCGAACGCGAACGCCTCCACGGGTGACGCGGGTGACCTGGCGGACCTCGCCGTGGTGGTGGCCGCGGGGATCGAGTCCCTCGGCAGGTCGGACCCGGCCTGGTGGGAGGGCAAGACCTCGACCCGGCTGTGGGAGGTCATGCGTCCGCTCTTCGAGTCGGTGGAACCGGATCCGCGACTGGCCTGACCCGACCCGACCTGAGCCCGCGCGGTGACGGCCCCGGGCGGATCAGGCCTTGGCGGGCTCGGGCGGCAGCTCCAGGCGCAGCCGTCCGATCAAACCCGGTGTGGCCAGGCCCGGCAGCAGGAACCGCCAGAAGGTCGCGATTCGTTCGAGGACATCCGTTCGGCCCGTGTACGCCTGGGACATCGTCTGGAGGCCGGCGAACGAACCGACGATGGTCGCAGCCGCCTCCTCGATGTCCACCCCCGGGAGGATCTCCCCCTGCTCCGCGCCTTGGCGCAGCAGCTCGACGGCCGCGGTCATCGACTGCTCGAAGGCGGTCTCCGGCGGACAGGGCAGCGACGTCTGCTCCATGGCCAGGCGCACGCCGGCCCGCAGGACGGGGTCGCGCTGGAGCTGCTGCGCGAAGTTCAGGGTCAGGTCGATGAGTGCCTGCAACTTCACGGGTCGGTCGGGCAGCTGGAGCGCCTGGCCGTGGGCCTCCACCAGCGCCATGGCGATCGCTTCCTTGGAAGGGAAGTGGTGGTACAGCGATCCGCGGGTCAGGCCCGTCCGCGACAGGATCTCGTTGGTGCTGGCCGCTTCGTACCCGCACTCGTCGAACACCTGGGCGGCGGCTTCCAGGATCGACCGCCTCGAACGCTTCCCGCGCTCCTGTTGAGCCATGGCAGACCAGACCCTTAACTCTCTTGCCCGAATCGTGAGCCCGAAATTTAACAGACTTGTCTGTACCGAAACGAGTTCCGGAACCGGTGCCGCCGATGCAGGGACCGTCGCCCCGTACGAGGTCAGGCGCGCCCGAGACGGAAGCCGCCCCCGCGCCGTCGTGATCCACTTGTTGGAGCCGGGCCTGCCGCGCAACGTGTTGTGGCGGTGGTGATCGGGGGGAATTTAACGAACTGACCTGTCTGTATTTTGCGCTTGCGGATCGTCGACGGCGGGGTGCTTGTCGGCGTCCGTGCGGATCGCGGCGGACCTTGAGGAACCCGTCGGTTGCCGGTCGATGCGCGCCTGGGCGGGCCGCCGACTCAGCCGCACTCCTCCGACACCGACTCCAGCGTCTCCAGGGCCGACTCCAGGAGGGCCAGGCGCTTCTCCTCGGGGCTGCCGGCCAGGGCGTGCAGGGAGAAGGCGCCGAAGTGGACGCTCACGAGGGCGTCCGAGAGCCGCACCTGGGTGCGTACGGACGCCCCGTGCTCGTACAGCAGCTCCGCGACCGCGGCCACCCGGTCGTTGAGGGTCTGCCCGATGCCCAGGGCCCGCAGCGCCGCCTGGTTCTCCTGCATGATGCGAAAGAGCGGGGTGGCGTCCTTGAGCACCTCGCTGTAGCGGCGCAGGACCTCGCGCTTGGTCTCCAGGGTCCGGGGGCGGGTCCTGGCCCACGCGATCAGTTCGTCCACGGGCGCGCCCAGCCCCTGGGAGATCGACAGCAGGATCTCCTCCTTGGCCTTGAAGTGGTAGTAGAGGGCGGCCTTGGTGATGTCGAGGCCCTCCGCGATCTCGCGCATCGAGGTCTTCTCGTAACCCCGCTCGACGAACAGCGCCAGGGCGACCTCCTGGATCCTCTCGCGGGTGTTCGTCCTGGCGGTCGGTCTGCCGGGCATGGGGTCCTCCTGTGCGGGCTCCGGGTCGCGATTCTACTTGACGGCCGGTCAGTAAATGTTCTAGCTTCCCAGTCGCCTGCCCAACTTACCGTCCGGTCAGTAAGTAGGGGTGGCGCGGCACTGATCCCGTCCGAAAGGAACCCACCATGGCGCACGACCCCGCCCGGGGCGGACCGCCCGCCGGCACGCCCCCGCGTCCCCGCCACCTGCTCGTGATGAGCGCCGTGGTGGTGGCGATGCTCCTCGCGGCACTCGACAGCCTCATCCTCGGCACCGCGATGCCGACGATCGTCGCCGAGCTGGGCGGCCTGGAACACCTCTCCTGGGTGGCCTCCGCCTACATGCTCGCGACCGCCGCCTCCACCCCCGTCTGGGGCAAGCTCGGTGACATGTACGGTCGCAAGACCGTCTTCCTCACCTCGATCGGCCTCTTCCTGGCCGGCTCCGTGGTCGCCGGCCTGGCCCAGTCGATGGGACAACTCATCGGCTTCCGCGTGCTCCAGGGCCTGGGCGGAGGCGGCCTCATGGTCGGCGCGCTCGCCCTCATCGGCGAGCTGATCACCCCGGCCGAGCGGGGCAGGTTCCAGGCCATGGCCTCCACGGTCATGGGCGCCGCCATGGTCGGCGGCCCGCTCGCGGGCGGCTTCCTCACCGACCACTTCGGCTGGCGCTGGTGCTTCTACCTCAACGTGCCCCTCGGACTGATCGCCTTCCTCTCCATCGCCACGGGTCTGCACCTGCCGAAGAAGCGCTCACAGGCCCCCGTCGACTACCTCGGCGCGACCCTGCTCACCGCCGTGATCACCGCCCTGGTCCTCATCACCACATGGGCCGGCACCCGCTACGACCGGACCTCGCCCGTCGTCATCGGGTTGGCGGTCGTCGCCGTGGCGGGCACCGCCGCCTTCCTCGCCGTGGAGCGCAAGGCCGCCGCGCCCATCCTGCCCCTGGACGTCTTCCGCAGCGCCAACTTCAGCTGGGCCAACGTCGTCGCCTTCCTCTTCGGCTTCGTGATGGTCGCCGCGATGACCTTCCTGCCCATCTACCAGCAGACCGTCCAGGGCGCGTCCGCCGCCGGCGCCGGCATCCTGATGCTGCCCCTGCTGCTCGCCATGGTCGGCGTCAACACCTTCGCCGGCCGACTCATCGCAGAACGCGGCGACTTCAGGCTGTACGCCGTCATCGGTGGCGCGCTCCTGCTCGCCGGGGCCTTCCTCCTCTCGCTGATGGACACCACCACGAGCCGCCTGACCACCGGCCTCTCCATGGCCGTCTTCGGAGCCGGACTGGGCCTGCTCATGCAGGTCACCCTCTCGGTCGCGATGGAGAGCGTGGAGATGAGGAACCTGGGCGTGGCCTCCTCGACCGTCACCCTGAGCCGGACCATCGGCGGCTCCTTCGGCGTCTCCCTCGCCGGGATCGTCTTCACCGACCGGGTACAGGGCGCGGCCCCGAGCGCCGCCGGCGGCGAAGGCCATGCGCAACTGTCCGCCGAAAGCCTGGCCGCCCTGCCCGAACAGGTCCGCTCCGCCTACGAGGAAGCCGTCGCCGAGGGAACCCACGCCGCCTTCCTGATCGCCACGGCGCTCGCGGCAGCCGCCTTCCTCGGCGCCTGGTTCATCAGGGCGCGGCCCCGGCCGGCCGCCGAAACCCCACCTCCTCGCAGCGACCGGATAGCGTTCACTGGCAGTTCATTGCAATCTACTGACGCAAGTGCATTGCGTTAGCTCTCGGCCGATTGCAACAAAATACCTGCTTTGAACTGCGCCGATCTAGATCGAACGCAATGAATGTGTTGCTGGATCTCTGAATGCAACGTAGCTTTTCCTTCATCGGAAAGCGGCGGGCCGGAGAGTGTCCGCCGCGGGAGAAGGGGAAGTCACCATGCAGTTCACCACCACCACCGTCGACGCTGATGCTGCCGCCGCTGTTGTGACCGCCGTGTTGGAGGTTCCGGCGGGTCGGGTGCGGTTCGTGGCCGTCGGGCGGGACGAGGTCTCGGTCGAGGTACTGCCGGCCGACGCGTCGAAGGGGCGCGACGTGAAGGCGGCCGAGCGGGTGGGCGTCGAGTACGCGGACGGGATCCTGAGCGTCCGGGCCGAGAGGTCGGGCAAGGGCCTCTTCGGCGAGGAGGCGGGCGAGGTCGAGGTGACCGTGCACCTGCCGGCCGGCTCCCGCGTCGAGGCCCGCACGGCGAGCGCCGAGGTGCGCGGTGTGGGCCGGCTCGGCGAGGTCGTCGTGGAGTCCGCCCACGGCCGCGTCGACCTGGAAGAGACGGCGGGGGCCCGGGTGGGCCTGGAGGCCGGTGACATCCGGATCGGTCGCCTCGACGGCCCGGCCACCCTCACCACCCGCCACGGCGACCTCCACGTCGCCGAGGCCGTGCGCGGGACGGTCAACCTGCGCACCGAGCACGGTGCGATCACCGTCGGCGCCGCGGCGGGCGTCTCGGCCACCCTCGACGCCGGCACCTCCTACGGCCGCGTCCACAACGCCCTGACCAACACCGCCGGTTCCGGCGCGGCCCTGAACATCCACGCCACCACCGCCTACGGCGACATCACCGCCCACACCCTGTGACCCCGCAGGCACCACCCCGGGATCGACCACGGCCCGGGAACGACGGTGCGGGCCGCGGGCCCGGGCCCGGGTCGACCCGGGCCCCGACCTCGGCCCCGCACCGTCAGGCACCGCGCGGCCCCCGATCCCGCAGCAGGATCCCGGTCAGGGCGATCGCGGCGACCAGCAGGCCGGTACCCGTGGCGAACGCCAGGTGGTAGCCGCCGGTGAGGGCCTCGGCCGCGTCGCGGCCCGTGGCGGCCAGGGTCCGCGTACGGGAGGCGGCGAGGGTGGACAGTACGGCCACGCCGAGCGCCATGCCGATCTGCTGGGTGGTGTTGAACAGGCCCGAGGCGAGCCCCGCGTCCTCCTCCCCGGCGTCGGACATGGCCAGGTTCGTGAGCGCGGGCGTGGCCAGGCCGAAGCCCGCGGCGAGCAGCATCACCGGCAGCAGGTCGGAGACGTAGGAGGCGTGCACCGGCAGCCGGGTCAGCAGGCCGAGTGCCAGGACGAGCAGGGCGAGGCCGACGACGAGCAGCCTGCGGTCACCGAACCGCGCGCCCAGGCGGGCGGAGAGGCCCAGCGAGACCGTGCCGATCACCACGGCGGCCGGCAGCATCGCCAGGCCCGTCGCGGCGGCCCCGTAGCCCAGGACCTTCTGGAGGTAGAGCGCCACGAGCACCTGGAAGGAGAACAGCGCGGCCACCATCAGCATCTGGACCAGGTTCGCGCCGACGACGGTGCGCGAACGCAGGATCCGCAGCGGCATCAGCGGGGTGCGCGCCCGGGATTGGCGCAGGACGAAGCCGGCCAGCAGGGCCAGGGTGAGCACCCCGAGGCCGAGGGTGTGCGCGGAGGCCCAGCCGTACCGCTCCACCTCGACCACCGTGTAGATGCCGAGCATCAGCCCCGCGGTGACCAGCAGCGCACCGAGTACGTCGGCCCCGGCGCCCTTCGCCGGGCCCCGGTCGGCGGGGAGCGCGGGCAGGGCGAGGAGCAGGGCGGCGAGCCCGATGGGGAGGTTGATGAAGAAGATCCAGTGCCAGCCGAGCCCGTCGGTGAGGACACCGCCGAACACCTGGCCCAGGGAGGCCCCGGCCGCGCCGGTGAAGGAGAAGACGGCGATGGCCCTGGCGCGTTCGCGGGCTTCGGTGAACAGGGTGATCAGGATGCCCAGTCCGACCGCGGAGGCCATCGCGCTGCCGATGCCCTGGAGGAACCGGGCGGCGATCAGCAGGGCGGGGGAGCCGGCGAACCCGGCGAGCACCGAGGCGGCCGTGAACACCACCGTCCCCGCCAGGAACACGCGCTTGCGTCCGATGAGGTCGCCCAGCCGGCCGGCCAGCAGCAACAGGCTCCCGAAGGCGATCAGGTAGGCGTTGACGACCCAGCTCAACCCGGCGGGCGTGAACCCGAGGTCGTCCTGCATGGCGGGCATCGCGACGGTGACGATGCTGCCGTCGAGGACCGTCATCAGCATGCCGGTGGAGAGCACGCCGAGGGCGGTCCAGCGCGAGCGCAGCCCGCGGGCCCCGGCCCCGGCCCCGGGAGCTGTGACGCGGGCGTCAACAGGGATCGCCGAGGACGCGGATGAGGACGCAGGTGAGGACGCAGGTGAGGACGCGGATGAGGACGCAGGTGAGGGCGCGGGTGAGGACGCGGGGACTTCCCCGGTCGCGGGGACTTCCCCGGTCGCGGGGGAGGTGGGGGCAACAGCGGGCACAGGACTCTCCGTTCGAGGCATCGCCAGAGCGGTCGGCGGGCAACTGAGTGAGACCGTAGCAGATGGTTTCGTTGCAGACGATATTCAACGGATCGAATTGTTAGACTCGACGCATGACCGCTATGGCGTCCACCCGAACCCAGCCCGACCTCTCCTTCCTCCTGGACCACACCAGCCGCGCCCTGCGCACCCGCATGGCGGCGGCCCTGGGGGAGATCGGACTCACCGCCCGCATGCACTGCGTCCTCGTTCACGCGCAGGAGGAGGAGCGGACCCAGATCCAACTGGCCGAGATCGGCGACATGGACAAGACGACGATGGTCGTCACGGTCGACGCCCTGGAGAAGGCGGGCCTGGCCGAACGGCGCCCCTCCACCAAGGACCGCCGCGCCCGCATCATCTCGGTCACCGAGAAGGGGGCGGCCCTCAGCGTCACGAGCCGGCGCATCGTCGATGAGGTGCACGCCGAGGCGCTGGCCTCCCTCGCCCCCGCCGACCGCGAGACCCTCCTGCGCGTGCTGGCCTCCCTCGCCGAGGGCCCCCTGGACGCACCGGCCGAAGCCCCCCGCCCGGCCCGCCGCGCCCGCCAGTGAGACCCGTCCGCCCGTGTCGGGCCCCCGTTCGACCGACAGGCCCCCGTCCGACCGGACGGGGGCCTGCCGCGTCCCCCCTCCAGGCCCGGCGCGGGGAATACGTCGTCCGGCTCTTCTGTTCCGGGGTATAGTTGAATCGTAAACAATCTTGGGAATGGGGAGCCATGCAGTTCGGAATCTTCACCGTCGGCGACGTCACACCCGATCCGACGACCGGACGCACACCCGGCGAGCACGAGCGCATCAAGGCGATGCTCGCCATCGCGCAGAAGGCCGAGGAGGTCGGCCTCGACGTCTTCGCCACCGGCGAGCACCACAACCCGCCGTTCGTCCCCTCCTCGCCGACCACGATGCTCGGCTACATCGCCGCCCGCACCGAGAAGCTGATCCTCTCCACCTCGACCACCCTGATCACCACCAACGACCCGGTGAAGATCGCCGAGGACTTCGCGATGCTCCAGCACATCGCGGACGGCCGCGTCGACGTCATGATGGGCCGCGGCAACACCGGCCCGGTCTACCCCTGGTTCGGCAAGGACATCCGCGACGGCATCGACCTCGCCATCGAGAACTACGCCCTCCTGCGCCGCCTGTGGGACGAGGACGTCGTCAGCTGGAAGGGCAAGTTCCGCACGCCGCTGCAGTCCTTCACCTCCACCCCGCGCCCGCTGGACGGCGTCGCGCCCTTCGTGTGGCACGGCTCCATCCGCTCCCCCGAGATCGCCGAGCAGGCCGCGTACTACGGCGACGGCTTCTTCCACAACAACATCTTCTGGCCGGCCTCCCACACCCGACAGATGGTCAACCTCTACCGGGAGCGCTACGCCCACTACGGACACGGCACCCCCGAGCAGGCCATCGTCGGCCTCGGCGGCCAGGTGTTCATGCGCCGCAACTCCCAGGACGCGGTGCGCGAGTTCCGCCCCTACTTCGACAACGCGCCGGTGTACGGGCACGGCCCCTCCCTGGAGGAGTTCACCTCCCAGACGCCCCTGACCGTCGGCTCGCCCCAGGAGGTCATCGAGCGCACCCTGTCCTTCCGGGACTACGCAGGCGACTACCAGCGCCAGCTGTTCCTCGTCGACCACGCCGGCCTGCCCCTGAAGACCGTCCTGGAGCAGCTCGACCTCCTCGGCGAAGAGGTCGTACCGGTCCTGCGCAAGGAGTTCGCGAACCTGCGCCCGGCCGGCGTACCGGACGCGCCCACCCACTCGGCCCGCGTGGAAGCGGCCCGGGAGACCACGAAGCGGGAGCCGCGGGCATGAAGCTCGTCATCGTCTCGGCGGGCCTGAGCTCGCCCTCCTCCACCCGACTGCTCGCCGACCGCCTCGCCGCCGCGACCCTCGACCACGTCGACGTCGACGCTGACGCCGAGCCCGAGGTGATCGAACTGCGCGACCTCGCCACGGAGATCGCCCGGCACTTCGTCACCGGATTCCCCTCCGACCGGCTGGCCGCCGCGCTCGACGCGGTGGCCGCCGCGGACGGCCTGATCGCCGTGACACCGGTGTTCGCGGGGTCCTACAGCGGCCTGTTCAAGTCGTTCTTCGACGTCATCGACAAGGACGCCCTCACCGGCAAGCCGGTGCTCCTCGGCGCGACCGGCGGAACGGCCCGCCACTCCCTGGTCACCGAACACGCCCTGCGCCCGCTGTTCACCTACCTGCGCGCGGTCGTACCGCCGACCGCCGTCTACGCGGCCTCGGAGGACTGGGGCGACGAGGGCCTGGACCGACGGATCTCCCGCGCGGGCGCGGAACTGGCACGCCTCCTCGCTCCCGCGGCCCCCGCCCCCGCCCCCGCCTCCGCGCCCACCCCGACCCCGGTCGCGGTCCCCACCCCCCGGGACACCGTCCCGGACGTGGACACCACCGCCGCGATCGCCCCTCGCTCGACGACCGGCGCGATCACCTCGGTGGACGCGTCGGCCGGCTTTAAGATCGTGCCCTTCGAGCAGCGCCTGGCCGCCCTGCGCACGGAGTGACCGCACCCCCCTCGGGGCCCCCGGGGTGGCACCGGCACCACCCCGCGGACGGGCCCCAGGGGGATCGTGGTCGGCCGGCGCGGCCGACAGGCTGGGAGCGACCGCATCCGCTCCCACGGGGAGGCCGACTCCGCATGCACGCCCTCAGCAAACCCGCACGACCGACCCCGCCCGCCCCGCCCGCCCGTCTCACCCTCCGCGCCCGTCTCACCCTGCTCGCCCTCATCGGCCTGCTCACCCTCCCCACCCCACCCGCGAGCGCCACCCCCACGCACCCGGCCGCCGCCGCGCACCCCGTCCCCGCCCGCTACGCCCACCAACGCCTCCACTGGGCCCCCTGCGCCCCCGGCCCGCCCACCACCGCCCCACCCACCACCACACCCACCACCACCCCACCCACCACCCCACCCACCACCGCCTTGGAATGCGCCGACATGGCGGTGCCCCGCGACTGGAACCGGCCCGCCTCCGGTCCCTCCCTCACCCTCGCCGTGTCCCGCCTGCGCGCCCCCGACCCGGCCGCACGACGCGGCGTCCTCGTCGTGGCGGCCGGCGGCCCCGGCGCCTCCGGCCTCGCCCGCCCCACCGGCCTGGCCTCGTACGCACCCCACCTGGCCGCCGCCTACGACATCGCGGGCTTCGACCAGCGCGGCATCGGCGCGAGCACCCGCGTGGCCTGCGCCGACCAGGCCGCCGTGGACGCCCTGTTCACCAGCGGCGACCTGCGCGACCGCTCGCCGAGGGCCGTACGCGACACCGTCGCCCGCGCCCACGCCTTCGTACGGGACTGCCGGCGCGCCTCCGGCGCACTC
This sequence comes from Streptomyces sp. NPDC103540, assembly GCF_055584445.1. Classification (NCBI taxonomy): domain Bacteria; kingdom Bacillati; phylum Actinomycetota; class Actinomycetes; order Kitasatosporales; family Streptomycetaceae; genus Streptomyces; species Streptomyces sp. NPDC103540. The sequence goes on from NZ_JBVJMA010000016.1 coordinate 206,526, forward strand.
CTGCCGTACCTCACCACCGACCAGGCCGCGCGCGACCTGGACCTCTACCGCTCCCTCCTCGGCGTCGACCGGATCTCCTACTACGGACCCTCGTACGCGAGCCTGCTCGGCGCCCGCTACGCCGACCGCTTCCCGCACCGCGTGGACCGCGTCGTCCTCGACAGCGTCATCGATCCCTCCGGCACCTGGGAACGGTTCATGACGGGGGGACAGCCGGGACAGCCGGGGCAGCCCCTCAGCTTCCAACGCCGCTTCGACCAGGACTTCCTGCCGTGGCTGGCCGCCCACGACGCCACGTACCACCACGGCCGCACCCCCGCCGAGACGGGCGCCTCCTTCGAGCGGATCCGCGCGGCGCTCAGCGCCCACCCGCTCGACCTCGACGGCACCGTCGTCACCGCCAACCACCTCGACGCGGCGGCCGCGAGCCTCGTCTACAACGGCGCGGGCTTCCCCGACCTGGCCCTCCTCCTCGGCGTCCTGAGGGACCCGGACACCGCCGACCCCGGCGTCCGCAAGGCCCTCGCCGGCAAGCTCCGCCACCCGATGGCGGCCGACTTCGCCGCGGCCTTCTTCTCCTTCGTCTGCGCGGACGACCCCTGGACGCGAGACACCCGCCACTGGATCGACAAGAGCGCCGCCGACACCCGTACGCATCCCCTGGTCGGGGCGCGCGAGCTGACGTTCGCGTCGATCTGCGCCGCCTGGCCCCGCCCCGCCGACCACCACCCCACCCGGCCCCGCCCCGCCACCGGGCCCGGCGGCCGCGGCCCCGCGGGAGCACCGCCCGTCCTCCTGCTGAACTCCCGACGCGACCCCGCGACCCACTACGAGAGCGCCCTGGGCGCGCACCGCGCCCTGCCGGGGTCGCGGCTGATCACCGTCGAAGGCGGCGACCACGGCAACCACCAGAACGGCAACGCGTGCGTGGACGCGTACGTCGAGGACCACCTCCTGCGGGGCCGCCTGCCCGCGGCCGACGCCTCCTGCGCGGGCAATCCCCTGCCGAACCCGAACCCGAACCCGAACCCCAACCGGAACCCGACCCCGACCCTGAACCCGACCCTGAACCCGAGCCCGAACCCCGCTCCGCGCTCTGATTGAATGGATCACCTGTTCGGTGACCAGGGGAGCGTGTCGTGAGAGTGATCATCGCCGAGGATTCGGTGATCCTCCGTGAAGGCATGGTGGAGTTGCTGACCGCCCGCGGCTGCGAGGTCCTCGCCACCGCGGGCGACGCGGACGAACTGCTCGCCGCCGCCGCCGAACACCGCCCCGACGTCGCCGTCGTCGACATCCGCATGCCGCCGACCCACACCGACGAGGGCATCCGCGCCGCGGTCCGGCTCCGCGCCGACCAACCCGACGTGGGCGTCCTCGTCTTCTCCCAACACGCCGAACCGTCCTGGGCGGCCCGCCTCCTGGCCGGCGACGCCTCCGGGATCGGCTACCTCCTGAAGGAACGCGTCGCCGCCACCGCCGACTTCCTCGACGCACTGCGCCGGGTGGCCGCCGGAGGCGTGGCCCTCGACCCGGAGATCGTCAGCCGCATGCTGAACAGCGGTACGCGCCCGCTCGACCGACTGACCGCCCGCGAACGCGAGGTCCTGGACCTGATGGCCCAGGGCCACTCCAACCGCTCCATCGCGGCGCTCCTCGTCGTCTCCGAGCGGTCCGTGGAGAAGCACGCGGCGTCCGTGTTCACCAAGTTCGACCTGCCGCCGACCGACGCGGACAACCGCCGCGTCAAGGCCGTCGTCGCCTACCTGCGCGAGGTCGGGCCCTGACGTCCAGCCCCAGGGGGGCGGATATCCGAACCCCGAAGACGGGCGGTGGCACGATGGTCCGCCGCCACCGCGCCTTCGAGAATCGAAGCATGTCACCGAGCACCGAAGCCACCACCCGCACCACCCCCCACGCGGCCCCCCGCACCACCCCCCACGCCGGCGCCCCGCGACCCGGCCCCGCCATCCACGCCCGGAACCTGCACCGCACCCACGGCCGCGGCCGCGACGCGGTCCACGCCCTGCGCGGCGTGGACATCACCTTCGCCCCCGGCACGTTCACCGCGGTGATGGGCCCCTCCGGCTCGGGCAAGTCGACCCTGCTGCACTGCGTCGCCGGCATGGACCGCCCCACGACCGGCACCGTCCACTGGGGCACGACGGACATCACCGCCCTGCCCGAACGACGCCTCGCGCGCCTGCGGCGTACCGAAGCGGGGTTCATCTTCCAGTCGTACAACCTGATGCCTGCCATGACCGTCGAGCAGAACGTCGCCCTCCCCGCCCGCCTCGCCGGCACCCGCGTCGACCGGGCCGCCGTCACCGCCGCCCTCGCACAGGTCGGCCTGGCCGACCGGGGCGGGGAGCGCCCCGGCCGCCTCTCCGGCGGGCAACAACAACGCGTGGCCGTCGCCCGCGCCCTGTACGCCCGTCCGCCCGTCCTCTTCGCCGACGAACCGACCGGCGCCCTCGACCGCTCCACCGGCAGGGACGTCCTGCGCCTGCTGCGCGAGCGCGTGGACGCCGAGGGCCGTACCTGCGTGATGGTGACGCACGACCCCTTCGCGGCGAGCTTCGCCGACCGCGTCGTCGTCCTCGCCGACGGCCTCCTCGTCGACGAACTCCTGCGCCCCACCGCCGCACAGGTCGCCGACAAGCTGAGCGGGCTCGCATGCTGAGGCTCGCCCTGGGAACCCTGCGCGCCCGGCCCGCGTCGTTCGCCGGCCCCGCCACCGCCCTCCTGCTCTCCGTCACCGTCATCACCCTGTTCGCCTCCCTCATCGCCACGGCCATCGCCGGCGGCGGCGACTCCCGCCTCGCGATGATCGGCGGGGCGTTCGGCGAGATCGCGATGCTGATGACCCTGTTCGTCGTCGTGAACACCCTCGGCTTCTCCCTGCGCCGGCAAGCCCGCGACATGACCCTCCTGCGGACCACCGGAGCCACCCCTGCCCAGGTCAAACGGCTCGTCAGGTGCCAGGTGCTCCTGATGACCCTGCTCGTCTCACCACCGGCCTGGGCCCTCGGCGTCCAGGGAGCGGACGCCTTCCTCACCGCCCTCGCCGTCCGCGGCCTGGCCCCCGCCACCGCCGCCCTGCCCTCCTCGCCGCTCCCCGCGCTGATCGCCACCGCGGCCACCCTCCTCGTCGCCGTCGGCGCCGCGAGCCTCGCCGCCCGGCGCGCGGTCCGCGGCAGGCCCTCCGAGGCCGCCGCCGAAACGGCCGCCGAACAGGGCCGATCGGGCCCGCTCCGCGCCGTCGCGGGAGCGCTCGTCCTCGCCGGCGCCGGCTTCCTGTGCGCGTTCACCGCCCGACAGCCCCTGGACAAGGCCGCCCAGGCCGCCCTCCTCACCTCGCTGCTCCTCCTGGTCGCCGTCGGACTCCTCGGCCCCTTCCTGGCCCGCTTCGCGATGGTCCTGCTCGGCCTGCCGTTCCGGCTGACGGGCAGCCGCCACCGCGGCGACGCCGGTGGCCGGCTCGCCGCCGACAACCTGCGCGGCCACGCCCACCGGCTGTCCTCCGCCGTGGTACCGATCACCCTGCTGGTCGGGCTCTCGACGACGTTCGCCGCCATCACGGGAACCCTGCGCGAGGTCGCCCCGCCGGGGGCGTACGCCGAGAGCGACGTCTGGCTGCGCGGAGTGGAACTCGCCATGCTCGCCGGCTTCGGCACCGTCGCCACCGTCAACACCCTCGTCTCGCTGACCGCCGCCAGGCGCCGCGAGTACGCGCTGCTCACCCTGACCGGAGCCACCCGACGCCAACTGCTGCGCATGCTCGGCGCGGAAGCCACCCTGACCGCCCTGGCGGGAGTGCTCCTCGGGCTCCTGGTCGCCGCACCCCCCGCCGTCGCCTTCGCGGTGGCCGCCACCGACGGCGCCCTCCCCACGGTCGCCCCCGGAACCTCCGCCACCCTGGTCCTGGGCGTGATGGCGCTGACCGCCGCCACGATCCTCCTCACCGGCCTGAAGGCCACCTCCGCACCCCCCGTCTCGGCCGCGGCCGCCGCATGACGACACCCCCACCCGCCGCCGCACCCCCACCCGCCGCCGCACCCGACCTCGCCGCCGCGCCCGCCCCCGCGGCCGCACCCGACCTCGCACCCCCACCCGCCACCGCCACCGCCCCCTCACCCACCCCCGCCCGGCGCACGCCGCGCCGCGCCACGCTCGCCTACGCCCTCGCCGGCCTGCCCCTGTCCCTCCTCGGCCTCGTCTACGTCCTGGCCGTCCTCTACGTCGGCGGCCTGCTCTCGCTGACCCTGATCGGACTGCCCCTCCTCGCCGTCGGCCTCCGGGGCGCCCGCCACCTCGGCCGCGCCCACGCCCGACTGATCCGCGCCCTCCTCGACGAGCCGGTCGAAGCCCCCGCGCTCCCACCGGCCGTCCCGGGCGGGAACCGCCGGATCCGCTGGATCCGCGACAGCCTGACCGACGCGACCGCCTGGCGCGCCGTGCTGTACCTGACGCTCCGCTTCCCGCTCGACGTCCTCGCCCTCGCCGCCACCGTCGGCCTGCCGGTGGCCGCCGTCTGGTCCCTCGTGTGGGTCCTGACCACCCACCCCGGGCCCCGTCCCGCCGCGGCCGGCATCCTGGCCGCCCTGATCGCCCTGCCCGTCACCCCGTTCGCGGCCCGCGTCGTCCTGCACGCCCACCGCCGGCTCGCCCGCACCCTGCTGGGCCCCACCACCGCCCAACGACGCGTCCACACCCTCGAACGGGCCCGCAGCACCGCCCTCACCGAAGGCGCCCGCAGCCTGCGCCAGGTCGAACGGGACCTGCACGACGGCACGCAGGCACAACTCGTCGCCATCGCCATCACCCTGTCGCTGACCGCCGACACCCTCGACGCCGACACCCTCGAAGGCGACGCCCCGCCCACCGACCGCACCCGCGCACTCGTCGCCCGCGCCCGCACCCAGACCGACGCGGCCATCGCCGAACTGCGCCGCCTCATCGACGGCATCAGCCCCGCCGCCCTCGACCTGGGCCTCGCCGACGCCCTGCCCCGCCTGACGTCCCAGGCCGGCGTACCGGTCACGCTGAAGGTGGACGTCGCCGAACGACCCGACGCGGTGATCGAGCGCGTGGCGTACTTCTGCGTGGCCGAACTCCTCACGAACATCAGCAAGCACAGCGGCGCGACCCGGGCCTCGGTCCACGCGGAACTCGACGCGGGCCGGCTGCGCCTGCGCGTCCACGACGACGGAGTCGGCGGCGCCCGCGTCGGAGCCGGCACCGGCCTCGCGGGCCTGCGCGAACGCCTCACCGCCGTCGACGGCACCCTGACCCTCGACAGCCCGCCCGCGGGCCCGACCACCGCGCTGATCGAACTCCCCGCCCACATCTGACCCCGCCCCCGCCCCACCCCCTTGACCTCAACCGAACTCCAGGTCATACGTTCATCCCACCAACGAAGAACGGCCCGGGGGAGAAGACCTCACATGACGAACACGCACCTGACCGAAGCGCCCCTGACCGACGCGCAGCTCGCCGCCCAGCCCGCCGCCTACTGGACCGGCATGGCCTACGAGGCCCTGATCGCCTTCACCCGAGCCCGCCAGGCCGAACACGGCTTCACCCAGCCCCAGTTCTGGCTGCTGCGCAACCTCTCCCCGAACGACCTCCACCCCCACGGCGCGGGCAGGACGGTCGCCGAACTCCACGAGGCGATGAGCTCCTACCTCAGGGCCGAGGACGACCTGGAGGCGGAGGCCGGGCCGCTCGTGGAGCGCGGCTGGCTCACCCGGGACGCCGAAGGCAGGCTGTCGATCACCGAGCGGGGCGAGAGCGCCCGCGTCGACCTCTCCCGGCACAGCCCCGCTATCCGCGAGGCCATCCACGAGGGCATCGACGACGCCGACTACGTCACCACCCTGAAGGTCCTGCGACGGATGATGCGCAACGTCCGGGCCTGACGTGCGAGGATCGGCACCGTGGGGGACACGGGCACATGGAGCACGGGACCGCGGACCGGGCCCGAGGGCCAGGCCGCCCTCCTGACGCTGGCCGAACGCGCGGCCCGCACCGACGCCCCCCACGCCCCGTTCGACGTCCTGCGCCTCGTGTGCCGCTGGTGTGACGCCGACGAGTTCGAGGCGGCGTACGGCGAGGTCTTCTGCTTCGGCTGCTGCCTCCCCATGGGCGTACCGGACGGCGTCCAGGAAGGCTTCCCGGGCCAGTTCCCCTGGACCCTCCACCCCTCCACCGGGCCCGCGGGTTCCACCCACTGCCCCGACGGTCACCGCGTGTTCGAGGTCGCCATCGCCCGCCTCCTCACCGAGGACCACCGCACCCGGACCCTCACCGTCGCCCTGCGCTGCCCGGACGACGGACGCCTCCACCTCCACGTGGACAACGCCCGCACCGACATCGCGTACGCGCGCACGGGCGACCACGACACCGGCAGGGGCACGACGACCCTCGCACCGCCCGCCCGTTTCGGCCCCGAGGGGGCGGGGGAGGATCAGCGCTGCGAACCGGCGCGAGCAGACGCCGGCTCCTGACGGGGAAGGCCCGGGTATGGCTCAGGGAACTGTGAAGTGGTTCAACGCGGAGAAGGGCTTCGGATTCATCGCCCCGGACGACGGCACACCGGACGTCTTCGTCCACTTCTCCGCGATCGACTCCACCGGCTACCGGTCGTTGGACGAGAACCAGCGGGTGGAGTTCTCCACCTCGCAGGGCCCCAAGGGCCCGCAGGCCGAACAGGTCCGCCCCCTCTGACACCGCACGAGGACCGCCCCGGCCCACCCGGGGCGGTCCGACCCCCGCCGAACCGCGGCCTGGAGTTGCTCCCGTGCCCGTCGAGACCGGGACGACGGGGTGGTGGAAAGGCGCGTCGTGGGGGACCGGATCGAGCTGTGGGTCAGGAAGACCGCGCTCTGGTGGCTGTTGGTCGCCCTCGGCGGCACAGGGGCGTCGGAGCAGGGAGGGCGGCCGCTCAGGATCCTCGCGGCGCTGATCGCCACGTCGGCGCCGGCGGAAGTCGCCCGCACCACGCACAGGCTCCTCGCCGATCCGCGCCCCGCGAAGGAGCGCCCGGAACGACACATCGAGGAGTCCCCCGCTCCGTAGGCTCCCCAAGGCCCACGGGCGATCGGCACTGTTGACGACCGGGCGACCGAGGGGGCACCCATGGGTTCCGACGACCACTCCGCACCCCGCTGGGCGTGGTGGGTGATCGGCATCGTGATCCCCCTGGTCGGCATCATGGTGACCGTCTCGATGGCCCCCGACAGCCGGCCGGACGCGAACCCCCCGCCGGACCCCCGCCCCGGCGCCGTCTCCCCCTCTCCCTCCTCCGCCGGCATCCGCTAAGGCCCCGTCGTCTTCGAGAGCGACATGATCGGCGGCGGCCAGGTCGTGGAGTTCGACGCGACCGCACCCCTGGTCGCCGGCACCCTCAAGGGATCCGACCTCAAGGTCGGAGCGACCACGGGCAAACCGCTCCTCTGGGCCGGGGCCATCGCCCCCCTGGCCGCCGGCGCCCCCGACGCCACCGCCGCATCCTGCGCGGAAGCCCTCGAACGCAACGGCACGGACACGGCGGAGGCCGTCACGGGAGCCCGGTTCTGCCTGAGGACCACCGAAGGCCGCACCGTCCACCTCCGGGTGCTCACGGCCACCCCCGGCACCACCAAGGTCCCCGTCCGCTTCGAGGCCACCGTCTGGAACACCCCCTGACCCCCCCCCGCGACACCGGCCGGCGGGGGCGCGACGGACCCGTGTCCGCCCCACCCCCGCCCCCCACCCCCGCCGTCGGTCAGCCGAGGGCCACCACGGCGAACCACACCTTGTCGGCCGCCTGCCGGCACGCGAAGTCGTAGCCCGGAGGCTTCGGCGGACCGCCGTACCGACCGCCGCGCTCGGGCCCGTAGGCGCACGCCCGGTACAGGTCCTGCTTGAACACCTCGTCCACCCGGTTCTTCGGGCCGGCGATGCCGACCCCGGTGACCCCCGCGACACCGTTGCGGAAGCCCTCCTCACCCAGTGCGTCGCGGTAGCCCCGGTAGCCGATGTCGTGGCGGGCACACGCGGACTCGAACTCGATCCCGAACCTATGCAGGGAGTTCCCGATCACATTGCACTCGGTCTTCTCCCAGCGGAAGGCGTACGGGTCGGGCTCGCCGGCGAGGTGACTGCTCCGCGCCCAGATCCAGGCGGCCGTGGCCTTGTCACCCGGCTCCGTCAGCTCGTTCAGCCGCCGCACCTTCTGCTCGGCGGGCAGCGCCGGAGCGGGATCGGTGAGCCTGGGCATGGCGAACCAGTCGCCGAGCAGGCCACGGCGCGACACCCCGGCGCCACCGGGCCAGACTCCGTACACCCACCCGTCGGACGTGCCGGCGAAGGACTCGCCGGCTCCACCGACCACACTCCACTTCCGCGTGCCCGCGTCGAACCGGCTCACGACGCCGCTCCCCGGGGCGGTCGCCAACAACGCCTCGCCACCGCCGTGGATGTGCTGCATCCGGTCGGCGATGTTCTGCCAGCCGCCCCGGGGCGTCCACTCGGCGACGGACCCGTCCGCCCAGAGCCGGTACAGCGCGCCGCCGGTGACGGCGAGCTCGACCCCGTTGCCGCCGACCGTCCGCCAGGCGCCGTCCGCGTACCGGGCGACCTCCTTCCCGCCCGGCAGCACGGCGAACAGCCCGGCCCCACCGCCGTGGATGCGCTCGACACGACCCTCGACGGGAAGCCGGACGGTCGACCAGCCGCCTTGCGGGGTCCACCGGTGCAGGGAGGTCCGGTCGAGGGACAGCCCGTACAACGCGTCGTCGGTGACGGCGAAGTCGGCCCCCGCAGCGCCGATCGTTTCCCACTTGCCTCCGTCGTACCGGGCGACGTCACCCTTGCCGGTCAGTACGGCGAACAACCCCGCGCGCCCGCCGTGGATCTCCCGGACACCGTCGTTGATCTTCACCCAGGAGTCCTGCCGGGTGGCCTTGTACACCTCCGTCCCGTTGCGGGCCAGGGCGTACACCTCGGTCCCCGCCGAGACCAGCGACCCCACGCGGTCGGGCGAGGCGTCATGGGCCGACCGCCTGGAGCCGGAGGCGGGTGCGGCGTTGGCGGCGACCCCGAGGGCGAGGACACCGATCATGAGCAGGCACAACAGGCGGACGCCGCCGTGCAGCCTCCTCCAGAACGCGGCGGCCCGATGCGTGGCACGGGTGTTCATGGTGATCCCTTTCCGGAACGTCAGGGCGGTACGGGTCGGAGAAGACGCTGCGCCCCGAACCGTTCGTTCGCCGGGACACCTCCACATCCATGCAGGTCAGAGCATCAAAGACGCCGAATTTCCGCGAACGTAAGCGAACTTCCCGCGCCCCCGGGAACCTGATCGGAAGACGCGTAGGCGCTGGACGGAGGCCAGGATGCACACGGAACGGCACACGGAACCGCGCACGGGCCTCGTACGCCGCCCCGGTCCGCACGGACGCTGGAGCGCCCCCGCCTGCTGGGTGGCGGTCGCGGCCCTGGTCGCGCTGACGCTGATCGCCAACCACCACCAGGCGCAGCGGACACCCGACCCGATCGCGCCTCCCCCACACGCTCGACGGCCGGCACGTGACCGAACCGGCGCCCGGCACCCGTCGACTAGCCTGAGCGCCCGTGAACAGACGACGGCAGAAGAGACTGTCCAAGCGCCTCGTCGAGGCGGCGATGTTCGGCGATCCCACCCGCGTCACCGAGCTGCTGCGGTCCGGAGCCTGCCCGCGGACCACCGACGCCGAAGGCACCACACCCCTCTACGCGGCATCGGTCAACGGAGCGACCGACAACGTCCTGCGCCTGCTGGCGGCCGGAGCCCCGCCCGACACCGAGAGCGGACGCGGCACGGAAGGCACACCCCTGTGCGCGGCCGCCTGCTGGGGCCACACCGAGACCGTCCGGGCCCTGCTCGCCCACGGCGCCGACCCCAACCTCCGCGAAGACCACGGCACGGGCCGAACCCCGCTCGAATGGGCGATGACCGGCCCCCACCCCGAAACGATCGCCGCACTCCGCGCCGCGGGCGCACAGGTCTCCACTCGGGCAGCGCCACGCTGACGTGGCGATGGGGGACAGATTGGCCTAGACCTATTGTGTGCCCTCGTCCGTGACGGTACGTTCATGTCCGGCTGCGCAGCCCGCACTTACCGCACCACATCGCATCGTCAGGCACGCTGCCGGGCATCCCGGCATTTTTCAGGAGGACATGCAATGTACCGCCGCACAGCAGCCGCCCTCGCCACCGCCCTCACGGCCGGCGCCCTCGCGCTCGGCGCCGCGGGCACCGCCGAGGCCGTCCCCGGCACCGGCTTCTACGCGCGCAGCAACCACGCCTCGTACACCGAATGCGTGGCCGCCGGCCGGGCCGGCTACAACATCTGGGGCCCCGTCTTCTTCTGCGAGCCCTTCGGCCCCGCCCGCCCGGACCTCACCACCCTCTGGGTCCGCTACTGACCTGCCCCACCCGGCTGCTTGCGATGCCGCGTGTGAGTGTCACCGGGGTGCCGCGGGTGTTGTCAGGGGTGGTTGGTGGCGTTGTTGCTGGTGAGGGGATTCTGGTCGGCTTCCGGTGACATTTTGATGCGGTCTGTGGGGTGTCATCGGCGTGCGTTGCTGGTGGACAGCGACGTGCGGTGTCTATGGCCTTGCGGGGGCTTCAGGCCAGGTATCCGGCGATGAGGACGAGGGCCCCGCCGAGGCCAGCGAGAATGAAGGAGAGCTGGACATGGCGGTGCTTTTTCCACGCGATCTTGCTCATGTTGATGAGCTGGTTGCTGAGGATCGGCAGCATGTCCTGTTGTTCGAGCTTTTGGGTGAGGGCTGTCGGTTCCCAGAACTGCAGGTGGCCGAAGTAGATGAAGTGGTCGGTTGCCTCGGCTTGTAGTTGCTTTCGGCTGCGTAGGCGGGGAGCGACGACGGTGATTGCGCAGAGGGCGCCGGCCATGATGAGGATGATGCCGATCCATAGTGGGGCGCGTACGCGGAGGCCGGTGAGGTTGTCGAAGAGGTGGCCCTTGTCGGAGAGCGCGACGATGCCAGCGAGGGCGGCTGACTCCAGGGTGAGTGCGAACGATGCCTTGGCGTCGACCCGTGCTGTCCATTCACCAAGTGCCTGGTGGATCCGCCATGCGGTGTCGCGAGGGTCTTGGGTGGTCATGGCTTCGACATCCACGAGGACTTGTAGATGGTGATGGTTTCGCCACCGACCTCGCGCGTGTAGGGGCCTTCCCACATGAGGGGCTTGTCCTGGCCGCTGCTGTATTTCGTGTGCTCGGCGATCCGTTTGAATACGGCTTCTGTGACGTACGTGCGGTAGTTGCCGTTTCTGATGTCGCTGAGCTTGGCCGCCACGTTGGGGGCTCGGCCGATGGAGACGAGGTCGTTGCTGCCTCGCACGCCGCCACGGACGACGAGGGCGGTACCTGTGTCGATCCCGACACAGTGCTTGATCTCGAAGCCTTTGCTCCTGATGGAGGACAGGTTGGCCTCCACTTTGGGGGTCACGATCTTTTGGACAACGTGGTTGATCTGCAGCGCGCATCGTGCGGCATCGGTGTTCTTGTTGTCCCCCATGAAGATCGCCATGACTCGATCGCCGTCAAAGCTTCGGATCTGGCCGCCCTTCGCCTTGATGACACGGCAGGTGGCGTCCAGGTAGGCGCGGATGACTTTGGCGGCCGTGGTGCGGGTGAATTCGCGGGCGAGGCCGGTGGAGTCGGCCAGGTCTGCGTAGAGGTAGACGGCGTCGATTTCTACGGCTCCGTTGCTGAGCTTCACGTCCTCAGTGGCAGGGACGACCGTTCCCTTGCGGGTATCCCAGTCGGAGCAGACCACGCTCGTGACAGCTGCTTCGATCTCATCTGCAAGCCCCATAAGTCATCCGATCTCCATATGAATTGGGGGCTGCAACCTATCAGCGGGCACTGACAACGCTCAGGGGTTTGTGCGGGTCGATCTCTGCGTGCGGTGCTTGTACCGCAGGCCACCGGCCGTTGTCTCCGGTTCGCGCCTTTTGGGTCTATGGCCCGTTTTCCGGCGGTGTCATGGGGATGAGCCGTTTTGTTGGCCGGGGTTGGGTCGGGGTGGTGGTGTGCGGTGGCTGTGCTGCCGGAAGACGACGTGCTGGTGGGCGGGGTGCTTCCATCCGGGGCGGGGCGTGAGGGTGCGGTTGCCCGTCTCATGGCGTTGGATGTCCGGGGCGAGCTGACGTCGGCTCATGTGCGTTTGGTGGCGTTGGGGCTCGGGGTTTCGGTCCGTACGGTGCGCCGTTGGGTTGAGGCGGCCCGTAGGGAGGGCCGGACGGGGCCTTTGCCGCGTCCGCATTTCACGCTCACTCCTCGCGTGCGGGGGCTTTTGGCCTTGTGGGGAGGGAACGCGGCTGCCGTGCACCGCGAGCTCCTGACCCAGGTCCGCCAGGCCGGGGATGAGCAGCAGGTGCCGTCCCTGGCAACGCTGCAGCGCGCGATCGTGCGGGATTTGTCGGTGGGGGAGCGGGCGGGCCTGAAGGGCGGTGAGGCTGCTCGTCGCCGGTATGACGTGTATGGCAAGCGCCCGCGGACGCACCGGAACGCGTGTTGGGAGGGTGATCACAAGCGGATTCCGGTCCGGGTGGACCTTGAGGGTTCTGCGGTGTGTCCGTGGGTGACGTGGTTCATCGATGTCGCGACGAAGGCGATCGTGGGGGTGGCGGTTACCCCGCATCAGCCAGCACGGGACGCGGTTCTGGCCGCGTTGCGCACTGGGATCAGCCGGCAGGATCCGTACGGCCCGTTCGGTGGTCTGCCCGGGGTGGTGCGCGTCGACCGGGGCAAGGAGTTCCTGTGTCGGACGGTGGAGCGCGCTCTGGGCACCTTCGCGGTCCCCGTGGATGATCTGCCGGCGTACAAGCCGTACCGGAAAGGCACCATTGAGGCGTTGAACGGCGCGGTCGAGGCGATGCTGCTGGTCTCGCTGCCGGGCTATACGCACCGTGCTCGCCCCGCGGAGGCGTACCACCCGGACCCTGTGGTGGATCTCCTCTCGTACCCGGACTTCGTGAAGGTCCTCTTGGACTGGGTGGCGTGGTGGAACACCGAGCACCACCCTGCGGGTTTGGATGCCAACCTGACGCCGTTGGCGGCGTGGGAGGCGGATCCCACTCCGGTCGAGGACGTCGCGGAGGAGCGGCTGGCGTTTTTCGCGTTGGAGGACGACGGCCGGCTGCGGAAGATCACCACGAACGGGATCAGCTGGCGGCGCCGTGCCTACATCGCGCCGTGGATGGCCGGGCACGTCGGCATGCGGGTCCGTCTGCGGTATCTGCCGCACTACGACGGGCGGATCGAGGTGTTCTCCACCGAGGAGTGGGGCCGTCACCTGGGCAGCGCCTATCTCGCGGAGGCGGCGACGCTGGAGCAGCGTCGTGCGCTGAGTTCGGTCAGGGAGAAGAAGGCCCGCGCTCTGAAAGCGGATCTGAAGGCGGCGGAGAAGCTGCGCAAGGTCCGCTACACGGCGACGACGACGGCTGCCGTGCCCCGTCCGCGGCACACGGTCACTTCCTCTCAGGCCAAGGCGGAGATCGCCCGGGCCAGGGGCGCGGATCTGGCGGCCCGGGCGCTGCCGGACCTGATTCCTCCCCGCGAGCCCCCGGCTTCCTGGGCCCGGCCGGTTGTCCGCCCGCGCCGTGCGGCCGACTCGCAAACAGATGTCGAGCAGGCAGCCGACGGCGCGCCGCCTGGAGCGGCTGGTGCCCGTGACGACAGCGGGGAGCGTTGAGCGATGGTGACTGCTGAGCGACAGGGCCGGCTGCCGCGTGAGCGGGAGGACCACTTCATGCGCCTGCCGGGCGCCCAGGTCGTCTCCACGCGCGCGCTGCTCATGGTCCGGGAGAACATCCGTGCCGCGATCGAGGCCAGAGCCATGATCTGCATCTACGGCCAAGCGGGCCGGGGTAAGTCGCTGGCGGTGAACACCTCGCTGCGCGAGCTCGCGCCGAAGCTGACACGCCGGATCCAGTTCCGCTCCCGCCCCTCGACCCGCGACCTGCGCCACGAGCTGTTCCACGCGCTCGGCCTGCAGGGCCGCCCGCCAGGGCAGCCGATTGAGTTCGACCGGATGCTGCGCGGCGCCCTGGAGGAGACGCACGTCCTGGTCTGTGACGAGGCGCAGTGGCTGTCGAAGATGTGTTTCGAGTACTTGCGCTATTTGTGGGATGACATCGGCTCGGACCTGACGATCGTGTTCACGGGCGGCGACGGCTGTTTCGAGATGCTGCAGAGCGAGCCGATGCTGGAGTCCCGGGTGTACGCGTGGCAGGAGATCGAGCCGATGCCGCTGGAGGAGGTCCTCACCGTCATTCCGGCCTTCCATCCCGTGTGGGCGGACGCGGACCTGGACCTGATCGCGATGTGCGATGACGAGGCCGCGCACGGGAACCTCCGGGCCTGGGCGAAGATCACCCATCACCTGACCGTCGGGATGAAGGAGTCCGGGCGGATCCTGGACGAGGACCTGCTGCGCTGGGCCTACAGCAAGCTGCCCAAGCGTCCGGTGGTGGCCTGAGGTGCTGAGCTGCCCGAACCCGCCGCCGGTCACGGTGGTCCTGGACCCGTACGACGACGTGGTCCACACCCGGGCGGCCCTGGCCTCCCATGCTCCGCAGCACGGTCGCCTCACCGTTCATCCGACTCCGGGGACCGACGCCGCGGTCGCGCTTGCCTACGACGTCCTCGCCGCCTTGGGCAAGCCCGTCCCTCTGGGTGGCTACCGCCATCTCGACCCGGCCCCGGTTTGGTCGATCGCCGCGGCCTGGATTCTTGCGACCCCCATCACGCACCTGACCCTGCTGCGCGCCCACCTGCTCACCCCGCACCGCTTCAAAGGCCTCATGACCCTGCGCCGGCGCACGGGCATCCGCCTGGTCCTGGTATGCCACCGCCGGTCGATGAGGGCGTTCCTGGAGCGCGAACTGCTCCAGGTGGACCACGTCGTAGCAGATGCCTCGGCTCTGCTGTCCGAGGCCGAGCAGGCCGTCTTGGACCGCCAGGTCCCGCAAGCTGCGCGGCCGTTGGCGAACCGCTGGATCTGCCTGCCGGCCTTGACCACCCTCAAGGCCTTCGACGAGCTGACCGGCATGTGCCGGTGTGCCGCGCCGTTGGCAGCGGACCGGGACTTCTTCCCGCCGGTGATGCCGCCGGCTACCGAGGCGGAGGTGGCGTGGCGCCTTCACCGTGCGACGGCACACCCGTACCTGGCGGCTCAGCTCGCCACAGCCACGTTCACCGCGGCCTCCACCACCCAGCTCGCCACCGCCCACGTCCGCGACCTCGCCGCAGACGCCACGACCATCACGCTGCACGACCAAGGACTGCGCCAGGGCTGCATGGCCCACCCTGTTCCCGAGTGGGCCCGCCCGTTGCTGAGGGCGGCGGCTCTCCTGCGGCAGACCGGGCCCAAGACCAACGGTCCGCTCTTCACCGATCCGCTGGGAACTCTGGGGCTGCCGTCCCTGATGGCATTCGCCGAGGAATGCAGACTGCGCCCGCCCCAGCCACCGCGCCCCAAGCTGCGCCGGAGTCGGCGAGCGGCCCCACCGGGCGCCGCGGAGCCGGCGAAGACCATCTGGCCCGTGTGCACCGCCCATCACAGGCTCAGGTGGGTGCAGGATGAGCCTGATCGGATGCAGGGCTGCCCGTACCCGCCTCCCCATACCCGAAAGACCATCGAGAGGCGGAAGAAGGGGTGGCTGCCGCCGGACTACGGACTGCGTGGGCTTCGGCATCTGCGCTGAAGGCCCACGATTCCGCCGCCGGTTGTCACTGGGGAGCCGTCACTTGCGGGACCTGCTCTCGGTGGTGAAGAAAGCTATGGGTGGGGTGTAACGGTGGGGCTGGTTCTGCGTACTACGTGATGAGGCTGCCGTGTGGGTGGTGCTCGAGGGCGTAGGGATCCGGCTGGTGCCGGGATGGATGCGGGGAGCCGAGGATCTGTGAGCGATGACCTGGTGGCGTCGGCCGGGGAGCAGGGTGGCCCGTGCCCGGCGCTGCGTACCTCGCTTGGCGCGCACTATCGGCAGTGGTTCCCCAAGCTCGTCGGGTTTTTGACCACGCACTGCCATGTTCCGCAGGCGAAGGCCGAGGACATCGTGCACTCGGCTTACGAGGCGGTGTGGCAGAAGCTGTCCGGAACGCCGGTCGAGGCGCAGCGTTGGCAGGACGCGACCGAGGCGGAGCGGACGACCTACGTGCGGCGGCAGGTGCTCTGGCGGCGGGGCGATGACCGCAAGGTAGCCGAGCATGAGGTGATGGGCGCCGAGATCCCGGAGGAGAGGGACCGGACCAGCGCCTCGCTCGATCCGGCCGATGTCGTGGTGAGGAACGAGACCTCGGATGAGGTACGGGTGAACCTTCAGCAGATGAGCCCGCGGGATCGGATCGTTCTGGCCCTGGAGGGCCTGGGCTTCAGCCCGACTGAGCAGGCCGCGTACCTGGGGGTGAAGCCCGGGGCGGCCCGGACGGCGGGCCACCGGGCCAGAGCACGGTACGAGACGCAGTTCCCCATGGCGAGTGCGGAGGGAATCGAATGAAGCCGGGTGAGGAGTACTACGACACCACTGTTGACGCAATGCCGGAGCGGGCCGGAGAAAACGAGATCCTGATGATCGCAGACGATTTTGTCGAAGACCACGATGATGCCTTCGAGGGGTTCCTCGCTCAGTACGACATGCTCGTGGCACGGGGTGAGGTTCCTACCTACACGGACGGGGAACTGAGCGAGCGGTTCGATCGGATCACCGATTGCTCTGTGACCGCTTCCGAGGGTGCGCTCCGGGCGGAGGACTTTAAGCCTCACGACAGCGAAGAGACGACTGAGACGGCGTTTGCCGCTCTCCCGCTTGTGGTTCAAGACGACATTCTTGATCAGGTCCACGCGGGCGAGCGACAGCCTCTGCCATGCGACGAGGCACGGCAGAGGCAGTGGGCGCGGCTGCTGAAGTGGTTCTCCGGACAGGCCGCGGAGCGGAACCGCCAGTCGACCACGGCGGGGGCGTGGGTGCATCGGAGGCTTGACTTGCGCGAGGCAGGCGGAAGGGAAGCCAGCACTGCGACCAGGACGGCTCGGTTGCTTCTGGCGGCATCTCTGTTCGAGGGGACGCGAACAGAGATGTTGCTTCGGGCTGTCGAGATGTCGTCGAGAGAGCTTGAGCTAATTCGTGACTCGATGGCATTGGACGGGGAGAGAACAACAGAGCATTGGTTCGTGGCCGCCAACGACTCAGTGCCCACGCCAGTACACCTACGGAGTGGGCCAGAGGCGCTTCCATCTGGCTATGAGCTGACAGGGCGTCGACTCTTCTCGGTAGAGGCAACACCATTGGCAGCACCGCCCTCTCGGAGAGTTCTGCGGGAGGCAGCACCTGAGAGAACGGGAGTTTGGTTGCGGCATGCGGCAGTTCCACGAGGGTTGCCTCGCGTAAGCAATCGCGGGCTATCACCTGTGCACGATCCACCAAGCATGGATGACCATCGGCTGGCATTCACTGATGAAGCTGGTCTGCACGTGGTGATGCTGGTGCTGCCCGAACGCGTTGAAAGGGCGGAAGGACGTGACCAGCTTGTGGTGGATCGAATGGACGAACTGCAGCTGTGGTGGCACCTCACTGAAGCGCAGCAGGCTCCTGAGGTAGTTGCCGCAGTCGTCATGTCCGGTGCCGAGCCTGCGTCATCGCCGCCTATTTCCCGACTAGGAGCGGTGCCTGTCGGCAGGCCTGACCAAGTCACCGCGATGATGCTGGCGCTTCCGGGGGACCTGGGAGTGGAATGCGACCTCACCAGCATCCGGAGCTTCGTCCGTGGCGTGCTCAGAAGCGGCTTTGCCGCATCGCCTCAGAAAGAGCCGTCCGCCTGATGGGCCGCCGTAGCGTTCGTACCGAAGGTGCGCGACGGCGGCCCCATGCGCGGTCCCGGCGCGGCCCACTGGACTGCCACGGCGTGGTGACATCGCCGTGGGCCAATGTGAATCGAGATGTAACGGGAGCGGCTAAGTCTGCGTACTACCTACGACGGGGTGAGGGCGCCTCGCATATGAACTGAGGTAATTCTGATGGCTGTTGAGATGCCGGAACACACCGGCGGACCGGCTCTGGTTTCCGCCGAGCCCACCGAGGCTGTTTCGGCGGAGCTCCCGATGACGCCGCGGCGGCTGCAGGTGAAGCGAGGGCGGGTGGCCGCGCTGGGGGCCGTCGGATTGGTGTTCGTGCCGGCCACCGTGGCCCTCGCTCGGATGGACCCGAGCTGGGCCGACCCCCTGCAGGTAGGGTTTGGTGCCGCGGCCGTCTACATCGCCTTGGCCCTCGCGATCCGACGCTGGTGGTCCTAGCTCATTCTCGACAACGACCTCGTGTTGTCGCCGGTCGGTGGACCCGCTACGAGATGTTCTTTCCAGAATCTAGCTAGATACATTTTTGAAGCAGCTAAGGCCGGCTGACCGGTCAGATGAGGTCTGTTGGGTGGTTGACGGGGCCGCCGGTCCAGGCGCCGTCTGGCGGTCCGCCGCTTGCGCCGATGACCCAGAATCAGATGATTGTGATGATTGCGGGGGCGGCGGCGAGGACTTTGAGCCATTTACCCAAGGCATCTTGCATGTCCTGGGTGGTCGGGACCAGGGCGGTTGTTGCGAGGGCTGTCCAGGTGACCAGGCATAGCGCCCCGCTGATGAGTGCCCAGCCTTTGACCCGACTCACAGTGCCCTCGCTCTTCTGATGTCAGTGGCACCCCATCATGCCTGGAGAGGCGGCTCCGCGAGGAGGACACCCCAGAGCCCCTTTGCTGCCGGCGGCCCGCAGAGCGGGCTGGTCTGGAGGCGGAGCCGGAAGACCCCAGGGTGGGGAGCGGAGCGGACCCCCGCCCAACTGGCCGAAGGCCCCGACCCCGTGAAACGGGGTCACCCCAGCCCGCGAAGCGGGCCGTTCGGGTGGAGCTAGCGAAACCCGAACCAGTCCGAAGCGAAGCGCAGGACCCCGGCCCGAAGGGCCGGCGCTGGCTCGACTGGGCCGAGCCAGCGCCGAGCGCAGCGAGGTGGTTCGTTGCTCTGGAGCGAAGCGGAGGAGCCAGGTGCCGAAGGCACCTCGGCCGAGCGCAGCGAGGCCGTTCTCTCCTGAGCGCGCAGCGCTCAGGTACCCGCTCCGCGGG
>NZ_JBVJMA010000017.1:0-206798 GCF_055584445.1 Streptomyces sp. NPDC103540
TCGTGGGAGGTGTTCGAGCGGGCGGGGATCGATCCGGTGACGGTGCGGGGTTCGCGTACCGGTGTGTTCGCGGGCGTCATGTACCACGACTACGGCTCCCAGCTCGGCGGATCGATACCCGAAGGGCTCGAAGGCCACCTCGGAATGGGCACCTCCGGCAGTGTCGCCTCCGGCCGGCTCTCGTACACGTTCGGCCTGGAGGGGCCGGCGGTGACCGTCGACACGGCGTGCTCGTCCTCGCTGGTCGCCCTGCATCTGGCGGCGCAGGCCCTGCGCCAGGGCGAGTGCACGATGGCGCTGGTGGGCGGTGTCACCGTCATGGCCACACCGAGCACCTTCGTGGAGTTCAGCCGGCAGCGCGGGTTGGCGGCGGATGGCCGGTGCAAGGCGTTCTCCGCGTCGGCCGATGGCACGGGCTGGTCCGAGGGCGTGGGCATGCTGCTCGTGGAACGCCTCTCGGACGCGCGCCGCAACGGGCACCAAGTGCTGGCCGTCGTACGGGGATCCGCGGTGAATCAGGACGGTGCGTCGAACGGTTTGACGGCGCCGAACGGTCCGGCGCAGCAGCGGGTGATCCGGCAGGCGCTCGCGCAGGCCGGTCTGTCGGCGGCCGACGTGGACGCGGTCGAGGCCCACGGCACGGGCACGACGCTCGGTGATCCGATCGAGGCGCAGGCGTTGCTGGCGACGTACGGGCAGGACCGGCCGGTGGATCGGCCCCTGTGGTTGGGGTCGCTCAAGTCGAACATCGGCCACACGCAGGCCGCCGCGGGTGTGGGTGGTGTGATCAAGATGGTGCAGGCGATGCGCCACGGTGTCCTGCCGCGGACGCTGCACGTGGACGAGCCGACCCCGCACGTCGACTGGTCGGCCGGCGCGGTCCGGCTGTTGACCGAACCCCAGGAGTGGGAGGAGGCGGACGGTAGGCCGCGACGGGCGGGCGTGTCCTCCTTCGGCGTCAGCGGAACCAACGCCCACGTCGTGCTGGAACACGTCGCGGACCCCGAACCCGCCCCTGCCGCCCCGAGCGACCGGGAGCCCGGCGTGGTGCCGTGGCTCCTGTCCGCCAAGGACGAGGTGTCGCTGAGGGAACAGGCACGACGCCTCGCCTCGCACGTCACGGAGCACCCGCACCTCGACCTCGCCGACATCGGGCGGTCGCTGGCCGTCACGCGTACGTCGATGGAACGCCGAGCCGCCGTCGTGGGCACCGAACGCGAATCCCTGCTGGAGGGCTTGGCGGCGATCGCCGAAGGCCGCACGGCGTCCGGCGTCACGAGGGGCGAGGTGGAACCCGGCACGCCTGCGGCCGAGGGGCGGACCGCGTTCCTGTTCTCCGGGCAGGGCAGCCAACGCCTGGGCATGGGGCGGGACTTGTACGCGGCATTCCCGGTGTTCGCGGATGCCTTCGACGCGGTGTGCGCGCAGCTGGACGTCCATCTGGAGCGTCCGTTGCGTGAGGTGGTGTTCGGTGAGGACGCGGAGTTGCTGAACCGCACCGCGTTCGCGCAGCCGGCGTTGTTCGCGGTCGAGGTGGCGTTGTTCCGGCTGGTGGAGTCGTGGGGGGTGCGGCCGGACTTCCTCGCCGGGCATTCGGTGGGCGAGTTCGCCGCCGCGCATGTGGCGGGGGTGCTGTCCCTGGAGGACGCGGCCCGTCTGGTGGCCGCGCGGGGTCGTCTGATGCAGGCGCTCCCGGCCGGCGGGGTGATGGTCGCCGTCCAGGCCTCGGAGGAGGAGGTTCGGGCACTGCTGGTCGGCGTCGAGGACCGGGTCGGTATCGCGGCCGTCAACGGGCCCACGGCGGTCGTGGTGTCGGGCGGGTCGGACGCGGTCGCGTCCGTCGTCGACCGGCTGGCGGCCGACGGCCGAAGGACGAAGGCGCTGACCGTCTCCCACGCCTTCCACTCCCCGCTCATGGACCCGATGGCGGAGGAGTTCCGACAGATCGCGGCAGGCATGACCTTCGGCACGCCGACCCTGCCGATCGTCTCCACCCTCACCGGCCGTCCGCTCTCGGACGAGGACTTCCGTACGCCGGAGTACTGGGTGCGCCACGTGCGGGAAGCCGTCCGCTTCGCCGACGCCCTCGACTCCCTCGCCGCGAGCGGCGTGCGCACCTTCCTGGAGATCGGCCCCGGTGGGGTCCTGACCGCCCTCGCACAGGATTCCCCGGACCGGGACGCGGTCGCCGTCCCGCTGCTGCGCACCGACCGGGCCGAGGACCTCGCCGTCACCACCGCCCTCGCCCACCTCCACGTCCACGGCACGCCCGTCGACCGGTCGGCCTTCCTCGCCGGGCGCGGCGGCACCGGGCGGCGCGTGGACCTGCCCACGTACGCCTTCCACCACCGCCGCTACTGGCTCGAACCGGGCACCCCCTCCGCCGATGTCGCCGCCGCGGGCCTCGTGGCGGCCGAGCACCCCTTCCTGGGGGCCGCCGTCGCCCTCGCCGACGGAGACGGGGCCCTGCTGACCGGGCGGCTGTCCGCGACCACCCACCCTTGGCTCGTCGACCACACCGTGATGGACACGACCCTGCTGCCCGGCACCGCCCTGGTCGACCTCGCGCTCCGCGCCGCCGACGAGGTGGGCTGCGACCGCGTGGACGAGCTGACGCTCGGCACGCCCCTCGTCGTGCCCGAGGACGGGGCCGTACGGCTCCAGGTCGCCGTCGGCGGCCCGGACGCGACCGGGCACCGCACGGTCGCCGTCCACTCCCGCCCCGAGACGGCCGAGCCCGGCGAGCCGTGGACCTGCCACGCGACCGGTGTCGTCTCCGCGGCCGTCCACGGGCGGACGGCGCCGCCGCACCACCCGGTCGACTGGCCCGCGCCCGGGGCCGAGCCCCTCGACGTCTCCGACGCCTACGCACGGCTGACCGACCTCGGCTTCGGATACGGGCCGGTGTTCCAGGGCCTGCACGGCCTGTGGAAGCGGGGCGACACGGTCTTCGCCGAGGTCCGGCTGCCCGTGGAGACGGCGGTGACGGGCTTCGGGATCCACCCCGCGCTCCTCGACTCCGCCCTGCACGCCATCGGCCTGGGCGGCCTGCTGCCCGACTCCGGTCAGGGGCGCGTGCCGTTCGCCTGGAGCGGCGTGACCCTGTACGCCACCGGAGCCACCGCCCTCCGCGTGAGGATCGAACCCGCCGGCGCCGACGCGGTGGCCCTGCTGGTCACCGACGACTCCGGCCACCCGGTGGCCTCCGTCGACTCCCTGGTCCTGCGACCGGTCTCGGCGGAGCACCTCGCCCGTGCCGGTCGGGGACGCGGCGGACCGGACCGGCTCCACCACGTCGAATGGACCGCCCTGCCCGTGGCCGCCCACGCCCCGACGGGCCCGGCGGAGCCGTGGCTGCTGATCGGCGGCGACGACGGTCTGCGCGCCGCCCTGGACGGCTCCGGCCTGGACGTGGCCTTCCGCGCGGACCTCCACGGCGTGACGGCACCGCCGGCGGTCGTCCTCGCGTCCGTCGACGTCCACCCGGACGGCGACCACCCGGTGGCACACGCCCACGAGACGACGTACCGGGCGCTCGAACTGCTCCGGCACTGGCAGGCCGACGAGCGGCGCTCCGACGCCCGACTGGTCGTCCTCACGGCCAACGCGGTCGTCGCCCAGGACCGCGACGAGGAGGACCGGGACAAGGAGATCGACCCGGCCCAGGCCGCGATCTGGGGCCTGGTGCGCTCGGCGCAGTCGGAGAACCCGGGCCGGTTCGTCCTCGTCGACATCGACCGCGACCCCGCCTCCGTCCGGATGCTGCCCGCCCTGCTGGCCTCGGGAGAGGAACAGTTCGCCGTGCGCGGCGGAGCGGTCCTCGTCCCCCGGCTGGCACGCACCGAGAAGCCGGTGGACACCGCGCCGGCGCGGCCCGCGTTCACCTCCGACGGAACCGTCCTGGTGACGGGCGCGTCGGGCGTGCTGGGCCGGCACGTCGCCCGCCACCTGGCGGACCGGCACGGCGTACGGAACCTGCTGCTCGTCAGCCGCCGCGGCGGCGGAGCCGAGGGCATGGCCGAACTGGAGGCGGAACTCACGGCGCGGGGCGTACGGGTCACCCTGGCCGCCTGCGACGTCGCCGACCGCCGGGCACTGGCCGACGTACTGGCCGCGGTCCCCGAGGACGCACCGCTGACGGGCGTGGTCCACACGGCCGGGGTGACGGACGACGGCGTCGTCACCGGACTCACCCCGGAACGGATCGACCGGGTGTTCCGCCCCAAGGTCGACGGGGCCCTGCACCTGGACGAACTCACCCGCGGGACGGAACTCTCCGCCTTCGTCCTGTTCTCCTCCGCGGCCGGTGTCTTCGGCGCGGCAGGCCAGGGCAACTACGCCGCCGCCAACGCCTTCCTGGACGCTCTCGCCCAACAGCGCCGCGCGGCAGGACTGCCCGCCCTGTCCCTGGCATGGGGACTGTGGGCCGAAGGCAGCGGCATCACCGCCGGGTTGACCGACGCGGACCGCGCCCGCATGGCCCGTGGCGGGGTGTCGCCCCTGACCACCGAGGAGGCCCTCGACCTCTTCGACGCCGCGACCGCGCACCCGCGCGGCGTCCTGGTCCCGGTACGCCTGAACCGGCCGGCCCTACGGGAACGGGCCGCCGCGGGCTCGCTGCCCGCCCTGCTCACCCCCCTCGTCGGGGTTCCGGCCCGGCGCTCCGCCGCCGCGACGATCGGGGGAGCGGGTACGGGAACGGCCCGGGGCGCCACGTCCACACCCCCCGGGGCCGGCGGCGGGGGACTGGCGGCCCGACTGAGCGGCCTCTCCGACCCCGAGCGGCGCAAGCTGCTGCTCGACCTGGTGTGCGAGCACGTCGCGGCGGTTCTGGACCTCGCGTCACCCCAGGCGGTGCGGCCGGGCCAGGCACTGCGGGACCTGGGCTTCGACTCGCTGACCGCGGTGGAGCTGCGCAACCGGCTGGGCGAGGACACCGGACTGCGACTGCCCCCGACGCTCGTCTTCGACTACCCCACCCCCGCCGACCTGGTCGAGTACCTCAAGGCCGAGACGGCCCCGGCCGACGGGGACGTCCACGCGCTGCTCGCCGAACTCGACCGCCTCGGCACGGCCCTGGGAAGCACCTCCACGACCGGCGAGGACGCCCGCGACGCCGTCACGGCACGCCTGCGCCACCTGCTCGACCGATGGACCACCGCCGGCGACGGAGGAGGAGCGGACGCGGACGGCGCCCCGGCGGCCCCCGCCGAAGTCGCGGACGAACTCCACTCCGCCACGGACGACGAGATGTTCGAGTTCATCGGCAAGGAATTCGGGATCTCCTGAATCCGAGATCCGTGGTCCGAGATCCGCCCCACACCCACGACCCACTGCCGAACACCGGCCCCACAGGCTCGAAGCAAAAGGTGACCCCAGGTGACTGACCTTCAGGCGAAGAACAACGAGGAGAAGCTCCGCTACTTCCTCAAGCGGGTATCGGCGGACCTCCACGAGGCCCGCGAGCGGCTGCGGGACGTCGACGCGGCCCAGCACGAGCCGATCGCCATCGTCGCGATGAGCTGCCGGTTCCCCGGAGGCATCACGACCCCCGAAGGTCTCTGGGAGTTCCTGGCCGACGGCGGGGACGCCGTCACGGGCTTCCCCACGGACCGCGGTTGGGACCTCGACGGGCTCTACGACCCCGACCCCGACCGGCGCGGCACCAGCCACGTCAGGGAAGGCGGCTTCCTCGACGGGATCGGCCTCTTCGACGCCGGCCTCTTCGAGATATCGCCCCGCGAGGCCCTGACCATGGACCCCCAGCAACGCATCCTGCTGGAGTCCTGCTGGGAGGCGTTCGAACGGGCCGGCATCGACCCGACCTCCCTCAAGGGCAGCCGCACCGGTGTGTTCACCGGCGTGATGTACCACGACCACACGTCGGTGCTCCAGCACGCGGTGGAGGACGTCGACGGCTACATCGGCACCGGGAGCGCGGCGAGCGTCGTCTCCGGTCGGGTCTCCTACACCTTCGGTCTCGAAGGGCCCGCGGTGACCGTGGACACCGCCTGCTCCTCGTCGTTGGTCGCCCTGCACCTTGCCGTCAGGGCCCTGCGGCAGGGCGAATGCGACCTGGCCCTCGCGGGCGGTGTCACCGCCATGCTCACCCCGACGTCCTTCGTGGACTTCAGTCGGCAGCGCGGGCTGGCGGCCGATGGTCGGTGCAAGCCGTTCGCGGCCGCGGCGGACGGTACGGGCTGGTCCGAGGGCGTGGGTGTGCTGCTGGTGGAGCGGCTCTCGGACGCGCGTCGCAACGGGCACCGGGTGTTGGCGGTGGTGCGTGGGTCGGCGGTGAATCAGGACGGTGCGTCGAACGGTTTGACGGCGCCGAACGGTCCGGCGCAGCAGCGGGTGATCCGGCAGGCGTTGGCGGACGCCCGACTGTCCGGTGGTGACGTGGACGCGGTCGAGGCGCACGGGACGGGCACGACGCTGGGTGATCCGATCGAGGCGCAGGCGTTGCTGGCGACGTACGGGCAGGATCGTCCGGCTGGTCGGCCGTTGTGGTTGGGGTCGTTGAAGTCGAACATCGGGCACACGCAGGCGGCCGCCGGCGTGGGCGGGATCATCAAGATGGTGCAGGCGATGCGGCACGGCGTGTTGCCGCGGACGCTGCACGTGGACGAGCCGACCCCGCACGTCGACTGGTCTGCGGGAGACGTCCGCCTCCTCACCGAGCCCGTGACGTGGACGTCGTCCGACCGAACCCGACGGGCGGCCGTCTCCTCGTTCGGATTCAGCGGAACCAACGCCCACGTCCTCCTGGAGGAACCCCCGCGAGCGGAACCCGGCACGCCCGACGCCGGGCGGGCACCCGCGGAGCTTCCCTCGCCCGCCGCCACTCCCGTACTGCTCTCCGGCAAGGACGAAACCGCACTGCGCGAGCAGGCCGGCCGCCTCCTGCTCCACTGCGAGACCCATCCGGAACAGTCGCTGTCCGACCTCGGCTTCTCCACGGCGACGACCCGCGCCGCCCTCGACCACCGCGCGGCGATCGTCGCGTCGGACCGGCGGGAACTGCACCGCGCCCTCACGTCACTGGCCGGCGGCGAGACCACCGCGGGCGGCGGCGCGGGCATGGCCACCGCAGTGGCCACCCCCCGTCGGACGGTGGCGTTCCTGTTCTCGGGGCAGGGCAGTCAGCGGCTCGGCATGGGGCGGGAGCTGTACGGAGCCTTCCCGGCGTTCGCCGAAGCCTTCGACAAGATCGGCGGCGAACTGGACGGCCACCTCGAACTCCCCCTGTACGAAGTGGTGTTCGGCGGCGACGCCGGGCTGTTGGAGCGGACCGAGTTCGCGCAGCCGGCGTTGTTCGCGGTCGAGGTGGCGTTGTTCCGCCTGTTGGAGTCGTGGGGTGTGCGGCCGGACGTGGTGGCCGGGCATTCGGTGGGTGAGTTCTCCGCCGCGCACGTGGCGGGGGTGTTGTCGCTGGAGGACGCGGCGGCATTGGTGGCCGCGCGGGGCCGGTTGATGCAGGGATTGCCGGCCGGGGGAGTGATGGTCGCCGTCCAGGCCTCGGAGGAGGAAGCGCGGGCGCTGCTGGTCGGCGTCGAGGCCCGAGCGGGCATCGCCGCCGTGAACGGGCCCACGTCGGTCGTGGTCTCGGGCGACGCGGACGCCGTCGCCGGGATGGTCGAGCGGCTCACCGCACAAGGCCGCAAGAGCAAGGCGCTGTCGGTCTCGCACGCCTTCCACTCCCCGCTGATGGATCCGATGCTGGACGCGTTCCGCGACGCCGTCGACGGCGTGTCCTTCCGCCCACCCGCCATCCCGATCGTCTCCACCCTCACCGGCGGCCCGGTCTCCGGGGAGGAGCTGCGCGCGGCCGACCACTGGGTGCGGCACGCCCGCGAGGCCGTCCGCTTCGCCGACGCCGTCGCCTCCCTGGCCGACCAGGGCGTGGACACCTTCCTGGAGGTGGGCCCCGGTGGTGTCCTGACCGCCCTGACCCGAAGCCTGATCGACGGCGACGGCGACGGCGACGGCTATGGCGATGGCAACGGTCATGGTGGCGGCGCCGGGCTCGTGGTCCCGGCCCTGCGCACGGACCGGGCCGAGGACGTCTCGCTCACCACCGCCCTCGCCCACCTCCACGTCCACGGCGCCACCGTCGACTGGGAGGCCGTCTTCGCCGGTCGCGGCGCCCACCGCGTCGACCTGCCCACCTACGCCTTCCAGCGCGAGAACTACTGGCTCGCGACCCGGCCCGCCACCGGGGACCTCACCGGCGCGGGCCTGCGGCCGGCCGACCACCCGCTGCTCGGCGCCGTCGTCACCCCGGCCGACGGCGGAGGCGTGCTGATGACGGGGAGGGTGTCCCTCGGCACGCACCCCTGGCTCGCCGACCACCACGTGATGGGCACCGCGCTCCTGCCCGGCACCGCACTGGTCGAGCTGGCGATCCGGGCCGGCGACCAGGTGGGCTGCGGCCGGATCGAGGAACTGGCCCTGGAGGCCCCGCTCGTGCTCCCCGACCGGGACGCCGTACAGCTCCAGGTCGTCGTGGACGGTACGGACCCGGCCGGCCGGCGCGCCGTACGCCTGTACTCGCGACCGGACGACGCCCTCGGGGCGGACACCTGGACCTGCCACGCGACCGGACTCCTGTCGTCCGGCACCGTCCCGGAGGCGGTACCGGGCCTCGCGAGCACCGCGTGGCCGCCGACCGGGGCCGCACCGATCGACACCGACTCCCTCTACGACCGCATGGCCGGCCTCGGCCTGGAGTACGGGCCGCTGTTCCGCGGCGTCCGGTCCGGGTGGCTGCGCGGCGAAGAGGTCTTCGCCGAGGTCGCCCTGCCCGAGGGAACCGAGGCCACCGGCTTCGGGCTGCACCCCGCCCTGTTCGACGCCGCCCTCCACGCCGTGGGACTGACCGGCGCGCCCGTGTCGGGCGACGGCCCCCGGATCCCCTTCGCGTGGAACGGCGTCACCCTCCACGCCACCGGAGCCACCGCACTGCGCCTGCGGATCACCCCGGCCGGGGCCGGCGACGGCGCCGTCTCCCTGTACCTCGGCGATGACACCGGCCGGCCGGTCCTGACCGTCGAGTCGCTGCTCCTGCGCCCCGTGACGGCGCGGCAGCTCTCCGCCGCGGCCGACGGCAACGGCGGCGGGCTGTTCCGCCTGGAGTGGACCGCGCCGGACACCGTCCCGGCCGCCGAGGCCGCCGGCTTCCCGGCCGTACGCATCGTCCGGCTCGACTCCCTCGACTCCCTTCACGCGCTCGGCCCCGACGGCGACGCCGTCCCCGACGTGGTGGCCGTGACGCTGCGCACCCCGGACACCGCGGACGCGGACGCCGGTGCGGACGGCGACGCCGCGACCCGGCCCGGTACGGCCGCCCAGGCAGCCCTGTCCCTGGTGCGGGAGTGGCTCGCGGACCCGCGCCGCGCCGCCTCGCGGCTGCTGATCGTCACCCGTGGCGCCGTCTCCGCCGACCCGGCGACCGCCCCGGACCCCGCGCAGGCCGCCGTATGGGGGCTGGTGCGGTCGGCCCAGGCCGAGAACCCCGGCCGTTTCGTCCTCGTCGACGTCGAGGACGACGACCCGGCGGCGCTCCCGGCCGCCGCCGCCACCGACGAGCCGCAGCTGGCGGTCCGCGGGGGAGCCCTCCTCGTACCGCGCCTGGTACGCGCCGACGAGCGCGCCGAGGCCGACCCCGACGCCCCCGAGCGGGTGTTCCCGGCGCACGGCACGGTCCTGGTGACCGGCGCGTCCGGCACGCTCGGGCGGGAGGTCGCGCGGCACCTCGTCACCGCGCACGGCGTCCGCCACCTCCTCCTGGCGAGCCGCCGGGGCCCCACCGCCGACGGAGCCGAGGAGTTTACGGCCGAACTGGCCGCACTGGGCGCCGTCGTGGACACCGCGGCCTGCGACGTCGCCGACCGGGAGGCGCTCGCCCGCCTGCTGGAGGCGATCCCGGCCGAACACCCCCTGACGGGCGTGGTGCACGCGGCGGGCGTGACCGACGACGGCGTGGTGTTGGCCCTCACCCCCGAGCGCGTGCGGCGGGTGTTCGCGCCCAAGGTGGAAGGGGCCCTGCACCTCGACGAACTGACCCGGCACACGGATCTGTCGGCCTTCGTGCTGTTCTCGTCGGCCGCCGGTGTCTTCGGCAACGCCGGCCAGGGCAACTACGCCGCCGCCAACGCCGCCCTGGACGCACTGGCCCACGCCCGCCGCGCCGCGGGCCTGCCCGGTACCTCCCTGGCCTGGGGCCTGTGGGCCCGTACCAGCGACCTGACCGCCACCCTCGCCGAAGCCGACCACCGGCGCATCGGCCGCTCCGGACTCCTCGCGCTGGAGACGCGGCAGGGCCTCGAACTCCTCGACCGCGCCCTGAAGTCCACCGAACCCGTACTCGTACCCGCCCACTGGGACCTGCCCGCCCTGCGCGCGCGGGCCCGCGCCGGCACCCTGCCGGCACTGCTGCGCGACCTGGTCCCCGCGCCCGTACGCCGCCGCGCCGAAGCGGGCGCGCCACCGGCCCCCGACGGCGCCCTGTCCGCCCTGACCGAACGGTTGCGGGGCCTGCCCGAGCCGGCACGGGCCGACCTCCTCGGCGAGCTCGTCCGTACGCACGCGGCCTCCGTACTGGGCCACGACCGCCCCGAATCCGTCCGAGCGGACCAGGCGTTCCGCGAACTCGGCTTCGACTCCCTCACCGCCGTCGAGCTCCGCAACCGCCTCGCCTCCACGACCGGCCTGCGCCTGCCCGCCGGGCTGGTCTTCGACCACCCCACCCCCGACGCGCTCGCGCACCACCTGCTCCACCGACTGGCCGGCGCCCGCCCGACCGGCGCCGCCCCCACGACCGCCACACCCGACGGGCGAGCCGCCGCGACCGAGGAACCCGTCGCGATCGTCGCCATGAGCTGCCGCTACCCGGGCGCCGTGCGCTCGCCCGAAGACCTCTGGAAGCTGCTCGCGGCGGGGGAAGACGCCATCTCCGACTTCCCCGACGACCGCGGCTGGGACCTCGGCCCCCTCTCCGCGACCGGCACCGGATCCAGCGCCACCCTCAAGGGCGGGTTCCTCTACGACGCGGCCGAGTTCGACGCGGCGTTCTTCGGGATCTCGCCGCGCGAGGCCCTCGCCATGGACCCCCAGCAGAGGCTGCTCCTGGAAACCTCCTGGGAGGCCTTCGAACGCGCCGGCATCGACCCGGCCGCGCTGCGCGGGAGCGACACCGGCGTGTTCACGGGCGTCATGTACCACGACTACGCCTCCTCGCTGCGCACCGTCCCCGAAGGAGTCGAGGGGTTCCTCGGCACGGGCAACTCGGGCAGCGTCATCTCCGGCCGGCTCTCCTACACCTTCGGCCTCGAAGGCCCCTCCCTGACCGTCGACACGGCCTGTTCCTCCTCGCTCGTGGCGCTGCACCTGGCGGTCCAGGCCCTGCGCCGGGGCGAATGCTCGATGGCTCTCGCCGGCGGTGTGACCGTGATGGCCGGCCCCGGCGCCTTCGTGGAGTTCAGCCGGCAACGAGGCCTGGCGGCCGACGGCCGCTGCAAGCCCTTCTCCGCGGGTGCCGACGGCACGGGGTGGAGCGAGGGCGTGGGGATGTTGCTGGTGGAGCGGTTGTCGGACGCCCGACGTCTCGGCCACCCGGTGTTGGCCGTCGTACGGGGATCGGCGGTGAACCAGGACGGCGCGTCGAACGGTCTGACGGCGCCGAACGGTCCGGCTCAGGAGCGGGTGATCGAGCGGGCGTTGGTGGACGCGGGACTGTCGGCGCTGGATGTGGACGTGGTGGAGGCGCACGGTACGGGGACGCGGCTCGGTGATCCGATCGAGGCGCAGGCGTTGTTGGCGACCTATGGGCAGGATCGTCCGGTTGATCGGCCTTTGTGGTTGGGGTCGTTGAAGTCGAACATCGGGCACACGCAGGCGGCTGCGGGCGTGGGTGGTGTGATCAAGATGGTGGAGGCGATGCGGCACGGGGTGTTGCCGCGGACCTTGCACGTGGACGAGGCGACCCCGCACGTCGACTGGTCCTCCGGCGCCGTACGCCTCCTCACCGAGCCGGTCGACTGGCCGGACGGGAGCGCAGCTCGTCGCGCGGCGGTCTCCTCGTTCGGCTTCAGCGGAACCAACGCCCACGTCGTCCTGGAACAGGCACCGAGCACGGACGGGCCCGACAGCGGGACGCGCCCCTCCCTCGCACCCCCGCCGCCGGCTCCGTGGGTGCTCTCCGCCAAGAGCCCCGACGCGCTGCGCGCACAGGCGCGCACCCTGCTGCCCCACGCCCGCGCACGCGTGGAAGGGCGCGACGGAGGCCGCGCGGCGACCGACATCGCCTACTCCCTGGCCACGAGCCGCACGGCCCTGGAGCACCGCGCGGCCGTGATCGCCCCCGACCCGGCCGGCGCCCTGGAGGGCCTGGCGGCCCTGGCGAACGGCGACCCGTCACCGGCCGTGGTCGGGGCGGAGGCCGCCGCGCCGGCCGTCAAGCGCGCGTTCCTCTTCTCGGGGCAGGGCAGTCAACGGCTGGGCATGGGGCGGGAGTTGTATGCGACCTTCCCGGTGTTCGCGGATGCCTTCGACGCGGTGTGCGCGCAGGTGGATGTCCATCTGGAGCGTCCGTTGCGTGAGGTGGTGTTCGGTGGGGACGCGGAGCTGTTGAACCGGACGGTCTTCGCGCAGCCGGCCCTCTTCGCCGTCGAGGTGGCGTTGTACCGGCTCGTCGAGTCGTGGGGGGTGCGGCCGGACTTCCTGGCCGGGCATTCGGTGGGTGAGTTCGCGGTCGCGCACGTGGCGGGGGTGTTGTCGCTGGAGGACGCGGCCCGTCTGGTGGCCGCGCGGGGTCGCCTGATGCAGGGGTTGCCGGAAGGCGGCGTGATGGTCGCCGTCCAGGCCTCGGAGGATGAAGTACGGGCCCTCCTGGCCGGTTTCGAGGATCGGGCGGGTATCGCTGCCGTCAACGGGCCGACGTCGGTGGTGGTTTCGGGTGAGGCGGAGGCGGTCGCGGCCGTCGTCGACCGTCTGGCGGCCGACGGCCGCAAGACGAAGCCGCTCGCCGTCTCGCACGCCTTCCACTCCCCGCTCATGGACCCGATGTTGGAGGAGTTCCGGCAGATCGCGGCCGGCATGACCTTCGGTACGCCGACGCTGCCCATCGTCTCCACGCTCACGGGGGAGCCCCTGTCGGCGGAGGGGTTCCGCACCCCCGACTACTGGGTGCGGCACGTCCGCGAGACCGTCCGCTTCGCCGACGCGGTCCGCTCCCTGGCCGCGCGGGGCGTGGGCGCGTACCTGGAGATCGGCCCGGGCGGCGCGCTGACCGCCATGACCCAGGAGGTGCTGGACGGGCAGGCGCTCACCGTCCCCCTCCTGCGGACGGACCGGCCCGAGGGGGCCGCGGTCAGTGCCGCGCTCGCCCACCTCCACGTCCACGGCACCCCCGTCGACTGGGAGGCCGTCTTCGCCGGGCGCGGTGCCGAGCGCGTGGACCTGCCCACCTACGCCTTCCAACGCACCCGCTACTGGCTCTCGGCGGCCCCCGCTCCGGGTGACGTCACGGCCGCAGGACTGGCCGCCGTACAGCACCCCCTGCTCGGTGCCTCCGTCCCGCTCGCCGACGGTGAAGGGCTCGTACTCACCGGGCGGCTGTCGCTCGCCACGCACCCCTGGCTCGCCGACCACGTGGTGCTGGGCACCGTACTGCTCCCCGGTACGGCCCTCCTGGACCTGGCCCTGTACGCCGCCCGCGACGAGGCCGTGGGATGCGACCGGCTGGACGAACTGACCCTCGGGGCCCCGCTCGTCGTCCCCGAGGACGGCGCCGTGCGGGTGCAGGTGCGGGTGGCGGCGCCCGACGGTGACGGTCGCCGCCACCTGGAGATCCACTCCCGTCCCCTCGACGGACCGTCCGACGCGCCGTGGGCGAGCCACGCCGTCGGAACCCTGTCGGTCGCCTCCTCCACCGAGGGCCCGGCGGCTGACGACGCCGACGCTCCCGGACTCCTCGCGTGGCCACCGGCACAGGCGGTCGCCGTCGACGGCGGGTCCCCGGCCTCCCTCTACGAACGGATGGCCGGCCTGGGGCTCGAATACGGTCCGCTCTTCCGCGGCGTCCGCGCCGCGTGGACCCGCGGCGACTCCCTGTTCGTGGAGGTGGAACTCCCCGACGGGACCGACGTCGCCGGGTTCGGTCTGCATCCCGCGCTGCTGGACGCGGCGCTGCACGCCGTCGCCCTCGACGCCGACCTGCTGGGCGGCACCGACACCGGCACCGAGATCGGCGCTGGCACCGACACCGACACCGGATCCGGACCGGATCAGCCGCGGGTTCCGTTCTCGTGGAGCGGGGTGACGGTGTACCCCGCTTCCGGGACCGCCGACGGAGGGCCGGCGGCCCTGCGGGTCCGGTTGACGCCCGCCGGACCCGACGCCGTGTCGCTGTCGGCCGCCGATGCCGCCGGCAGGACCGTCGCGTCCGTCGACGCGCTCGTCCTGCGGCCGGTCTCCGCCCGGCAGCTCGCGGCGGCGCGGGCCGGGCGGTTCCAGGACGCGCTGTTCCGCGTCGTCTGGACCGAGCTGCCGGCGCTCCCGACCACCACGCCCCGGCCGTCGGGCGCCGACCGGATCGTGAGGCTGGACGAGGCCGGTGCCGACGGGTCCGCGAACGCCGCCGAAGCGGTACGGTCCGCGACCGGCCGCGCCCTGGAACGCGTACAGGAGTGGCTGGCGGCGCTCCCGGCCGGGGAGGAGGACGGGCGACGTCTCGTCCTGGTGACCCGCGACGCCGTCCGGGTCGGCGCGGGTGACGCGGCCCGGCCGGATCCGGCCCGGGCCGCCGTCTGGGGCCTGGTCAGGGCGGTCCAGGCCGAGCACCCCGACCGCCTCGTCCTCGTCGACGTGGACGAGTACGGGGACGAAGACGCGGACGGCGAGGCGCTGCTCGCGGCCGGGCTGGAGACGGCCCTCGCCACCGGCGAACCGCAGTGCGCCGTCCGGGGCGGGCGGACGTTCGTCCCGCGACTGGACCGGGCCGCCGACACCGCGACGACCGGCACGCCGGCCCCCGCCGGACCGGGCCCGGTCCCGGATTCGGCGGGCACCGTCCTGGTGACCGGCGGGACGGGCGCTCTGGGGCGGCTCGTGGCCCGGCACCTGGTCTCCGCTCACGGCGTACGGCACCTCGTGCTGGCCGGCCGTCGGGGAGCCGCGGCCGAGGGCATGCCCGCCCTCGTGGCCGAACTGACGGCGCTGGGCGCCCGGGTCTCCACGCCGGCCTGCGACGTGGCCGACCGCGCCGCCCTGGCGGCCGTACTCGACGCGATCCCCGCCGCGCACCCGCTGACCGGTGTGGTGCACGCCGCCGGTGTCCTCGACGACGGCCTCGTCGCATCGCTGACCGCCGACCGGCTGGACCGCGTACTGCGACCCAAGGTGGACGCGGCGTTCCACCTGCACGAACTGACCCGGGACCGCGACCTGTCGGCGTTCGTCCTGTTCTCCTCGCTCGCCGGTACGTTCGGCAACGCGGGCCAGGCCGGCTACGCCGCGGCCAACGCCTGTCTGGACGCCCTCGCGCAGTCCCGTCGGGCGGCCGGACTGCCCGCCGTGTCGTTGGCCTGGGGTCCCTGGGCGGACGCGGAGGGCGGGCACGGGATGCTCGGCGAGGCCGGCGCGGGCGCCCTCGCCCGGATCTCCCGGGCGGGCGTGACACCGCTGTCCCCGGAGGAGGGCCTCGCCCTCTTCGACGCCGCGACCGCGCGGGCCGGCGCGGCGTTCGCCACCACCGATCCGGAGCCGGAGCCGGCGCCGGAGGCGGAAACCGCGGCCGGTGCGGCCGACGCCGTGCTCCTGCCCGTACGGCTGAACCTGCCCGCCCTGCGCCGCCGCGCCGCGACCCTGCCGCCCCCCGCCCTGCTGCGCGGCCTCGTCCGTACGCCCGCCCACCAGGAGCCGACCCCCGGGGCCGGGGCCTCCGTACTGGCCGGGCAGCTGGCGGGGGCATCGGAGGAGAAGCGCCTGCGGATCCTCCTCGGCCTCGTCCGGGCCCGGGTCGCCGCCGTGCTGGGCCACGCCTCCGTCGAAGCGGTCGGCGCCGCGCAGGCGTTCCGCGACCTCGGCTTCGACTCCCTCACCGCCGTGGAACTGCGCAACCACCTCGGCGCGGCCACCGGACTGCGCCTCCCGGCCGGCCTCCTGTTCGACCACCCCACCCCGGCGGCCCTCGCCGAGCACCTCGCCACCGCCCTGCCCACCGGCGACGGCGGCCCGACGGCCCGCTCGCCGCTCGCCGAGATCGACCGACTGGAAGCCGCGTTCGCCCGGCCCCCGTACGACCGGGCCGCGCGCGCCACGGCCGCGCTGCGGCTGGAGGTCCTGCTCGCGAAGTGGCGGGAGGACGGCGCCGGCACCGGCGGGCCGGGCGGCGACACCACCGCGATCGAGGTCGAAGAGGCCTCCGACGAGGAGCTGTTCGACCTGCTCGACGGCGAACTCGGCACCGACTGATCGACCGGCACGACATCCCTTCGCGTTGAGGAACAGAATCCAGATGACGACAGACGTGACCAAACTCCGCGACTACCTCAAGCGTGCCACCGTCGATCTGCGGCACGCGCGCCGGCGACTGCGCGAGGCCGAGGGCAAGAACCACGAACCGATCGCGATCGTGGGCATGAGCTGCCGCTTCCCCGGCGGCGTCACGACCCCCGAAGGCCTGTGGGACCTCGTGGTCTCGGGCACCGACGCCATCTCCGGGTTCCCCACCGACCGCGGCTGGGACCTCGACGCGCTCTACGACCCCGATCCCGCCCACCCCGGCACGACCTACGCGCGGGAAGGCGGATTCCTCCACGACGCCGCCGCGTTCGACCCCGCGTTCTTCGGGATCGGCCCCCGCGAGGCCCTCGCCATGGACCCCCAGCAACGGCTCGTCCTCGAAGCCTCCTGGGAGGCCGTCGAGCGGGCCGAGATGGACCCGACGTCCCTGCGCGGCACCCGCACCGGGGTGTTCGCCGGAGTCATGTACCACGACTACGTCTCCCGGCTCCCCTCGATGCCCGAGGGCGTCGAGGGGTACGTGAGCACGGGCAACACCGGCAGCGTCGTCTCCGGCCGCATCGCCTACACCCTGGGCCTGGAGGGCCCGGCCGTCACCGTCGACACCGCCTGCTCCTCCTCCCTGGTGGCGCTCCACCTCGCCGTACAGGCCCTGCGCCAGGGCGAGTGCGACCTCGCCCTCGCCGGCGGGGTCACCGTGATGGCGGCGCCGACGACGTTCGTCGAGTTCAGCCGGCAGCGCGGGCTGTCCCCCGACGGCCGCTGCCGGGCGTTCTCCGCCTCGGCGGACGGCACCGGCTGGTCCGAGGGCGTCGGCATGCTCCTCGTCGAGCGGCTCTCCGACGCCCTCAGGCTCGGACACCCGGTGCTGGCCGTCGTACGCGGCTCCGCCGTCAACCAGGACGGGGCCAGCAACGGGCTGACCGCCCCCAACGGCCCCGCCCAGCAGCGCGTCATCCACCAGGCCCTGGCCAACGGCCTGCTGTCCCCCTCCGACGTGGACCTCGTCGAGGCCCACGGCACCGGCACCACGCTCGGCGACCCGATCGAGGCGCAGGCGCTCATCGCCTCCTACGGCCGGGAGCGGCCCGCGGAGCGACCCTTGTGGCTCGGCTCCGTCAAGTCCAACCTCGGGCACACCCAGGCCGCGGCCGGTGTCGCGGGCGTCATCAAGGCGGTGCAGGCCCTGCGCCACGGGATCCTGCCCCGGACCCTGCACGCCGACGAGGCGACCCCGCACGTCGACTGGTCGGACGGCAGCGTCCGCCTGGTCACGGAGAACACCGCGTGGCCCGAGACCGGCCGGCCCCGGCGCGCCGGTGTCTCCGCCTTCGGCGTCAGCGGTACCAACGCGCACGTCGTCATCGAACAACACCTCGCCGCCGCTTCCGGAGGGCCGGAGGCCGCGGAGGACACCCCCACCACGGACACCGCCGCCACGGACACCGCCGCCGGTGACACCCCCGTCGAGGCCGCCTCCGCCGGGCGGGCCGCCCCCGCCCTGCCCCTCATCCCGTGGGTCGTGTCGGGCAAGACCCCCGCCGCCCTCACCGCGCAGGCCGCCCGGCTCCGTTCCCACCTCGCCACGCCGCCCACCGACACCGACACCGACACCGGACGCGGCACCTACACCGCCCCCGGCGCCGTCGACATCGCCCACTCCCTCGCCACGACCCGTACCGCCTTCCCCCACCGGGCCGTGCTGCTCGCGGCGGACCGCGACGGCCTGGACCGGGCCCTGGCGGCGCTGGCCGACGACGCCCCCGACACGGCCGGCACCGCCCTGGTCCGCGGCACCGCCGCGGACCCCCGCCAGGTCGCGTTCGTCTTCCCCGGCCAGGGATCCCAGTGGGCGGGCATGGCCGTCGAACTCCTCGACACCGCACCCGTATTCCGCGAACGCATCCGCCAGTGCGAGGACGCCCTCGCCCCCCACGTCGACTGGTCCCTGACGGACGTCCTGCGCGGCGCGCCCGACGCCCCCGGCTTCGACCGGGTCGACGTCGTCCAGCCCGTTCTGTTCGCCGTCATGGTCTCGCTCGCCGAGCTGTGGCGCTCCTACGGCGTGCACCCCGCGGCGGTCGCCGGCCACAGCCAGGGCGAGATCGCCGCCGCCTGCGTCGTCGGAGCCCTCAGCCTGGAGGACGCCGCGAAGGTCGTGGCCCTGCGCAGCCAGGCCCTGACCGCGCTGTCCGGGCGCGGCGGCATGCTGTCGGTCGCGCTGCCGCCGCAGCGACTGACCCCCCTCATGGCCCCCTGGGGCGACCGGCTGTCGGTCGCCGCCGTGAACAGTCCGACCTCCCTCGTCGTCTCCGGCGACTCCGAGGCACTCACCGAACTGCGCGACGCCCTCCACGCCGACGACGTCCGGGCCCGACTGATCGCCGTGGACTACGCCTCCCACTCCGCGCACGTCGAAGCCGTACGCGACCGGGTCCTCGACGCCCTGGCCGACATCACCCCCCGGGTGTGCGACGTACCGTTCTACTCCACCGTCACCGGGACCGTCGTCGACACCGACGGGCTCGACGCCGAGTACTGGTACCGCAGCCTGCGCCGGACCGTACGCTTCGAGGACGTCACCCGCGCCCTCGTCCGGGACGGCCACGACGCCCTCGTCGAGGTCAGCGCGCACCCGGTCCTCACGATCGGCATCCAGGAGACCCTGGACGACCTCGGCGGCGACGCCGTCACCCTGGGGACGCTGCGCCGCGACGAAGGGGACGTCGGCCGGTTCCTGCGCTCGGCCGCCGAGGCCCACGCGCACGGCGTCACCCTCGATTGGACGGCCGTCTTCGCCGACACGGGCGCCCGCCGGATCCCCCTGCCCACCTACGCCTTCCGGCACGAGCGCTACTGGCTCGACGCCCCGCACACCGCCGCCGACGCCGCCGGCCTCGGTCTCGCCTCCTCGGACCACCCCCTGCTGGGGGCCGTCGTCTCCCTCGCGGACTCCGACGGGCTGCTGCTGACCGGACGGCTCGCCCACCCCACCCATCCCTGGCTCGCCGACCACGTCGTGCTGGGCGCGGCCCTCCTGCCGGGAACGGCGTTCGTGGAACTCGCGGTCCGCGCCGGTGACCACGTCGGCTGCGACGAGCTGGCCGAACTCACCCTCCAGGCACCGCTGGTGCTGCCCGAACACGGCGGCGCCGTCGTGCAGGTCGCGGTCGGCCCGGCCGACGCGGCCGGCGACCGGCCGCTCTCCATCCACTCCCGGCCCGACACCGCGGCCCCCGAGGACGACTGGACCTGCCACGCCACCGGCGTCCTGACGTCCACCCCCGCGCCCCGGCCCGCCGAGGCGGAGCCCGCCCCGGCGCCCTGGCCGCCCGCCGGGGCGAGCCCCGTCGACCTCGACGGCTTCTACGCCGGGCTCGCCGCGCGCTCCTTCTCCTACGGCCCCCTCTTCCAGGGCCTGCGCGCCGCCTGGCGCCTGGGGGACGAGGTGTTCGCCGAGGTGGCCCTCCCCGACGAGAGCGCCGAGCACCCCGAAACCGGCCGGTACGGCCTCCACCCCGCCCTCCTCGACGCGGCCCTGCACGGCGTCGGGTTCGGCCCGCTCGGCGACATGGGCACCGGCCGGATGGCCTTCGCCTGGGAGGACGTACGCCTGCACGCCACCGGAGCCACCCGGCTGCGGGTCCGCCTGACCCCCGTCGGCACCGAGGCCGTCGCCCTCACCGCCTGGGACGACAGCGGGCGGCCCGTGGCGACCATCGGCACGCTCACCTTCCGCGAGGTCCGCGAGGAACACCTGCGGGCCGCGCTCACCGACCACCACGAACACCTCTACCGCGTGGACTGGCCGGCGCTCCCGCTCGCGGACACCACACCCGCCGGCGCCGGGCACTGGGCCGTCATCGGCGCCGGCCCCGGGACCGACCCGCACGACACGCGGGAGGCCGCCGCCGGCCTGCGCGCCGCCGGCCTCCACCCCGACACGCACCCCGACCTGGCCGCCCTGGCCGGAGCCCTCGCCGCCGGCGCGCCCGTCCCCGACGTGGTGGCCGCCGTCCTCCCCGCGTCCGCCGCCGGGGCGGAACCCGACGCCGACGCCGTGCGGGCCCTCACGCGGGACGTGCTGGCCCTCGTCCAGGCCTGGCCGGCCGAGGAACGCCTCGCCGCCTCCCGACTCGTCGTCCTCACCCGGGACGCCGTCGCGGTCCCCGCCGAGGACGAGGAAGGGGCGCGGGTACGGCCCACCCGGCCCGAACACGCCCCCGTGTGGGGCCTGATCCGCTCGGCCCAGGCCGAACATCCGGGCCGGCTGGTCCTCGCCGACACCGACGGCCGCCCCGAGTCACTGGGCCGCGTCGCCGCGGCCGTCGCCTCCGGCGAACCCCAACTGGCCCTGCGCGCGGGCCGCGTGTCGGTACCGCGCCTCGCCCGCGTCCCCGTCGCACCGCACGCCGCCGCAGCCCCGCCCGACGGCACCACGTCCACCGGCACACCCGCGATCGACCCGCGGGGCACCGTACTCGTCACCGGCGGCACCGGCGCCCTCGGCAGGCTCGTCGCCGCCCACTTCATCACCACCCACGGCGTCCGCCACGTCCTCCTCACCAGTCGCCGCGGCCCCGACGCCGAGGGCGCGACCGAACTCCGCGACGAACTCGCCGCACTCGGCGCCACCGTCACCCTCGCCGCCTGCGACACCGCCGACCGCGACGCCCTGGCCGCCCTCCTCGCCGGCCTCCCCGACGACCGGCCCCTGACCGCCGTCGTCCACGCCGCGGCCGTGGTCGCCGGCGGACTCGTCGACCACCTCACCCCGGACGACCTCGACCGGGTCATGCGCCCCAAGGTCGACGCCGCACTCCACCTCCACGAACTGACCCGACACCTCGACCTCTCCGCCTTCGTCCTCTTCTCCTCCCTCGCCGGCACGCTCGGCGGCGCCGGACAGGGCGCCTACGCGGCCGGCAACGCCTTCCTCGACTCCCTCGCCCACCTGCGCCGCTCCCAGGGCCTGCCCGCGTCCGCGCTCGCCTGGGGCGTCTGGGACGAACGCGGCGACCAGACCCGACTGGAGGACGGAGACCTGCGCCGCATGGCCCGCGCCGGCCTCCTCCCGCTCGACGCGGAGGACGGCCTGCGCCTCCTCGACACCGCCCGCACCCTGGACGACGCGACCCTGGCCCCCGTACGCCTCGACCTCGCCGCCCTGCGCGCCCAGGCGGCGACCACCCCCGTGGCGCCCCTCCTGCGCGGCCTGGTCCGCACCCCCTCCCGACGCTCCGCCCGGTCCGGCACCGGCCCCGGAGCCCTCCCCGCCGAGCTCGCCCGTCTGGTCGCCCTCCCGCCCACCCGCCGCGCCGACGCCCTGCTCGCGCTCGTACGCGGCCAGGTCGCCGCCGTACTCGGCCACTCCACCCCCGAGGCCGTCGACCCCGGGCGGGCCTTCCGCTCCCTGGGCTTCGACTCCCTCGCCGCGATGGAACTCCGCAACCGCCTCGCCACCGCCACCGGCGTACGCCTCCCCGCGACCACCGTCTTCGACCACCCCACCCCCGCCGCCCTCACCGACCACCTCCTCGAACGGATACCCGGCACCGGCACCGCACCGGCCCCCGCCACCACAGGCCGCACCGCCACCGCCACCGCCGCCACCGTCACCGGCGACGACGAGCCCATCGCCATCGTCGCCATGACCTGCCGACTGCCCGGCGAGGTCCGCAGCCCCGAAGACCTGTGGGACCTCCTCGCGGACGGCACCGACGCCGTCACCGCCCTGCCCGCCAACCGCGGCTGGGACCTCGACTCCCTCTACCACCCGGACCCCGACCATCCGGGCACCAGCTACGTCAGGGAAGGCGGCTTCCTGCACGACGCCGGAGACTTCGACCCCGAGTTCTTCGGGATCTCGCCGCGCGAGGCCCTCGCCATGGACCCCCAGCAGCGACTGCTCCTGGAAACCTCCTGGGAGGCCTTCGAACGCGCCGGCATCGACCCGGCCCTGCTGCGCGGCAGCCGCACCGGAGTGTTCGCCGGCACCAACGGCCAGGACTACGCCGTCGGCCTGTCCCACCACGAGACACGGGACACGGAAGGACACCTCCTCACCGCCAACTCCGCCTCGGTCGTCTCGGGCCGCGTCGCCTACACCTTCGGCCTGGAAGGACCGGCCGTCACCGTCGACACGGCCTGCTCCTCCTCCCTCGTCGCACTCCACCTGGCCGCGCAGTCCCTGCGCCGGGGCGAATGCGACCTGGCCCTCGCCGGCGGCGTCACCGTCATGTCCACCCCCGGTGCGCTGATCGGCTTCAGCCGGCAGCGCGGGCTGTCCCCCGACGCCCGCTGCCGCGCCTTCGCCGCCTCCGCCGACGGCACCGGCCTCGCCGAGGGCGCCGGCATGCTGCTGGTGGAACGGCTCTCCGACGCACGGCGCAACGGGCACCGGGTGCTGGCCGTCGTACGCGGCTCCGCCATCAACCAGGACGGTGCCTCGAACGGACTCACCGCCCCCAACGGGCCCGCGCAACAGCGCGTGGTCCGCCAGGCCCTGGCCGACGCGGGTCTCACGGCCGGCGAGGTCGACGCCGTGGAGGCGCACGGCACGGGCACCACGCTCGGCGACCCGATCGAGGCGCAGGCCCTGCTGGCCACGTACGGGCAGGACCGGCCCGCCGACCGGCCCCTGTGGTTGGGCACCGTCAAATCCAACATCGGGCACACCCAGGCGGCGGCGGGCGTCGCCGGCGTCATCAAGATGGTCATGGCGATGCGCCACGGGGTGCTCCCCGCGACCCTGCACGTCGACGAGCCGTCACCGCACGTGGACTGGTCCGCGGGTGCGGTCCGACTGCTGACCGAACCGCGGGAGTGGGCGGCACCGGACCGCCCCCGTCGGGCGGGCGTGTCCTCGTTCGGAGTCAGCGGCACCAACGCGCACGTCATCGTCGAACAGGCACCGGCCGAAGTCGAGGTCGAAGCCCCAGTCGAAGCCCAGGTCGAAGCCGCTGCCGAAGCACCGGCCGAAACGACGACCGAACGGGCGCCCGTCACCTGGCTGCTCTCCGCGAAGGACGAGGAAGGACTGCGCGCCCAAGCGGAACGGCTCCTCGCCCACACCCGGTCCCAGGCCGGGACCGACCGGCCCTTCGACGCGACGGACATCGCGTTCTCCCTGGCCACCACCCGCACCTCCTTCCCGTACCGCGCCGCGATCACCGGCACCGACGGCGACGACCTGCTGCGGGCACTGGCCGAGCTCGCACACGGCGAGACCCCGGGCCCGCGAACGGCGACGGGCACGGCACCCGCCGGCGGGCGCCGCACCGCGTTCCTGTTCTCCGGGCAGGGCAGCCAGCGGCTCGGCATGGGGCGCGAGCTGTACGCGGCCCGACCGGCCTTCGCCCGGGCCTTCGACGAGGCCTGCGCCGAGCTGGACCGGCACCTGGATCGGCCCCTGCGTGAGGTGGTGTTCGGTGCTGAGGCCGGGCTGTTGGAGCGGACGGAGTTCGTTCAGCCGGCGTTGTTCGCGGTCGAGGTGGCTCTGTTCCGCCTGTTGGAGTCGTGGGGTGTGCGGCCCGATGTCCTGGTGGGGCATTCGGTGGGTGAGTTCGCGGTCGCGTATGTGGCGGGGGTGCTGTCCTTGGAGGACGCGGCCCGTCTGGTGGCCGCGCGGGGCCGGTTGATGCAGGGGTTGCCCGCCGGGGGAGTGATGGTCGCCGTCCAGGCCTCGGAGGAGGAAGTACGGGCGTTGCTGGCCGGTTTCGAGGACCGGGTGGGGATCGCCGCCGTCAACGGGCCGACGTCGGTGGTGGTTTCGGGTGAGGCGGACGCGGTCGCGACCGTGGTCGACCGTCTGGCGGCCGAGGGCCGCAAGACGAAGCCGCTCGCCGTCTCCCACGCCTTCCACTCCCCGCTCATGGACCCCATGCTCGACGCGTTCCGGCAGATCGTGGCAGGGGTGAGGTTCGGTACGCCGACGTTGCCGATCGTCTCCACGCTCACGGGGTGCCCGGTGTCGGAGGAGGAGTTCCGCTCCGTCGAGTACTGGGTGCGGCACGTCCGTGAGGCGGTTCGTTTCGCGGACGCCGTGAGCGCCCTCGTCGGGGAGGGCGTGGACACGTTCCTGGAGGTCGGTCCGGGTGGTGTGTTGAGCGCGTTGGCCCAGGACTGCCTGGAGGGCGATGAGGTCGTGATCCCGGTCTTGCGTACGGACCGGGCCGAGGAGGAGGCCGTCGCGACGGCCCTGGCCCGGCTCCACGTCCACGGCGCGGGCGTCGACTGGCAGACGGTCTTCGCCGGCCGGGGAGCGCGCCGCGTCGACCTGCCCACCTACGCCTTCCGGCACCGGCCGTACTGGCTGCTGCCCACCGACCCGCAGGACTCGGGAGCGGGGGCGGCGGACCCGACGGAGGCCGCGTTCTGGGACGTCGTCGAGAACCAGGACCTCGCCGCCCTGGCCGAGCGGCTGGAGGTCACCGGGGACTCCCCGCTCAGCTCCGTACTTCCCGCGCTGTCCCAGTGGCACCGCCGCCGGCGGGACCGCTCCGTCGTCGACACCTGGCGCTACCGCGTCACCTGGAAGCCGCTCATCCACCGGGACACCACCGAGCCGGCCGGCACCTGGCTGATCGTCGTTCCGCAAGACACCGCAGGCCCCACAGGCACCGAGGGCGGGCAGGCCGCCCGCACGGCCGCCGAGGTCGTCGGCGCCCTGTCCCGCCACGGCGCCGACGTCGTACCCCTGGTCGTACGGGGCGACGCGGACCGCGCCGAACTCGCCGCCCGCCTGCGCCAGGCGTACGCCGAGACGGCCCCGGCCGGCGTCCTGTCCCTGCTGGCGCTCGCCGAGGAACCCCACCCAGCCCACCCGAGGCTGCCCACCGGCCTGGCCCTGACCACCCTCCTCGTCCAGGCCCTGGGCGAAGCGGAGGTGACCGCCCCGCTCTGGTGCCTCACCAGGGGAGCGGTCACGGTCGGGCGCGCGGACGCCCTGACGAGCCCGCGCCAGGCCATGGTCTGGGGACTCGGCCGCTCGGTGGCCCTG
This sequence comes from Streptomyces sp. NPDC103540, assembly GCF_055584445.1. Lineage (NCBI taxonomy): Bacteria > Bacillati > Actinomycetota > Actinomycetes > Kitasatosporales > Streptomycetaceae > Streptomyces > Streptomyces sp. NPDC103540. The sequence continues at coordinate 25,526 of NZ_JBVJMA010000017.1, forward strand.
GAACACCCCGACCGCTGGGGCGGCCTCGTGGACCTGCCCGGTGGCGAACTCGACGAGCGGGCGGCCCGCCGCCTGACGTCCGTACTGTCCGCACCCACCACACCCACCACACCCACCACACCCACCACACCCACCGCGTCCGCCGGGGCCGCCGGCGGCGAGGACCAGATCGCGATCCGGCCGTCCGGCGTCTTCGCCCGCCGCCTGGGCCGGGCCCCCGCCGACGCCACGTCCGACACCGCAGCCCGCGCCGCCGGACGGCAGCCGCGCGGCACCGTACTGATCACCGGGGGAACCGGCGCCCTCGGCGCCCACGTGGCACGCCACATGGCGCGCGGCGGCGCCGAACACATCGTCCTGGCCGGCCGGCGGGGCCCCGAAGCCCCCGGAGCCCGCGAACTCGTCGCCGAGATCGAGCGGCTGGGGGCCGGGGCCACCGTCGTGGCCTGCGACGTGTCCGACCGCGAGCAGGTCGCCGACCTCCTGAAGTCGCTGCCGGAGGAACGACACCCCCTGCGGACGGTCGTCCACGCGGCCGGCACCCCCCAGTTCACCCCCACCGACACCCTGACCCCGACCGACCTGTCGGCGGTCGTCGCGGCCAAGACCGCGGGAGCGGCACACCTCGACGAGCTGCTGGGCGACCGGCCCCTGGACGCCTTCGTCCTGTTCTCGTCGGTCGCGGCGACCTGGGGCAGCGGAAACCAGGCCGCCTACGCCGCCGCCAACGCCCACCTCGACGCACTCGCCGAGGCGCGCCGCGCCCGCGGCCTCACCGCCACGGCCGTCGCCTGGGGCCCCTGGGCCGACGGCGGCATGGCCGGAGACGACGAGGCGGAAGCGCACCTGCGCCGGCGCGGACTGCCCGCGATGTCCCCGGACCTCGCGGTGGCGGCGCTCCAGCGGGCCCTGGACCACGACGAGACCTCCATCGTCGTCGCGGACATCGGCTGGGACCGGTTCGCCCCCGCCTTCACCATCGCCCGGCCCGCCGCACTGTTCGCCGACCTCCCCGAGGCCCGCAAGGCGCTCGCGGCGCCCGACGGCACCCCCGGACCCGCAGGCCCGCCCGACGGCGCCGGCCGGCCCACCCTCACCGCCACGCTCGACGCCCTCCCGGCAGCCGAGCACCGGCGGGTCCTCCTGGACCTCGTGCGGGACGAGGTGGCCCAGGCCCTCGGCCACACCGGCGCGGAGGCGGTGGCCGAGGACCGGCCCTTCAAGGACCTCGGCTTCGACTCCCTCACCGGAGTCGAACTGCGCAACCGACTGGCCCGTGCCACCGGGCTGAGCCTGCCCGCCACCCTCGTCTTCGACCACCCCAACGCGACGGCCCTGGCCGCCTTCCTGGCCTCCGAACTCGCCGGCCACACGGCCGGCGCCACGTCCGCCGACCACCCGCACCCGGCCGGCACCGACCGGCCGGAGACCGACGAACCGATCGCGATCGTCGCCATGAGCTGCCGCTTCCCGGGCGGCGCCGACACGCCCGAACGGCTGTGGCAGCTGCTCGTGGACGGAGTCGACGCCGTGTCGACCTTCCCCGCCGACCGCGGATGGAACCTCGACTCCCTGTACCACCCGGACCCCGAACACCCCGGCACCACCTACGTCGACCGGGGCGCCTTCCTCTACGACGCCGGCCGCTTCGACCCGGCCTTCTTCGGGATCTCGCCGCGCGAGGCCCTCGCCATGGACCCGCAGCAGCGCCTGCTCCTGGAAGCGGCCTGGGAAGCCCTGGAACGGGCCCGCCTCGTGCCCTCGTCGCTGCGCGGCACAGCCACCGGCGTGTTCATCGGCTCCGGCTACCAGGGCTACGGCGCCTCGCCGGGCGAGCTGCCCGACGGCGTCGAAGGCCACCTCCTCACCGGCGCCGCCGGCAGCGTCATGTCAGGACGGATCGCCTACTCGCTCGGGCTGGAGGGCCCCGCGATGACCGTCGACACGGCGTGCTCGTCCTCGCTGGTCGCCCTGCACCTGGCCACGCAGGCACTGCGCCGGGGCGAATGCGCCCTGGCCCTGGTCGGCGGTGCCGCCGTGATGGCCGGCCCCAACGCCTTCGTCGAGTTCAGCCGGCAGCGCGGACTGGCCGCCGACGGCCGCTGCAAGCCCTTCGCCGGCGCGGCGGACGGCACCGGCTGGGGCGAGGGAGTCGGCATGCTCCTGGTCGAGCGGCTCTCCGACGCCCGGCGCAACGGGCATCCGGTGCTGGCCGTCGTACGGGGCAGCGCCGTCAACCAGGACGGGGCCTCCAACGGCCTGACCGCCCCGAACGGTCCCGCCCAACAGCGGGTCATCCGCCAGGCGCTGGCCGACGCCGGCCTGTCGACCCTCGACGTGGACGCCGTCGAGGCGCACGGCACCGGCACCGCGCTGGGCGACCCGATCGAGGCACAGGCGCTGCTGGCCACGTACGGGCGGGACCGGCCCGCGGACCGGCCCCTGTGGCTGGGCTCGCTCAAGTCGAACATCGGCCACACCCAGGCGGCCTCCGGCGTGGCGAGCGTCATCAAGACCGTCATGGCCCTCCGGCACGGCCTGCTGCCCGCGACGCTCCACGTGGACGAACCGACCCCGCACGTCGACTGGTCCGCCGGCGCCGTACGGCTGCTCACCGAGCCCGTGACGTGGACGGCGAACGGTCGGCCGCGTCGCGCGGCCGTCTCCTCCTTCGGCGTGAGCGGCACCAACGCCCACACCGTCATCGAGGAGGCCCCGCCGGCCCCCGCCGCCCCGGCCCCCGCGGCCCAGGACGCCGGGGAGCCGTACCTGCCCTGGGTGGTGTCCGGCAAGGACCTGGCGGCCCTGCGCGAACAGGCGGGGAACCTCCTCGTCCACACGCGTACCCACCCCGACCTCACACCGGTGGACCTCGCGTTCTCCCTCGCCGGGACCCGCACCGCCATGCCCCACCGTGCGGTCGTGCTCGGCCGGACCAGGGGAGAGCTCGTCGCCGGACTCGACGCCCTGAGCAAGGGGGAATCGGCGGCCGACCTCGTACGGGGCATCGCGGGCGCGTCCGGGGGACGCACGGCCTTCCTGTTCTCGGGGCAGGGCAGTCAGCGGCTGGGGATGGGGCGGGAGCTGTACGCGGCCTTCCCGGTGTTCGCGGACGCCTTCGACGCGGTGTGCGCGTATGTCGACGCGCATCTGGACCGTCCGTTGCGTGAGGTGGTGTTCGGTGCTGAGGCCGGGCTGTTGGAGCGGACCGAGTTCGCGCAGCCGGCGTTGTTCGCGGTCGAGGTGGCGTTGTTCCGCCTGTTGGAGTCGTGGGGTGTGCGGCCGGACGTGGTGGCCGGGCATTCGGTGGGTGAGTTCTCCGCCGCGCACGTGGCGGGGGTGTTGTCGCTGGAGGACGCGGCCCGTCTGGTGGCCGCGCGGGGTCGTCTGATGCAGGGATTGCCGGCCGGGGGAGTGATGGTCGCCGTCCAGGCCTCGGAGGAGGAAGTACGGGCGCTGCTGGCCGGTTTCGAGGACCGGGTGGGCATCGCCGCCGTCAACGGGGCCACCTCGGTGGTGGTTTCGGGCGAGGCGGACGCGGTCGCGGTCGTGGCCGGGAAGCTGACCGCCGAGGGCCGCAAGACGAAGCCGCTCGCCGTGTCCCACGCCTTCCACTCCCCGCTGATGGACCCGATGTTGGAGGAGTTCCGGCAGATCGTGGCAGGGGTGACGTTCGGTACGCCGACGTTGCCGATCGTCTCCACGCTCACGGGGCGGATCGTCCCTGCCGAGGAGTTCGGCACCCCCGACTACTGGGTGCGGCACGTCCGTGAGGCCGTCCGCTTCGCCGGCGCCGTGAGCGCCCTCGCCGACGAAGGGGTGGACACGTTCCTGGAGGTCGGTCCGGGTGGTGTGTTGAGCGCGTTGGCCCAGGACTGCCTGGGCGGCGGCGAGGTCGTGATCCCGGTCCTGCGTACGGACCGGGCCGAGGAGGAGGCCGTCGCGACGGCCCTGGCCCGGCTCCACGTCCACGGCGCGGCCGTCGACTGGCAGACGGTCTTCGCCGGCCGGGGAGCCCGCCGCGTCGACCTGCCCACCTACGCCTTCCAGCGCGACCACTACTGGCTCCGGCCCGCCCCCGCACCGGTCGCGGCCGGTGGTTCCGGTGACGCGAGCACGGACGCGGCCGAAGCGGAGTTCTGGGAAGCCGTCGAGAGCGGCCGGACCGAGACCCTGGCCGAGCGGTTGGGGGTGGGGGCGGAGGCGTCCGCGGACTCGGTGTTCGGCGCGCTGGCCACCTGGCGGCGGGAGAGCCGTACGCGTTCCACCCTGGACGACTGGCGCTACCGGGCGGTGTGGCGGCCGATGACCGAGTCGCCCTCCGGCGCGCTGTCGGGGACCTGGCTGATCGTGACCACCGATGCCGAGGCCGCCACCCCTTACGTCCTTGCGCTGCGCGGCCGGGGCGCCGAACCCGCGGTCGTCACCGTCGTCGGCCCCGCGGCCGACCGGGACACGATCGCCGGCCTCCTCCGGGAGGCGGGGGTCGGGGGAGGCGGACCCGTGGCCGGTGTCCTGTCCCTGCTGGCGTGCGATGAGCGGGCCCACCCCGTCCACGCGGGGCTGCCGGTCGGATTCACCACCACCGTCGCGTTGGTGCGCGCCCTGGGCGTGCTCGACGTGGAGGCGCCCCTGTGGTGCGTCACCCGCGGGGCCGTGGCCACCGGCGACTCCCAACCGGTCACGCGACCGCTCCAGGGCCTCGTGTGGGGTCTGGGGCGGGCTGTCGCGCTGGAGGCCCCGCGCCGCTGGGGCGGCCTGGTCGACCTTCCCGCCCCCGGTGCGGGGGACGAGCGGGCGCTCGCCCGGCTGGCCGACGTGCTCGGCGGATCCGGTGGGGAGGACCAGATCGCGGTGCGCGCCGCCGGCGTGTCGGTCCGCCGGCTGGCCCGCATGCCCCGTGAAGCCGGCACCGGCACCGGCAGCGGGATCCGCACCGGCAGCGACGTCGACACCGACACCCCAACCGGCAGCGGTGACACCGGCTGGACCTCGCACGGCACCGTACTGATCACCGGCGGTACGGGCTCGCTCGGTGGGCATGCCGCCCGCTGGCTGGCCCGCCGCGGTGCCGAGCACCTGGTCCTCACCGGCAGGCGGGGCGAAGCCGCCGAAGGCGTGCGGGAACTCGCCGCCGAGCTCAGGCTGACGGGCGCCAGGGTCACGGTCGCCGCCTGCGACGTCAGCGACCGGACGGCACTGGCCGCCCTGCTGGACGAGCTGGCCGCCGACCCCGCCCCCCTCACCGCGGTCGTGCACGCGGCGGGACTGCCCCAGTTCGCCCCGCTCGCGGACACCGGGCCCGAGGACCTGGCCGCCGTCCTCGCGGCCAAGGTGGCCGGGGCGGTCCACCTCGACGAACTGCTCGCCGACCGCGCGCTCGACGCGTTCATCCTGTTCTCGTCCGTTTCCGGAGTGTGGGGCAGCGGCAGCCAGGCGGGCTACAGCGCCGGCAACGCCTTCCTCGACGTGCTGGCCCAGCACCGCCGGGCCAGGGGGCTGGCCGCGACATCCGTCGCCTGGGGCCCCTGGGCCGAGGGCGGAATGGCCGCCGACCACGGGGCCGACGCGTACCTCCGGCGCAGCGGACTGCCCTCGATCTCACCGGAGTTGGCCGTCGCGGCCCTGCAACGCGCCATGGACCGGGACGAGACGGCCGTGGTGGTGGCCGACGTCGACTGGCCGACGTTCGCGCCCGCGTTCACGATCGGACGGCCGAGCGCGCTCCTCGGCGACCTGCCCGAGGCGCGGGCTGCACTGGCCGGCCACGGCGCGGACACCGACGGAGAACCGTCCACCGCACCCGCCGCCGCGGACCTCGCGCGGAGGCTGTCCGGGCTCTCCCCGCAGGACGGGTACGACGTCCTGCTGGACCTGGTGCGCGAGGAGGCCGCCACAGTGCTGGGCTACCCGCGCACCGACGCGATCGAGCCCGACCGGGCCTTCCGGGAACTCGGCTTCGACTCCCTCACCGCGGTCGAACTCCGCAACCGCGTCGGCTCCGCGACCGGACTGCGACTCCCGACGACGATGGTGTTCGACCACCCCACCCCGAGCGCCCTCACCGACCGGCTGCTCGACGACCTGCTGCCCGGACGGGCCACCACCGCCGCCGGCCCGGACGGCTCGTCCGAGGACGCCCGCGTACGCGCGGCCCTCGCGTCGATCCCACCGTCCCGCCTGCGGGAAGCCGGGCTCCTGGACGCCCTCCTGGGCCTGGCGCGACCGGCCGACGCGACGACGACGTCCCCGCAGGACGCCCCGGACCGCGGGAGCGACTCGGACGCCGACTCCGCCATCGCGGAGATGGACCTCGACCACCTCATCGAACTGGCGCTGGGCGACAGCGAAGCCTGATCCACGGCCCTGAACACGGAGCACATGATGACCACATCGAACGACAAGATCGTTCAGGCGCTGCGGGCCTCCCTCCAGGAGACCGAACGGCTGCGCCGGCAGAACCGCAAGCTGACGGCCGACACCCGGGAACCCATCGCCATCGTCGCGATGAGCTGCCGCTTCCCCGGAGGCATCGCCTCGCCCGAGGACCTGTGGCGGCTGCTCGCCGAGGGCGGCGACGCGATCTCCGGCTTCCCGGCCGACCGGGGCTGGGACCTGGACGCGCTGTACGACCCCGACCCGGACCACGCGGGCACCTGCTACGTCCGCCACGGCGGATTCCTCGACGGGGCCGCCGAGTTCGACGCGGAGTTCTTCGGGATCTCCCCGCGCGAGGCACTGATGATGGATCCGCAGCAGCGCCTGCTGTTGGAGACCGCCTGGGAGGCCTTCGAGCGCGCCGGCATCGACCCGGCCGCACTGCGCGGCACCCGCACCGGAGTGTTCGCCGGCACCAACGGCCAGGACTACGCCCGACTGTCCACCTCCCCGGAGGACTTCGACGGCCACCTCGGCACGGGCAACGCCGCCGCCGTCCTCTCCGGCCGGCTGGCCTACACCTTCGGCCTGGAGGGGCCCGCGGTCACGGTCGACACGGCGTGCTCCTCGTCGCTCGTGGCCCTGCACCTCGCCGCCCAGGCGCTCCGCAAGGGCGAGTGCACCCTCGCCCTGGTCAGCGGGGTGACCGTCATGTCCACACCGGGCGCCTTCATGGAGTTCAGCCGGCAGCGGGGACTGGCCGCCGACGGCCGCTGCAAGCCGTTCTCGGCCGCCGCCGACGGCACCGGGTGGAGCGAGGGCGTCGGCATGCTGCTCGTCGAGCGGCTCTCCGACGCCCGCCGCAACGGCCACCGCGTCCTGGCCGTGGTGCGGGGCAGCGCCATCAACCAGGACGGCGCCTCCAACGGCCTCACCGCCCCCAGCGGCCCCGCCCAGCGCAAGGTGATCCGGCAGGCCCTCACCGACGCCGGCCTCACCGGGAGCGACGTCGACGCCGTCGAGGCCCACGGCACCGGAACCGTCCTCGGTGACCCGATCGAGGCCCAGGCCCTGCTCGCCACGTACGGCCAGGACCGCCCGAACGCACGCCCCCTGCTGCTCGGCGCGCTCAAGTCGAACATCGGCCACACCCAGGCCGCGGCGGGCGTCGCCGGCGTCATCAAGATGGTGATGGCCATGCGCCACGGGGTGCTCCCCGCGACCCTGCACGTCGACGAGCCGTCGCCGCACGTGGACTGGACGTCGGGCGCCGTCCGGCTGCTCACGGAGGCCGTCGCGTGGCCGCGAGGGGAGGGGCCGCGCCGGGCCGGCGTGTCGTCGTTCGGAGTGAGCGGCACCAACGCCCACGTCGTCCTGGAAGAGTCGGCCCCCGAGACCACCCCGCCGCCGCCCGCCGAATCCCCCACCCCCGCGTCCGCCGTCCCGCAGCCGCGGCCACCGGTCCTGTGGCCGCTGTCGGCCCGCACCCCCGGGGCGCTGCCCGACCAGGCCCGGCGCCTGTTGACGTACGTACGGGAAAACCCGTCGACCCCGGCCGCCGCCATCGGTCACGCGCTCGCGACGACCCGCGCGGCGCTGCCGCACCGCGCGACCGTGGTGGGGGGCGACCGCGAGGAACTCCTCGCCGGGCTGGAGGCCTTCGCCCGTCACGAGCCGACGACCGCGGTCGCCGAGGGCACGGCGGTGCGGAAGACCAAGGTCGCCTTCCTGTTCTCGGGGCAGGGGAGCCAGCGGCTCGGGATGGGGCGGGAGTCGTACGCCGCCTTCCCGGTGTTCGCGGACGCCTTCGACGCGGTGTGCGTCGAGCTGGACCGGCACCTGGAGCGGCCCCTGAAGGAGGTGGTGTTCGGTGAGGACGAGGAGCCGCTGAACCGCACCGCGTTCGCCCAGCCGGCCCTCTTCGCGATCGAGGTGGCCTTGTTCCGGCTCGTCGAGTCGTGGGGCGTGCGGCCGGACGTGGTGGCGGGGCATTCGGTGGGGGAGTTCGCCGCGGCGCACGTGGCGGGGGTGTTGTCGCTGGAGGACGCGGCCCGTCTGGTGGCCGCGCGGGGTCGTCTGATGCAGGAGCTGCCCGCCGGGGGAGTGATGGTCGCCGTCCAGGCCTCGGAGGAGGAAGTACGGGACCTCCTGGCCGGTTTCGAGGACCGGGTGGGCATCGCCGCCGTCAACGGGCCTTCCTCGGTGGTGGTTTCGGGCGAGGCGGAGGCGGTCGCGGTCGTGGCCGGGAAACTGGCCGTCGAAGGCCGCAGGACGAAGCCGCTCGCCGTCTCCCACGCCTTCCACTCCCCGCTGATGGAACCCATGCTCGAAACGTTCCGGGAGATCACCGGACGGGTGGCCTTCGCCGAGCCGACCATCGCCATGGTGTCGACCGCCACCGGACGCCCGGTGACGGCCGACGAACCGGCCGACGCCGACCACTGGGTGGGCCAGGTCCGCGCGGCGGTGCGGTTCGCGGACGCGGTGCGGACCCTCGCGGACGCCGGAGTGACGGCGTTCGTCGAGATCGGCCCCGGCGGCGTACTGACCGCCGCCACCCAGGAACTCCTCGATCAGCGGGAGGCGGTGGCCGTGCCACTGCTGCGGGCGGACCGCCCCGAGGAGCCGGCCGTGGCCTCCGCGCTGGCACGGCTCCACGTCCACGGCGTCCCGATCGCCCCGACCGGCGCCCCGGCCGCCGACCCGTCCACCCCGTGCGACCTGCCCACCTACGCCTTCCAACGCCGCCGCTACTGGCTGGAGTCGACCGCCTTCGCCCCCCGTCCCCCCGCCCCCGCCGAGGGCGCCGACCCGACGGAAGCCCGGTTCTGGGACTCCGTGGAACGCGCCGACCTCGCGGAGTTCGCGCAACGGCTCGACCTGAGCGACGACGCCCCCCTCAGCTCGGTCCTGCCCGCGCTGTCCCTGTGGCGCCGCACCCACCGCGAGCACACCACGGCGGACGGCCGGCGCTACCGCGTCGGCTGGCGGCCCGCGCCGGCCACCGCCCCCGATCCCACGCGCCCGGCCGGCACCTGGGCGGCGGTCGTACCCGCCCGCCTGACGGACGACCCCTGGACCGGCGCCGCGTTGGGGGCCCTGCGCGAGCACGGGGCGGACGTACGCCTGCTGCACGTCGAGCCCGGCACCGACCGGCGGGAGCTCGCCGACCGGCTGCGCGCGGAGCTGACCGACGCCACCGTCGACGGAGTCCTCTCACCGGCGGCCCTCGACGCTCGGCCGCACGCGGCGCACCCCGCGCTGTCCGAAGGGCTCGCCGCGACCCTGACCCTGATCCAGGCCCTCGGCGACGCCGGCATCGACGCGCCCTTGTGGTCCGTGACCCGGGGCGCCGTCTCCACGGCCCCCTCCGACCCGCTCCGCGAACCCGGCCAGGCGCAGGTCTGGGCCCTCGGCCGCACCGCCGCGCTGGAACACCCCCGACGGTGGGGTGGGCTGATCGACCTCCCCGAGGTGCTGGACGCCCGCGCCGCCCGCCGCTTCACGGCCGCGCTCACCGGCGCCCACGGGGACGAGGACCAGTTGGCCGTACGCGCCTCCGGGACCTTCGTACGCCGCCTCCTGCGCGCCCCGTCGCACCCGGCCGCGACGCCCGCCGAGGCCGCCGCCTGGCAGCCCCACGGCACCGTCCTGATCACCGGGGGCACCGGAGCCCTGGGCGCCCACGTCGCCCGCTGGGCGGCCGGCGCGGGCGCGGACCACCTGGTGCTGACGAGCCGACGCGGGCCCGAGGCCGCCGGAGCCGAAACCCTGCGCGCCGAACTGGAGGGCCTCGGTGCCCGGGTCACCATCGCGGCCTGCGACGTCGCGGACCGCGCCGCACTGGCCCGACTGCTCGACGGCCTCCCCCCGGAACACCCGCCGACCGCGGTCGTGCACGCGGCCGGCGTCGGAACCCCCGGGATGCTCGCCGACACCACACCGGGCGCGTTCGCCGAGGTCCTCGCCGCCAAGACGGCGGGCGCCCGGCACCTGGACGACCTGCTCGGGGACCACCCCCTGGACGCCTTCGTCCTCTTCTCGTCGATCTCCGGGGTGTGGGGCGCCGCCGGGCAGGCGGCCTACGCCGTGGCCAACGCCTCCCTCGACGCCCTCGCCGAACACCGCAGGGCCCGCGGACTCACCGCCACCGCGGTGGCCTGGGGGCCGTGGGCCGGCGGCGGAATGGTCGAGGACGGCGCCGCCGAGGAACGCCTCCACCGACGCGGCCTGCCCGCCCTCGCCCCGGAGGCGGCGATCACGGCGCTGCGCACGGCCGTCGGCCGTGACGAGACCACCGTCACCGTGGCCGACGTCGTATGGGACCGCTTCGCACGCTCCTTCACGCTGCTCCGTCCGAGCCCCCTGCTGCGCGCGATCCCCGAGGCGGCCGCGGCACCCGCCGCCGAGGAGGACCGGGCGCCGGGCGAGGGCGCCGGCGAGCCGGGCGGGCTCGCCCACCGGATCGCGACGCTGACCGGCACCGAGCGGACCCGGGCGGTCCTCGCCCTCGTACGGCGCGAGGCCGCGGCGGTCCTCGGGCACCAGGACACGGAGGCCGTCGCGGCCGACCGCGCGTTCCGCGAGGTGGGCTTCGACTCGCTGACCGCCGTCGAGCTGCGCAACCGGCTCGGCTCCGCCACCGGAGTCCACCTCCCGGCCACCCTCGTCTTCGACCACCCCTCCCCGAACGCCCTCGCCGCACACCTCGTGGCCGAACTGACGGCCGCCACCGCGGGCACCTCCGCCGATCCCCTCCCGCCGAAACAGGCCCGCCGTGCGTCCGACGGCGACGAGGACCCCATCGCCATCGTCGCCATGAGCTGCCGCTACCCGGGCGGCGTACGCACCCCCGAGGAGCTGTGGTCCCTCGTCGCGGACGGCCGTGACGCGATCGGCGCCTTCCCCACCGACCGGGGCTGGGACCTGGAATCCCTCTACGACCCGGACCCCGACCGGCCCGGCACCACGTACACGGAGAACGGCGGCTTCCTGTACGACGTCGCCGACTTCGACCCGGGGTTCTTCGGCATCTCGCGGCGCGAGGCCCTGGCCATGGACCCCCAACAACGCCTGCTGTTGGAGACCTCCTGGGAGGCGTTCGAACGGGCCGGTCTCGACCCCACCGCACTGCGCGGCACCGCCACGGGCGTCTTCATCGGCTCCGGCTACCAGGACTACGCGGCACGTCTGCTGAGCGTCCCGCAGGACCTGGAGGGTTACATCGGCACCGGTAGCTCCGGCAGCGTGGTCTCGGGCCGCATCGCGTACTCCTTCGGCCTGGAGGGGCCGACGCTGACGGTCGACACGGCCTGCTCGTCCTCGCTGGTCGCCCTGCACCTCGCCGCCCAGGCCCTGCGGCGAGGCGAGTGCGACCTCGCTCTGGCCGGCGGCGTGACCGTGATGTCCAGCCCCCACGCGTTCATCGAGTTCAGTCGGCAGCGCGGGCTGGCGGCGGACGGTCGGTGCAAGCCGTTCGCGGCCGCGGCGGACGGTACGGGCTGGGGCGAGGGTGTGGGCATGCTGCTGGTGGAGCGGCTGTCGGACGCGCGCCGCAACGGGCACCGGGTGTTGGCGGTGGTGCGTGGGTCGGCGGTGAATCAGGATGGTGCGTCGAACGGTTTGACGGCGCCGAACGGTCCGGCGCAGCAGCGGGTGATCCGGCAGGCGCTCGCGCAGGCCGGTCTGTCGGCGGCCGACGTGGACGCGGTCGAGGCGCACGGCACGGGGACCACGCTCGGTGACCCGATCGAGGCGCAGGCGTTGTTGGCGACGTACGGGCAGGATCGTCCGGCTGATCGGCCCCTGTGGTTGGGGTCGTTGAAGTCGAACATCGGCCACACGCAGGCGGCTGCCGGCGTGGGCGGGATCATCAAGATGGTGCAGGCGATGCGGCACGGGGTGTTGCCCCGGACGCTGCACGTGGACGAGCCGACCCCGCACGTCGACTGGTCGGCCGGCTCCGTCGAGCTGCTGACCGGAGCCGTCGACTGGAGCGCCGACGAGCGGCACGTCCGCCGTGCGGGCGTCTCCTCCTTCGGCGTGAGCGGCACCAACGCCCACGTCATCATCGAGCAGCCCCCGTCCCCGAACCCGTCCCCGTCCCCGAACCCGTCCCCGGCCCCTGCCCCGGTCCCGTGGCTCGTGTCCGGTAGCGGCCCGGAAGCCCTCCGTGGGCAGGCCGAACGCCTCCTGGCGCACGTCGAGGCCCATCCCGGCCTCGAACCGGTCGACGTGGCCCTGACCATGGCCACCTCCCGCGCCGCGCTGGAGCACCGGGCCGCTGTGGTCGGCACCCGACGGGAGGACTTCCTGCCCGCGCTGCGCGCACTGGCGAACGGGGATGCCGAAGCGACGCCCACGACAGCGCGTGCCACCGCTTCCACGGACCGCAAGGTGGCGTTCCTCTTCTCGGGGCAGGGCAGTCAGCGGCTGGGGATGGGGCGGGAGTTGTATGCGGCCTTCCCGGTGTTCGCGGATGCCTTCGACGCGGTGTGCGCGTATGTCGACGCGCATCTGGATCGTGCGCTGCGTGAGGTGGTGTTCGGTGCCGACGCGGAAGCGCTGGAGCGGACGGAGTTCGCGCAGCCTGCCCTCTTCGCGGTCGAGGTGGCTCTGTTCCGCCTGTTGGAGTCGTGGGGTGTGCGGCCCGATGTCCTGGCGGGGCATTCGGTGGGGGAGTTCGCGGTCGCGCATGTGGCGGGGGTGTTGTCGCTGGAGGACGCGGCCCGTCTGGTGGCCGCGCGGGGTCGTCTGATGCAGGGGTTGCCCGCCGGGGGAGTGATGGTCGCCGTCCAGGCCTCGGAGGAGGAAGTACGGGACCTCCTGGCCGGTTTCGAGGACCGGGTGGGGATCGCCGCCGTCAACGGGCCCACGTCGGTGGTGATCTCGGGTGGCGACGAAGCCGTCGCGACCGTGGTCGACCGGCTTTCCCCGAGCGGCCGGAAGATGAAGGCGCTGACGGTCTCGCACGCCTTCCACTCCCCGCTCATGGACCCGATGTTGGAGGAGTTCCGGCAGATCGTGGCAGGGGTGACGTTCGGTACGCCGACGTTGCCGATCGTCTCCACGCTCACGGGGCGGATCGTCCCTGCCGAGGAGTTCGGCACCCCCGACTACTGGGTGCGGCACGTCCGTGAGGCCGTCCGCTTCGCCGACGCCGTGAGCGCCCTCGCCGACGAAGGGGTGGACACGTTCCTGGAGGTCGGTCCGGGTGGTGTGTTGAGCGCGTTGGCCCAGGACTGCCTGGGCGGCGACGAGGTCGTGATCCCGGTCCTGCGTACGGACCGGGCCGAGGAGGAGGCCGTCGCGACGGCCCTGGCCCGGCTTCACGTCCACGGCGCGGGCGTCGACTGGCAGACGGTCTTCGCCGGCCGGGGAGCGCGCCGCGTCGACCTGCCCACCTACGCCTTCCAGCGCACCCGTCACTGGCTCGACGCCGGGCCCGCCACCGGGGACCTCACGAGCGCCGGGCTGCGCTCCGCCGAGCACCCGCTGCTCGGGGCCGCCGTCGCCCTCGCCGACGGCGAGGGGGTCGTACTCACCGGCAGGCTCTCGACGACCGCACAGCCCTGGCTGACGGAACACCAGGTCATGGGGGTGGTACCGGTACCCGGCACGGCATTGCTCGACCTCGCCGTCCGGGCCGCCGACGAGACGGGTTGCGGCCGGGTGGAGGAACTGACCCTCCAGGCCCCGCTGGTCCTGCCGGCCCGGGGCGGGCTGCGGATCCAGGTCGCCGTGACCGGTCCCGACGACGAGGGCCGCCGTACCGTACGCATCCACTCGCGGCCGGACGTCGACACCCCCGACGAGCCCTGGTCGACCCACGCGGTGGGGCTGCTCGCCCCCGAACCCCGGACGCCCGGCGAGGGGGAGGAGCTGGCGCAGTGGCCGCCGGCAGGCGCCCGGGCCGTCCCGATCGAGGGGTACTACGAGAGGCTGGCGGAGCTCGGATTCGGATACGGCCCGCTGTTCCGGGGGCTGCGCGCGCTGTGGCGCCGCGAAGGGCAGGTGTTCGCCGAGGTCGCGCTGCCGCCGGACACCGCCGTGGACGGCTTCGGCGTCCATCCGGCGCTCCTCGACTCCGCCCTGCACGCGGTCGGCCTGGGCGGGCTCCTGCCCGACACCGGCGAGGGGCGGGTCCCGTTCGCCTGGAACGGCGTACGACTCGACGCGACCGGCGCGCGGGCCCTGCGGGTGCGGCTGACCTCGACCGCCCCGGACACGGTGTCCCTGCTCGCAGCCGACGGCACGGGCCGGCCGGTCGCCTCCGTCGAGTCCCTCGCGCTGCGGACGGTGACCTCCGACCGGCTGTCCGAGGCCGGTCGGGTCGAACACCCCGACACCCTGTACCGGATGGACTGGCCGGTCCTCCCGCTCGCCGGGACGGACGCCCCGGACACCCCGCACCCCGTACGCGTCGAGGACCACGCGGGCCTGCTCGCCCTCCTCGCCCGCCCGGCCGACGCGGAGGCCGACGCGGCACCCTTCCCCGAGACCGTCCTGGTGCCGGCGCCGCAGGGCGCGGGCTCGGCCGCCGACGGCGCCGCCGAGGAGGTCCGCGCCGTGGTCGGGGAGGGCCTCGCGCTCCTGCGGACCTGGCTCGGTGACGACCGCACCGCCGGCTCGCGGCTGGTGCTCCTCACCCGGGGTGCCGTCGCCCCCGAGGCGGGTTCCACGGTCACCGACCCGGCCCAGGCCGCGCTCTGGGGCCTCGTACGGTCCGCGCAGTCGGAGAACCCCGAACGCCTCGTGCTCGTGGACCTCGTGGACCCCGACGGAACCTCGGCCCCCGACGGCTTCGCGGAGCCCGAGGCGCCGGGCGGTCCCGGGCCGTCCGCGCGGGTGCTGTCCGCCGCGCTGGCGACCGGTGAACCGCAGCTGGCCCTGCGCGGCGGCACGGCGTACGTCCCCCGGCTCGCCCGCCGCACGCCCGCGGACGGGCTGCGGCCCACCCCCGGTACGACGCACTGGCGGCTCACCACGGGCGCCACCGCCGGAGCCGCCGGCACCCTCGACGACCTCGCCCTGACCGCGAACCCCGCCGCGGCGGCCCCGCTCGGCGCCGGCCAGGTCCGCATCGCGGTGCGCGCCGCCGGCGTCAACTTCCGCGACGCCCTGATCGCGCTCGGCATGTACCCGGGCGGCGCCACGCTCGGCAGCGAGGGCGCCGGTGTCGTGGTCGAGACCGGGCCGGGCACCACCGGCCTCGCGGTGGGGGACAGGGTGTTCGGCATGATCCCCGAGGCGTTCGGCCCGCTCGCCGTCGCCGACCACCGCATGGTGGCGCGGATGCCCGAGAAGTGGACGTTCGCCGAGGCCGCCTCGGTACCGATCGTGTTCCTGACCGCCTACTACGCCCTCGTCGACCTGGCGGACCTGCGGGCCGGACAGACGCTGCTGGTGCACTCCGCGGCGGGCGGCGTCGGCATGGCCGCGACCCAGCTGGCCCGTCACCTCGGCGCCGAGGTCCACGGCACCGCCGGGCCCGGCAAATGGGCGGCCCTGCGGGCGACCGGTCTGCACCCGGACCACCTCGCCTCCTCGCGCGACCTCGACTTCGAGCGGCGCTTCCGGGACGCCACCGGGGGGCACGGGATGGACGTCGTCCTCAACTCCCTCGCCGGCGCCTACGCCGACGCCTCCCTGCGGACCCTGGCCGACGGGGGCCGCTTCCTGGAGATGGGCAAGACGGACGTCCGCGACCCCGACGCCGTCGCCCGCGAGCACCGGGGCGCCCGCTACACGGCCTTCGACACCATCGAAGCGGGCCCCGGCCGGATCGGCGTCATGCTCCGCGAGCTGGTGGCCCTGTTCGAGGCCGGCAGGCTCAGGCCGCTGCCCCGCACCTGCTGGGACGTACGACAGGCGCCCGCCGCGCTGCGCCACCTGAGCCAGGCCCGGCACATCGGCAAACTCGTGCTGACGGTCCCGACCGAGCCCGACCCGGCGGGCACCGTGCTCGTCACGGGCGCCACCGGGGCCCTGGGCGGGCTCGTCGCCCGCCACCTGGTGGCCGAACACGGGGCACGGCACCTGCTGCTCATCGGCCGGCGAGGCCCCGCCGCCGAGGGGGCGAGCCGGCTGCGTGACGACCTGCTCGCCGCGGGCGCGGCGACCGTGACCATGGAAGCCTGCGACGCGGCCGACCGCGACGCCCTGGCCGCGGTGCTGGCGGCCGTCCCCGCCGAACGCCCGCTGACCGCCGTGGTCCACGCCGCCGGCGTCCTGGACGACGGAGTCGTCGCCTCGCTCACCCCGGACCGGCTGGACGCGGTCCTGCGCCCCAAGGTGGACGCCGCGCTCCACCTGCACGAACTGACCCGGCACACGGACCTGTCGGCCTTCGTCCTGTTCTCCTCCGTGGCGGCGACCCTCGGCAGTGCGGGGCAGGGCAACTACGCGGCGGCCAACGCCTTCCTCGACGCGCTCGCCCAGCGCCGCGCGGCCGCCGGACTGCCCGCCACCGCCATCGCCTGGGGCCCCTGGGCCGACGGCGGCATGGCCTCGGGCCTGGAGGGGGCCGCGCGCGACCGGATGACCCGCTCCGGGCTGGTCCCCTTCGACCCGGCGGAGGGCCTCGCACTGTTCGACGCGGCCCGGACCGGAGAACACGCCGTCGCCGTACCGGTGCGCTTCGACACCCCGCGGCGGAAGGCCGGCGAGCCGCAGGGGGGTGAGCGACGGCCCGTGCCGGCGATCCTGCGCGGTCTCGTCCGGCCGGCCGTACGCCGTACGGTCCGCGAGTCCGACACGGCGGGCGGCGCCGACGCCCTGCGCGACCGGCTCGTCCGGCTGTCCGAGCCCGAACGCGACGCGGTCCTGCTCGACCTGGTACGCACCCGGGTGGCCGCCGTGCTCGGCATCGAGGACCCGCGCGAGGTCGACCGCAACCGGGAGTTCAAGCTGCTCGGCTTCGACTCGCTCACCTCGGTCGAGCTGCGCAACCGGCTGGCCTCCGCCACCGGCCTGCGACTCCCGGCCACCCTCGTCTTCGACTGCCCCACCCCCGCCGCGCTCGTCGCCCGCATCCGGCTCGACCTCGTGCCCGAGCGGGCGGCCGCCCCGTCGGCCCTGACGGTCTTCGGGGAACTGGAACGACTGGAGGGCGTCCTCGCCGGACTCGGCGGCTTGGGAGCGGACGACGAAGCGGTGCGGTCCCGGATCAGGACCCGGCTGCTGGGCCTGCTGTCGGCGTTCGACGAGAGCGCGACGCCCGAAGGTCGAGCGGGCGACACGTCACCCGGGCGGACCCCCGCCTCCTCCGACGAACAGCTCCGGGACGCGACCGTCGACGACATCTTCGCCCTCGTCGACCAGGAACTCGACGGCTCCTGAGCAGCCCCGTGAGCACGGTGCACACCAACGCGGCCGCACCACCGCACCACTCCTCCTGACACTTCCCGGCGGGTGAAAGAGACATGCAGAACGACAACGCGAACGACAGCGCGAACGAGAGCAACGAGAGCGCCGGCGCGAGCGGCACGAACGAACAGAAGCTGCTGGACTACCTCAAGCGCGTGACGGCGGACCTCAAGCAGACCCGACGCCGCCTGCACGAGGTCGAGGCGAAGGACCAGGAGCCGATCGCCATCGTGGCGACGAGCTGCCGCTACCCGGGGCGGGCGGACAGCCCCGAAGCCCTCTGGAAGCTGGTCGAGAGCGGCTCCGACGCCGTCACGGGCTTCCCCACCAACCGCGGCTGGGACCTGGAGGGGCTCTACGACCCCGACCCCGAGGTCCCCGGCACGTGCTACACCCGTGAGGGCGGGTTCCTGCACGAAGCCGGCCGCTTCGATCCCGACCTCTTCGGGATGTCCCCCCGCGAGGCCCTGGCGACAGACCCGCAGCAGCGGCTGCTCCTGGAGGTCGCCTGGGAGGCCTTCGAACGCGCCGGCATCGCCCCCACCTCCGTCAAGGGCTCCCGAACGGGAGTGTTCGTCGGACTCGCCTACCAGGGTTACGCGGGCGGCGGCGACACCAGGGAGGAGCTGGAGGGGTTCCTCCTCACCGGCACCGCCCCCAGCGTCGCCTCCGGCCGGCTCTCCTACACCTTCGGCCTCGAAGGCCCCTCCCTGACCGTCGACACGGCCTGTTCCTCCTCGCTCGTGGCGCTGCACCTGGCGGTCCAGGCCCTGCGCCGGGGCGAATGCTCGATGGCCCTGGCCGGCGGCGCCGCCGTCATGGCGGCCACCGGCATGTTCACCGAGTTCAGCCGGCAGCGGGGACTGGCCGCCGACGGCCGCTGCAAGTCGTTCGCGGCGGGTGCCGACGGCACGGGGTGGGGTGAGGGTGTCGGGATGTTGCTGGTGGAGCGGTTGTCGGACGCCCGGCGTCTCGGCCACCCGGTGTTGGCGGTGGTGCGGGGGTCGGCGGTGAACCAGGACGGTGCGTCGAACGGTCTGACGGCGCCAAACGGTCCGGCTCAGGAGCGGGTGATCGAGCGGGCGTTGGTGGACGCGGGACTGTCGGCGCTGGATGTGGACGTGGTGGAGGCGCACGGGACGGGGACGCGGCTCGGTGATCCGATCGAGGCGCAGGCGTTGTTGGCGACCTATGGGCAGGATCGTCCGGTTGATCGGCCCCTGTGGTTGGGGTCGTTGAAGTCGAACATCGGGCACACGCAGGCGGCTGCGGGCGTGGGTGGTGTGATCAAGATGGTGGAGGCGATGCGGCACGGGGTGTTGCCGCGGACCCTGCACGCGCAGGAGGCGACCCCGCACGTCGACTGGTCCTCCGGCGCCGTACGCATCCTCACCGAGCCCGTGGTGTGGACCGGCGACGGTCGCCTGCGCCGGGCCGCCGTGTCCTCGTTCGGCGTGAGCGGCACCAACGCGCACACGATCATCGAGGAGGCCCCGCCGGCCCCCGCCCCCGAGGAACGACCCGACGGGCCGACCCCGGCCGCCCCGGCCGCCGCACCCCTGCCCGTGGCCTGGACCCTCTCGGGCCGCAACGGCACCGCCCTGCGCGAACAGGCCGAGCGCCTGCTGACGCACGTCCTGGGGCTGGACGACGTCAGCCCCCTGGACGTCGCCCATTCCCTGGCCGGATCGCGCGCCACGTTGGAGCACCGCGCCGCCGTCATCGGCACCGAACTCCCCGAACTCGTCGCCGGCGTAAGGGCGGTGGCCCAGGGGACACCCGCCGCGCAGGTGGTCGAGGGGGTGAGCGGTCGCGAGGCCGGAACCGCGTTCCTGTTCTCGGGGCAGGGCAGTCAGCGGCTGGGTATGGGGCGGGAGTTGTATGCCGCCTTCCCGGTGTTCGCCGCCGCCTTCGACGAGGTGTGCGTCGAGCTGGACGGGCGGCTCGGTCGGCCCCTGAAGGAGGTGGTGTTCGGTGAGGACGAGGAGTTGCTGAACCGCACCGCGTTCGCGCAGCCGGCCCTCTTCGCCGTCGAGGTGGCGTTGTACCGGCTCGTCGAGTCGTGGGGGGTGCGGCCGGACTTCCTGGCCGGGCATTCGGTGGGTGAGTTCGCGGCGGCGCATGTGGCGGGGGTGTTGTCGCTGGAGGACGCGGCCCGTCTGGTGGCCGCGCGGGGTCGCCTGATGCAGGGGTTGCCGGAAGGCGGCGTGATGGTCGCCGTCCAGGCCTCGGAGGCGGAGGTACGGGCCCTCCTGGCCGGTTTCGAGGATCGGGCGGGTATCGCGGCCGTCAACGGGCCGACGTCGGTGGTGGTTTCGGGTGAGGCGGACGCGGTCGCGGCCGTCGTCGACCGGCTGGCGGCCGAGGGCCGCAAGACGAAGCCGCTCGCCGTCTCGCACGCCTTCCACTCCCCGCTCATGGACCCCATGCTCGACGCGTTCCGGGTCGTCGTGGAAGGCGTCTCCTTCGCGGCCCCCCGGCTGCCGATCGTCTCCACGCTCACCGGACGCCCCGTACCGTTCGAGGAGTTCGCCTCGGCGGACTACTGGGTGCGCCACGTCCGCGAGGCCGTGCGTTTCGCCGACGCCGTCGACCACCTCGTCGGCGAAGGGGTCGAGACCTTCCTGGAGATCGGCCCCGACGGCGTCCTGACCGCCCTCGCCCAAGGCGTCCTCGACACCGGACGGGCCGCGATCCCCGCCCTGCGCGCGGACCGCCCCGAGGAGGTCGCCCTCACCACCGCGCTCGCCCGCCTCCACGTCCACGGCGCCCCCGTCGACTGGGAGGCCGTGTTCGCCGGCCGGGGCGCCCGCCGGGTCGACCTGCCCACCTACGCCTTCCAACGCGAGGAGTACTGGCTCCGGGCCGCCGCACCCACCGGCCGCGGCCGGCCGGGGCCCGAGGACCACACGTACGACGTCACGTGGCGGCGGGTCCCCGCCCAGGAGGCCAACGCCGCCGAAGGGCACTGGCTGCTGGTGGTGCCCGCCGAAGGGGCGGACCCCGACGCCGGGCACATCGCCGCGGGGCTCGCGGACGCCCTCGCCGCCCTCGGCGCCCGCACCACCGCACTGACCGTCGACGCCGACGCGGACCGCGAGACGCTGACCGCCCGGCTGCGCGGGATCGTGGCCGAAGCCGCCCCCCGCGCCGTCGTCTCGCTGCTCGCCCTGGACGAACGGCCGGTCGCGGGTCTGGCCGCCCTCGCCGCCGGCGCCGCGGGCACCCTCACCCTGATCCAGGCCCTCGGCGACGCGGGCGTCGGGGCACCCCTGTGGTGCGCCACCCGCGGCGCGGTGTCCACGCCGGCCGACGACGACCCGCCCCCCGCCCCCGCCCAGGCGCAGATCTGGGGTCTGGGTCGGGTCGCCGCGCTGGAGCACCCCGCGCGGTGGGGCGGCCTCGTCGACCTGCCCCGGGACTGCGACACCGGCGCGTTGGCCCGGCTCGTCGGCGTCCTCGCCGGCTCCGGCCCGGAGGACCAGCTCGCCCTGCGCGCGGACGGCGTCCTCGCCCGGCGCCTCGCGCGCACGGCCGGCGGCGAGGCCCGGTCCGACGCCCGGTGGGAGCCCCGGGGGACCGTACTGATCACCGGGGGCACCGGTGCGCTCGGCGCCCACGTCGCCCGGCTCCTCGCCCGTCGCGGAGCCGAACACCTCGTCCTGGCCGGTCGCCGGGGTCCCGCCGCCGAGGGCGCCGGGGAACTGGCCGCCGAACTGGAGGCGATGGGTGCCCGCGTGACCGTCACCGCCTGCGACGTGTCCGACCGCGACGCGGTGGCCCGACTGCTCGCGGACCTGACGGACGCACCTGACGCACCGGACGCACGGGGCGGGGCGGGCGCGTACGGTCCGCTCACCGCCGTGGTGCACGCCGCGGGCGTCGACACCCCGGCGGCGCTGGCCGACACCGATCCGGCCGCCTTCGACGCCGTCCTGGCCGCGAAGGCGGCGGGCGCCGTCCACCTCGACGCGCTCCTGCGCGAGCACGCCGACGGGGGAGGGGCGCTCGACGCCTTCGTGCTGTTCTCGTCCATCGCCGGCGTGTGGGGCGCGGGCGGCCAGGCCGCCTACAGCGCCGCCAACGCCCAGCTCGACGCGCTCGCCGCCGCCCGCCGGGCGCGCGGACTGGCGGCCACCGCCGTCGCCTGGGGGCCGTGGGCCGACGCGGGCATGGCCGCCGGCCACGGCATCGCCGACGGCCTGCGCCGGCGCGGCCTGGAACCGCTGGCCGCCGACGTCGCCGTCGCCGCCCTGGACCGGGCGGTGGGCCGGGGCGCGACCACGGTGACCGTCGCCGACGTGGACTGGGCCCGGTTCGCCCCGACCTTCACCGTCGGCCGCCCCAGCCCGCTCCTCGGCGACCTCCCCGAGGTCCGGGACGCCACCGGCCGCGACGCACACCCCGAGGGGGCCGCCGACACCGCCACGGCCCTGCGCCGCACCCTCGCCGCGGCGGACCCGGCCGATCGCGACCGTACGCTCCTGGAACTCGTACGGGCCGAGGCCGCCGCCGTGCTCGGGCACCCGGGCCCAGAGGCCGTCGAGCCCGGGCGGGCCTTCCGCGACCTGGGCTTCGACTCGCTCACGGCCGTCGAACTGCGCAACCGGCTGGCGACGGCCACCGGCCTGACGCTGCCCACGACCCTGGTCTTCGACCACCCGTCCGCGCTCGACCTGGCGGGCCGGCTGCTTGTCGAACTCCTCGGCACCGACGACGCGGAGGGCGACCCGCGCGCGGCGGGACGCACGGGCGCGGACGACGAACCGATCGCGATCGTCGCCATGAGCTGCCGCTACCCGGGCGGCGTCCACTCGCCCGACGACCTGTGGAGGCTGGTCGAGGAGGGCACGGACGCGATGTCCGCGTTCCCCGACGACCGCGGCTGGGACCTGGACTCCCTCTACCATCCGGACCCCGACCACCCGGGCACGACCTACGCACGGGCCGGCGGGTTCCTGTACGACCTGGCCGACTTCGACGCCGCGTTCTTCGGCATCTCGCCCCGCGAGGCGATCGCGATGGACCCGCAGCAGCGACTGCTGCTGGAGACCTCGTGGGAGGCCTTCGAACGCGCCGGCATCGACCCGGCGACCCTGCGCGGCAGCAGCACCGGCGTGTTCGTCGGATCCGGATACCAGGACTACGTCCGGCGCGGCCTGGCCGTCCCCGCCGACGTCGAGGGCTACCTCGGCACCGGAAACGCCGCCAGTGTCGCCTCCGGGCGCGTCGCCTACACCCTCGGCCTCGAAGGACCGGCCGTCACCGTGGACACGGCCTGCTCCTCCTCGCTGGTCGCCCTGCACATGGCGGCCGGGGCGCTGCGCCGGGGCGAGTGCGGGATGGCCCTGGCGGGCGGCGTCACCGTGATGTCCGGCTCGGGGGCCTTCGTCGAGTTCAGCCGGCAGCGCGCGCTCGCCGCCGACGGCCGCTGCAAGGCGTACTCCGCCGACGCCGACGGCACCGGCTGGGGCGAGGGCGTCGGCATGCTGCTGCTGGAGCGGCTGTCCGACGCCCGCCGCAACGGGCACCCCGTCCTCGCGCTCGTCCGCGGCAGCGCCGTCAACCAGGACGGCGCCTCCAACGGGCTCACCGCGCCCAGCGGCCGGGCCCAGCGGCTCGTCATCCGCCAGGCCCTCGCGGACGCCGGGCTGAGCGCCGCCGACGTCGACGCGGTCGAGGGGCACGGTACGGGCACCCGACTCGGCGACCCCATCGAAGCGTCCGCGCTGCTGGAGACGTACGGGCGCGAACGCGAGGGGGACCGGCCGCTGTGGCTGGGCTCCCTCAAGTCCAACATCGGGCACACGCAGGCCGCCGCCGGGGCGGGCGGCATCATCAAGATGGTGCAGGCGCTGCGCCACGGCCTGCTGCCCAGGACCCTGCACGCCGACGAGCCGACCCCGCACGTGGACTGGAGCGCGGGCGCCGTCCGGCTGCTCACCGAGCCGGTCGCCTGGGAGGCGGACGGCCGCCGGCCCCGCCGGGCCGGGGTGTCGTCCTTCGGGATGAGCGGCACCAACGCCCACGTGATCATCGAGGAGGCCCCGCGCCCCGACACCGCCCCCGACGCCGGAGGCCCCGACGCCTCCGACGCCTCCGACGGCGGCGCCCCGACACCGCGGCCCTTCGACTCGCGGGCCACCGCGCTGCTCCTGTCGGCCCGGACCGGCCCCGCCCTGGAGGCGCAGGCCGGACGCCTCGCCGCGCTCCTGCGCCGCGGCCACGCCCGCCCGCGCGACGTCGCGTACGCCCTCG
Organism: Streptomyces sp. NPDC103540; assembly: GCF_055584445.1. NCBI lineage: Bacteria > Bacillati > Actinomycetota > Actinomycetes > Kitasatosporales > Streptomycetaceae > Streptomyces > Streptomyces sp. NPDC103540. Next base: position 49,529 of record NZ_JBVJMA010000017.1, read on the forward strand.
CCACCACCCGCACCCCCTTCGCGGAACGCGCCGTCGTCGTCGGCGAGGACGGCGACGAACTGGCCGCCGCCCTCGAAGCCCTCGCGACCGCCGACGCCGACGCCTCGGCGGTCCGGGGGACGGCCGCCACCGCGCACCGACCCGTGTTCGTCTTCCCCGGCCAGGGATCCCAGTGGGCGGGCATGGCCGTCGAACTCCTCGACACCTCGCCCGTCTTCCGCGACCGGATCGCCGCCTGCGGCCGGGCCCTGGCCCCGTACGTGGACTGGTCCCTGGAGGACGTCCTGCGCGGAGCCGAGGGCGCCCCGCCGCCCGTGGCGCCGGACGTCGTGCAACCCGCGCTGTGGGCGGTGATGGTGGCGCTCGCCGAACTGTGGCGCGCCGCCGGGGTCCGCCCGGCGGCCGTCGTCGGCCACTCCCAGGGCGAGATCGCGGCGGCCGTGGTCGCCGGGGCCCTCACCCTGGCCGACGGCGCCCGGCTCGTGGCACGCCGCAGCGCCCTCCTCGTACGCCTCTCGGGGCGCGGCGGAATGGTCTCCGTCGCTGCGTCGGAGACCGAGACCACCGCCCGGCTGACCCGCTGGCAGGGCCGGCTGAGCGTGGCCGCCGTCAACGGGCCGCGCACCGTGGTCGTCTCCGGCGACCCGCAGGCGCTGGCCGAACTCCTCGAAGCCTGCGCCGCCGAGGGAGTGCGGGCCAAACGCGTCCGGGTGGACCTCGCCTCGCACAGCGCCCAGGTCGAGGCCCTGCGCGAGGACCTCGCCGCGGAACTGGCCGGGCTCACGCCGAGCACCCCCGAGGTCCCGTTCCACTCGACGGTGACCGGCGAACCCCTCGACGGCCCGCCCGACGCCGCCTACTGGTACCGCAACCTGCGCGGAACCGTCCGCTTCGAGTCCGCCACCCGAGGCCTCCTGGCCGCCGGACACCGCGTCTTCATCGAGATCAGCCCGCACCCGGTGCTCGTCTACGGGCTCCAGGACACCGTCGACGACGCCCGCCCCGACGGAGCCGCCACCGCGGTCCTGTCCACCCTGACCCGCACCGAGAGCGGCCCCCGCCGCTTCCTGACCGCACTCGGCGAGGCGCACGCGCACGGCGTCCCCGTCGACTGGAGGACGGTCCTCGGCGGAGGCGAACCGCGCCCCGCCGAACTGCCCACCTACCCCTTCCAGCGGCAGCGGTACTGGCTCGACAACGCCGACCCGACCACGGCGGACGCGCCCGCGTCCTCCGCGACCGCCGCGGACGCCGGGTTCTGGGACGCCGTCGAACGCGAGGACCTGACCGCCCTCACCGAGGAGCTGCGCCTCGACGAGGACGCCACGCTGCGCGCGGCGCTCCCGGCCCTGCACGCCTGGCACCGGGACCGCCGCGACGAGGCCGCGACGGACGCCTGGCGCTACCGGATCGACTGGAAGCCGGTGCCCGACCGGACGCCCCCCGCCCTCACCGGCACCTGGACGGTCGTCGTCCCGCCGTGCGGGCGGCAGGACCCGGCGGTCGAACTCGCCCTGGACTCCCTCGCCGCGCACGGCGCGCGGATCGTACGCCTGGACCTGGCGGGCGACGAGGACCGGCCGGCCCTCACCGACCTGCTGCGCGCGGCCGGACGCGGCGCGAGCGGCGTGCTGTCGCTGCTCGCCCTCGACGAGACGGCGCACCCCGGGCACCCCGCCGTCCCCCTCGGCCTCGCCACGACCCTGCTCCTCGTCCAGGCGCTCGGCGACGCGGGCATCGACGCCCCCCTGTGGTGCGTGACGCGGGGCGCGGTCTCCACCGGGCCCGACGACCGCCTCCACGCGGTGCGCCAGGCCCCGGTGGCGGCGCTCGGCCGGGTCGCCGCCCTGGAGCACCCGAACCGCTGGGGCGGCCTCGTGGACCTGCCCGCCGACGTGCGTGCCACCGACGGGCGGACCGGACGCCGGCTGGTCGCGGCGCTGTCCGGCGCGGGCGGCGAGGACCAGATCGCGATCCGCGCCGAAGGCCACCTCGTCCGCAGGATGCTCCGCGCGCCCGCCGGCGAGGCACCCTCCGGGCCCGGCTGGCAGCCGCGCGGCACCGTCCTGGTGACCGGCGGGACCGGCCACATCGGAGGCCTGGTGGCCCGCCGGCTGGCCGCCGGCGGCGCCGAGCACCTGGTGCTCGCCGGCCGTCGGGGCCCCGAAGCCGAGGGCGCCCGCGAACTGGCCGCCGAACTGGAGGCGTCGGGCGTCACCGTCACCGTCACCGCCTGCGACGTGGCCGACCGGACGCAGGTGGCCGCGCTCCTGGACTCGCTCGCCGACCTGCCGCCGCTGACCGCCGTCGTGCACGCGGCGGGCATCGGGACTCCCGCCCTGCTCGCGGACACCACCGTCGCCGACTTCGCCGCCCTCATGGGGGCGAAGGCGGCGGGCGCCGCCCACCTGGACGAACTGCTCGCCGACCGCGCACTCGACGCCTTCGTGCTGTTCTCCTCCGGCGCCGCCGCCTGGGGCAGCGGCGCCCAGGCCGGGTACGCGGCGGCCAACGCCTTCGCGGACGCCCTCGCCGAGGACCGTCGGGCCCGCGGCCTGGCCGCCACCTCCGTCGCCTGGGGCGCCTGGGCCGGCGGGGGCATGGTCGACCGGGCGGCCGAGGAACGGCTGCGCCCGCGCGGCCTCGCCCCCATGGACCCCGACCTCGCCGTGCGGGCCCTGTGGCGCGCCGTCGGCCGCGCCGACCACCACGTGGTCGTCGCCGACGTGGACTGGACCCGCTTCGCGCCCGCCTTCACCGCGGCCCGGCCCAGCCCGCTGATCGGGGACCTGCCCGAGGTGCGCCGCCCGCGGGCGACCGAGGACGCCGGCCGGGACGACCCGTCCGACGGCGAACCCCTCCTGGTCCGCCGGCTCGCCGGGCTGCCGGAGGCCGAACACGCCTCCGCGACGCTGGAGTTCGTACGGGCCGAGGCCGCGGCCGTGCTCGGGCACCCGTCCCCGGACGCGGTGCGCGAGGACCACGTCTTCCTGGAGCTGGGCTTCGACTCGCTGACCGCCGTCCGCCTGGCCAAGCGGCTCGGTCGGGCCACCGGCCTCCGGCTGCCCACCACCCTGGTCTTCGACGAGGCCACCCCCGCCGCCGTCACCGCCCGGATCGTCGGTCTCCTCGGGCGGCCCTCGACCGCCGGCGCCCCCGGCGCGGGCGACGCCGGCGGCGGCGCGGAGGGCCGGGAGGACGGGCTCATCGTCGACCTCTACCGGACGGCCGGCGAACAGGGCCGCCTCGCCGAGGCCATCGAGATGGTCAGGGCCGTCGCCCGACTGCGCCCGGACTTCGACGCGACGTCGGCCGCCGGACACCGGACCGTCCCGGTCCGGCTGGCCCACGGCGAGCCCGCCGAAGGCCCCCACCTGGTCTGCTTCGGCCCGTACATGGCCCCCTCCGGGGTGCACCAGTACGCCCGGTTCGCCGCCGCGTTCGGCGGCCGGCGCACCGTCTGGGGCCTGCCCGAGCCGGGTTTCGCCCCGGGCGAGGCACTGCCGCGCGACGTCGAGGCGCTCGTGGCGGTGCACGTCGCGGCCGTCGAGGCGTGCGCGGGCGGGGAACCGGTGGTGCTCGTCGGCTACTCCTCGGGTGGCTGGGTGGCGCACGCGGTGGCCCGCCGGCTGGAGGAACTGGGCCGTCCCGTCGAGGGCGTCGTGATGCTCGACAGCTTCAGCCGCGGGCAGGGCATGGCCGACCGGTTCCAGGCCGCGGTGGTGCGCGAGCAGGCGGAGCGCTTCGACTTCGTCTCCGCGCCCGGCACCCAGCTCACCGCGATGGGCGGCTACCTGTCCCTGTTCGAGGACTGGGACGCACCGGAGGTCGGGGCCCCCACCCTGGTCGTCCGCGCGGACGACCCCATGACGGGCGGCGAGGAGGGCGCCGACGACCGGCCGCCGGCCCCCGAGCACGCCGGGACGGTCGTCGAAGTCCCCGGAAACCACTACACGCTGATGGAGCGCCACGCGCACACCACGGCGACCGCCGTCGACGAGTGGATCCTCAAGCTCCCCTGACCCCTGCCCATCCCCGACCCCTGCTCCCGAGCCTCCCCTCCGTCCTTCCTCCCCCTCCTCCGAAAGGCAACGGTCAGCCCCGTGAACCCCTCCACCACCACCGAAGACACCCTGTGGATCCGCCGCTTCCGACCGCGCCCGGACAGCGCCGTCCGGCTGGTGTGCCTGCCGCACGCGGGCGGCTCCGCGAGCTTCTACGCTCCCGTCGCGCGGGCCGTGCCGGACTTCGTCGACGTGCTGTGCGTCCAGTACCCGGGCCGCCAGGACCGCCGCTCCGAGCCGCTCGTCGACACCGTCGAGGAGCTCGCCGACGGGGTCTTCACGGCACTGCTGCCCTGGGCGGACCGGCCGCTCGCCCTCTTCGGCCACAGCATGGGCGCCTCCGTCGCCTTCGAGGTCGCCCGCCGCTTCGAGCGGGAGCGGGGCGACGCGCCGGCGGCCCTGTTCGCCTCCGGCCGACGGGCCCCCTCGGCCCACCGGCGCGAGACCGTCCACCTGCGGGACGACCGCGGCATCGTCGAGGAGGTCAAGAGCCTCAGCGGCACCGACACGCAACTGCTCGGCGACGAGGAGCTGCTCCGGATGATCCTCCCGGCCATCCGGGCCGACTACCGGGCGGCGGAGACCTACGCCCCCGCACCGGCGGAGCCCCTGACCTGCCCCCTGGTCGCGATGGTCGGCGACGACGACCCGAAGGTCACCGTCCCCGAGGCGGCGGCCTGGGCCGAGCACACCACGGGCCCGTTCGACCTGCGCGTCTTCACCGGAGGGCACTTCTACCTGGCCCGGGAACAGGCCGCCGTCATCCGTACGATGGTCGACCGGCTCCGCACGGCGGTCGACGGCTGAGCCGTGAGCCGTGAGCCGTGAGCCGACCGGCCGAGACCTGCGGTGATCACCGTACGCCGGCCCGCGCCGCGGTGAGGTCGGCGTCGAACGGGGCGAGGAGCCCGCGACGCCGACCCACGACCGCAAGCCCACCGTCCGTCGGCAGGGCCCGGTGTCGAAGGGTACGCACCGCATTGATCCGGTCACCCTGGGAAGCCGTCCGGTGAACGGGAGGGGGCCGCCACCTGGGCGGCGGGTGCGGGAGTCGACGTGGCGGCGGCGGTCGCGCCCGCCTCCCGGGGGGCGCGGACCTGCCGGTACGCGCCGGGAGCTGGGCGAACGCCCTCCGGATCTCCGATATCCGAACGGGGTGTCCGTAAATCGACCGCCGATGTGCGGTGAACCTTCGTACCTGGCAGGCTCAACCTCGGTTCGGCGCTGCAAAGAAGCCGCAGCGCCGGAAGGAACCTTCGAATCGAAAGTGGGTCTTCCCGTGCGTCACCGCTTAGCCACCGTCTCCGCCGCCGCTCTCCTCTGCTTCGCCGGCGCCACGGGCGTGGCGGAAGCCGCTCCCGCGAGCCTGTACGCCCCCTCCGCCATGGTGTTCGCCGTCACCCAGGGCGACGACGCCGCCACGGGCACGGTCCTGCGGGCCACCGTCCTCAGCTGCGCCTACACCGCCACCGGTACGCACCCCGCCCCCCGGGCCGCGTGCGACGCGCTCAACGCCACCGGCGGCGAGTTCAACCGCCTGCTGGCCGAGCCGAACCCGGACCGGGCCTGCCCGATGCACTACGACCCCGTCACGGTCACCGCCGACGGCGTCTGGCGCGGCAGCCACGTCTCGTGGAAGCACACCTTCTCCAACGCGTGCGCGATGTCCGCGACCCTGAACGGCAACGCCGTCTACGCCTTCTGACACCCCCCGCTCTCACGCGCCGCGCACCGCGGCACCGCGTGACAGCCGTTCCGTCCGCCTCCTCGTCCCCCCGTAGGTCCTCCGAACCCGTGGAATCCCCGCTCCCGCCGGCGTGTGAGCCGAAGGGGAAGAGCGCCGCGGTGTTTGCTGACCGCGCGGGTCCCCACCCGCGGGTCACCGCCCGCGGGGCCGTCCGGCGCGAGGAGGAAGCGGAACCATGAGGTTCGCACAGATCATCGACTTCGAGACCGAACGCATCGACGAGGTACGCGACGCCCTGCGCGCGTACGAGGAACGGGTCCGCGCCCAGGGCCGCACCGGCGCCCCCGTGGCCCGCACCCTCCTGAACGACCGGGCCAACCCGAACCGCTACCTCGCCGTGGTCGAGTTCGACTCCCACGAGAGCGCCATGGCCAACAGCGACGCCCCCGAGACGGGCGAACTCGCCCGCCACCTGTCGACGCTGATGACCCGGCCGCCCGTCTACACCGACTGCGACGTCCACGAGCAGCGGACCATCGGCTGACCGCGCCCCGGGGCCCGAGGCCCCGGGGCGGACCCTCACGCCCCGCTACCGCCGGCGGTCCCCGCGCGCGGGTCGACGGGCGTGAGGACCCCGAGCCGGTCCTCGATGGCCTGGGCGGCGTCCAGGCACAGGTCCTCCCGGAAGGCCCGCCCGACCACCTGCACCCCGCAGGGGAGTCCGTCGGCCGGCCCGGTCGGCACCGCCACGGCGGGGACGCCCACGAAACTCGTCACGGTGCACAGCCGCATGCCCGACGCCACCCGGTCCCGGCCCGCCCGGTCGCGCGACTCCAGCCCGGGCTCCACCGGCGGCTCGGTGAACACCGGACCCAGCAGCAGCGGGTACTCGTCCAGGAACCCGGCCCACGAGCGCCGGATGTTCAACCAGGTGCCCATCAGTGACACGAGCTCGGCGGCGGTCGCGGGCGGGGTCTTCTCCATCGCCATCGCGATGTAGCGGTCCCCGCCCTCGCCGAGCAGCGTCCGCACCGCCGGCCAGGACGGGGCGAACTCCGTCACGGTGATCCGGCCGTAGGCGTCGAGGGCCTCGTCCAGCCGCGGTACGTCCGCCACCTCGCGCACGTCGTACCCGGCGTCGCCCAGCGCGTCGGCCGCCGCCGCCACGGCCGCGCGGACCGAGGGGTGGACGCCGTGCCCGCCCGGGTCCGTCACGACCGCGACCTTGATCCGCCCGCCGAGCGGCTCGCCGTACGGGGGCACCGGCACCGCCCGGGGGTCCCGCGGATCGGTGCCCGCCAGCACCTCGTACGCCAGCCGGAGGTCGCCCACGCTCCGTGCCAACGGGCCGTCCGTGACCAGCATCTGCGAGGCCGGGCCCGGGTCGTCCGGACCGAGGACGCGGTGGTCGGCGGGGAAACGGCCGGTGGTCGGCTTCAGCCCGGCCACGCCGCAGAACTGGGCCGGGATCCGCACCGACCCGCCGGAGTCGTTGCCGAGCCCGAGCGGGGCCATGCCCGTGGCCACGGCCACCGCGTCACCACCACTGGAGCCGCCGGGGGTCCGGCCCGCGTCCCACGGGTTGAGGGTGTCGCCGAACAGTTCGCTGCGCGTGTGCATCCCCGCCAGGATCAGGGTGGGGACGTTGGTGTGCCCCACGGGGATCCCGCCGGCGGCGCGCAGCCGCGCCACCGGGGGCGCGTCGGCCCGCGCCACCAGGTCGCGGAAGCGCGGCGTGCCGAACGTGGTCGCCACCCCCTCGACGGGGGTGGACTCCTTCACCGTGAAGGGCACGCCCGCGAGCGGCCCCAACGCCCCGCCGGCGGCCCGCCGTCGGTCCGTGCGCTCCGCCTCCGCGCGGGCGCGCTCCGCCATGAGCTGCGTGACCGCGTTGACCAGCGGGTTCACCTCGCCGATCCGGGCCAGGTGGCTGTCGACCAGTTCGACGGCCGAGACCTCTCCGCCGCGTACGGCCTCCGCCTGGGCGGCGGCCGACATCTTCCACAGGGCGTCCTGCACGGATTCCTCACTCATCGCTCGTCAGTCGTCGTTCGTTCGCGCAAGGACACGTATCGATGCGCTTGCATCGGTACCGTACCGCTGGAATCGATGCGAGCGCATCGGATAAAATGCGCCGTGCGGCGCGACGCCGCGAGGGAGGAGACGACGGGCGTGCCCAGGCTGGTGGACCACGAGAGGAGACGCCGCCTCATCGCCGAGGCCGTCTGCCGACTCGCCGACGAGCGCGGGCTGGAGGGCGTGACCCTCCGCGACGTCGCCGCCCGCGCACAGGTGTCGATGGGCGCCGTGCAACGGTGCTTCCGCACCAAGGAGGAGATGCTCGTCTTCGCGCTCGGGCACATCGGCGAGCGGATCACCGAACGCGCCCGGGCCCGCGTCGGCGGCGGCCGGGACCGCTCCGCCGGCACCGCCCTGGGCCACGCGGCGACCGAGGTCGCCCTCCTGCGCGAGGAACACCGCGCCGAGGCCCGGGTCTGGCTCGCCTTCGTCGCGCAGGCGGCCGTCAGCGAGCCGCTCGCCGCCACGCTGCGGGCCGACTACGCCTCCCTGGAAGAGGCGTTCACCCGCCTCGTCGCGGAAGCCGGCGAGGGCCGGGCCGACGGCGCGCCCCTCGACGCGCGCCGTGAGGCCCGCACCCTCCTCGCCCTCGCCGACGGCCTCACCGCGCACGTCCTCATCGGCCACCTGACTCCCGGGGCGGCGCACGACGTGCTCGACGCCCACCTGGCCGGGCTCTGGGAACGCTAGGCAGTCTCAGATGCCGTCGCGGTCGCGGCCGTCCACCACGGGCAGGACCCCCGCGGTGCGACGGCGCTTGAGGACGCTCGCGTACACCCCGAGGCCGACGGAGCCGGCCGCCATCATGATGAGACCGACCAGGTCGAGGTTGACGCTCTCCATCTTCCAGTCGCTCGCGAAGGTGAGGATGGCCCCCACCACGATCAGGGCGATGCAACCGCCGATGCCGCGCATAAGTGTCGCCTCCACGTTCGTGGTCGTGTCCCACGCGGGTACCCCGGCCCACGACACGAAAACGGTCCCGTCGCCCGGGAGTTCGAGCAGACCGCCCCCCGCCGGGTTCAGCGACCCGCGGACGAGGGGCGCCCCAGGCGGACCGGGACACCGGGCGAGTACAGGACGCTGACCGGCGCCCCCTGCGGGGCCGGCAGACCGGCGGCGGCGATCAGGTCCTCCTCGCACGTGAGCAGCTCGGCGCGGTACAGGGGCCAGCGCGGATGGTCGTTGGGGAGGTACGCCGCCCTGCCGAGTAAGGCGTTGTGCATGCCCCAGCGTGCGGTGAGGAAGTGCTCCAGCTCGGTGGGTTCCTCGATCCGCGCACCCCTGACCACGGTGATGCGGCTGTGGGCCCCGCGCGGGCCTGGCCCGCGGCGGGAACTCACGTAGCGGACCGTGTCGCCGTGCGAGCGCACGCTCATCCGCGACCAGACGTACGGCAGCCGGAAACAGGCGCGCCCCATCACGACGGGCAACAGCCGGGAGGCGTCCATCGAGCGGAACACGACGCCGCGCCGCCCGTGGGCGTCGACCGAGTACAGCCGCACGTTGGTCTCGGGGAACGAACCGAGGTAGGGCACGCCGGGCAGGCGCAGCCACCCGACCCGGTGCATGCGGAAGGCCACCAGACCGACGTAGGTGACCCCGTCGTGGGTGTCGGGCACGGTGCCGGCCGGCAGGAGCGGGGCCACGACGGCCGGGTCGACGGCCCAGTGGACGAAGGTCAGGTCGAGCCACTCCTGCGTCAGGAGCGGGGCGCCTATGCGGGCGGGCGCGTCGGGCGTCACGGGCACGGGAGGCTGCACGGCGCCAGGATGCCAGACGGCCCCGGCCGCGTCCGCCCGTCCGCCACGCCGGTGCGGAGCCCGCCCGGAACGTCGGTGCGGGGGGCGACACTGGGCACGACGAAGGGAGGCCGTGATGGAAGACGTCTGGCGCGTGGTGCACGCGGAACGTGCGGCCCTGATCGAAGATCTGGCCCGCCTCGACGAAGAGCAGTGGAGGACGCCGTCGCTGTGCGAGGGGTGGACCGTCCACGACGTCGCCGCCCACCTGGTCGACACGGCCCGGACCACCCGCCTCGGATTCGTCGTCGGGCTGGCCCGGGCCGGCTTCGACTTCGACCGGCAGAACGCGCGCGGCGTGGCACGCCAACGCGGGAACGGCCCGGGGGAGACCCTCGAACGCCTGCGGCGGGTCGCGGGGCGGACGTCGACGCCCCCGGCACCCCTCGACAGCCGCCTCGTCGAGGAGATCGTCCACGGGGAGGACATCCGCAGGCCCCTCGGTCTGACCCGCCGCTACCCGCCGGACGCCGTCGTCAGGGCGCTGCGGCTCCAGACGCGCACCCCCGCCTCCTTCGGCGGGGCCAAGGAGCTGGTCGCGCGGGTCCGCCTCACGGCCACGGACACCGGCACAGGCACCGGCGCCGATACCGACCTTGCGATCGGGGACGGGCCGGCGGTGACGGGCCCCGCGCTCTCCCTCCTGCTGGCCGTCTCGGGCCGCCGGGCGGCCCTGGCGGACCTCTCCGGGCCGGGCGTCGAGGTGCTGGCGGCGGGCACCTGACCCCCGCCGGCGAGGTTGGCACGAATCCCGCGATCGGTGGCAGCACGGCCACTCGTACGCCCCCGGCCGCGCCGGCAGTCTTCAGGGCATGACAGACGCACCGCTCGGCCGCAGCGCCCAGTACACGATCCTGACCACCGGCTACACCCTCTCCACCGGACCCGGCGTCGCCGCCACGGTCTCCTACGTCACCGACGGCGAGCACCACGTGATCGTCGACCCGGGCATGGTCGCCGGTCGCGACCGGATCCTGGGCCCCCTGGCCGAACTGGGGCTGGGACCCGACGACATCACCGACGTGATCCTCAGCCACCACCACCCCGACAACACCATGAACGTCGGTCTCTTCGGCCGGGCCCGCGTCCACGACCACAAGGCCGTCTACCGCGACGACCAGTGGACCGACCGCGACGCGGAGGGCCACGAACTCACCCCCTCCCTCAAGCTCATCCGCACCCCCGGCCACAGCGCCGAGGACATCACCCTGCTCGTCGGCACCGAGGACGGCGTCACCGCCTTCGTCGGCGACCTCTGGTGGCGCCCCAACGGCCCCGTCGACGACCCGGTGGCCCCCGACCACGACGTCCTGCGGAACTCCCGACTGCGGGTCCTGGCCACCGCCGACACCATCGTCCCGGGCCACGGCCCCGCCTTCCCGGCCGACGACACCGCCCCCCGCTAGGCCGTGTCTTTCGGATCGTCGGAGCGCCGGGCGAGAGCCCTGCGCTGGGCCGGAGTGAGCCGGTCCTGCCGGGCCGTGACCAGGTGCGCGCCGGCCGGGGTGCGCCGAAGGACGAGTGGTCCGCAGGCCTCCGGGTGGTGCTCGGCGGCTTCCACGGCGGTGGCGACGCGTGCCGGTGGCCAGCCGAGTGCGGTGGCGAGTTCGCCGCCGGCGAGGGGCCGGGCCGCGTGGAGGAGGGCGGTGAGCACGGTCATCGCGTCGTCGAGGGCGGTGCCTGCCGAGGGGTCGGTCATGTCCCGGTGGACTCCGGCGAAGAACCGCCGCATCGCCTCGAGTCGTGCGCCCGCCGCGTTGCCGGGGCCGAACAGATCGGCGCCCGCTCGGGCGGTGTCGGCCCAGGCGGCGTTCTTCCGGGCGCTCGCCGACCAGAGGCGGAGCCAGACCTCGTCGTCGATGACGTGGTGTGCGCGGCGACGGCCGGGCTCGTGGGCGCGGGTGAGGACGTCGAGCCCTTCGAGGTATCCCACGGCCTTGGACACCGAGGCCGGGCTGACCCCCAGACGCCCGGCGAGTTCCGCGGCGGTCCGCGCGCCGGAGGGGGTGGTGACCAGGCAGGCCAGCACCCTGGCGGCCGTGCGGGGCAACCCGGCCGCGGTCATCAGGGTCGCGAAGGCGTCCGTGAAGGCGCGGACGGCGTCGGGGTCCCGCCCGTGCACGGCCTCGGCGTCGGCGTCGGCGGCCGGTGGCGCCGCCGGCCGTGGCGGCCGGTTGCGCCGCCGCCAGGAACTGGCCCGGTCGGCGTGTTCCGCGCGGTAGCCGCCCGGGCCACCGTGGCGGGCGACCTCCCTGCTGACGGTCGAGGTCGGCCGCCCCAGTCGCCGGGCGATCGCGGCGTACGGCAAGTCCTCGGCCAGTCCCGCCTCGATGTCCCCGCGCTCCTTCGCGGTGAGTCTCCCGCCGCCCATCTCCGCCCCCGCTCGGGTCCCGCGAGCCGGCTCGACGTGGCCGGGGCCGGTGCGTTGCGTTAGCCGTCACCGGCAACGCTACAAGATCCGGGGACCTCCCCGATTCCCGCCGGTTCCAGGGCTCGCGCCGGTTCCGCGGAGGGCTGTGCGGCGTAGCTTTCAGGTATCGCGAAAACCTGATCCCGGGGGGTTCACATGGAGGAGACCACGTCGGCGGCGCACGTCACCCGAGGAAGCCGCGACGCCGTCCGCCGCGTGCTCGACCGGGCGGTGGGGGAAGGGGGAGTGCCGGGAATCCTCGTTCACGTCCGTGACGGCGGCGGGCAGTGGTTCGGTACGGCGGGGGTCGGCGACACCCGGACCCGGCGGGCGCGTGGGCACGAGGACCGGTTCCGGATCGGCAGCATCACCAAGACCTTCACCGCCACCGTGATCCTGCAACTGGTGGGCGAAGGCCGACTGGCCCTGGAGGACACGGTGGAGCGATGGCTGCCGGGCGTGGTCACCGGCAACGGTCACGACGGCGGCACGATCACCGTCCGACAGCTCCTCGATCACACGAGCGGAGTGTTCAGCCACACCGGTGACCAGCCGGCACTGAGCAGGCGGGAAAGCTACACGCCCGCGGAACTCGTGGAGATCGCCGTGTCGCATCCGGCCGACTTCCCGGCGGGGACGGGCTGGGCGTACTCCAACACCAACTACGTGCTCGCCGGGATGATCGTCGAGCGGGTGACCGGCCGGACGCTCGCCGAGGAGATCACCGACCGTCTCGCCCGCCCGCTCGGCCTGACGGGAACCTCCCTGCTGCTCGGCGCCGACCCGCTGCTGCCCGAGCCCCACGCGAGCCACTACACCAGACTGTTCTCACCCGACCCGGACGCCACGGTCCACGACGTCACGGAACTGGAGACCAGTCCCTACTGGGCGGCGGGCGGGATGATCTCCACCGTCTCCGACCTCGACCGGTTCCTCGCGGCACTGCTCGCGGGGCGCCTCCTCCCGCCGGAGCTACAGCGCGAGATGTTCACCACCGTCCCGACGGTGGACTGGCTTCCGGGCGCCGCCTACGGTCTCGGAGTCTCCCGCCTGATCCTGCCCTCCGGCACCGCCCTCTGGGGCATGGGCGGCGCACTGTTCGGCTCCTGGTCGTACGTCTACGGCACGCGCGAGGGCACGCACCTGCTCGCGGTGAACGTCAACGCCGACTGGGCGACAGGACCTTGGGAAGACCCCGTCGGCATCTTCACCGACCTCCTGGAGGCCGAGTTCGGCCGGCCTTGAGCGAGCCTCCGGTGCACCGGTGGCCGGCGGTGGCGCCACCGCCGCTGCGCCCGGCCCGCGCCCATCGGGGCGGTCTGCGGGGGGCCGGCCCCACGGGGTCCGTCGGAGGTGTGAAGATGGCCGCCGTAGGTCTGGACACGGTGGCCGAGACCGGTGCGACCGCCCGGTCCGCGCCACCGGGAGCGGAAACCGGTTGCCGGGCGTTGACCGGTCGAGGGGAGATTGATCTCTGTTGTACGCACCGCACCACCCGAGCGAGGAGGAGGGCCCGATGAGCGCCGCCGAGGAGGGACGGCAGTGGCCGGACGAGGTCAGTGTCGACAATGCGAGGGCGACGCTGCTCCAGCTCCTGGCCCGGTCGGGCGTCCACGCCGATGACGCGAGCCAACTCATCGGGCTCGTCGAGGCGGGGGTGCTGGCCCTCGCGCACGAGGAGCTGAGCGAGCGCGACCGCGGCGCGGGGTGGAAGGACAAGGGCGAGGAGTACGCGGCGGGCCGCCTCGACGGCGAGGAGGACCTCCTGGAGCGGCTGGGCGTCATCGCCGAGCGGACCCTCGTCGGGGCCGTCGGGGAGGAGGGTCCCGCCTCCCGGGCGGGGGAGCACCCGCCGGTGGGCCGCGTCGAGGTGGAACGGGCCCAGGTGGCGCTGTCCCCCCTGTACCTGTCGTTCGCGGCCGTCTCGGAGCTGGACCCGGAGGTGACGGGCGAGGTGCTCGTCGCCGTGCTCGCCACGATGGGCCCGCGCCGACGGGCCGGGTACGCCACCCGGCTGACGGAGTTCACCACCGCCCACCACGCCCGACTGGAACGGCTGTTCGCGACCTACGGGCCGGGCAGCGCCATCACGATGCACGGCCGCTACTCGCTGCTCCACTCCGCCGCCGGCATCGCGGTGCTGGAGCGGCTCGCCGCCGCGCCGGCGGAGCTGCGGGAGGAATGGGACGCGGCGGAGCTGCCGCCCGCGTGGCTGGACGGGCTGACGACCGCCTGGCACACCACCGGCTGACCGCCCCTCACGACACCGCCCCGGACGGCCGGACCGCCGGACCGCGGGGAGACCCGTTCGCGGCGGCGCACCCCCGGGGCACCGACCCCGGGGGTGCGCCGCCGCCGCGGACGCGACGGTCAGCGCATGCGCGGCAGGCGCAGGCTGAGCAGCACCGTGAGCGCGATCAGGGCGAGCTGCGCCAGCAGCGTCACGCTCACCGCGTCGCGCGGCCCCACAGCCGGGGCCAGGGCGAGGAACAGGCTGCCGAGGGTGGCGACGCCCAGCGCCAACGCCGACTGCTGGGCGGTGATCATGACGCCGCCGCCCACACCGGCCCGGTCGGCGGGCACGTCCGACAGCATCAGCCTCATCAGCACGGGAAGTTGCAGCCCCTGCCCCAGACCCGCCAGGGCCACCCCGGGGGCGAGGACGGCCGGCCCCGGCTGCTGCGGACCGTACCGCAGCGTGACGAGCAGGAGCGCGATGCCGGCGGCCTGGAGCACGCCACCGGCGGTCACCACGCGGGTACCGTAGCGGCCGACCAGACGCGGACCGGCCAGGGAGGCGCCGAAGAAGGCCACGGCCATCGGGACCAGCGCGAGCCCGGCCGCGACGGGCCCCATCCGCAACTCCCGCTGGAAGACGATCGCCAGGACGAACATGAACCCGCTGAACCCGACGGAGAACGGCAGCACCACGGCGAGACCGCGCCGCAGGGAAACGAGCCCCAGCAGGCTCGGCGGCACCAGCGGGGTCCGGCCGCGCCGGTCCGCCCGCCGCTCGACGACGGAGAAGGACACCGCCGCGAGCGGGAAGCAGGCCAGCGAGAACCAGGTCCAGGCAGGCCACCCGGCGGCCCGCCCCTCCGTCAGCGGCAGCAGCAACGAGACCAGCGACAGCGCGAGCAGCAGCGTGCCCGGGACGTCCACGGCGGCCGGGCGGGCCGACCGGGTCTCCGGCACCGCGCGCACGCCGAGCACCAACCCGAGGACCACCACCGGGACGTTGACCAGGAACACCGCGCGCCAGCCGGTCCCGGCGACGTCGGCGGCGACCAGCACCCCGCCGAGGATCTGCCCCGCGACCATGGACAGGCCCGCGGTGGCCCCGTACAGGCTCATGGCACGGGCGCGACGCGGCCCCTCGGTGGTGGCCTGGATGGTCGCGAGGACCTGCGGCAGCATCAGCGCCGAGGCCGCGCCCTGGGCCACGCGGGCGGCGACGAGGGTCCAGCCGGTCGGGGCCAGACCGCAGGCGAGCGAGGTGACGCCGAAGGCGGCCATGCCGACGAGGAAGAGCCGGCGCCGACCGAGGGTGTCGCCGACGCGCCCCCCGAGCACGAGCAGGACGGCGTACGCGACGCCGTAACCGCCGACGACCAGTTCCAGCAGGGCCGGGCCGGCGGCGAGGTCGCGCTCGATGGACGGCAGTGCGACGTTCACGATGAAGAAGTCGATCAGGGGCAGCGCGGCCCCCAGCAGCACGGTGAACAGCCCGAGGGCGCCCAGGGGCGTCCCCGGGCCCGCGCCGCCGGCCCGGGGGACGTGCGGGCCGGCGGCGCCGGGCGCCGAAGGGGAGGGGGTGCGGGGCGATGCGGTGGATGTATCGGTCACCCTTCGACGGTGCGCCCCCCGCCAGACGGGTACCAGAGCCTGCCGATCCTGGTACCGGCACCACCTGGCAACAGGATCGACGGTGCGGCAGGCTGGTCCCATGACCACTGTGGCCCCCGGAAGCGACGTCCGCCGGCACGAGCTCGCCGACTTCCTGCGCAGCCGCCGCGAGCGCATCACCCCCGAGCAGGTCGGGCTGGTGCGCGGTCCGCGCCGACGCACGCCGGGCCTGCGCCGCGAGGAGGTCGCGCAGCTGTCCTGCGTCGGGGTCACCTGGTACACGTGGCTGGAACAGGCGCGCGACATCACCGTGTCGGCCCAGGTGCTCGACGCCGTCGCGCGGGCGCTGCTGCTCGACGGCAGCGAGCGGGCGCACCTGTTCGCGCTGGCCGGCAGCCTGGACCCGGCCCCGAACACGCTGTGCCCGAGCATCACCGCGGGCGTCCGGGCGATGCTGGACCGGTTGGGTCCGATGCCCGCCTGCGTGCAGAACAGCCGCTACGACATCCTGGCGCACAACGCCACGTACGGACGCCTCCTGGGAGACCTGGCCAAGACCCCGCCCGAGGACCGCAACATCATGTGGCTCGCCTTCACGGACCCCGGCTGGCGGGCCGCCCTGGTGGACCTGCCGGGCGCGCTGCGGACGATGGCGGCCAAGTTCCGGGCGGCGATGGCCGAGCACCTGGCGGAGCCGGCGTGGAAGACCCTCCTGGCCCGGCTGGAGGCGGCCTCGCCCGAGTTCCGTGAGGTGTGGGCCCGCCACGAGGTCGTCGGGCCGGGCGCCCGGTCGAAGTACATCCGCAACCCGTACGTCGGCCTGCTGCACCTGGAACACACCAGCCTGTGGCTGGGCCCGGCGAGCGGCCCCCGGATGGTGACCTACGCACCCCTCGACGAGGAGACCCACGAGCGGCTGCGCCGCCTGGAGGAGCTGTCCACCGACACCCCCGCGCCCGGGGCCGCGGGGGTTCAGCTCAGCGCCGGGTCCCCGTCCGAGACGGCCTTCGGGCACGGCGTCCGGCGGTAGTCGCCCCGGTAGACGGAGTGGAGGCTGTAGCTGTGGTCCTTCGGGAGACCGGCCACCTCGAAGGTGCCGTTCTCGTGCGCGTCGACGACCGCGGCGGTCCGCTCGCCCTGCGGGCCCGCGTACAGCACGAAGATCTTCTCACCGGGGTAGAAGCCGCTGCCCGACAGCCCGATCCGGCCCTGTGACCCCCCGGACACCGCGCAACTGGCGGCGGGCACGGCCCCCGGCGCCCGCTGTGCCCCCTGCGCCGGGCCGGCCGCGGTCACGGCGAGCGCGGTGAGGGCGCCGAGCGGCACGATCGTGGCGACCGTGGCCGACAGGATCTTCCGAGTGAGGCTTCGCATCATGGTCGCTCACTTCCCCCGAGGGGGTCCGCAGCCCATTCCGTGGTCCCGTCCCGTGGTCCCCTCCCATGGTTCCATCGGCCGTTCGCCCCCGCATCCGCTGTCCGCCGCCCCACGGGAGCGGGAGCGTCCCTCCCCACCCCCGTGGGGGAGGACGGTCCCGGCGTGGTCGGACGGCGGACGGCGGTCGCCCTAAGCGGGAGGCGCGCCGCCGGCGGCGACCGGACGCGTCAGGGTGCACACCCCGTCCTCACAGCTGCGTTCCAGACGGCCCCGGGAGACGGTCTGCACGAGGCCGATCACCCAGCAGGTCGGGCAGCCGCGGAGGGCGACGAAACCGAGCGGTGCGGCCACCAGCGTGGCGGGTCCGGCGAAGGGCACCAGGGCGATCGAGCCGATCAGGAGCCCGAAGCCGAGGGCGCCGCGCACCAGGTGGCGCGGGACGGAGGCGCTGGCGAACTGGGATCCCGTCCGCAGCGAAGCGCCCGGTTCCGCGGCCTTGCCGGCCCCTTGCGTGAGGGTCCTCATGCCGCCGTCCCCCCTTCGGTCGCGCCGTCGCCCGCCGCGAGGGCCTGCCGCAGCGCCGCCCGGGCCCGGTGCAACCTGGACTTCATGGCCGCGTCGCTCAGACCGAGCGAGCGGGCGACCAGACGCCCCGGATACCCCTGGATGTCCCTCATGATCAGCACCTGTCGTTGGTCGCGGGGCAGGGCGCCGACCGCGACGGCGACCCGCTCGGCCTCCAGCCGCCGCAGGACCGAACTCTCCGCCGAGGGCGCGGTCTCGCCCTCCGGTTCCCCCACGACCGGCCCCGAGGCGAGCAGCCTGAGGTGCCGCAGGCATTCGTTGCGCACGATGCGGAACATCCAGGAGGCCAGGGCGCCGGAGGCGCGGAGCGTACCGATCTTCCGGTAGAGGATGATCAGCGCTTCCTGCGCGGCGTCCTCCGCGTCCTGCGGCGTGGCGCACAACGACAGCGCGAACTTGCGCACATGGGGTTGCGACTCCATGACCACGGTGGTCAGCGAGGTGATGTTGCCGTCCTGAGCCGCCTTGATCAGCTGCTCGTCCGGCCAACGGTGGCTTCGGTTCATGCTCCCTGCCCGTATCCGGCGGATCGTCGTGGTGGGTGACCTGTGCGGATCAACCACGGCCCCGGCCCCTGCGCTTGAGCAGCGTCACGGTGCAGACGCAGACCAACAGGGCACCGACCACGGCGATGATCGCGACCGTCATGCTTCGTTCCTCCTCGTATCGACCGACGCCTGCGCGTCCGGTTCGGGTACAAGAGGCGGGGGACGGCGAAAAGGATTCACGGATCCTACGGCGAGAGCGCGGCCCGTCGGACTCAGACCATCAGCAGGACCCGCGTGTTCGGGAGGAGCTTGCGGTTCACGCTCGTGCTCTGCACGAAGATCGTGAACTCGTCGTTGTGGTCCGGCTTGACGCGGACCTCCGCGTCCGGCAGACCGAGCAGGGCGCGCGCTTCCGGGCCGGTGTACACCCGGTCCGTCTTCTTCTCCAACACCGCGATCTGCTTCCGGGCCTGGATCTTCTCCGACTTGCCGAGCTGGTAGAAGGCGCCACCGTTGCGGAATGTGTTCCCGCTCTCGACGACCCATTCGCGAATGGCCGCCTCGCGCGTGACGGGAACCAGTCGGTATTCCGACGGATTCACGGGCGTGAGGCCCGCCGCCTTGATGGTTTCGCTGTTGACCGCCTGTGCGCCGGTGGAGAACACGGCGCGCGATCCGCGGATTCCCTTGGTGCGGCCCACCATGAATTTCTCGGTGGCTTCCTTGATGACCTGACCGGCCTCTTCGAGACCCCGGGTGCTGGTGGCGTCCCAGATGGCGATGTTGTCCTTCGGGAAACCGAACTGGGTGGCCTCGCGCTTGCCCATCTGGTCCGGCACGAGGACGGCGAGCGTCCAGTTGTCCTCCTGCGTCGCGATCATCTCGGCCACCGCCCGCACCAGCGCGCGCGGGTCCGTGGCCGGCGCGTCCGGGCAGCGGTGACTTGCGTTCTCCTGCCCGTCGGTCAGCACGAACGTCAGGAAGCTGTGGTCGCCGTACAGTTGCGCCGTCTGCGCGAGCTCCCGCTGCGACTTCAGGGTGGCCGCCAGCAGCGCCGTCATCCCGCCGACCCGGTACAGCTGCCTGAGGGACGGCATGCGCAGCACGTCCTTGTCGTAGATGACGCATTCCACCGTGTCGGCGAAGACGTAGACGGTGACGCGGGTTTCCTGGTCCAATTCCCGGGAGCGGCGGGCCAGATATTCGATCTGCTGGTCCGCGACCTCCACGACCTTTCCGTTCAGGTGCGACATCGAGGAACTCGCGTCCAGGACGAGCGCGACGTGATTGATGAAATTCTGGCTACCGGACATGAACATCCCCCTGTTTCCGCTTGGATGTTCCCACCTTCTCACCCACCACTGACAATCGATCCCGACTCCGCGCCCGGCCGGAGCGGGCGCGGAGTCGGGCGTGATGCGGCGCGGTCCGGTGCGGTCCGGTGCGGTCAGGCGCCTTCGTCGAGGACGGTGCGGATCAGGGCCCGTTGGGCGTCGGTGAGGGCGGGGTCCCGGAGGTCGAGCACCTCGTCGTCGACGGTGATCCGGTAGTGGTAGCCGTCGGCCGCGGGGGCGACGGCGCGCTGTGCGAGTGCCTCCAGCGCCGCCGCGTCCGCGCGGCCCGCGGTGTCGAGCGCGCGGAGCTTCTGGTGGCCGGTGAAGCCTCCGGAGCGGGTGACCGTGATCAGCATGGCGCTTCCTCCCTGTGTTGACGGGTCGTCCGGTCTGCGGGGTCGCAGCCACCGACGCGGATGCCCCGAACGGCGGCCCGCCACCGGGCCCCGGGCCCCCGGCGTCACGTCTGTCCGAAAAGCGGCGCCCTACGGGGCCACCCGGCCGCCGTCGGAAACGATCGCGGCCCCGGATCCCGCCGCGGCCCCGGACCCCGCCCGGGCCTCCGCCGCGATCCGCGCCGCGAGCCCGTCCAGCAGGGTGTCCAGCGCGGCCAGGAAGACCGTCGTCCCGTCCAGCGCGGCCATGTGGGACACGCTGCGGGCGATGGCCGGGAAGGCGACGGGGTCGGCCGCCGGGTACTCGCGGGTCCAGGCCTGCTCGTCACCCGTCCGGGCGGCCCCGTCCAGGGTCTCGAACGCCGCGTCCATCCCGGCCCAGGCCAGGGCGAAGTCCCCGTAGACCCGGTGCAGGACGGCGGCCAGAGCGGGGGAGCAGCCGGCCCGGCCGAAGGCCGCGAGGATGTGCTCCACGATCCGCATCTCGGCGGGGCGCCGGGTGGTGCGGTAGGTGGCCAGGACCGCCGCTCCGGGATGGCGCAGGGCGACCTCGCGCGTGCGCAGCGCGAGGTCGCGCAGCGTCCGCCGCCAGTCCCGCGCGGGCCGAAACCCCGTCAGGGTCTCCTCGAAGAGGCGGTCGGCCAGGGCCAGGTGGAGTTCGTCCTTGTCCCTGACGTGGCGGTACAGGGCGGAGGGATCGACCCCGAGTCTTGCGGCGAGCCGGCGCACGCTGAGCGCGGTCGGGCCCTCGTCGTCGGTGAGCGCGAGGGCGGCGTCCACGATGATCCGCAGGTCCAGTTCGACTTTGGGGGGACGGCCTCTGCCTCGTGCTGCCATGGGGTGATCAGACCAGGCCGGACGGCGGCTCCGCAAGCCCCGGAGGCCGACCCGAAATGTTTTTCCCACACCGTTGACAAAATAGTGCGGCGAGCGGTTGTCTGCGGGGCACCCAGAACCGAGGAGTGCTGCTCATGGACCAGGGAAGACCCGCCGACGGGGCCGCGCCCGCCGCCACGTTCCAGAAGACCCTCAGCACCCGGCACGGCGTCGTCATCGCGCTGGCCAACATCAGCCCCACCGTCAGCGTCGGCATCGGCCTCGCCTTCCTCGCCGCGCTCGCCGGCACCGCGATGCCCGCCGCCTTCCTGCTCGCGGCCCTGCCCATCCTGGCCGTCTCCGGCGGCTACGCCCGCCTCGCCGCACGCGATCCCAACTGCGGGACGGCCTACGTCTGGGTGCGCCGGGCGCTCGGCCCGTGGACCGGCTACCTCACCGGATGGACCTCGGTCGCCACGAACATCCTGTTCCTGTCCTACGCGGGCCAGCTCACCGGGCAGTTCACCCTCGGCCTCCTCGCCGAGGCCGGCGTCCGGGCCGTCCCGCCGGACGACCCCGTCGCCGTCACCGTCACCGGTCTGGTGTGGAGCGCGCTGATCGTGCTCAGCGCCCTGCGCGGGGTCAGGGGAGCCACCGCCGTCCAGAGCCTCCTGCTCGGGGTCTCCGCGCTCGTGGTCACCGTCATCGTGATCACCGCCTTCGCCCGGGGCGACGCCGCCCCCGTCTCCGCCGCGTGGTTCTCGCCCCTCGCCTTCCCCGACACCCTCACCCTCCTCAGGGCGACCGTGATGGCGGCGTACATGTTCTGGGGCTGGGAGAGCGCCTTCTCCGTCGTCGAGGAGTCGACCTCCGCCCGCTCCCCGGGCCGCGCCGGCATCATCGCGATCCTGGTCACCACCGGCTTCTTCCTCTTCTCCGCCACCGGCTTCCTGCACGCGCTGAGACCCGAACAGCTCGCCGACCCGCTGTCCGGCGTCACCGAACTGGCCCGCACCTTCTACGGGACGGGCGGCGCGGTCGCCGCCCTCGCCGCGATGCTCCTCGCCACCGTCGCCTGCATGCAGTCCAGCGTCATCGCCGGAGCCCGACTCACCCTCGCCATGGGGCGCGACGGCGTCCTGGGCGCCGGCTGGACCCGGCTCCACCCCGCGTGGGGGACCCCGGCCACCTCCACCCTGCGCATCGCCGCCCTCGCCGTCGGCGTGTCCCTCGCGGGACTCGCGGTCGGCTCGCTCTCCGAGGTGGTCGTCGCCGTCGTCAACTCCGTCGGCATCCTGGTCTCCCTGATGTACGGGGTCGGCGGCATCGCCTGCGCGGTCACCTTCCGCCACGAACTGCGCGGCCGCATCCGGGACGCGCTCGTCGTCGGACTGCTGCCCCTGCTCGGCGGCACCGCCCTGCTGCTGCTCGGCGCTCTGGTGGCCTGGCAACAGTGGACCTCGGTGGACCACCTGGCCTTCGACGCCGAGAACGGACGCTTCCTGACCGCGCTGCCCCTCACCGTGGTCGCCCTGGGCGTCCCCGCCGCCCTGTGGACCCGATTCCGGCGCCGCGCCGCCTACTTCACCCGGCCGCCGGCCCCCCTCGCCCCGGAGCCCGACCCCACACCCGCCCCGGCCGCCGCCGGGGGCTGAACACCACACCACGCACCGGGGGCGGACGTCGAAGCGCCCGCCCCCTACCGCCCCCGCGCCGCCGTCACAGCGCCGACACCCACCCCACCGTCACCCACCGGAGCCCACTCACATGCAGCACGCAGACCTCGTACTCCTCAACGGCACCGTCTGGACCGCCTCCCCGGCGCGCCACCGGGCATCGGCCCTGGCCGTCACCGGCGGCCGGATCACCGACCTCGGCACCGACCGGGAGGTCCGCGCGCACATCGGCCCCCGCACCGAGGTGGTCGACCTCGGCGGCCGTTTCGTGCAGCCGGGGTTCACCGACGCGCACGTCCACCCGGTGATCGCCGGGATCGGGATGCTCGGGTGCGACCTGAGCGCGGGTCGCACCGACCGGGACTACCGGGCCACCATCGCCGCCCACGCCGCGGCCCGGCCCGATGCCACGTGGATCCAGGGCAGCGGCTGGTCCTTCGACGCCTTCCCCGGCGGACTGCCCCACCGCGACCGGCTCGACGACATCCTCCCCGACCGGCCCGCCTACTTCCCCGTACGCGACGGACACTCCGCCTGGGTCAACACCCGCGCCCTCGCCCTGGCCGGGATAGACCGGCACACGCCCGACCCCGCGGACGGCCGCGTCGAGCGCGACGCCGCGGGCGAACCCACCGGCGTCCTGCACGAGGGCGCCATGACGCTGGTCGGCGCGCTCGTACCCCCGCCTTCGGCCGCCGAGGCCCGCGCCGGGCTCCTCGCCGCCCAGGAGCTGCTGCACTCGCTCGGCATCACCGGCTGGCAGGACGCGCTCGTCGGCGCCTACGCCGGATTCCCCGACCCGCTCGACACCTACCTCGCCTGCGACGCGGACGGCTCCCTGACCGCCCGTGTGCGCGGAGCGCTCTGGTGGGAACGTGACCAGGGCCTCGAACAGATCGACTCCCTGCTCGCCCGCCGCGAGAAGGCGGCCCGGGGAAGGCGCTTCACCGCGGGCAGCGTCAAGATCATGCAGGACGGCGTCGTGGAGAACTTCTCCGCCGCCATGCTGGAGCCCTACCTCGATTCCTGCGGCTGCCCGGGGGACAACGCCGGGATCTCCATGGTCGACCCGGCCCTGCTGCGCGAAGCCGTGACAGCCCTCGACGGCCACGGCTTGCAGATCCACTTCCACGCCCTCGGCGACAGGGCCGTCCGCGAGGCCCTGAACTCCCTGGAAGCGGCCGTCGAGGCACACGGCCACACGGGCCTGCGCCACCACCTGGCCCACCTCCAGGTGGTGCACCCCGACGACATCCCGCGCTTTCGCACCCTGCGCGCCGCCGCCAACATGCAGCCGCTGTGGGCCGCCCACGAGCCCGCCATGGACGAACTCACCCTGCCCTTCCTCGGTGCGGAACGCGGCCGGCGCCAGTACCCGTTCGGCGCCCTGCACGCCGCCGGCGCGGTGCTCGCGGCGGGCAGTGACTGGTTCGTCTCCAGCCCGGACCCGTGGCACGGCATCCACGTCGCCGTCAACCGCCAGGTGTGGGCCGAGGAACTGGGCGAACCCGACCTGCGCCCCCCGTTCCTGCCCGAGCAACGCCTCGCCCTCACCGACGCCCTCGTCGCGTACACGGCCGGATCCGCCTGGGTGAACCACCAGGACGACGCCGGTGTCCTCGCGGTCGGCCGGCTCGCCGACCTCGCGGTCCTCGACCGGGACCCCTTCGCCGTCGCCCCCGCCGACCTGCACGCGGTGCGCACCGTGCAGACGTACGTCGGCGGCGTACGCGTCCACGGCCCGGAGGACCTCCCCACGCACTGAGTCCGCCCGTGGCGCCGGGCCGCGCGAACCGGCCCGCACGGTCCGGCGCCACCGCGGCGGCTCCGCTCAGCGCAGCCGCTTCCAGAAGGGGGGCACCTCGCCTTCCCTGCGGTTGTGGTGCGGGGTGACCTCGCGCGGGGTGATGGACCAGGGGCTGTCGCACGCGATCACCAGCAGTCGCGCGCCCCGGGTCAGCGCCACCGTGCTCCGCCCCGACCTGTACCCGGTGTACAGCTGCCGGCGCGAGGCGCTGCGCCGGATGCCCTCCAGCCGGAACCAGGCGTCGTCGCGGCTGTTGCGGTGCCTGATGGCGAGGTCGACGGCGGGCCCGGAGTACGCCAGGACCTCCGGGCCGACGCCTTCGAGGCGCTCGGAGAGGTCGCGCAGCACCGCCACCGAGCCGAGGGTGATCCGCCACTCGCCCCGGGCCTTGACCCGCAGCCGCAGCGGGCCGTTCCCGTCGTGGTCGACGATGCCGCGCCCGGTGAAGTCCTCCATCCAACTGTGGATCACCGAGGGGGACTTGTCGCGGTTGCGGTGGTCGAGCGCCGTGACGTCGATCAGGCTTTCCCCCACCCGGGACACCTCGACCACCACGAATCCGGCGGGTATGGGGGCGTCGAACCGGACGATGTCCTCCCCCTTGCCCTCGTACGAGACGGAGGGGAAGTCCGGTCCGAAGTCGGTGGGGAGGTGGTTGATCCGTCGGGTGAGGGTGCCCAGCAGGGGAGCGCCGGTCTTGGAGACGGGGGTTCCGGCGGGCAGGTCGATGCCTGCGGCCGGCTCCACCGGGTGCGGTTCCGCCGGGTGCGGTGCCATCGCGTGCGGTGCCACCGGGTGCGGCGCCGCCTCCCCGGGCAACGGCGGCGCGGGCGGAGGCGCTTCGGGCAGCGCGGGCGCCGGCGGCGGGGCTCCGGCCCCCACGACCTCGGGCTCCTCGACCTCGGGCTCTTCATCGTCCTGCTCCACCGTGAACCCGTAGTCCGCGGCCAACCCCGGCAGCCCGGAGTCGTAACCCTGTCCGACCGCCCGGAACTTCCAGCCCCCGTCCCGGCGGTAGAACTCGCCCAGCACGTACGCCGTCTCGGTCGTCGCGTCATCGTCGTCGACGGAGTACACCACCAGCCGCTCGCCGGTGGCCGTGCTGATCGCCTCCACGTACAGCCCCGGCACCTCCCCGAAGGTGCCGCCCTCGCAGGACGCCGCGATGAGGACGCGGTCCACCTCCGGCTCGACCCGCCCCGGGTCGATCTCCAGCCAGTCCGCCGTGCGTCCGTCCTCGCCCCGGGCGTTGCCCAGGAGCCGTACGGCCCCGGTGGAGTGCGCGCGCTGGTTGTAGAAGACCAGGTCGCTGCGGTCCCTCACCTTGCCGCTGTCGTCCAGCAGCAGTGCCGCCGTCTCGATCTCGGGCACGCCGGGCCCGGTCGCGCCACGGACGACGGCGACCCGCACGGGACCGCCGGGCACGGGCAGATTGCCCCCCTTGATGATCTGCGTCATGGGCGCATCGTCGCAGGCGGGGCGGTCGTGCGTCGAGCATTCGGCCCGTGGATCCCGGGAGTTGGGACGGGTGCGCGCGGCCCGGCCGGCGGAGGTCGTCCCGTTCAGGGCCGCGGCGGGGCCTGAGAGCCCTCGGCGAGGACGCCCGCCGCGAAGACCCCCGCCGCGCCCGCGGCCCCGGCGGCGCGCGCCGCCCGACGCGGCAGGCCGGGGTCGGGGGAGGAGCGCAACAGGAGCAGTTCCTGGTAGAGCGGGGCCGTGGCGGCCACCAGCAGGGACCGCGCGTCCGTACCGCCGGGGAGTTCACCGCGTCCCACCGCCCTGACGACGACCGGTGCGCAGCGGGCGTAGCGGTCCTCCCAGAAGCGGGTCAGCGCGCCGGCGGCCTCGGCGGAGCGGAACGACGCGGCGATCAGGGCCGTGGTGAGGCCGGCCGCCGGCTCGGCGCGGCCGGGGTCCAGGGCCTCGTAGACCTCCAGGTTGAGGGCGGTGAGGTCGCCCTCCAGGGACCCGGTGTCCGCGGGCTCCCAGGTGTCGTCGGCCGCCGCGTCGAGTACGTCGGCCAGCAGCCCGCCGACGTCGCGCCAGCGCCGGTAGACGGTGGTGCGGTGCACCCCGGCGCGTTCGGCGACGACGTCCACGGTGAGCGCGTCGTACCCGTCGGACACCAGGACCTCTCCGACGGCCGCCAGGACCTGTGCGCGGACGCGGGCGCTGCGCCCTCCGGTCCGACGCCGGGGGCCGGCGGGTCCGTCAGGGGCGGTCGCGGAGTGCGATCGACGGTCGGAGCCGGAGCCGGAGCCGGAGCCGGGGGCGGGGGCGTGGGCGCGGTCGGGTCCGGGGTCGGGTTCGGCGGGTCGGCTCGAAGGATCGCTTGCGTCCGGCGTCATGATCATGGCACCATCTTAACGCAACATTCGTCGCTATAAGGAGTTCCCGATGTTCCTCCGCGTTCCGTCCGCCGCCCGCGCCCCCCTCCCCGCACCCGCCGCCCGCGCCGCCCTCCAGGAGTTCCCGTATGACCGCGACCACCGCACAGCTCACCGCGCTTGACGTCACCAAGGCCTACGACGGCCGGCTCGTCCTCGACTCCGTCACCTGCGCCCTCCCGCCCGGCGGCCGCATCGGCATCGTCGGGGAGAACGGCTCCGGCAAGTCGACCCTGCTCCGCCTGCTCGCCGGCGCCGAACACCCGGACCGGGGGCGGATCATCGCCCGCGCCGACGGCGGCATCGGCTACCTCGCCCAGGAGGAGGAACTGCCCGGACGGTTGACCGTCCAGGAGGTCATCGACCGCGCCCTCGCAGAACTCCGCTCGATGGAAGCCGAGTTGCGAAGGCTCGAACAGCGCATGGCCGAAGGCGCCGCCGAGACCGACCCCGCCCTGCTCACCGCCTACGCCGATCTGCGGACCGGCTACGAACTCCGCGGCGGCTACGAGGCCGACGCGCGCGTCGAGCGCGCCCTGCACGGACTCGGCCTGGTCCGCGTCCCCCGCCGACGCACCGTCGACGCCCTCTCGGGCGGCGAACGCGTCCGGCTGCGGCTCGCGGCCCTGCTCGCCGCCGCGCCCGAGGTACTGCTGCTGGACGAACCCACCAACCACCTCG
Organism: Streptomyces sp. NPDC103540; assembly: GCF_055584445.1. Taxonomy (NCBI): domain Bacteria; kingdom Bacillati; phylum Actinomycetota; class Actinomycetes; order Kitasatosporales; family Streptomycetaceae; genus Streptomyces; species Streptomyces sp. NPDC103540. Next base: position 76,963 of record NZ_JBVJMA010000017.1, read on the forward strand.
ACCACGAAGCCTCGCGGTGGCTCGAAGAACACCTGCGCGCCCGCACGGGCACCACGGTCACCGTCTCCCACGACCGGGTCTTCCTCGAACGCGTCGCCGACACCCTGCTGGAGGTGGACGGCGACACCCACCGGGTCGTGCGCTACGGCAACGGCTACGCCGGATACCTGACGGAACGCGCCGCCGCCCGCCTGCGCCGCGCCGAGGCGCACGCCGCCTGGCGGGAGGAGGCCGAGGCCCTGCGCGAGCGCGCGGCCGGCAGCGCCCGCAGGGTGGCTCCGGGCCGGGCCCGCAAGGACGGCAACAAGATGGCCTACGACCGGGCGGCCGGGCGGGTCCAACAATCCGTCGCCGGACGCGTCCGCCAAGCCGGGGAACGACTGGAGCGCCTGCTCGCCCACCCCGTCCCCGCACCGCCCGAACCGCTGCGCTTCACCACCACCCCCCGGGCGGGCCGGACCCGGGGAACGCTGGTGTCGGCCACCGCCCTGGAGGTCCCCGGACGCCTGGCGCCGGTAGACCTGACCCTCCGCGCCGGGGACCGGCTGCTGGTCGGCGGGCCCAACGGGGCCGGCAAGAGCACCCTGCTGGGGATCCTCGCCGACGAGGGCCCGCGGCCCGGGACCCCGAACCGAGGCCTGCTCGTACGCCGCGGCCGGATCGGCCGGCTGAGCCAGTCGCCCGACCACGGCCCCGCGGACCGCAGCCTCCTGGCCGCCTTCGGACACGGCCGCCCCGGCGACCCCGAGGAGCACGCCGAACAGCTGCTCTCCCTGGGCCTGTTCGCAGCCGACCGGACGCACCTTCCGGTGGGCGCGCTGTCCGCCGGGCAGCGACAGCGCCTGGCCCTGGCCCGGCTGCTGAGCGAACCGTACGACGTCCTGCTCCTGGACGAGCCCACCAACCACCTCGGCCCCGCGCTGGTGGAGGAACTGGAGGCCGCGCTCGCCGGCTTCCCCGGCGCGGTGGTCGTCGTCAGCCACGACCGCATGCTGCGCTCGCGGTGGCGGGCGAGCCGGCTGGACCTCGTACCGGCGGACCGGCACGCGCCGGCCGCGGCCTGACCACCTCCCTCCCGCACCGCCGAAAGGACACCGTGCCCCGCGACCCGTTTCCCGAGCCCACCACCTACCGGTCCTTCCCCGTGGCCGACCCCGCCTCCGGCCCGTACGCCCTCACCACCGGGCCCGACGGCGCCCTGTGGTGCACCCTCGTCCACACCGGGCGGATCGCCCGCCTGGACCCCGACGGGCCGACCGCCGTCACCGAGTTCCCCCTCGACTCGGCGGACTGCGGACCCGCGCAGATCACCGCCGGCCCCGACGGAGCGCTCTGGTTCACCCGCATGCGGGACCACCGCGTCGGCCGGATCACCACCGACGGCACCACGAGCTCGTACCCCCTCCCCACGGCCGGCGGCGGACCGTACGGCATCACCACCGGGCCGGACGGCGCCCTGTGGTTCACCGAGCTGAACGCCGACCGGATCGGCCGGATGGAACCGGACGGCTCCGTCCGCGAGTTCGCGCTCCCGGTACCGGCCGGCTCCTACCCCTCCATGATCACGACGGGCGGTGACGGGGCCCTGTGGTTCACCCTCAACCAGGCCCACGCCATCGGCCGGATCACGACCTCGGGCGAGGTCACCGTCCACCCCCTGCCCGACCCGCCCGCCGGACCGGTCGGGATCACCGCCGGGCCGGACGGCGCCCTGTGGTTCACGGAGATCGGCGCGGGCCGGATCGGCCGGATCACGACATCGGGAGAGACCGCGGGCTTCCCGCTGCCCGACCCCGGATGCCGGCCGCACGCCATCACCACCGGCCCGGACGGGGCCCTGTGGTTCACGGAATGGGCCGCCTCCCACGTGTCGCGGCTCACCGTCGCCGGAGAACTGACGCGGTACCCGCTGCCCGCGCCCGACTGCGAGCCCCACGGCCTGGCCTTCGGCCCGGACGGAGCCCTCTACACGGCGCTGGAACGCGGTGACGTCCTGCGGCTTGGGACGGACGCCACGGGGACGGACACCACGGGGACGGACACCACGGGGGTGGACGCCGCGGCGACGAGCGCCTCCCACTGATCACGCGTCGGTCCGTCGTGCGTCGGCGTGAACTCCGGGTGGTCGGCCAACCATGCGGTGACGTGGCGGTCGACCTCCTCGGTGCCGTAGGCCTCGTCGGCCGGGAGCACGAGGTGGCGCACCAGGGCCCGCGCCCTCATGACGACCGGATCGTCGAAGGCGCAGGCACCGAGGGCCGCGGCCCGCCGGTCCGCGGGCAGCGCCGCGCTCTCGGCGAGGCGCCGCTCGTTGCCCTGATCGGCCTTCACCTGTGCGTCGAACCACGGTCGCAGGGCCTGTTCCGCCCAGGCGTGGTACGCGTCCGGATCCGCGGCGATCTCCTCGACGTGCGCGGCGACGTGCCGTGCGGCGCGCAGCCCGAGGGCCGCTCCGTGGCCCAGGGTGGGGTTGGTGTGCAGGATGCTGTCCCCGGCGTTGACCAACCCGGTGACGACGGGTCCCTCGCCGTCGCGGAGCGAGGTCCAACGGTTGTCCAGCCCGGCCATCGCCAGTACGCCCGAGAGCGGTTCGGGGGCCAGGTCGAGCCAGGCGGCACTGGCGGGGAAGGAGCGTGCGGCGGCCTCGAACACGGCGGGGTCGAGGAGGGCGCCGCGCGTCGGATCGGCCGTGGAGAGCACCAGGTGCACCGCGAAGACGTCGTTGTCGGACGGGAAGACCCCGGCGAGCGCGAACGGCGCCGCCGAGCCCGTCTTCACCCGCCCGGGGTCGCGGGGGCCGTCGGCGCGCAGCCGGTACCAGCGGCACAGGTAGGCGATCCCGGCGCGGTGGCTTTCCACCACCGGCGGGCGACAGCCTGCCGCGATCAGCCAGGCGGGAACCGGCGAACGGCGCCCCGCGGCGTCGACGACGAGGTCCGCCGGGTACGTCCGCGCGCCCACCCGCACCCCGGTCACCCGGGGAGGACGGCCCTCGGCGAGGACGAGCCCGTCCACGCGGTCCCCCCGACGCACCTCCAGGGTGCGTTCGCGGCGCACGGCAGAGGCCAACGCGGCCTCCAGCACGATGCGGCGGGTGCGCAGGGTCACCAGGTCCTCGTCGCCGTCCCGGTGCGGCGGACGCCGCTCGAACCAGTCGAAGTCGTGGTACTCGCGGGCCCCGCGCGCCAGCAGGTCGGCGTGGACGTCGGGCGCCTCCTCGCGCAGCACGGTGCGCACCGGGGCGAGGAACGAATGGGGTTGGACGGCCTGCGGGGTCCGCGGCCGGGGCCAGTGGAAGAAGTCCCGCTCCAGGTCGTCCCCGGCCTGCCGCGCGTCCTGCTCGAACAACGTGACCGCGTGGCCCCGTCGCGCCGCCATGAGCGCCGTCCCGAGCCCGCCGATTCCCCCGCCGATCACCGCAACCCGCGCCATGAACTCCCCTTCGCGTCGTGTTGCGGGGCGATCCTACTACCCGATGATCTTGGCTCGGGCCGTCGAGCGTTCCGGTCCGTCACCGGCCGTGGCCCGGCGGCGGTCGGGGATCAGGGCATCTCGTCCGGATCGCAGGTGGCCCTGCGCAGCCCGATCGTCCGCAGGGCGCGCATCAGCCCCTCCTCGTCGCCCGCGCGGACGACGTGGACCGCCCCGTCGACCGCCAGGTCGGTCAGCGCGACGTGCGCCGCCGTGGCCCGCGCGTGCAGCACCACCCCGCTCGGCGGGTCCAGGGCGCGCACACCGTCGAAGACGGCCCGCGCCGCGGCGTCGTCGCCGAGGCCGCCCGCCAGTGACAGCAGGGTGATGTCGGGCAGCAGCACGCGGGCGTGCGCCAGGGCCACCTCCGAGCCGTGGGCGTGGGAGATGACCCGGAAGTGAGGGTTGCGCTGGATCCGCGACTGGAGCAGCTCCAGTTCCTCGCCTTCGGGTACGCCGACCACCAGGACCGTCATCACGGTCCCATCCTCCGTCGTCCCCGCGCCCCCGTCGAGCGGCCGCACCGGCGGACGCGCGGCGAGGCGTGGCGCGGCGGCGTGGGCCTCGTACGGGGTCAGCGGTAGGCGGCGAGGAAGGCGCGGACGCCGCCCGCGCGTAGTCCTCCGGATCGGCCGGGGTGTGCTGCGGGCTTCCGTGGAACATGGCCGACTGGCAGTACTGGACAGTCCAGTTTCTTGTTGGGTACTGTACCGTCCAGTTCTCCTCCTGGACCCGCCCCGACCCGCACGCGCACGTCCCGCGCTTTCCGCAGGCCGACGGACACCGACACCCCGACAGACAGGACGATCCGCCATGACCGCACAGCCGAAGGGCCCCGCGAGCTACTTCCCGTCGATCGAGCAGAAGTACGGCCGGCCGATCGAGGAGTGGAAGGACCTGATCCGCGCGTCGCCCCTGACCAGGCACATGGAACTCGTCGCCTGGCTCAAGGCCGACCACGGACTCGGTCACGGGCACGCCAACGCCCTGGTGGCCCACACCCTGGCCGAACGCGCCGGCGGTTGACCCGGCTGACCCGGTTGACCCGGCTGACCCGGTGGATCGCGCGCGGCACGCGCTTCGCGCACACCGTGCGCCGCCGAACGGGCATCATGGCCGTCATGAGCACTCCCGCGACGCGCGACTGGACGACCATCGCCGGCTACGAGAACGCCTCCGGCCGCCCGCACCCGATGGCCGCCGCGCGGGCTTGACTGCGTGAGCGGGGCATCGACTGGATGCCCTTCGCCCCGCACGAGGTCCAGTTCGACCTGGCCTGCGGCGTCGGCCCGGACGGTCACTGGCGCGGCTGGTTCACCGTCCGGGTCGACTCCGAGGCCCTCCGTCGGCTCGGCCTCCATCCCGACCAACCGAGCTCCGAGGTCACCGGCCAGAGCCCGCCCGGCTGGTGGCACGCCGCCGCGGAACGCAACGCGCGCTGAGGTGCCGCCGCCACTCCGGGGGTGGGGCCGTGAACTCCCGCGACCCTCGATCTATACAACCGTATTGAACAACCGTCATATACGTGTGTATGTTTCCGGTGTGGGCGCGGCCGACCCGGCCGACCGCCCCGTCGACCCACGAGGAGTCCGCCATGAACGCCGCGTCCACCACCCCCGCGCAGACCACCCGACCCGCCCGCGTCACCCTGGACATCGACGGGCGCGCCCTGTCCTACCTGGACTTCGGCGGCGCCGGACGCCCGCTGCTCGCCCTGCACGGCCACCTTTCCGAGGGCGCCTCCTTCACCGCCCTGGCCGACGCCCTCGGCCCCGCGTGGCGGGTCATCGCCCCCGACCAGCGAGGCCACGGCGACTCCGACCGCGCCCCCGAGTACACCCGGGCCGGCTACGTGGCCGACCTCCGCGCCCTCGTCGACCACCTGGGACTGGACCGGTTCGCCGTGCTGGGCCACTCCCTCGGCGCGGTCAACGCCATCCACCTGGCGGCCGAACTCCCCGAGCGGGTGGACGCGTTGATCGACCTCGACACCGCCGCCCACATCCCCGCCGCGGACGTGAGCCCGCTGTCCTTCGTCCTCGCCCTGCCGTACACGGCCGGGACGCGCGAGGAACTCGTGGCCGCCCTCGGCCCCGTGGCCCCGATGCTCGGCGGCGGGCCGCGCCCGCTGCCGCAGGGCGGTTGGCGCCTGCCGTTCCACCCGCAGGACACCGTCACCTCCGAGAACGCCGTCCACGGCGACCACTGGCGGCCGTGGCTCGCCACCGACTGCCCCGCCCTCCTCCTGCACGGCACGTCCAGCCAGGTCCTCACCGCGGAACACGCCGCCGACATGACCGCCCGCCGTCCGCACACCACGTACGCCGCCCTGGACGCCGACCACTTCCTCCAGCTCCGCGACCCCGAGGGCGTCCACGACGCGGTCCGGTCCTTCCTCACCGCGCTCTGACCCCGCTCCCGCGCCTCCGACGCGGGATCAGGACGGGAGCGGCGGTGTGGATCTGTCGATCAACCCCGGTCGCCCGTCGGGAGTCTCACCGGGTACAGGGGCACGATCGGTGCCCCCGACAGTGCCCGGAGGCCCCACCCATGAAGCAGCGGTCCTTACGCACCGCCCCGCTCGCGCTGACCCTGGCCGCCGCCGTCGGCGCGGCCCTGCTCACGCCGACCGCGAACGCCGCCCCCGCGTCCGCCACCGCCCCCGCGTCCGCCCCCGCCGCCGAATCCGGGGGCGCGGGACGCGGGCACGACGCGACCCGCGCGGCCCTGAGGGCCCTCGTGGAGGAGGGCGGCCTGCCCGGGGTCGCCGCGCACACCCAGGACGGCAGGGCCCGGTGGTTCGCCGCGGCCGGCCACGCCGACACGACCACCGGCCGCGCGCGCTCGGCCGGCGACCACTTCCGCGGCGCCAGCATCACCAAGACGTTCATCGCGACGGTCCTCCTGCAACTGGAGGCCGAGGGAAGACTGCGCATGGACGACACCGTGGAGAGGTGGCTGCCCGGCCTGCTGCGCGGGAACGGCCACGACGGCACCACGGTCACCCTGCGCCAACTGCTCAACCACACCAGCGGGATCGCCAACTACACCGACGACCCCGCCTTCATCCACGACGCGGCCGGCCCCGGCTTCCCCGAGCACCGCCACGACACCCACACCCCCGAGGAACTCGTCGCGATCGCCCTGCGCCACCCGGCGCGACCCGGGCCCGAGCGGACGCCGTCGTACTCGAACACCAACTTCGTCATCGCCGGCATGGTCATCGAGAGGGCGACCGGCCGCACGTACGCCGACGAGGTCACGCGGCGCGTCCTGCGCCCGTTGAAGCTGCGCGAGACCTCCTTCCCCGGCACCTCGCCGCGGATGCCCGCACCGCACCCCGTCGGCTACTCCCGCCTCCACCGCACCGAGCCCGACGCCCCGATCCACGACGCGACCGAACAGAACATGACCTGGCTCGGCGCCGCCGGCGACGTCATCTCCACGGGCGCGGACCTCAACCGCTTCCAACGCGCCCTGATGCGCGGCGAACTGCTGCCTCCCGCGCAGATGAGGCAGATGCTCGACGAGGTGCCGGCGGGCGACGGGTTCGGGTTCGGGCTCGGCGTGGAGTTCGCGACCCTGTCCTGCGGCGTGCAGGTCGTCGGCAAGAGCGGACGGACGAACGGCTCGCTGTCCGCGATGGTCGGAACCCGGGACGGGAACCACCAGCTGACCTTCAACGTCAACGGGGACTGGCTTTCGAACGGTTCGCTCTACGTCGATGTCATCGAAGCGGAGTTCTGCGGCGCGGCCCCGTCCCGCACCGCCCCCGGCGAGCGCTCCGGCGAGCTCGCCGACTCACTCCTCCGCGAGGGCGGGGGCCCGACCGACCGTCGCCCCCGCCCCACCGCCGCGGCCCTGGGCTGAACCCCGCGAGGCACCGCCCGCCCGTCCACCACCCGGTGGACGGGCGGGGCCTCCCCGGCCGCCTCGGAGCCGTGCGTCCGAGGGGTCGAGGCGCCGCGCACGTGCCCCGGCCCCACGGGGCGGGATCGGGCGGGCGTGTCGGTCAGGGGCGGCCGGTGGTGGTCCTGAGGCGCCGGCTCCACTTCCACACCGTGTGAACGACGATCGCGACGGCGGACACGGCGGCGAGGACGCCGATCGTCTGCCAGGTCAGCTCCGCGAACCGCCCCGCGGTGGCGCCCTCGCCCTCCGCGCGCCAGGAGGTCTCGAGGTAGGCGACCAGCGGGATCAGGAGCCGGAACGGCAGGCCCGCGATGCCGGGATCGCGCGCCAGGTTCCCGCACAGTCCCACCGGCGCGCCGAACAGCAGGGCCGCCATTCCCCAGAACACGATCCCCGCCCAGGACACCGTCGCGGTCACTTCGCCGGTGACGTGGACCCCGATGGGTGCCACGGGGCTCAGGGCCTTGAGCGCGTAGTAGACCACCACGCCGACGAGCAGCGCCGCGGGGGCCAGCCAGGAGGCCTCGATCTTCGAACGGCGCGAGAAGCCGATCAGGAAGGCGAGGCAGGCCCAGGACCAACCGCCGGCGAAGACGAGGTTCAGGACGTGGGGGAGGGGACCGTCGAACTTGGCCGCGAGGGCGCCGAGCACACCCACCACCCCACCGGCTCCGACGGCTATCGCCACGGGTGTGACACGCGAACGCGAGAAACGCACTTTCCATCTCCTTGCCCCGAGGGTGACGACGCCCCGAGGGCGACGACCCGAAGGGGAGTCGAGTCGATGACAGATGACGGACGGCATCCGACACGGACCCGCGGGCCTGCGTATCGGTGGTGGACGGCCGGTACCCCGCGATCGGGGGCGCGGTGGAGCGCGCCTGGGGGAACACCCGGAACTCCGGGACGAGTATGCCCGGTTCGCCGTATCCATAAGGGCGGGACGGTGGCGTCATGCGGAGAGGTTTCGCATGATGCGCGTGGATATCACCGGTTATCGGGAGGGCGGGGAGGGCAGGGGCCGATTGGCCCCGATCATCAATTTGAGCTGACGTATGTCATCTTTGGTTGCTGGTGCCGTTGGGGCATGGCTACTGTGAGACGTTCAACCATTGACCATTTCGTCGGCGCACGTCGGCATCGAGAGGGGGAGGGGCATGAGCGAGGGGATCGTCGCGGACCCGATGAGGACCGCGCGGAGGATCACGGCCCTGCTCGACGGTGCCGGCCTCGAAAGCCGAGACGTGCTGCGCGTGGAGGGCGAAGGCGGCCTCTCCTACGCCTCGGGGCTGCCCGTCGAGCACGTGCGGGCCCTGCTGGACGGCGAGCCGCTGCCCCGGACGGGCGATGACGGGGCGGACGCGACGGAGGAGCGCCACCGCCGCGTGGTGTCCCGGATCGTCTTCCTGCGCCGTACGCGCCTGCGCTCCGCGCCCGACGGCGGCCGGCGCGCGTACTCGCTGGCCGAGATCGCGGCCGGCGCGGGCACGAGCGCCCAGTGGCTCGACAAGATGATCAAGACCGGCAAGGCCCCCAACCTCGACCACGCCGCCGGCATCGCGGGATTCTTCGGGGAGAGCATCGAGTTCCTCGTCGCCGAGCCGGCCGAGGCCCTCGACCGGGTGCTCCAGCTGATCCACAAGGACCTCCTGGAACGGACGGTGGCGCGCCAGGACGAGGACATCCGCCGCCTCCGCAGCGCCGGAGCCGACGGCACCCAGGGCTCCGATCTCGGCGTCGTCGCCTATGCCGCGCGCGCCTTGGCCGACGTGCCGGACGACACCGCGCAGCCCATCATCGCCCTCATCGAGTCCATCGCCCGCCGCTCGCGCGAGGAGCGCGCACGCGAGAACCCGCCCGGCGCGGGCGCATAGCCCCGGCCGGTACGGGCGTACGCCCGTACCGGCCCCCACCTCGCCTTCCTGCCACCCGGCGCGTCGACTTCCCTCGAACCCGTCTCCATGGGAGTGTCGCACCACCGATGCGCGTGTCAGTGATATGAACTGACAGAATGCCGCGCACGGCTGACGGGGGTCAGAAGGAGTGCCGTGCGGGCCAAGCATGCGTCTGGGTGGGGAAGAAATGTGGGACGAAATCGTCATATCCCGCACGATGAAGCGTCATCGCGATGAACTGTTCGCGGGAGCGATGCGACCGGTCACGCAGAGCCCGCACGAGGTGATGCGCGCGATCTGCGCCCACCTGACGGAGACCGGTGGACGTGAGGTGCGCCTCATGCTGGAGGCGTTCCCCCCTGAGACCGTCAGCGGGTTGTGGCTCGACCTGGGCGACCACGAGGTGGTCGCCGTGGAGAAGAACACCCTGCCGCTCCACCAGATGGTGATACTCGGACACGAGTTGTGGCACCGCAAGGAGGCGAGCCTCGGCGCCCACGGTGCGAAGGGAACCGATCGGGCCGTCGCCGCCGCGGCCCGCATGCTCGGCGACCGGTGGGACCTGGAGGAGGCGGTGGCGCACATCAGCGCGCGTACCGACTACGACCTGGAGGAGGAGCGCCGGGCCGAGAGGTTCGGACGGCTGCTGGCCGCGAAGTTCCTGCCCTTCCTCCAGGGCGCGCGCAGCAGCACACCGCCCGACGCGCTGGTCGGCCGCATCAGGGCGGCCCTGGGACGCTGACGATGCGAGACGGCGTCAACTACTACGTTCCCGCCGCCGTGCTGGGCCTGGCCCTGTTCGTGAAGCTGCCGGCCCTCCTGAGGGGGTGGCGCAATCCGACGGTCAGGGCGGTGAACGCCCTGCTGGCCCTGCCCTGTGCCGCGTTCCTCCTCTCGGCCCCGCCCACCGTCGCCGCGGTCAACCGCATCACGGGCGTCAGCAACCTCTCCGCCCTCCTCGTCCACTGCCTCATGACGGCGTATTCCTGCGCTTCCCTGGTGCTCTTGGACCTCTGGCGGGCGGACGCGACCGAATCGGCCCGCACGCGCCGGCGCGTACGGCGCTGGAAGGTCGGCTGCGCCACGGTGATCGTCGCCCTGGTGGGACTCTTCGTCCTGGGCGACACCCCTGTGGAGCGGCCGTGGGACTTCGACACCTACTACGCGACCACTCCGTTCGTGGGCGAACTGCTCGTGCTCTACCTGCTCGCCTACGTCGCCGCCGGCGCCGCGACGACAGCGCTGTGCTGGAACTGGATGCTCGACATCGGGAGGAAGGCAGCCGCCACCCCCGGTCCGCGGACGGCGGCCGACAAGTCCCTGCGCGTCGGCCTGCTCGTGCTGGTGCTCGGGGCGATGGGAAACGTCATCTTCGGCCTGTTCAAGCTGACCTCGATCGTCGCCCGTTGGACCGGCAGGAACTGGGACGCGCTGAACGAGGGCCTGCCGCAGTTCATCTCGGCCAGCGGGATGATGATCGGTGTCGGCCTCCTCGTGCCGGCGTACGGACCCGGGCTGATCGACCGGGTCTGGCAGCCGCTGCGCTCCCTGGCCGCCCTGCGCCCGCTGTGGAACCTGGTCCGCCGCTCCGGCCCGACCCGCGGAGGCAGGATGTTCCTGCCGCCCTCGTGGTACGCGGGACCCGAGCAGGTGCTGCTCTACCGGCTCACCACCATCCACGACTGGATGCTCGAACTGGGCGTCCACTGCTCGGACTCCCTACGTGAGCGCGCCCACCGGGAGGGCCTGGCGCGCGGGGCGGGGGAGTGCGAGGCGGTGGCGGCGGGCCTCGCGGCCATGTTCACGGCGGCGGTCGACGCCCGCACCCGCCAGGTACCGCCGAACGCGCGGGAAGGCGTCCTCGCGACGGCGGCCGTCCGCGCTGCGGAGGCGGGGGACCGCGACCTCCTCGTGTCGATCTCCCGGGCCCTGGCGGTCGCACGCGGCCGGGGCCCGTGGCGGTGGACGGGAGAGCGGGAGCGCGCACGGGCCTGACCTGCCCGAGGAAGCGCGCGACGGATGCGTCGTGATCGGCCCGATCGATCCGTCCTGCCTGTGCGACGCGCCTGCCATGCGAACGGCCGCCCTTCGGTGCCTTCGGTGTCTTCGGTGTCTTCGGCGAGGGAGGGACGACGTCCCCGGCCGCTCCGGGAGCGGCGGGGGCCCACCCCCGTGGAGCCCCCGCCGATTCCGGTTCCCGTCGGGAAGAACGTCCCGGCGGTAACGTCCTGCACCTTCCGGAATGCCGGCACGGGTGGTTCCGCGTTCCGGTCAGGCCGACGCTATCCGCTCGCGGCCCGGTAATCAACCATTGTTGATTCTCCGTCAACGGTGATTGAACTAGGGTGGGCGGGCCGCATCGAGCTTTTCGAAGGAAGCCCATGACACGCAAACGCCACACCCGCGCGCGCCGGACCCTGATCGCCCTGGCAGCGGGCCTCGGACTCGCCGGAGCGGGGGCGACGGCCCTCGCGGCCCAGCCGGCCGCGGTCACCGCAGCCGGCACGGACGACGCCATGCCCTACGCCGTCGAGGACTTCCCCGACACCCTGCAGGTCATGTCGTGGAACATGTGCGGCCCCCGCCGGGCGACGTACAAGTGCGACCTCGCGGTCACCCCCGAGATGAAGGTGAAGGTGGTCACCGACCAGGTCGCGCGCAACCGCGTCGAGGCCGTACTGCTCCAAGAGGTCTGCGAGGACGACCTCGCGCTGCTGATGACCCGGCTGGGACCGGGCTGGAGCAAGAGCTTCGAGCAGTACGAGTGGGCCCAGTTCGTGGGCGGTGAACGCCGTACGTGGAAGAGCCGCTGCGGGGAGGACGACGGCGGCCGCGCCGACCGCGTCGGCACGGCCATCGTCGCCAGGGGCGCGCTGACGGACGCCCGGAAGTACCCGGTCGTCCAGCCGGAGCAGGGCCAGCAGACCCCCTTCCAGTGCGCCACCGCCACCCTGCGCGACGTCCGCCTGTGCAGCGTGCACGCGACACGCGTCGGCGCCAACCCCCACGACCCCACGCAGGACCTGCGCGACGAGCAGTACGCGCAGATCAGGGACGTCGTACGGACCTTCCCCCGCGTGGTGTTCGGCGGGGACTTCAACTCCCGTCCCCCGGAGGACCCGACGGGCGGGAAGGCCGCCTGGCCCGAGAACCTCTACTCCACCGGACCGGGCACTCCCGGCTACCGGGAGTGCGACCAGAGCGGCACGGCACGCGTCGGACGACCGACGTACAACCCGACCCCCGCGAAGCTCGACTACCTCTTCAGCAGCGAGGGCCCGCGCTGGTGCACGGTGACCGACACCCCCGCCTCGGACCACCGGGTCCTCGTCGAGAGCGTCGGCCTCCACTGACACCGGGGCGGACGCCCCGGGGGACGGCGGGACAGCCGTCCCCCGGGACCGTTCGGACGGGCCGAGACCCAGTGCCTCAGTGGGCCCCGGTGATGCGGTTGACGATCGCACCCCACCCGTCGGAAGCCGCCTTGGTGAGCTCACCCACGGCGTGCGAGACTCCGGGGATCTTGGCGAACGTTCCCGCGGCTCCGTAGGTCGCGACGCTCAGTACCGCGACCGAGGCGGAGGTCCGGAACCTCTCGCTCCCGAATCCGTACCCCATGCCCGCGGTGGCCGCGCTCGTGACGTCGAGGACGACGGTCGTGGCGCTCATGCCGCCCGCCAGGATCGCCATGACGGGCGCGGCCGGCGCGGCGGGAGTGGGTATGACGGCGACACTGAGGACGCCGGCCTCGAAGGCTCCCACTCCCCAGTAGAAGGCCTGCTCGTGGGTCCAGTCGGACCACCCCTGCCACGTCGTCTTCGAGACGCCGAGGACCTTATCGTTCTCGGGCTTGTCGATCGTGCTCGTCTTGGAGTTCTCGGCGGCCAACATCTCGTTCGCGGCGCTCTCCGCCGCGCTCCGGTTCTCGGCCTCCCGCTTGAGCTTCGCCTCCAGACGGGCCTCGCCGGCGGAACCGGCCGCGTCCGCCGCGTTCCTGCCGGCCTGGATCGCGGAGGCGCGCGCCGCGGTGGCCGACTTCTTGGCGGCGTCGGCGGACGCGCGCGCACTGCGGGCGGAGTTCAGCGCGTTGTTGGCTGAGAAGTTCGCCGACCGGGCGGCGACGCGGGCGGTGGCGGCCGCCTTCTTCGCTTGATCGGCCGACGCCCGGGCCTTGCGGGCGGACTCCTCCGCCTGGTCCGCGTAGGCGTCCGCCTGCTTGGCGGACGTGTCGGCCCGCAGGGAGGCCGCCACCGCCTTGCCCGCCCAGATCCCCGCTTCCGTGCTCGCCTTGCGGGCGGTGGCGGCCGCTTCCTGGGCGCGCGCGGCGTCCTCCTGCGCCTTGTCGGCGATCTTCGCGGCGGCCGCGATGGCACCCTGCATGGCGGCGACGTGGGTCGCGAAGTCGTGGTCGAGCTGAGCGGTCTGGTATTGGACGGACGCGATGAACTTCCTCCGCACCCACGACGGACCTTCGAGCACCGCCTGGGCGTGGGCCTTGGTGTAGGGCCCGGCGTCGTGCAGGAGGGTGGCGGTGCTCACCGCGTCGTCCTCACGCTGTGCCTTCTGGAGCGTGACGAAGAGGAACTCGTGCATCGCCTCGGGGGTACCGGAGTTCAGCGCCGCGTTGGCCGCCGCGGTCACCGCACGGCCGGGGTTGTCCCCGAGGACGCGGGCGATCGTGACGCGGTTGGGCGCGGCCGCCGCGCGGATGGCGCCGGTCCGCAGGAACGTCGACACGGCACCGGCGTCACCGCTGCGCAAGGCCTCCGTCGCGGCGAACCCGACGGCGGAGGGTGACACGCGGGCGAGGTGAACGGCGGTCTCCCGGTCGTCCTGCCGCTCCGCGAGCAGTCGGTCGGTGTCGATCCACACGTGGACGTCGGCGTCCGTGCCCGCGAGGGCGAACTGGGCGGCCTGCCGGGACCAGATGCCGTAGGAGTCCATCACGGCGACGGCCGCCTTGCGTCCCGCCGCGGCGGCCGCGGCCCCGTTGCCCGCGCGCAACGCCGTCTCGGCCTGCGTGATGAGGTCCTTCGTCGCCTGTGACGTCTTCTCGGCCTGGTCGCGCTTGGCCGCGCGGTGTGACTTCTCCAGGTTCTCGACCTCGGAGAGCAGACGCATCTCCGCGACCGCGCGGGCCGTCTCGTGGTCGAGACGCTGCTGCTCGGCCTCGCGCGCGGCCTTCTCGACCTTGATCGCCTCGGCGACCGCCGCCGTGGCCGCGTCGGCCGCCTTGGTGGCCTCGTTGGCGAACTCGGTCGCCTTGTTGGCGTGGTCGAGTGCCTGGCCGGCGTACGTGACGGCCCATTCGGCAGCCTCGGCGGCCTTCAGGGCATGGGCGGCGGCGCTGCGCGCGGCGTCGCGGGCGTTGCGGGCCGCGGCCGCCGCGTTGCTCGCGAGGACCTGGGCGGTTCCGGCGGCGTTCGTCGCGATCTGGGCGTTCGTCTGGGCGATCCGCGCCTGCCGAACGGCTTCCGCGGCCTCGGCCTCGGAAACACCGGCCCACTGGTTCGCCGATCGCATGGCGGACTCCGCGGTGGCGGCGGCCTGGCGTGCCGACGAGGCGGCCTTCCAACCGACGTCGGCGCAGGCCTGTGCGGCGTTGGCGGCGATGTCGGCCATGTCCGCCGTGGCGAACGCGAATGCGGCGCTGGCGCGGCAGATGGCGGCGGCGTCCTTCGCCCTGCCGGACAGCTTCTCGTCCCGGGACGCGGCCTCGGCCGCGTTGAACGCCCGGGTGGCGTCCCGGCCCGCTGCGGCCGCTGCCTGGCTCGCCGCCATGGCGGCGTTGGAGGCGCGACGGGAGGCCAGAATCGCGGCGTTGGCGGCGTTGGTGGCCATGCGGGCCGCGTCGGACGCGCCCTTCGAGGCCTCGGCGGCCTTCCGGGCGGCGCGGGCGGCCTTCACGACGTCGTTCTCCGCCGCTCGGGCCTCGGCCTCGGCGGTCTCGGCGGCCTCCTTGGCCTTGGCCGCGGCTTCCACGGCCCGGGCACAGGCCTCCTCGGCCTCCTTCGTCTTCGCCTCGGCCGTCTGGCCCTCGCGCGTGGCGACGGCGACGAGCTCCTCGATCCGGGAGCGCTCCTGATCCCGGGCACGCGCGATGTGCTGGCCCGTGTTCAGGAACCAATCGAGGTCGAACTCCGTTCCGGAGATGGCCCTGTCGGCGTACTTCTGGACCTCGGGGCCGGCCAGGGACAGCAACTTGGCCGCCTCGACGCGCATGTCCTCCAGCCGTGCCGCGAACCGGCCCGTGGTCAGGAACTTCTCCAGCGCGGCCTTCGAACCGTCGTTGATGGCGGCGTTGGCCGCCCTGTTCATGGCCCTGCCACCGCTGTGCATCACCGTGGCCGCGGCCACCCGCAGGTCCTCCAGATTGGCGGCCTCGAAGCCGCCCTGGAGGAAGGCGGAGACGTCCGAGTCGGGTCCGCTGAGGGCCGCGGTGACGGCTTTGCGGGTTCCCCTGCCGACCGTCGGGAGGCTGCCGAGGAGCGCGGCGCGGTCGTCCACCGCGGTCTCCGACGCGAGCTTGACGGTGAGGAAGTCCCGCACATCGGCGTCGGAGCCGGCCAGCGCGACGGCGGCGGCGGCACGAACGGCCGTACCGCCCAGCACCCATGCCTTGACGACCTTCGCGCGGTCGGTGTCCGGCAGGAAGAACGGATCGGCGTCGGCGGGAGGCGTGTCGGCCCAGGCGGCCGTCGGGTTGAGAACGAGGCTGGAGGTGGTGACCACGGCCGTGGTGGCCGCGATGGCGCCGAGAATGCGCCGCCTACTCCAATAAATGGTGTCCAAAACGGTCCTTTGCTATCGGCGCATGGCGCACCGCAAATGAATGGGGCGGGGCCAGGGCGGCAAGGTGTGAGTCGCGTTTCAATTGCCGGACCGCGCAGCGCATGGCGAGGTCCGAGAGGCGCGCAGTGTGACCTTACGCGGAACAAGCGCTTTTGGCTAGACGGTAGATGATGACTCATCAACGATCGTTGATACCCGGTGGGTCGACGCCCTCGATTGTCGACACCGGCCCTTGTTCGAGTCGGTCATACCGGACGCGAAGTGGGCATATCCAACGGGCTGTTCGCTCGCGTCGATGTGATCTGGGTCTCTCGTCACAGGGTCGTGTCGGAGGGTGCCGCGTGAGCGCGGAGGTCCGTGAGGATCCAGCGGCACCCGTGCGGGGCGCCCGACAGGGGTTGATCCGGGTGCCGTGAAATTGCGGTGAGGGGGTACCGACTTTCCCTCATCTCGCTTTTTGTGGGCTTGATTTCGGATCCGGATGTGGGGTTAGGATCCGGAGGAAGTCAGGGCCCCGGGGAGAGGCGGTCCGTCGTTGACGCATCTCCTGTCGGCTGGACATGACCTTTCGCATTCGAATGACATCTTCCGGGCAGTCGCCCGAACTGAGGACTGGGGTAGGGATGAAGGCGCGCAACAAGCTCGTTCGCACGGCGGCCGCGGCGACGGTGGCCGGATCGCTGGCGTGGCTGGCGGTCACCGGCACGGGCGGGGCGGCCGCGGACGCGGTGGCGATGAAGGGCGTCGCCGAGGAGGGACCGGGCTACGCCATCGAGGACTTCGGCTACCCGAACGCCGACAAGATCCTCGCCGAGCGGCAGATCACCCTCAAGCGGGGTGACGGCCACATCCTCCTCGCCGACTGCGCGAGCGGGACCAACCTCATGGAGATCTGGACGCGTTCGCAGTCGACGGACCGTCCGGAGGAGCGGATCTGCTTCCGGGTGACCGGTACCAGCGGCTACCTGGCCCTGGAGATCCCGGCCGTCTACCTCGTCAAGGGCAACGAGTACTCCGCCAAGGTCGACATGCAGTTCGGCACGGAGGAGAAGACGTGGGAGGTCAAGAAGAACTCCTGGACCTCCGTCGGTGAGACCGCCGGTGAGCACGGTCGGGACTTCATGCTCATGGAGATCCGCACCGCGAAGTAGCCCGCCTCGGCTCCCGGCCGGGATCGGCCGGAGCCACCGACGGGCACGGCCGCCGGACGCGGGTCAGGCAGGCCGTCGATCGCTCCCCACGAACCTTTCACGTCACCGAAGGAAGAACCATGCACGCACCCCGTTCGCGCCCGGCGCGGATCGTCGGCCTGCTCTCCGCCACCGCGGTCGTCGCAGGCCTGGTCTCGGCCTCACCGGCCCTCGCGCTCACCGGCCCCGAGGCCCCCGACAAGTTCACGAACAAGGCCATCGTGAAGCTGGTCGTCGGCGACGAGACCAACTCCCGCGGCTGCACCGGGGCCCTGCTCGACGACAACTGGATCATCACCGCCGCCAGTTGCTTCGCGGGCACCCCCGGTACGGCCGTCCCGAGCGGCAAGCCGGCGCTGAAGTCCGTGGTGACCCTCGCCGACGGGCGGACCCTCGACGTCGTCGAGCTCGTGACCCGCTCCGACCGCGACCTGACCCTGGGTCGCCTGTCCGGCGCCGCCACCGGCCTCCCGTGGGCCAGGATCGCCCAGGACGCCCCCGCGGTCGACGCCGAGCTGACCGCGGCCGGTTACGGCCGGACCAAGGCCGACTGGGTCCCCGACAGGCTCCACACGGGCACCTTCATCGCCAACGCGGTCGACGCGGGCACCATCACCCTCACGGGCAAGGGCACCGACGCCATCTGCAAGGGTGACACCGGTGGCCCGCTGTTCAACGGCGACGGACGCGTCGTCGGCATCAACAGCCGCTCTTGGCAGGGTGGTTGTTTCGCGACTCCGGCCACCGAGACCCGCACCGGGGCCATCTCCGCGCGCGCCGACGACCTGCGGGCATGGGCCGCGGAGGTCCGCTCGGCCACCGAGGGCTGGAAGACCGAGGCCGTCGTCCAGGCGGGCAACTCCGTCTACCAGGGCATCAAGCTGGCCGACGGATCGTGGACCCGCTTCACGGACGTCCGGTTCAAGGCCGGCGACATCGGCCCCATCCGCACCTCCACCGTCGCCGGGATCAACGGCGAGACCCACGTGGTGGCCCTCGGCGAAAGCGGTCGCATCCACCACACCATCCGCAAGCCGGACGGCACCTGGACGCGGTTCGGCGACGTCGGCGAGGTGGCCGGCGCGCTCCCCAACGTCACCCAGCTGTCAGCCGTCTCCACCGGCAGCGAGATGCAGCTGCTGGCCGTCTCCAACGGCAAGGTCTTCCACACCGTGCGCCGCGCCGACGGAACCTGGGCCCCCTTCGGCGACGTCGCCTCCGTGAGCAGCCCCCTCGACGGCGTGACCTCGATCGCCACGGCCAACACCGGCGGTCGGTTGCAGGTCGTCGCCGTCAGCGGCGGCAAGGCCTACCACACCATCCGCAACACCACCGGTCACTGGAGCGCCTGGGGCGACGTCGCCCAGGCCGCCGGCGCCACCGGTCCGATCAGCTCCGTCGCCCTGGGCGGTCTGGGCGGCACCGCCCACATCGTGATCGCCACCGACAACGGCACCCGCCAGTACCACGCGGGTCGCCACGACAACGGCACCTGGGCGCCCTTCAAGGAGCTGACCTCCCACCTCGGCAACATCACCGTGAAGTCGGTGGGCGCCGCCGGCGTCGACCACGACCTCGAGATCGCCTTCACCACCACCGACAACCGCGTGGTGAACACCGTCCGCAACACCGCCGGGGCCATCTTCACGACCCCCGTCACCGTGCCCACGATGGCGGCCATCCCCGCCACCCCGCTCGGCTCCGTCGCCCTGGCCGCCACGCTCTGACGTACGGCCGTCCCCCCGCTCCCGCCCGTCGACTCCACCCCCTTCAGGAGTCGGCGGGCGGGTCCCGTCCCGGCTCGGAACCGACGCCGCCCACCGCCACACGGAAGGCACCGCCGCCATGAACCACACCCGTACCACCCCGCCGCGGCCGGTCGACGTCACCGCGGTCTTTCCCGAACTGGCCCCGCTGGCGCGCACGGCCACCCGCCTGCACCCCCGCCCCGGAGCGCCGTCACCGCGGGACAGTTCGATCGGCGGGCCGCTGCTGTGGCCCGCCGACGAGCCGTGGCCGCACTGCGACGCCCCGCACGACGGCGGGTCCGACTGGCTGGACGCGGTACGGGTGGGTCGGCGCGCCCTGACGCGCGCGGCGCTGAACCCCGACGACCCCCGCGCCGGCGACCACACGGCGCGGGAGAGGGCGATCCTCGAAGGGATCGACTGGGACGTCGAGGTGAGCGACGCCCCGGTACCCCTGCTGCCCCTGGCCCAGTTCTACGTGCGCGACGTCCCCGCGCTGCGAACGCCCCGGCGGGCCGGCGTCGATCTGCTCCAGGTGCTGTGGTGCCCCTTCGAGCACCCCGAGGTGACGTACATGCCGAAGGCCGCGCTGTTCTGGCGGTCCGCGGCGGAGGTCACCGAGGTCCTGGCCTGCCCGCCCGAGCCGCCCGTCGTGGAGTGCGCCGAGTACGTGCCCGAGCCGTGCCTGCTCGCGCCGGAGGAGGTCACCGAGTACCCCGACTCCCTGGAGCTGGACGTGGACCTGAGGCTGCGGTTGGGGGACTGGAACAGATGGCGGGACGCCGGGCCCGGCCTGGACGCCTCCTACGAGCCCTACCCGGAGTCGTTCTACGGGAGCGTGCTGTCGGTCGCCCCCGGCTGGAAGGTCGGAGGCTGGGCCCCGTGGGGCTACACCGACCCCGATCCCCGCTTCTGCGCCGCCTGCACGACCAGGATGGAACCGCTGCTGACCATCGACAGCTTCGAATGGGACGGCGGCAACCGCACCTGGATCCCCTACGAGGACCGGGCGGCCGCCGAGACCCCCACCACGAGGGGCTTCCCCGAGGCGCACCGACCCACGGCGGTCCAGATCGGCGGCGGTCACAAGAAGCAGCTCTACGTCTGCCCGGCGGACCCGGAGCATCCCCACGCGGCGCTGATGCAGTAGCCGGCCGCCGTGGACGTCGAAAGGTCCCCGCCGTGACGGCGGGGACCTTCCGTGGTGGTGGCCGGCCGGAGGGGTTCAGCCGCGGCGGCGCTCGACCTCCGCCAGGGCCTCCTTGACCTCCCGCGCCACGCGGGCGGCGTCCTCGGGGTTGTTGACCACGTCGGTGTGGTTCATGTCGATGACGAGGACCTCGCTGGCCGAATAGTGCTTGTGCACCCAGTCGTCGTAGCCGGACCACAGGGTCCGGTAGTACTCGACGAGGCTCTCGTCCTGCTCGAAGTCACGACCCCGCAGCCCGATGCGGTGCAGCACCGTGTCGAAGTCGGCCTTGAGGTAGACCATGAGGTCGGGGGCCTTGCGGTACGGCAGGCCGTCGATCTCGCGCATCATCTCGCCCAGCAGCCCCTCGTACACCTGCATTTCGAGGGAGCTGATCCGGCCGAGGTCGTGGTTGACCTTGGCGAAGTACCAGTCTTCGTAGATCGACCGGTCGAGGACGTTGTCGCCCTCCTTGTACGCCTCCTTGATCGAGGCGAACCGGGTCTGGAGGAAGTAGAGCTGGAGCAGGAAGGGGTAGCGCTTGGCCTGGATCTCCTCGGGGCTCGCCGTGTAGAAGAGCGGGAGGATCGGGTTCTCTTCCACGCTCTCGTAGAAGACCTCGCTGCCCAGCTCCTTGGCGAGCAGCTCGGCGACGGTCGTCTTGCCGATGCCGATCATGCCTCCGACGCAGATCACTGACATACCTCACTTCTCCCTGGGGATCTTCTGTTCGTGGGCGGCTGGGCTGGGCGCCCCATACCACCGAGACGCCCCCCGGCGGTCACGCGATTCCCCGGGATCTTCATGATCCACTGTCATGTGGTCCCCGTCGGACCAAGGCCCTGACCCAGGCCGTTCTCCTCGCCCGGCCGGCCTGACCGTTCCGCGGTCGCCGCACACGGCGACGAGTCACGGCCCCGAGGCCGTCTTGAATCTTAAATGACGAATCGCCTCCGGTCGGACCGTCCCACCGCGCGCGGGTCAGGGCGCGGAGGTCGGGGCGGGCCGCCACATCGCGGTGGTCTCCACCGGGCCGACGGCCACGGTGCGCAGGGTGGTGAAGCCGAAGCGCCGGTAGAGGGCGACGTTCGCGGCGTCGGCGGTGGTGAGGAAGACGCCGCCGGGCGCGGGGGCGCCGGCGAGGACGTGGTCCAGGAGGAGTCTTCCGGCGCCGCGACCGGCCAGGGCGGGCCGTACGCCGACGAACTCCAGCGTCCAGGCGCCCGGCGGCGCCTCGGGTTCGGTGGCGCGGACGTAGCGCAGGGTCCGGGACAGGGCCCGCGGCCCGCAATGGGTCAACGTGGCACCGCTCCAGGCGAGCAGGGCCGGCGCGCGGGGCGCGGCGCCGGGTGGGGTGAGGACGGCGGCGGCCATGGGCAGACCCCCGCCGTCCAGCAGCAGGTGCCGACGGGCGCCCGGCAGACCGGCCTGTGTGCGCAGGGTGGCGTCGAACCACGCCCGGCGGGCCCGCGCCGAGCCGCCGGTGATCCACACGGTGGCGGGCTCCCGGGCGAAGGCCTCGGACAGGACCTCGGCGCAGCGCGCCGGCGCGGGGTGGTCGTCGAAGCTCGCGGGTCCGATCGGGCCCGTACGCCGCTCAGCCATCGCCGCGCCGCTCCAGGGGAGCCCCGTACGCCGGCGGGACCTCGGGTGTCGGCGGGGCCCCGGGTGTCAGTGGGGCCTCGGGCACCAGGTGGCAGACCAGGAGCTTGAGGAAGAACAGCGGGGCGAACCAGGCGAGCGCCGCGGGCACCGTCAGCCAGAACAGGCCGATCAGGGTGGCGGCCGTGAACACCGCCATGGCGACCGGGCGCGTCAGGTGGACGGGTGCGTACTCCACGGTGACGGCGCCGACCGCCAGCACCGCGGTCTGGCCCAGCACCCAGCCCCAGTCCCCGCCGAGCACGACGAGGCCCATGGCGGCGAGGTGCAGCACGTGCGCGCCGACGAACGTCAGACGGGCCCGGCGGACGCCCTCGCCCTGCCGGTGGTACCAGCGTTTGGCGGCGTTGGTCGCGTTGGTGAGGATGCCGCCGAGCAGGTCGAGGCCGATGAGGACGACGACCAGCGTCTGGATCCCGGACCAGTCGCGGTGGGCGCCCGTGGACCACACGCCGGCGGCGAGCAGCAGCGCGCAGCCGCCCGCGCCCGCGAGTTCCACGGCCGACTCGGCGCGGGACTTGCCGGGCCCCATGAACCGTTCGAGGCGGCCCGCCAGGCCCGGGGGCGTGGCCGGTATCTCCCAGTCGATCCGCAGGTCAGTGCGCATCCGGGCCTCCCCCGTCCGGTCGCGGGCTCCACAGGCCGCGCAGCAGGCTCCACACCTGGGCGTGGTCCGGGGCCGGGGCGGCGGGCGCTTCCCCCGCGTCCCCCGTGTCCTCCGCGCCCGGTGCCTCGCGCAGGGCGGCCAGCGCCCAGGCGTCGGCGGCCCGCATCACGGCCGCGGTCGCCGCGGCCAGGAGGCCCGGGTCGACGTCGCGGCGGATGAACCCGAGCCTGCGGCCGTCCTCGACCAGGGTGGTGAACCAGCCGGTCCAGGTGCCCGGCCGGCCCCGTTCGACGGCCGCGCCCGCGAGGGCCAGATCGTCGGGGTGGGTGTGCAGGTGCGCGGCGAGGGCGCCGGCGCCGGCCTCCAGTCGGGCCCAGAACGCGGCCTCGTCGGAGGCGGGGGTCCAGGGGCCGAGGAGGCCGAGGAGGCGGTCGAGGACGTCGTCGAGGACGGCGGTGAGGAGGTCGTCGCGGCCGTCGAAGTACTGGTACGCGGCCGTCTTCGAGAAGCCGGCGGCTTCGATGATCTTGTTGTACGAGGCGGCTTCGGGGCCGTGCTCGGCGAAGTGGGCGCGCGCGACGTCCAGGATCGCTCGCTGTCGCTCGGCCGGAAGGCGGAAGAATCGTGGCAACGGGCTCATGTACTCACGGTACACACCAGTGGGGTGTACCGCCAGTACACCCCACTGGTTCGTGGCTAGCCGCGCAACCCTTCCCGTCGACACGACCCGCCGACACCGCCCGCCGACGGGCCCGACCGACCCGCCGGCGCCGTAAGATGCGCCGACCCTCGTCCGTGTCGGATCCCACCCGTGAGGAGCCGCTCCACGTGCCCGACCGCAGAAGGGAACGGCAGGTCTTCGACGGCTGGATCTCGGCCCTCGGCACCGCCTCCGGTACGCGCGTGGTCGTCGGCCACTGGCCGGGGTCCCCCTTCGGGGCGTTCGGCGACGTGATGCTGGAGCGCGCCGACGGCGGGCGCCTGCTCCTGGCCCCCACCGCCGCCACGGCCCGCTACATCGCGGGCGTCTACCACTTCGACGAGGTCCGCGTCGTCCCCGTGGCGGTGCGTCGGCGGGGCCCGCTGTGGGAGGTCGGGGCGGGGCCGCTCCACCTGGGTTTCCGGGTCGGCCGCCGGGGCCCCCTCGGCCTCGCGTTGCGCGCCGTTCCGCGCACCCTTGCCCGGCGGCCCTCGTGGGCGGCGCTCGCCGACGCCCCCGCGCGCCTGATGACCGGCGCACGGACGCGCGGCAGTTCGCGGCCCGGATGCCGCCAGTGGTACGCCGCCCTCGACCTGTGGCCGATCGTCGCGGCCGAGGCCTCCTACGAGGGCGTCGACCTCGGCGCGCTCGCGCCCGTCCTGCCTCCGGTGCGTTTCGGGTTCGCGTCCGCCCCCGCGGCTCCGGCGGTGGTCCGGGTCGTGTCCACCGTCGAACTCACCGCCGGACCTGTCGTCGGACGCCCCGTCGGTTCGTGACCGGTCGGATCATGACATAGGATGGATCTTGAGCTCGCCGCCCCGAGGGTGGCCGGCCCCGCGTTGGTGGTCCAAGGAAAGGCACCCCACTTCCTGTGGGGGGATGCAGGTGCAAGGCCTGCCCAGCGCTCCACCGGTCCCGCCCCCTTCCCTCCGGAAGGGGGCGGGACCTTTTTCGCGTCCGGGAGCCGGTGGGACCACCGCCCGGGGCCGTCGGTCGGCCGTCGCCGAGCAGCCCGACGTGGGCGCCGCCGGTCAGGTCACGCTCCCTCGGCACGCCCCCGCCGCCGGCCGTCCTGGCCGACCAGGGCCACACCCCGACCGAACCGGTCGCGGATCCCCGCCGCCACCGAGGACGTGCCCGACGCCGAGTCGCCCCGGAGGACCACGAGCCGCGTCCGTTCGCCCCCCACCCTCGTCCCGGGCACGCTACCGGCGCGGCGGACGGGTCGGCGGCGTGCCGCCCGGAATCGACGGAGCGGTGTCCAAGGTGCGGGCGTAGCCCTCGCGGAGGGGGCCGCCCACCTGAGTGAGGATCTCCGTGGCGGCGTCGGAGAGTCGCTTCGGTTCCCCGCTCTCGCACAGGCGCCGGTAGCCGTCGAGGAGCGCCCCGCCGAGCACCGGGTCGGCCCGCGACAGGCGGCGGGGCAGCCACTTGCCGGCGCCCGCCCAGGCCCGGTGGTGGTCGAAGAGGAGGTCGGAGGCGATGCCGAGGACGACGCCGGCCACGGTGAGGCGTTCGACGACGTCCGCGGCGTCGGCGAGGTCGTCCAGGGCGTCGGTGAGCGCGTACCGGCGGTTCTCGACCTCGGCGGGGGACAGGGCGGCAGGGCCCTGGCGGAGTGCTTCCTCGGCGCGCCGCTTGAGACGGGTGCCCGCGCCGTCCCGCTCGGCGAGAACCAGCCCGTCGGCGTACATGTGCTGCATGACGGCGCGGCGGGAGTCCGCGTCGGAGGCGTAGAGCCGGTCGAGGCCGGACCGCGTGTGCACGAACAGCTCGACCAGCCGGCCCTCGTGACGGAGCGTCTCCCGGCGGGTCTCACCACCGTCCGCGATCAACACGGCGAGGTCCAGGTCGCTGCCGGCCGTGGCGCGCCCGGCGACCACGGACCCCGCGAGGACCACGCTCAGGGCATCGGGGAAGCGCGCGGCGGCGAAACGTCTCGCCCGCTCGACGAGTCGGGCCGGATCATCGTCACTGTCCATGATCATCAGCCTGCCACGGGCGAGCTCCCCGCCGCCAGGCGATTGCGGGCGGCGACGGCAGGCGGCGGTGAACCGGCCCGGCGCGAGGGACGGTTCGGCCCGCGCCGGAGCCGCGAGCCCCGCGCCGGCGCACCGGTACCGAGCGCCGGCTCACTGAGCCGGGTGTTTTTCCCCCGCACGCTCCGCCGTCCGGGTGAACGCGGCGCGGCCGGTGTTGATCTCCCTGGTGGGATCGGAGCCCTGGTGCCCGAACCGGAGGCATCCGATCAGAAAGGCGACGTGTGTCCCACGGCCAGCACAACCACGTCCGCGTCATCTGTCCGCCGGCAGCCGCGACCCTCGGCACTGACGATCACCTGCCCGGCGACCGGTGGCTGTCCACGCGCGGACCGGGTCAGGTCTTCATGATGGGTGACAACCACACGCTTCCTCCGATGCCCGAACGCCCCACCCTCGCCGACTTCTTCCGACTGCGCCTCGCCCTCGACCCCTTCACGACGCGGCACATGCTGCAGAGCGCGGGCAGGGCCCGCGCCCAGGGGATGGGCGAGAAGGTGGTGCTGGCCTGCCTGCTGCACGACATCTCCGTGGCCGGGCTGCTGCGCAGCCATCACGGCCACTGGGGAGCGCAGCTCGTGGGCCCGTACGTCGACGAGGAGGTGGCCTGGGCCATCCGGCAGCACGAGGTTCTGCGCTACTTCCCCGACGAGACCGTGGGCTACGGCTACCCGCAGGCGTACGAGGACTTCTTCGGGGCGGAGTACCGCCCGCCCGCCCACACCCGGGCCGCCTACCTCGAAGCCCGTCGACACCGCTGGTACATGTCCGCCCGCATGGTCACCCTCAACGACGTGTACACCTTCGACCCCGACGCGGAAGTCGAGTTCGAGGAGTTCGAGGACGTGGTGGGACGTCACTTCCGCCAGCCCGCCGAGGGCTTGGGCTTCGACGGCTCGCCCGTGGCCCACATGTGGCGCACCATGATCTGGCCGAACAACTTCCTCTAGGCGGAGGCCCCCGGGCCGCGTGCGTGGCGGGGAGGGGACCGGTCCGGATCCGAAGCGCCCGGACCGACCCCCCGACCTCCCGTCCCGTCAGCCGAAGTCGAACGTCGCGACGACGGGCGCGTGGTCGGACTCCGGGTACTTGTCGTCCGTGGCGAAGGCGATGGAGTCGTCGTGCAGGATCTCGTTGTGGATCTCCGAGCCGCGGTAGTGGGCGAGGAGGTTGCGCGTGACGAGCATGTGGTCGATCATCGTCCCGCGCCCGTGGTGGATGAAGGTGTAGCGGGCCTCCTTCGGGATGGTGTGCTCGATCGGCACCAGTACGCGGGTCGCGAGGTCACGGTTGTTGTTCTCCTCGACGTTGCCGCAGATCGCCTCGACCGGGACCTCTCCGGGCTCCGCGTTGAAGTCGCCGGCGACGACGATCCGGGCGTCGGGGTCGGCGTCGAGGATCCGGTCCACGAGCCGCCGCACCTCCAGGGCCTGGCTCATCCGTTTCATCGACGACAGGAAGCTGCCCTCGGCCCAGCCGTCGGCGCTCCGCCAGATCCCGCGGATCGGGTCGGTGATCTGGCCGGGGATGTCGCTGGGGAGCTTGGACTTCAGGTGCACGGCGATGACGTGCAGCACCCCTCCCGGCACCGCGGGGCCGATGTCGATCTGCGCGTGGAGGACGGGTCGCTCGATGCCGATCGGGACCGGGGAGAGGTCGGGGGGCGTGGCGGTGAGCCGCTGGTAGCGGGGCTCGATGACCAGGTCGTTCTTCAGCTGCTGGTGCGTCAGCACCGTCAGATGGGTGGCGATGACGATGTTGCGGACGTCGAAGACCGCGTCGCCGGCGGGTTTGGTGCTGGTCAGGGAGGCGCCGTGGAGGTTGGTGCCCGCCAGCAGCTCCTTCAGCGCGAGCAGCGCCCGCTGTTGGCCGGGACGCTCTTGCCCGTGGACCTCCTGGAAGCAGGCGATGTCCGCGCGCAGCCGCTCGATCTGCGGCTTCATCAGGGTGATGCGCTCGGCCAGCGAGGGCCGGGCGCCGGGAGGGGTCTCGTCGAAGTTCTCGAGGTTGAACGTGGCAATCCGGATCTGAGTCACAGTCGCCCCCAGGGACGCGATGGCCGGGATACCCAACGCGGCGATCCTCGCCCCGCCCGACCCCGACCGCAGGCGCCGCCGCGCCTGCGGTCACCCCTGAGGGGGGCCGGGAAACGGTTCTCCTTCCACCGGGTGGATCAGGGCCGCGGCCCGCTCACCGGCCGCGGCCCGCTCACCCGCCACGCCCGTTCACCCGCCGCGCCCGTTCACCCGCCGCGCGTGTTCACTCGCCGGGGACGGTCAGCCGTACGAAGTCGTCGTAGGTGGAGATCGCGGTGCCCGTGCCCTCGCCCTCGGGGCGGATGGTCAGCGCGGTGATCATCGCGGAGGCCAGTCGGCCCGCGTGGACCGGCCGGTACGGCCGCACCGGGCCGAGCATGGCCGGGGCCAACAGCGAGGCCGCGACCATGCCCACCTTCTCGCCGGCCCGGCGCTCCTCGCGCGGCCCGAGGATGAAGGACGGTCGGAAGATCTCCACCCGCGGGTAGCCGAGGGCGGCGACCTGCTCCTCCATGTCCCCCTTGACCCGCAGGTAGAAGGCGCGGGACGCGGGGTTCGCACCCTGGGAGGAGACGACCGCGAGCCGCCGGGCGCCCGCCGCGCGCGCGAGCCGGGCGACCTCGACGGTGTAGTGCTGGTCGATCCGGCGGAACGTCTCCTGCGAGCCGGCCTTGCGGATGGTCGAGCCGAGCGCCCCGTACACGTCGTCCACCGCGGGGACGTCGTCCGGCCCGAGCGCGTCGAAGTCGACGACGCGGGCGTCGAGCCCGGGGTGTGACACGGAGAGCGGACGACGGGCCAGGACCGTCACCCGGTCGTAGAGCGGGTTGCGGAGCAACCGGGCGAGCAACTGCCCGCCCACCAGGCCGGTGGCGCCCACCAGAAGCGCGCTGCGCGTCACGGGTACTTCCTTTCCACGAAGGGGTGCGCGGCCCCGTCGCCGCCGCTTCACAGCCGGCGCGCCGCGCCCCTCGAACACTACTGCCGCCACCGACGGAGCCCGTGACCGCCGCCGGGTCGGCCGACCTCGATGTCACTCCCTCGCGCGCTCGGGCTCGACGTGGACCGTTCGTACGGAAGTTCGGGAGGAGATGTGTGCAGAGTGAAGGCAATGCGGGGGACTGTTTCAGAAACCTTGTTGAATATCTCCGGAGGGCGGGGTCGAGCTTGATTTGCTCCTGTCAATCGGAACAGGGTTCTCCAGAAGGTTCGACGCCCCACACGTCACCACGAGGAGATCCCTCCGCATGTCAACTCACAAGCGTTCGCGCGGTTTCCGGTACGCGGCCATCGCCACCGGAGTCGCCACCACGGCGGCCGTGGCCCTGTTCGCCACCCCCTTCGCGGGAGCGGCCACACCGGCCGAGGGCACCGTCTACGGACTGGGCGCACCCGGCGCGATCGAGGGCAGTTACGTCGTCATCCTCGACGGATCCGCCGACAAGAAGAAGCTCGCCGACAAGTACGGTGGCGAACTGCAACGCACCTACGGCTCCCGGGTCAACGGCTTCTCGGCCACGGGCCTGAGCGAGACCGAGGCCAAGCGGCTCGCGGCCGACCCGGCCGTCGGCAAGGTCGTGCAGAACAAGAAGTTCACCATCAAGGCCACCCAGCCCAATCCGCCGTCCTGGGGGCTGGACCGGATCGACCAGACCGCGAAGGAGGGGGACAAGAAGTACGCGTACCCGGACGGAGCCGGTGAGGGGGTGACGGCGTACGTCATCGACACCGGCATACGCGTGACCCACGAGGACTTCGGCGGGCGGGCCACCCACGGCTTCGACGCCGTGGACAACGACGACAGCGCCGACGACGGCAACGGCCACGGCACGCACGTCGCCGGCACCGTCGCGGGCACCGCCCACGGCGTGGCCAAGAAGGCGAAGCTCGTCGCGGTGCGGGTCCTCGACGACAACGGCTCGGGCAGCACCGACCAGGTGGTCGCCGGCATCGACTGGGTCACCGAGAACCACTCGGGTCCCTCCGTGGCCAACATGAGCCTCGGCGGCGGCGCGGACGAGGCCCTCGACGAGGCCGTCCGCCGGTCGATCGCCTCCGGCGTCACCTTCGCCGTCGCGGCCGGCAACGAGTCGAGCGACGCCGGGCAGGGCTCGCCCGCCCGCGTCCCCGAGGCGATCACGGTCGCGTCCAGCACGATCGACGACGGCCAGTCCTCGTTCTCCAACTTCGGTTCCGTGGTGGACCTGTACGCGCCCGGCTCCGACATCACCTCGGCCTGGAACGACAGCGACGGCGGCACCAAGACCATCTCCGGTACGTCCATGGCCACCCCGCACGTCGCGGGCGCCGCGGCCGTCTACCTGGGCGGGCACCCGTCCTCGACCCCGGCCCAGACCGCGGCGGCGCTGACGGCCGCGGCCACGGCGGGGGCCGTGACCAACCCCTCCGCGGGCACGGCGAACAAGCTGCTGAAGGTCATCCCGTAACGGGTGGACAACCCCACGGCCGGCCCGTCCCGCGACGCGACCCCACACCGGGGGAGCGCGTCGCGGGACGGGCCGGCCCCGTGCCCGGACCCCGCGCCGGAGCCCTCACCCTCATGACCCGGTCGACGGGCCGCTCGGGGTAGTCCCGGTGCCCGCCGGGCCCTGGGCCGCGGCTTCGTCGCCAACCCCGACCCGGTGGAACGACTGCGCACCGGTGCGCCGCTGGACGAACTCCGCCCCGAGTTCCTGATGCACGTCCACGGGGCCGAGGGCTACGACGACCACCCGATCCCGGCGTAGGGAGCCGGGACCCGCTCACCCGTCCGGAAGGAGGAGCCAGACCTCGGAGAGGGCGAGACCGTGGTCCCGGGTGACCGCCCCACACGGGCAACCCAACGCGATCAGGCGCCAGTCGCAGCTCACCGTCCACGGGCCGTCCCGGTGCCCGCAGGCCCGGCAGCGCACGCTCTCGGCCGTCCACACCCCGGACGAGGGGCGGCCGTAACGACGGAAACGGCCCGCGTGGACGACCCGCCAGGGCTCGACCGGGGGAGCGTACGGGGCGGTCCCGGGCGGTGGACCCGAAGGACGGACCGAGGCCGACAGGGCGTACGGGGAGAACAGGGTGAACACGGCGATCAGATCGGGGAGGAGCGCCTCGCCCGCGGCCGTCGGCGGCACGGCCGGGTCCCCGTACCGCGGGGCCGCCGCCGCGGCCGGCGGGTTCGGGGCGGCGTGCCACGGCAGGAAGGCGCGGGCCACGGCGGCCAGGAGGGCGGTCGCGGGCGGGCTGACGGCGCCCGCGTCGAGGTGGCGCACGGTGGTGCGCAGGAGGCGTTGGAGCCGGCGGTCCCGGTCCGTGGCCACCGTCCGGGCGTGCGCCCCGTGCCGGTTCGGGAGCGGGGCGGTGAGGCGGGCCATGACGGCCGCCGCCGCGTTCGCGTCCTCGGGGGTGGGGCGCCACCGGCCCTCGGTCAGCAGCCGCCGTGCCCGCGCGACCTCACGGGTCAACGCGCGCGTGCGCAGCGCCGGCGGCGGCCCGGACGGAGGGTCGAAGGGTGCCCCGTACGGCTCGTGCCCGCTCCCCATGCCGTCCCCGTCCCCTGCCGCGAGCCCGGCCCGCGTTCCGCGCTCCGTCGCCGTCCGTTCCGGACCCTACCGTCACACGGCCGGATCGGCCCCGTCGCGGGGCGGATCCGCGTAGCGGGCGGCCATCGCGGCGGCGCGCTCGCGCAGCGCGGTGCGAAGGGAGCGCGGGGCCAGGGCCTCGGCGTCCGTGCCGAGTGCCGGATGGCGCGTACCGCCGCCGCGCGGGTCCCGGGTGTCGGGTCAGCGGCGCGAGCGCTGCGCCTCGACGATCTGCCGTACCGGGCCGCCCACGTTCGCCCGGGCCTGGACCCGTTCCGCGAACGCCGGGAACTGGCCGGCGACGGCGCTGAGCAGCCGGAGCTCCAGCGGGGCCACGTTCACCTCGCACAGGTCGCGGCGGACGGCCCGTACGACGCCGTCGGCGACCTGGCGGGGGGTCACCGTCCGCATGCCGTTCGGCGGGGCGGCGCCGGTGTCGGCGAACATCCCGGCGTCCCGGACGAACCCGGGCTGGACGAGCGAGAGCCCCACCCCCGTCCCGCGCAGCTCCTGGCGCAGGGCGAGGGCGAAACCGCGCAGCCCGAACTTCGTGGCGTTGTAGAGGGACGTCGACCTCGTCGCCGCCTTGCCGGAGATCGAACCCACCAGCACGATGTGCCCGCGACCGCGGTCCACCATGCGCTCCGCGAGCAGCCGCGTGAGGAGCAGGGGCGCGCGCAGGTTGACGTCGAGGGCCCGGTCGAGCTGTTCCCCGGTGTAGTCCAGCAGGTCGCCGCTGGCGGGCAGGGCCGCGTTCGCGACGAGGAGGTCCGTGTCGGCGCAGGCCTCCGCGAGCCGGACGACATCGCCCCGGACGGCGAGGTCGGCGACCACGGTCCGGGCGCCGTACGTGTCCGCCGCGGCCTTGAGGAGCTCCTCGCGGCGGCCCGTCAGCGTCAGCCGGGCCCGTTCCCCCGCCAGTCGCGCCGCCAGGGCGGCGCCGATGCCCCCGGTGGCCCCGGTGAGCAGAACGTGCGATCCGGATATCTCCATGATGACTCCCGTACGGCGGCCGCCTACTGTTCGTTCGAACGAACAGTAGGGACGGCCGCGCCGGCTGTCCACAGCACCGACCAGTCAACTTCCGCACCCACAACCGAGGTTCACCGCCGCGATGGGGCAGAATGCGGCCATGGCACCCGCATCCGAAACCCGCCGGAACATCATCGACGCCGTCCTGCGGATCATCGGTCAGGACGGCATCGCCGCCGTCACGAACCGGCGGATCGCCAAGGAGGCCGGCGTCTCGCTCGGCTCCGTCACCTACCACTTCGCCACCCAGCACGCGTTGCTGCGCGAGAGCCTGCTCCACTTCGTGGCCGAGGAGACCCGCCACTTCACCGCGCTCGCCGACGCCTGCTCCGACGAGGACTTCGACATCGGGCAGGCCGCCGAGGCGGTCGCGGGGGTGGCGGGCGGCAACGTCTTCGACAGCCGGCACATCGCCCCCTTCGAGCTGTACGTGGAGGCCGGCCGGGACGAACGCCTGCGGGCCGCCGCGGCCGAAGGCTTCGCGGCCTACGACCTGTTGGCGGGCCGCATCCTGACGCGACTCGGGGTACCGGACGCCGAACGACTGGCCGGCGTCGCGGTGGACCTGGTCTTCGGCCGGCAGTTGCGCCGGCTGGCGACCGGAGCGCCCGCCGAGGAGCTCGTCGAGGCCCTGCTCGTCCTCACGCGGCTCACGCCCGCGGCGGCCACGCCGCGGGCACGGCAGGTCACGTAGGCACCCGGGAGCGAGGGGGCGAGGGAGCGAGGGGGTCAGGGGGCGAGGGGGTCAGGGGGCGAGGGGGTCAGGGGGCGCGGGGGCCAGGGGCGCGGAGGCCGGAGTCACCCCGCACCGGGTCCGCGGCCGGCGCCGGCGCGGACCACGGGGCGGGCGAGCACGCTCAGGAGCACCACCTCGCAGCCGAGCAGCAGGCGTTCGACCAGGCCGATCAGCTCCCGGTGCCCCGGTCCCGCGAGGTACGCCATGACCGCCGCCCCGATCAGCGCGGCCCACGACAGGCCGCGCAGCAGCCGCGCCGTCCCCACCGCGCCCGGGTCGACGCCGAGCCGTCGGGCCAGGAGCAGCCCGGCGGCCGGCAGCGCGAGGAAGGCGAGGACGGACGCGTACCGATGCACGTACGCCGGTCCGCCGAGGTCCGTGACGAGGGGATCCGTGGGCACGGCGGCGGCCACCAGGAGCCCCAGGCCCCACAGCGCCAACAGGACGGACGGCAACCCCCGCGCGGCGTCGAGCCGCCGCCGCGCCGCCCCGAGCAGCACCAGGGAGACCACCCCCAGCAGGGCCATCGAGGCATCGACGGGCCCGCCGCGATCGAGCGCGGCGAAGTCGCTGATGGTGAGGGAGAGCGGACTGAGGTCGGGATCGGTGTCGGACGGGGCCCACAGGGCCGCACCGGCCGCCAGGGCCACGGCGGTCCACACCGCGGCCTCCGGCAGGTGCCGGCGCCATGGCCGGGGCAGGGGGCGGGGGAACGGACGCGTCCCCGTACGCGCCCCCCACGCCCCCTTTACGCGACGCCGCCCGAGCGGTTCCCTGGAGTCATGGCGGGGCGGGGTGGCGGGATCCGGGTGCGGAGCGTGACGGCCCTGCTCGGGGCCGTGGCGTTGCCCGCGGTGGCGGGCGGGCTGTCCTATGCCTGTGCCCGGGGACGGGCCCTCGGCACGCTCTCCTCCGGCTGGGCCCTCACCGGCATCCTGGTGGCCGCCGGGCTCGGGGTGGTGGTGTTCCTCTTCGGGCTGGGCAACGACGCGTTCGCCTCCCATCTGGCGGGGCTCGCCACCCTCGCCGGGGTCTTCCTGGTCTCCGGTCACGTGGAGCACGCCGTACTGGAGGACCGGGGGGTGGAGGTGGTGTGCGTCGTGCGGGGTGTCGACCGCCGGGTGGAGACGAGCACGTCCACCGACGCACAGGGGCACACGACCACCACGACGAACACGTACTACGACCACCGGCTCGACTGCCCGCCCGGCGGACCGTCCGCACTGAACGGCAGGAACTCCAGGCTCGGTGCCGTGGGCGACGACCTCGCCGTCGTCCACGACCCGCGGGGCAAGGTCGCGCCGCAGCCCGCCCGTTCGCTCGACTCGGGCGGTCTGAGGACGTGGGCGCTCGTGGCGTTGGGCGCCGCGCTGCTGCTGGGCGTGGGCTCCGTCGTCGACGTCCGCTAGGCCGACAGGTCAACAGACCGACAGGTCACCGGGCCACCGCTCGGGCCCACGGGGATCGGGTGTCCGTGCCATGACCCAGGATGAGGGGCATGATACGAACCTATCCGCTGGCCCTGCCGGGCACCCTGGTGGACCACCACCGCATGGACCTCGGCGCGCCCTACTCCCTCGGCTGGGGCGTCCAG
Source organism: Streptomyces sp. NPDC103540 (assembly GCF_055584445.1). Lineage (NCBI taxonomy): Bacteria > Bacillati > Actinomycetota > Actinomycetes > Kitasatosporales > Streptomycetaceae > Streptomyces > Streptomyces sp. NPDC103540. The sequence continues at coordinate 111,141 of NZ_JBVJMA010000017.1, forward strand.
GCCCAGGACGTCACCGGCGCCCGGAACGGCGAGGTGTACGCGCTGTACGCCACGTACCGCCACGCCCACGGGGTGGGCGACGACGAACAGGATCCGGCGAAGGCGAGCTTCGGGTACCGCGTCATCACCCGCTACGCCCCCGACGGCGAGATCATGGCGAGCGCCGTGTTCCGTTCGGACGGCTCCGGCGAGCCCTCGGCGGTGATCGACGGCGGCGACATGAGCCTGTGCGTCCTGCCGGACGGCGTCCTCGCGGTGAGCACCGGCCCCGACAACACCACCCTGGTCGCCCCCGACCTGAGCCGCGTCCTCGCCGCCTACGACGCCAAGGACCGCCGGCCCTACCGGGAGTTGCTCCCGGGCGACGCCTTCGCCTCCTCCCTCGCCGTCACCCCCTCGGGCCGACTGCTGTGCACCGTCGCCGAGTACGGCGTGTGGAGGTACGGCAACGTCCTCACCAACCTCGTCGGCGTGGCCGACGGCCCCCTGACCGCCACCTCGAAGCCGACGATCAGGGCCATCGCCTCGCTCGACCCGGAGCCCGCGCACCAGGGCGACGTCGACGTGCGGGAGCACGCCGTGTACGGGGGCGCGCCCATCGGGCGGGCGAACCGGCCCCGGCCCGCGCTGACCGAGCTGGTGGCCGACGAGGACCCCCTGTCGAACTGGGAGCGTTCGCATCTGGGTCGGCCGGTCCCGCTGGCCGACGACCTGTTCGTCGTGCCCTTCTACGCCGAGACCTTCCGCGGCGGCAGCCGGAGCCAACCGTTCGTCTTCGCCCTCGTCGACGACCGGGGCAGGATGACCGGACGGCTCCAGGGCATGCACCCGTGGCGGGACTCGCCCTTCACCGGCCACTGCTTCGCCCTCGCCGCCGACGCGCACCGCGGCCACGCCTTCCACCTCAACCGCCACGGCCTCTACGCCTGGAACCGGGCCGGGGTGCTGCGCGCCAGGCTGGACACCGGCGACAAGGCCTTCAAGCCGCTGACCCACTTCACCCTCGCAGCCTGCGCCCCCTACGGCGATCTGTTGCTGGTCCACACCAAGCAGCACCTGATCCTCCGGATACCGGCCCCCGAGGACCTCACCGGGCTCGCGACCGCCGTGCGGGAGGCGCTCCGCGCCTACGCGGGGCGGCGTACCGTCCTGAAGAAGCGGTGGACGCCCGTCAACTGGCACTGGACGCAGACCTCCGCCCCGGTCCATCGCATCTGAGGTGTCCGGTCGGGTGAAACCGTCCCCCGGACGGAGGCGGCGGAGGCGCCGGCGGTGGCCGTCCGGGCACGCGGACCCGAGGCTTGCGGCCGGAGACGAGGACGAGGAAGGGCGGCAGCCGATGTCACAGGCCGAGGAGGCGCACGTCACCGGGCACCCGACCGGAAGGGCGGACCGGCGGCGGGGCGTCGCGGAGCATCTGCGGACCGTGGTCCGGGGGACGAACCTGCTGCCCGCGTTCATGGTGCTCACGATCATGATGGTGGCCCTGTGGCTCATGGGCATGCCGTTCCTCCAGGCCCTGACGATCTCGACCGGGGTGAAGATCGCCGTCGCCCTCTGCGAGCTGCGTCGCCCGTCCGCCTCCCCCGAGGACTGAGCCGGCCACGACGGGCGGTGCCGGCCGTCGTACGGCCGCCCGCGTGCGGATCCGCGGGTCATCGCACGCCGCGCCCCTCGACGGGGGCCTCCTCGGTACGGGCCTCCTCCGCCGTGGCGGCGCGCCGCCCCGGCAGGTAGCGCAGCGCGAAGGCGCCGAGCACGACGTGGACGCCGCCCGCGACGGCGGCGGCGAGGTGCAGACCGCTGACGAAGGCCGCCTTCGCGTCCTCGGCGACCGGGGCCGCGAGACCGGGTGTCCGCAAGGTCTCGTTGAGGGTGGCGGCGACATCGGGGCCCTGGAGCCGGAAGACCACGGCGGCCAGCGAGCCGAGGAGCGCGATCCCGAGGGCGTTGCCGATCTCGTTGCCGGTCTCGGCGAGCGCCGCCGCGGATCCGGCGCGCTCCGGGGGAACGGCGGCCACGACGGTGTCGGCGACGACGCTGAAGGAGACGCCGTAGCCGACGCCGGCGACGACGGTGGAGGCCACGTACCAACCCAGGCCACCGGAGACGGTGGTGAGCAGGAGCAGGAGCACGCCCGCGGCGATGAGGAAGTGGCAGGCGAGGAACGCCGCCCGGACGCCGGTACGCGCGACCAGGGCCGGCGTGACGACGCAGGTGACGGTGAGCACGGCCGCGCCCGGGAGCGCGACCAGGGCCGCGTCCCGGACCGTCAGCCCGAGCACGGACCGCAGGTGGACGCCGCCGAGGTAGGCCGTCGCCGACCACGCGGCCAGGGGCAGGAGTCCGGTGACGGCGGCGATCGAGAAGACCCGGTCGCGGAAGAGGCCGAAGTCGATCAGCGGCTGTTCCAGGTGCGACTGCCGCCGTACGAACCACCCCAGGACGAGGACGCCGCCGATGCCGGTGACCACCGGGACCGTCGAGAGCCCCTGCGCGGCGGCCTGTTTGACGGCGTGCACGGTCGCCAGGACGCCCGCGGCGGACAGGAGGACGCTCAGGGCGTCGACGCGGCCGGTCCGGGTCGTCGGCACCTCGCGCAGCAGGACCGGGGCCAGCACCAGGAAGAGCGCGACGACCGGGAGATTGATCAGGAAGACCGAGCCCCACCAGAAGCGGCCGAGCAACTGACCGCCGACGAACGGGCCGATGGCGAAACCCGCCGCGAAACCGGCCGCGAAGATCCCGATCGCCCGCGCCCGCAGGCGCGGATCGGCGAACAGCCCGCTGAGCACCGCCAACGCCGACGGCAGCAGCGTGGCGCCCGCCACGCCCATCAGGGCCCTGAAGAGGATCAACGCCTGCGGCCCGGGGGCGAACGCCGCACCCACCGACGCGACGCCGAACAGCGCCGCGCCGGCCATCAGCAGCCGCAGCCGCCCGAACCGGTCGCCGATGCTCCCGAACGCGATGAGCAGGGAGCCGACGGCGAACCCGTAGACGTCCAGGATCCACAACGCCTGGTCGGCGGTGGGCGACAGGGCCTCGGCGATGTCGGTCGTCGCCAGGAAGAGGACCGAGCCGTCCATCGCGACCAGCAGGACCGGACCGAGGACCACCGACAGGCCGAGCCACGACCGCAGGCCGGGCGGGGGAGGGAGGGGAGAGGTGTTCATGCCTCCGACGGTGCGGGGGCGCCCGCCCGCCGGCCATCCCCGCGTCATGGGTACACCTGACGGGGACACCCGGGAACGCGCCGCGCCGGCTACGCTCGACGGCATGGAACTGGAGAGCCTCGGGGCCTACCTCAAGACCCGCCGCCACCGCGTCACGCCCGCCGACGTCGGACTGCGCACCTACGGCACCGCCCGCCGCGTACCGGGCCTGCGCCGCGAGGAACTCGCCCAGCTCGCCGGCGTGAGCGCCGGCTACTACACCCGCCTGGAGCAGGGGCAGCCCGGCACCGCCTCCGGGCAGGTCCTCGACGCGCTGGCGAACGTGCTGCGGCTCGATCCCGCCGAGAAGGCCCACCTGCACAACCTCGCCCGACAGCGCGCCGGTTCACCGCTCACGCGCCCCCGCCCGGAAAGGCCGCACCGGCGGGTGCTCTCGCTCCTGGAGTCCCTGGGGGACGGCACGCCGGCCGTGGTGCTCGGCCGGCGGGGCGACGTACTGGCCTGGAACCGCACCGGACACGCCCTCGTCGCGGAGCACGTCGACTTCGAAGCGCCCCACGACCCCGCCCGACGGCCGTCCGTACCGAGGATGTTCTTCCTCGACCCGCTCACCCGGGACCTCCACCGCAACTGGGACGAACTCGCCCGCGTCCACGTGGCCTACCTCCGACTCACCGCGGGCCGCCACCCCACCGACGCCCGCCTGGCCGAGCTGATCGGCGAACTCGCCATGCGTAGCCAGGACTTCGCGAAGCTGTGGGCCAAGGGCGACGTCGCGGACTGCACGGCGGGGGCGATGAGCCTGCGGCACCCGACCGTCGGCGACGTCGACGTCGACTACCAGGTGTGGCTCCAGCCCGACAGCCCCGACCACCGGCTGGAGGTCTACACCCCCCGGGACACCACCTCGGCGGACGCGCTGCGCCTGCTGTCGGTTCAGGTCGCCGACCGGGCCGCGGACCGGAGCTGACCCGACGGGCCCTCGATGTCGCGCAGGTGGTGGCGCAGTTCGTGCAGGGTGTGCACGGCGAGCCAGCGCAGGGAGCGCTCCTCGCGCTCGGGCCAGGTGTAGATCAGCGTGCGCTCCCAGTCGGCGGGCGACAGCCGCTCCAGGGTGCCCGCGAACAGCATCGCCGCGTCCTGGAGTTGTCGGGCCACGTCGGCGGGCCGCTGGTCGAGGTACCCGTCGTGTTCGACCCGCTCGTCGCGCCCCATGGGCTCGGCGACGGGCGTCCGGTGGCGGCGCGCGGCCAGGACCCGTTCCCGCTGGACGAGCAGCACGTCCCGCACGTGGCAGGCGTATTCGAGGGGCGCCCACACCTCGGGCGCAGGGCGCCGCCGCAAGGCGTCCGGCTCCGCCCGCAGGAGCTCCGCGTAGGCGCCCCCGAGGGTCCGGGCGAGCGCCGGGACCGTGGGCGCGAGGTCTTCGTCGTAGGCGAAACCGCATTCCGCGCAAGCCGTCACGTGATCACCGTAGCAAGCGCGTCCGCCGGCCGGTCCCGAAAGGCGGACCTCCCGTGTCCCGGCACACCGGGGCCGGGACGCACCGCGCACCGTAGGGTCGGACCACCACGGCCAAGCCACCTGTTCGACCTGCCTGACCCGGCACCCCTCACAGGAAGGCACCACATGACGGTCCATCGGTTCGGTGACTACCAGAACGAGATCTACCTGGGCGGCCTGGGCGGTGTCCTGCCCACGCTGCCCATGACGCACGAGGAGCTGGAGGAACGGGCCCTGGCCGCCCTTCCGCCGTCGGTCCGTTCCTACGTCGCGGGCGGCGCCGGCGACGAACACACGCAGCGCGCCAACGTCCGCGCCTTCGAGCGGTGGGGCCTGTACCCCCGGATGATGGTCGGCGCCGCCCGCAGGGACCTGTCGGTCGACCTCTTCGGCCACACCCTGCCCGCGCCCCTGTTCATGGCCCCCGTCGGCGTCATCGGGCTCTGCGCCCAGGACGGTCACGGCGACCTCGCCACCGCCCGCGCCGCCGCCCGTACGGGCGTGCCCATGGTGGCCTCCACCCTCACCGTCGATCCCCTGGAGCGGGTCGCCGCGGAGTTCGGCGACACCCCGGGCTTCTTCCAGCTCTACACCCCCACCGACCGCGACCTGGCCGCCAGTCTCGTCCACCGCGCCGAGACCGCCGGGTTCAAGGGCATCGTCGTCACGCTCGACACCTGGGTCACCGGCTGGCGTCCCCGCGACCTGGCCGCGGGCAACTTCCCGCAGCTGCGCGGCCACTGCCTCGCCAACTACCTCACCGACCCGGTCTTCCGCGCCCGGCTGGCCAAGGCCCCCGAGGAGGACCCCGGGGCGGCGGTCCTGGAGTGGGTGAGCGTCTTCGGCAACCCGCTGACCTGGGACGACCTGCCGTGGCTGCGCTCGCTCACCGACCTGCCGATCATCCTCAAGGGCCTGTGCCACCCCGAGGACGTACGCCGCGCCAGGGACGGCGGCGTCGACGGCGTCTACTGCTCCAACCACGGCGGCCGCCAGGCCAACGGCGGCCTGCCCGCCCTGGAGGCGCTGCCCGGCGTGGTCGAGGCCGCCGACGGCCTGCCCGTGCTGTTCGACTCGGGCGTCCGCAGCGGCGCCGACGTGATCAAGGCACTGGCCCTCGGCGCCACCGCCGTCGGCGTCGGCCGCCCGTACGCCTACGGACTCGCCCTCGGCGGTGCCGACGGCATCGTCCACGTCCTGCGCTCGCTGCTCGCGGAAGCCGACCTGATCATGGCCGTGGACGGCTACCCGACCCTGTCCGACCTCACGCCCGCATCCCTCGTACGCCTCTGAACGCCCCCGCGGCCCGCCACCGCCCGAGGGCTCCGGGCCGCGGGGCACCACCCGGCACGGGAACCCCTGACGCGAAGGGCTGACGTGGCGGAGAACCCGCAATACGATCATGCCCATGTCGATCACCCCCTCCTCCCTGCCCGTCCTCAAGGGCCGCGGCGGCGCCGTGCTCACCGCCGAACACGACGCACTCGTCCTGGACCGCCCGGGAGAGCAGGTCACCTTCGTGCCCGACGCCATCGCACGGGTGCGCGCCGCGGGACGGACGCTGACGATCGAACTGCGCGCCCCGCACGGGGTCGCCCCGACCGTCTACCGGGTGGACGACGTCAGCGAGGCCGCCGCCACCGTCTTCGCCGACGGGCTGAACGCGCTGCTCCCGGACCGGGAGGACGGCGAGGTCGACGGCGCCGCCCTGACCGTCGTCCGCTCCCTCGCCCCGACCTGGCACCGGAGGTTCGTGCGAAGGTTCCTGTGGGGCATGCTCGCGTTCCTCGTCACGCTCGTCGCCGCGACCGTGGCGGCCGGCCTGACGGGCACCGGGGCGTCGGTCATCATGATGGTCCCGATCGGCGGCATCACCTGGCTGAGCTTCGGAGTCGGGGTGTACACGGTCCGCCGGTGGCTGCGCGAGCGGTGGCTGCACCGGCACGGCGTCACCGTGATCGCCACGGCCGCCGCGACGAGGGGCGCGTACGTGTACGTGGACGGTACGGGCACCTACCGGGGCTTCGTGCACGGCGAGGCCGGCCCGTACGTCACGGTCGCCTACGACCCGGGAGATCCCGCGGACGTGCTGGTGCCGCAGGCCCCGTACCTGCGCCTGCTGAACGTGGTGCTCGGCTCCTTCCTGCTGTTCTGCTCGCTCGGCGGCGTGGTCCTCCTGGTCCTGCTGGTGGTGGACGCGTTCACCGGCGGCGAGCTCGGCCGCGGCGCCGACGGAATTTAGGCCACCGCCCGAACCGGTCTGCGAGCATGATCGGATGGAACGCATTCGACAGACCATCGGCTCGGGTTCCCCCCTGGAACCACAGATCGGCTTCTCGCGCGCGGTACGGCGCGGAGACCAGGTGGCCGTCGCCGGTACCGCCCCCATCGCGGAGGACGGCTCCACCGTGGGGCCGGGCGACGTGTACGCGCAGACGGTCCGCTGCCTGGACATCGCCGAACGCGCGTTGGAGGCGGCGGGCGCCTCGTTGGACGACGTCATACGGACGCGCGTCATGCTCACCGACGTGACCCGGTGGAAGGAAGCGGCCCGGGCGCACGGCGAACGCTTCGCCTCCGTCCGCCCCGTGACCACCTTCGTCGAGGTGTCCCGCTTCATCGACCCGGCCTGGCTGGTCGAGGTGGAAGTCGACGCCGTCGTCATGTGAACCCGAGGCGGGGCCCCGCCTCCCGGCGGGCGCGGCGTACGCCCGGCACCCGAATGGGTTGAACAGCGTGTCCGGGGGCCCCGCGGGTCCGTTGGAGGGGACGAGTGTCCGTCGTGGGCCCACATGCCGGGCCCACGATCGACGCCCGCTCTCGATCCACGTACAGACGTACATCCTGAAGGAGACCCAGTGAAGAAGACCACGGCCGTCATCACCGCCACCGGCGCCATCCTGCTCGGTGGTGCCGGCATGGCCTCCGCCGACGCCGGTGCCCAGGGCGCGGCCATCGGCTCGCCGGGTGTCGCCTCCGGGAACGTCGTCCAGGTTCCGGTCCACGTGCCCGTCAACGTCTGCGGCAACACCGTCAACGTCATCGCCCTGCTGAACCCGGCCTTCGGCAACACCTGCGTCAACGCCTGAACCGGCCCCGGCGGCACACCGGGGACCCCCCGACGGTTCCCCGTGTGACACGTGAGCGCGGCCCCGGCTTCCTCCCCGGCAGGCCGCGCTCACGCGCGTTCGGCGGCCGACGGTGACCTACCCCCGGGGCAAGGTCCCGGCCCAGTACGCGGCCCGTACCTCCCCTTCGGTAAAGTCCCGGCGCGGCAGGCTCAGGCCGAGGGAATCCTCCAGGGCATGGAAGAACAGCGCGTACGTGTCCGACAGTTCGGGGTGGTCCAACTCGGCCCGCCGCAGGGCCCGGTTGAGGAAGTCCAGTTCGCCGCCCCGCGGGAAGGGGGCGTGGCCGTACTCGTACCGGATGAGTTCGAGGATGCCCAGGCCGTCGTCGACGCGGCGGCCATCGCTGACGTAGTCGAAGGTGTAGATGGCCTTCGCCGAGGTGGCGCTCAGCCACACGCTCTCCTCGACGCCCAGGGCCGCGTACGCCTCCTTGTCGGCGAAGGCGCCCGGTGGGGTGTCGTGGTACAGCAGGAACGTCCAGCCACCCGCCTGCCCGTAGCAGCAGCTCCTCCACTGGCGGTCCAGGTGGGCCCGGCCGCCGTCCACGGCCCGCAGGTCCTCCAGCCGCGTACCGGCCGCGATCTGCGCGGGGTCGGCCCCGTAGAGGAGGGCCAGCCGCTCGGGGTCGACGGTCCGGCCCGGAGCCGCGCGGTGGAACGCCAGCGTCGTGTACGGGTCCTGCTCGCGCCACGACCGGGCCAACCACGCGAGCCCGTCCAACGGGTCGCGCCCGCAGGCCTCCACCGTGCCCGGGTCGTCGAGGCCGCCGCCGCGGAAGCGTCGGCCCCACGCCGGATCGACCGACTCCAGGGCCTCGGCCACGTCCGCCGGAGCGCCACCGCGCCCACGCAACGACGCCTCCACCATCAGGTACAGGGCCTGGTCGAGACCGCGCACGGTGGAGACCTCACCGTGGGGCGCGAGATGGCCGTACACCGTGCCGTCCTGCGCCGGCAGCAGACACAGGCCGCCGTCCTCCGTCTCCTCGGTGCGCTCGATCCACTCCTCCAGCTCGTCGTCCGAGAACACCACGGTGGGTGGCTCTATGCCGTCGAGCAGGGCGTGTCCGGCGGCCTTGCGCCGCCAGGCCTCCATCAGGGTCCGCTGCGTGATCTCCATGGCGCCACCCTAGACACGGGCACCGACAACGAGCCGACGACAGCAGCCGGTTCGAGGGCCGGGCGGCGACCCGTCGGCGGGCGTCAGGACAGGAGGGTGAAGAGGTGGCGGGTGTCCGTGAGGTCCAGGACGCGCCGGGCCTGGTCGGGCACCCCGGTCAGCTCCAGGGTCCAGCCGTCGTCGATGGCGCGACGGCGCAACGCCAACAGCACGTGGAGGGCGGCCGTCCCCAGGAACGGGACCGCCGACAGGTCCAGGCTGAGGATCCCCCCGCGCGGACGGATCCCGTCCAGGGCGTCGGCGAGGGGGCCGCAGGTGTACACGTCGAGGTCGCCGACGACGGAGACGACGATCCGGTCGGGGTGCGTGGTGGCGTCGACGTCGACCACGAAGTCGAGCAGGCGCATGTCGTGACCGCCTTCGCTGCGGGAGCCCCTCGCGGTCGTCTCCGTGGGGGCGGTGCGGAGCCGGCCGGCAAGCGCGCGGTGGGGCCGCGCACATCGGGCGGGACCACACGCACCTCATCACGGGCCCGCGGAGGACTCCGCCCGACCAGGCTGTTCGTACGCTCATCCTGCCCTCTGGCGCGCCGGTCAACCCCTCGCCACCGAGGCCGCCTCAGAACGCGTAGCGGATCCGCAGCCAGGGGGCGTGCGCCGCCACCAGCGCCCGCACGGACTCGACGGCCGCGGCCTTCTCCGCGTTGCGGTAACGGACGTTCCAACTGCCGTTCTCGGAGCGCTTGGCCTGCTGGATGTCGGGGCGCCACAGGGCGTCCTCGGCCCGGGGGTGCCAGGCGAGGTTCAACGCGTGCAGGTCGCGGTTGTGCGTCAGCATGATCACCTCCGCCGCCGCCTGCGCCTTGACCGCACGGGGCAGGACGTCGTCCATCCGCTGGAGGAGCAGCCCCCAGTCGGCCTCCCAACCCGGCCGGATGACGACGGGGGAGAGGTTGAAGTGCACCTCGTAGCCGGCCTCGACGAAGGAGGCCGCGGCCTCGACGCGCTGTTCCACGGGGCTGGTGCGCAGGTCGAGCAGGCGCGCGTCACCGGGCGGCATCACCGAGAACCGCACCCGGGTGCGTCCGCGCGGATCGAGGAGCAGCAGGTCGGGGTTGACGAACTTGGTGGCGAAGGAGGCCTTGGCGGTGGGGCGGCGGGCGAAGGCCTGCACCAGGTCGGCGACGTTGTCGCTGACGAGGGCGTCCACGGAGCAGTCGCCGTTCTCGCCGATGTCGTACACCCAGGCGTGCGGGTCGCACTGGTTCGCCTCCCGCTTGGGCCCCTGGCGTGCGATGTGCCGGTCGAGGTGGGCGAGGATCCGCTCGATGTTGGTGAAGACGGTGATCGGGTTGGCGTAGCCCTTGCGTCGCGGGACGTAGCAGTAGGCGCAGGCCATCGCGCAGCCGTTGGCGGGCCCCGGAGCGATCCAGTCGGCCGATCTGCCGTTCGGCCGGGTCGTGAGGGTCTTCTTCTCGCCGAGGACGAGGACCTCGCTCTTGATCCGCACCCAACGTTCGAGGTTGCCCTCGTTGCCGTGCAGCTCCGGGATCCGCCAGTGCGAGTCCACGTCGATGACGCGGGCGTCGGGGAAGCGCGCGAGGACCTGCCGGCCGCGCGGCGACGCGGCGGCCGCCGGTTCGGCGTGGATCTCCCGTACGGAGAGCAGCCGCCGGGCGGCGGGCGAGTCGCGGAACGACGGGCCGGCCGCCGCCCGCGCGGGGCGCCGGCTCTCGCGGCCCTCCGGGTCTTCGAGGTCTGCGAGGTCTTCGAGGTCGAACAGGGTGTCCGGCGGGCCGCCGGGGGCCCCGTGCGCACGGCCGCGGCGGGCTCCGCCGGTGGGCCGGTGGTCGCTCATGGGTGCTCCGCGCTCCTCGCGTCGCCGGTCCCGGTCCGGTGTTCCGCCGGGCTGTCCACTGTAGGGCGTCCGGGGTCGGCCCCCGACGGGCTCCGGCCCGGTCCCGCGCCGGGGCCGGAGTGGTGACGCCCCTCTCGACGTGCATGGACATGCCCAACGGGGGCAGGCGGCCCGTCGATCTCCGCACCCGACACGAGCCGCCAGGACACCCTGACGCGCCGGGGCGCGGGGCGACGAAGGGGAGGGTGACGCGGTGGCTACGAGGATCGTGGGCAACGACGACGACGGCGCCGTGCGCCGCGGCGCGCCGATCGGGCGGGACGTGCTGCTCGCCGTGGGCCTCGTGGGTACGGCGGTGGGCGGGACGGCCGTCTTCGTCAAGGTCGTCGGCGCGGCCGACGGGTTGCGCGTCGCGGTGCTGCCGCTCGTGATGGCGGCCGTCCTGACGCTCGCCGTCGCGGGCGCCCGCTGGAGCGTGGCGCCCGTGCGCCGACGCGCCCCCGTGCCCGTCCACGACGGCCCGGGGCCCGGCACGCCGCTCCCGCACGGGGTGGAACCGCCCGAGGTGGGCGCGGACGCGCTGGACCACGCCGCGGTGGACGCCGACGGCTTCGAGCACACGGTCGCCGCGCTCTGCGCGCGGGACGGCTGCACCTCGGTCGAAGTGGTCGGGGGCGCGGGCGACCTCGGCGCCGACGTCATCGCCACCACCCCGGACGGGCTCCGCGTCGTCCTGCAGTGCAAGCACTACGCCCCGCACCACCGGGTGGGCTCGCAGGACCTGCAACGCTTCGGCGGAACCTGCTTCGCCGTGCACGAGGCCGACGTGGCCGTCGTCGTCACCACCAGCTCCTTCACCGCCCCCGCCCTGGAGTACGCCCGGACCTGCGACATCCGCTGCGTCGACGGCGAGGCCCTGGCCGCCTGGACCGACACCGCCGCCCCCGCGCCCTGGCAGGCCGCCCCGGCGCGCTCCGGCGGCGGGAACGGCTGAGCCCGCCCCGCCCGCGCACGCGTGGCCCGGCGCACGCGGGGCAGGCGCCCCGTGACGGCCCGGCCGATCCCGCCGGGCCGGGACGAGCGGAACGGGAGTGGTGGGACATGAGGACCGCGATGGCAAGGATCCTGGGGGTGGCCACGCTCGGGTACGGGGCGGCGATCGCCTGGCGCCCCCGACTGTTGACCCGGCCGTGCGGGCTCGCCGAGGACGCGCCGACGGTGCTGCTCACGCGGGCCCTGGGAGTCAGGGACGCGGTGATCGGGGCGGCGATGGTCGTGGTGCCCGCGCCGGCCCTCCCCACGGTGGTCCTGGCCCGGACCGCCGTCGACCTCGGCGACACCCTGGTCTTCGGGCTCGCACTGCCCGGGGCCGCGGCCCGGTCCAAGGCCGCGGGCGTGGCGCTGACCTGGGCCGGCCTGTGCGCCTGGACCCTCACGACGGCGCCCGCGCCGGCCGCCCCGGTCGTCGAGGCGGCGGGCGACGTCGCCCTGCGCGGCGCCCAGTCCCTCTCCCGCTCCGCGCTCTGACGCCCGCCCCACGCCCGGGGCACGGGGTTCAGGCGCCGACCCGGGCCACCGGGCGCACCCGCACCCCACATCCCGCGTCCCGCGATCCGCACCCCACAACGAAGGGCTTCCCATGGCACGCACCGTCGCCCGCGTCATCGTCGACGCACTGCGCGAGCTCGACGTCCGGCACGTCTTCGGCGTCGTCGGAGACGCCTTGAACCCGCTCACCGAAGCCATCCGCACGACCGAGGGCCTGGACTGGGTCGCCTGCCGGCACGAAGAGGCCGCCGCCTTCGCCGCGGGGGCCCGCGCGCAGCTCTCCGGCACCCTCGGCGTGTGCATGGGCACGGTCGGCCCCGGCTCCGTGCACCTCCTGAACGGTCTGTACGACGCGGCCAAGAGCCGTGCCCCCGTCCTCGCGATCTGCGGACAGGTCCCGCTGGCCGAGATCGGCAGCGACTACTTCCAGGAGGTCGACAACGACCTGCTCTTCCGCGACGTGGCCGTCCACCGGGCCACCGTCACCTCCCCGGACCAGATGCCGCGCGCCCTGGAGAGCGCGGTGCGAGCCGCCGTCACCCTGGGAGGCGTCGCCGTCCTGACCGTGCCGGGGGACATGGGCGACCGGGAGACGACCGACGACCGGCCGACGCGCTTCGCCCTCGACCGCCCCGTCTCCCGCCCCGACGACGCATCCCTCGCGCGGGCCGCCGAGCTGCTGAACGCCGCCTCCCGCGTGACGCTGCTCGTCGGTCGAGGGGCCCGCGACGCCCGTACGGAGGTCCTGCGCACGGCGGAGCTGCTCGCGGCGCCGATGGTGCTCACACTGAAGGCCAAGGAGGGCTTCGAGGACGACAACGACTTCCAGGTGGGACAGACCGGCCTCATCGGGAACCCGGCCGCCGTCCACGCCCTCGACCGGGGTGAGGCCCTTCTCATGCTGGGCACCGACTTCCCGTACCGGGACTGGTACCCCGAGGACACCCGCGTCGTCCAGATCGACGCCCGCGAGGAGCACCTCGGCCGCCGCACCCCCGTCGACGTGGGACTGGCCGGCGACGTCGGCGCCACCCTGAGCGCCCTGCTGCCGCTGCTGGAGCCCATCGCGGACCGAGCGCACCTGGACGACGCCCGCGAGCGGTTCGCCGCCTGGCGGGCCGGGCAGGCGCGGTTGGCCGAGCCGGACCCCGAACACCGCCTCACGGGGAAGCTGAGGGCCGCGCTCGACAACCGCGACCACGAGATCCGCCCCGAGGCACTGGCGGCCGCGGTCGACGCCCACGCGGCCGACGACGCCGTCTTCATCTCCGACACGGGTATGGCCACGGTCTGGCTCTCCCGGTTCGTCACCATGCGCGGAACCCGACGCCTGATCGGCTCGTACAACCTCGGCTCGATGGCGAACGCCATGCCCCAGGCCATCGGGGCCCAACTCTGGGCACCGGAACGGCAGATCGTCGCGTTCTGCGGGGACGGCGGCTTGAGCATGCTGCTCGGCGACCTCATGACGATCAGGACCTACCGGCTGCCGGTGAAGCTGGTCGTCTTCGACAACCGCCGTCTGGGCATGGTCAAACTGGAGCAGGAACAGTCGGGACTGCCGGAATTCGGGACGGAGCTCGACAACCCGGATTTCGCGGCGCTCGCCACCGCGATGGGGATCACCGGGATCCGGGTCGTCGACCCCGCGGACCTCGTGGACGGCGTACGGCGCGCCCTCGACACACCGGGACCGGTCCTGCTCGACGTGCTCACCAACCCGGAGGAGGTCGCGGTGCCCGGCAGGCCGACCGTGGCCCAGGGCTGGGGTTTCGCCGTCGCCAAGGCCAAGGAGATCCTGCCGGGCGGTCTCGGCGGGACGGACGGGAGCACGCGGGCCGACCACCGGCGGGCCCGACGGCGCTGACGGCCCGGCGCCACGACGGCACTGACGGCCCGCGCCACCGGCGGTACGAGGCCACCGCCCGGCACGACGCCCGCCGGCGCCCGGGCGGGGCCCGACCGCCCCCGTTTCCGCCCCGCCTGAGGGGGCAGGTGCCGAACACCCCGAACACCACCAGAAGGGCGGACACCCATGGACGCGCTCTCCCCGCCGCTCGCCGCCGGAGCCGCCGGCGCGGGATTCCTCCTCGTCGTGGGCCTCGTGGTCGTCGTGCTGCTCATCGCTGCCGTCTGGTGGGGCATCCGGCGCCGGGCGGACCGGCGACCGTCCGACGCCGCGCCGCGTCGCCCCGCCCCCGTACGGCACGAACACGTCGAGGAGCGCCGAGAGCCGGCGGCCGACGAGTTCCCCGGTCACGGCGAGCGGCTGTCCCCGCACGAGATGAAGGGCTACGGGAACATCGGCACCCGCGGCGCCGCCGACGGCGACGGCGAGGAGGAGCGCAAGCCGTAGCCGCCGCCTCCCGCAGCGCGGTCCACACCGCCTCGCCGGGGAGCCTCCGGGCGGGTGATGCCCATCGTCCGCGAAACGCAACGTGCGGGACGCCGGCCACGCCGCGACGGGCCGGTGCGGGGTGGGGAATCCCGCTCGGACGCGGGGCCGCGCGGCGGTCGTCCGGCCGGCGGGCCGCCGAGGGCGGCCGGCGCCGTGAACGAACATCCGGCCCGGCGCCCTCCCCCCGTCGGGCCCGCCGTGTTTCGCTGGGAGGACGCCCTCGACCCGCGGCGCCGCGCGGGGCGAGCACGCGTGCCCGCCCGTGCGACAGAGGAGAAGGCCAGTGCCCGTCCGACTCGACGCCGTCTCGGCGGGAGCGTACGTGATCCACTGCACGGGGGAGTTCGACCAGGACACGGTCCCCGACCTCACCGGGGTGGCGGCGGCGGTCCGCGACCGCGCGGGCGCGGGTCGCCTCGTGGTGGACGTCAGGGAAGTGACCTTCGCGGACTCCGCCTTCCTCAACTGCCTGCTGGGGCTCCGCACCGCCGGGGAGCTGGTCCTGGTGGGCCCCCTGCCCGCGCAACTGCGCCGACTGCTGGAGATCACGGGCGCGTTGACCCTCTTCACCCTGGCCCCCTCGGTCCGTGCCGCGCACGGCGGACCGGATCCCTCCGTACCCGCCTGAGGCCGTCGGCTCAGCCGCGCAGGGTCGCGGAGGGGGATTGCCCGTACCGGCGGCGGTAGGCGTCGGCGAAGCGGCCCTGGTGGGCGAAGCCCCAGCGTCGGGCGATCCCCGCGACGGTGGTGCCCGCCTGGGCCCGGCGCAGCTCCTCGTGGGCGCGGGCCAGGCGCACCTGTCTGAGGTAGCCCAGGGGCGTCGTGTTGGCGTGGCGGGCGAAGGCGTACTGCACGGCCCTCGGGGTGACGGGCACGGCCGCGGCGATCTGGGCCAGGCCGATGTCGCGGTGCGCGTTCGCCTCGACGAAGGCCATGGCCCTGCGCAGGGTGTCGTTGGTGGCGTCGCGGCTGTCCGTGCGCCGCGGGTCGTCGCCCAGGGTGGTGTTCGGCAGCGCGGACAGGGCGACGGCCGCCAGATGGCGGGCGGCGCTCGCGGCCACCAGGGGGCCGGCGTCGATCCCGGCGTCCGTGAGGACGTGGTCGCGCAGGTAGGCGACGGCCGCGCCCAGTCGCGCGTTGGCGGCCCGGTCGATCGCCCGTTGCCCGGTGATCTCGACCGGGCCGCGGAACCCGGCGCCGGTGGAGGCCACTTCAATGAGCAGCGCCGGGTCGAACATCGTGATCGTGTAGTGGGCGGCGCGGACCTCGCCCCGGTACGGGCGGTCGTGCGGGGCGATCATGAAGGTCTCGCCGGGCCCGAAGACGTTCTCCTGCCCGTCGGTGGTGTCCGCGCAGGTGCCCCGGTGCATGGTGAGCAGGCACACCCGGTTCAGGCAGCCGGCGTCGTAGGCCATCGTGTAGTCGAAGGCCAGCCGGTCCACCATGAGGCCGTCGGCGCTGCGGCGCACGATCCGCGCCCGGGACTCCTCGGGCCTGCCGCCGATCCTCATCGGTGTGTACGCCGCCGACAGGAACGCCTCGGTCTCTTCCAGGTTCCCGCTGCTGAAGAAGAGCGTGTCCACTCCCCGCTCCCTCGTCCCGGGCCGCACCACCGGTCTTCGGCGTGCCGTCCCGTCGACCCTAACGCCGACTCCCGGCGACCGGAACTCGACTTCCGGCTGATCGGCGTGGCGCGGCGTGGCGCGGAAGCGCCGGCGGCCGCGGGGACCGGCGGGGGTCGCGCAGAGCGGCGGCCACCGGAGATGTCGTCCGGTGGCCGCCGCTCGGTGTTCGGGGTGTGGTGTCCGGAGCCGGGTCAGGCGTGTCGGCGGGAGCGATTGCCCGTGACGAGGCGGTAGACGGCCAGCAGGATCACGGAGCCGATGATGGCGGCGATCCACGTGGACAGGTCGAAGAACCCGTCGATGGAGTCGATGCCGAAGAGGACCTTGCCCAGCCAACCGCCGAGCAGGCCGCCCGCGATGCCGATGAGCGTGGTGATGATGATGCCGCCCGGGTCCCTGCCCGGCATGAGCGCCTTGGCGATGAGGCCGGCCAGCAGCCCGATGATGATCCACGCGATGATGCCCACGATGCGTCTCCCACTCCGTTCGACCGGTTCGGTGTCAACAGCCGTCTGCGCGCTTTCTCGCGGGTCAAACGTGCCCCGACCGAAGTGGACCGGTCGAGGACGGGTCGAGCGGGGTTGACCTCAAGCGTGGTTCAGGTCCGAGGGTTTCCTCGTGCCGCCGGCCACTCGGCGGCGCGCCACCCACACGTCGGAGGAAACCCCATGTCGAGCAGCACCGCTTCCCGTTCCGCCTCCCGCTCCGCTTCCCGTTCCGTCCGCGCCGGTGCCGCCGGAGGGGCGAAGGCCCGTACCGGGGCGGCCTGGTGGAAGGTCCTGGTCGGCGGCGCGGTCGGCGCCGCCGCGGTCAACCTGGTCGTCCTCGCGGTCGCCGCGCTGTCCGGCGCCTCGCTCGTCATCGACGACGCCGGTACGGAGCACCCGATCACGGTCGGGGGAGTGCTCGGTGCCTCCGTGGTCCCGCTCGTCGTCGGGATGGGCGCGGCCCTGCTGCTGGCCCTGTGGAAGCCGGTCTTCCTGCGGATCGCGCAGTACGTGGGCGGCGGACTGGCGTTGCTGTCGGTCGCGGGCCCGCTGTCCTCCGGGGCCGACGGCGGCACCGTCGCGGCCCTGACGGTCATGCACCTCACCCTCGGCGTGGCCGTCGTGGCCGCCCTCGAACTCCACCGCCGGCGCCGCTGAACCACCGCGCGTGCGGGCGCGGTTCAGGCGCCGGTGTACAGGTCGGCGTACTCCTCGCCGGGCGGGATGACGGTGATGACGTCGATCAGTACGCCGTCGGGGGCGGCGACGATGAAGTGGCGTTGGCCGAACTCCTCGGTGCGCAGGGGCAGTACCTCGGGCAGCCCGGCCTCCGTCACGAGGCGCCGGTGCTCGGCGTCCACGTCGTCCACCTCGAAGTTCAGCAGCAGGCCGCCCCGGAGCGCGGTGCGGTGACCCTCGGGGACGGACGGGTGGGTGGGGTCGAGGAGGGCCAGCTCGTACGCGGGGGCGTCGGGGCGGCGCAGGCTGACGTACCAGTCGGCCTCGAAGGTGGTCTCGAAGCCGAGGTGGCGGGTGTAGAAGTCGCGGGAGGCCGCCACGTCCCGGGTGGCGAGCACCGGGTAGAAGCCGCCGAGACGGTTCGCGGGCGCGGGCGCGGCGGCGGGGGAGGCGGTGCGTTCGTTCGTCATGACGGAGCCCTTCGGATCCATTTCACGTATCTCGCATACCCTGGGTATGCGAACCATGGGGCTAGCATACCCCCGGTACGCGAAATGGAAAGGGCGGTGCGTCCGATGACCGGAATCCGGGCGGAGCAGCGAGCGGCCACACGACAGGCCCTCCTGGCCGAAGGGCGGCGGAGGTTCGCGGCCGACGGGTACCACCACGTGGTGCTGGCCGAGGTGGCACGGGCCACGGGGGTCACCAAGGGAGCCGCCTACCACCACTTCGACAGCAAGGCGGGACTGTTCCGCGCCGTGGTCGCCGAGGTGCAGCGGGAGCTGGGCGAACGGGTGGCGGCCGAGGCCGAGCGGTACGAGGACCTCTGGGAGCAGCTGCGGGCGGGCTGCCGGGCCTTCCTGGCCGCCGGGACCGACCCCGCGGTGCGACGGATCCTGCTGCTGGACGCGCCGACCGTACTGGGCTGGGACGAGTGGCGGGCCCTGGACGAGGAGTCCTCCGCCCGGCACCTCGCCGAAGCCCTGACGGCGCTCGTCGCGGCCGGGACCATCCCCGACCAGCCGGTGGAACCGCTGGCCCGACTGCTGTCGGGGGCGATGAACGAGACCGCCCTGTGGATCGCGCGGGGCGGCGACGCGCGGGCCGCGGAGCAGGCGCTCGACCGGCTGCTGTCGGGACTGCGCGATCCGGCCTGACGCTTCGCCCACCATCAGGTGAATGTCGGGGGTGGGCGGGGTGGGTGCGGTGGGATGTGCGGGTCGTTTCGTTTCCGTCTCACGTTGGGAGATCAGCATGAAGGTTCGCGCGATGGTCGTCGCCGCCTGTGTGGCCGCGGGTGTGGTCCTGGGTGGTGCGGGTGCCGCCGTGGCCGACGCGGGGGCGAACGGTCTGGCGGTGGGTTCGCCGGGTGTCCTGTCGGGGAACGTGGTCCAGGTGCCGGTGCACATCCCGATCAACGTCTGCGGCAACTCCGTGAACGTGATCGGGGCGCTGAACCCGGCGGCCGGCAACGTCTGCGCCAACGTCTGAACGCCGTGACGTGACGTGCGCGTGGCAGCGGCCCCGTGAGGGCCGCCGCCACGACGCCCGCCCGCCCGCCGCCCCCTACGGGCCGGCGCGGGCCCGCGGCGAGCGCGGCGCGGTGTCGAGGAGCTCCCGCACCAGCGCGCCGACCTGATCCGTCTCCAACAGGAATCCGTCGTGCCCGTAGGGCGAGCGGACCACCCGCACCCGGTCGGCGGAGGGGATGCCGTCCGCCAACTCCTCCTGCTGCGCGAGCGGATAGAGACGGTCGGAGTCCACACCGGCCACCACCGTCCGCGCGAGCACCCCGCCGAGAGCCGCGTGACGACCGCCGCGACCCCGCCCGACGTCGTGGGTGTTCATCGCCTCCGCCAGGGCGACGTAACTGGCCGCGTCGAAGCGTCGCACGAGCTTGTCGGCCTGGTGGTCGAGGTAGGACTCGACGCGGTACCGGCCGCCGAGCAGGGGCTGTTCCCCCTCCTGGGCCGCGTGGCCGAAGCGCGTCTGGAGCTCCCCGGCCGACCGGTAGGTGATGTGCGCCATGCGGCGGGCGATGCCCAGCCCGGCGTGGGGGCCCCGACCGGGTCCGCCGTCGTGGTAGTCGCCGCCCTGCCACAGGGGGTCGGCGCGGATCGCGTGGACCTGCGACGTGGCCCAGGCGATCTGTTCCGCGCTCGCCGCGGCCGGGCACGCCAACAGCAACAACGCGGCCACCCGCCCCGGTTCGCCGACCGCCCACTCCAACGCCCGCATCCCGCCCATGGACCCCCCGACCACCAGGGCCCACCGCCCGATGCCGAGCGCGTCGGCGAGCCCGACCTCGGCGCGCACCTGGTCGCGCTGCGTCAGACGGGGGAAGGCGCCGCCCCAGGGGCGACCCCCGGGGCCCGTGGAGGCGGGCCCCGTGCTTCCCTGGCAGCCGCCCAGGACGTTCGGCGCCACGACGAACCACCGGTCGGTGTCCAGCGCCCGCCCCGGCCCCACCAGCGCGTCCCACCATCCCGGGGTCGGATGACCGGGCTCGGCGGCGCCCGCCACGTGGCTGTCGCCGGTCAGCGCGTGCAGGACGAGGACCGCGTTCGAACGGTCGGGTGCGAGCCGCCCCCACGTCTCGAACGCCAGCCGCAGCCGGGGCAGCACACCACCCGTCTCCAACGCCAGCGGACGCTCGCGCCGGTGCCACCGGCGACGCCCCGACGGGTCCCCCTCCCGCCACGCACCGGTGGCCGGAAGGGGGACCGCGTCGGCCGGCGAGGTGGGGGCGGGGTTCAGGACGCCTCCTTCGCGGCGCGGAAGCCCGCCTCCAGGTCGGCCCTCAGGTCGGCGAGGTTCTCGATGCCGACCGACAGCCGCACCAGCCCCGGCGTGGTGCCGGTGGCGGCGAGCTGCGCCTCGTCGAGCTGGCTGTGGGTGGTGGACGCCGGGTGGATGACGAGGCTGCGCACGTCCCCGATGTTCGCGAGGTGGCTGAACAGTTCCAGCCCGTCCACGAACCGCCGGCCCGCCTCCACACCACCGCGCAACTCGAAGGAGAGCACGGCGCCCGCGCCGCGCGGCAGATAGCGCCGGCCCGCCTCGTACCAGCGGTTGGACGGCAGGCCGGGGTAGTGCACCGCCGCGACCTCGTCGCGCTGTTCGAGCCACTCCGCCAACGCCTGGGCGTTCGCCGAGTGCCGCTCCAGGCGCAGGCTCAGGGTCTCCACGCCCTGGAGGAGCAGGAACGCCGAGTGCGGGGCGATGGCGGGGCCCAGGTCGCGCAGCAGTTGTACCCGCAGCTTGACGGCGTACGCGCCCGCTCCCAGGGCGGGCCAGTAGCGCAGGCCGTGGTAACTGGGGTCGGGCTCGGTGAAGTCGGGGAAGCGCTCGGGGTGCGCGCCGAAGTCGAAGGTGCCCGCGTCGACGACCACGCCGCCGATCGTGGTTCCGTGTCCGCCGAGGAACTTGGTGGCCGAGTGGACGACGACGTCCGCGCCGTGCTCGATGGGGCGCAGCAGGTACGGGGTGGGCACGGTGTTGTCGACGACGAGCGGCAGGCCGGCCGCGTGCGCGACGTCGGCGACCCCCCGGACGTCGAGGACGTTGCCGCGCGGGTTGCCGAGGGTCTCCGCGAACAGGGCCTTGGTGTGCGGCCGTACGGCGGCCCGCCAGGCGTCGAGGTCGTCGGGGTCCTCGACGAACGACACCTCGATGCCGAACTTCGGGAGGGTGTGGTGGAACAGGTTGTACGTGCCGCCGTAGAGGGAGGCGCTGGAGACGATGTGGTCGCCGGCCGAGGCCAGGTTCAGGATGGCGAGGGTCTCGGCGGCCTGCCCCGAGGCCAGGGCGACGGCGGACAGGCCGCCTTCGAGGGCGGCGACGCGCTGCTCCAGGGCGTCCTGGGTGGGGTTGTGGATGCGGGTGTAGATGTTGCCGGGCTCGGCGAGGGAGAACAGGTCGGAGGCGTGCCGCGTGTCGCGGAAGACGAACGAGGTCGTCTGGTAGATCGGGACCGCCCGGGCACCGGTGGTCGGATCGGGGGTGGTGCCCGCGTGGAGCTGCCGGGTCTCGAAGGACCAGGCCGCGGGGTGAGACCGGGCGGGCTCGTCGTCGGGGGTGTGCCCGGCGGTGACGGCGTCGATGGGCAGGCTCATGGGACTCCTCGGAGGTGAGGGCGGAGGGCGGAGCGCGGAGCGTGGAACGGCGGGTGGCCACCGGTACGCGCGAGCGCGGTACGGCGGTGCGGGTGCGGGCCCCGGACGGGCACGGGAGAGCCGGCCCGGGACGACGCGAGGGGTACGACGCGGCCGCGTACGACGAGTACGCGAGGGGCCCGGTGGGCTCGGTGGGTGGCGCGGGGCGATGCCGCGCGGCGCCGCGTCAGGCGGTGACGGGACAACCCGTGGTCGTGACACGCACGTAGTCGACGTGGCGACGGGTCACGAGTACGGTCATGCGCTCAGGTAACCACAGGCGGGACGCGGCGCACCAGCGCTTTCGGGCAAACCGCCCCGATCCGGCGACGGTCCCCGGTCAGCGCCTGGAGATGCGGACCACCCCGGTCTCGGTGCCCTGGTAGAGGGTGCCGTCCGGAGCGGCCGTACCCCGCATCTGGAGCGGGTTGTAGACCAGCCCGATGCCCAGGAAGGACTTGTTCAGCTGCGCCCCGGTGGCCGGGTCGATGACGGAGTGGTGGTACTGGGCGAAGGTGTTGAGGCCGGCGCTGCCGGTGGGCCCCGTCACGGAGACGGTGTAGATCTTCCCGTCGGCCAGGGAGAGTCGGGGCAGCGCGGCGGACTTCACCGGACTGTTCCACACCACCGAGCAGCCCGTTCCCCGCGCGTCGACGTCGATCCGGCTGAGGCCGCCGTCGAAGTTCGCGGACGAGGGCTGACTGGCGGGAGCGCCCGCGGGCAGGGCCGGATAGGCGTAGCCGTAGGTGTTGGTGACGAAGACGCTGCGGCCGGAGGCGATGACGGCGTCCTCGGTGCCGCTGCGGGCGTGCTGGGTCAGCACGGGGACCCGGCAGATCGGCTCCGGTCCGCCGGCCGCCCGGTAGACGAGCAGGTTCCCGTGCGGGGCCGCGTTGTCGACGATGGTGACGTACTCGGTTCCGTCACCGGGGCCGAAGAAGCTGGGCGTGGTGCCGGTGCCCCAGCTGAGCTGGCCGGGCTTGCGGGCCGGCCCGCGGTCGTAGGGGGCCCGCCAGTCCACGACGGGGGTGCCGTCGGGTCCGGCGGACAGCAGGTACAGGGCGTGGTCGGTGGCGACGGCGGTCCGGCCGGGGACCGTGGAGATGCTGTTCTGGACGCCCTCACCGGTGCTGATGCTGCGGACCGCCCCGGTGCCGGTGTCGACGGTCCCGATCACGCCGCCACTGGTGGCGAACCAGACCCTGCCGTCCCAGGCGGGGGTCAGGCCGACGATGTTGTCGCCGGCGGGCACCGCGTTGCCCAGGGGGGTGGACTGGTCGATCCGCAGGCTCCAGCCGCCACCGGAGCCGGTGCGGTGGTGGCCGACGCGGACCAGGTTGTCGTTCCCGTCCACGACGACCAGGCGGTCGGTGTGGTCGAGGTAGGCGTAGACCCCGCCGAACAGACTGCCCTTGGGCAGGGCCAGCGAGGCCAGGTCGGCTCCGGTGGCGGGATCGAGCAGGTGGACGGTCGGCGTCTGCCCGAAGATGGTGGTGCACAGGGCGATCACGTAGCCGTCGCCGCCCACGAGCACCGTGGGGCAGGCCGAGGCCAGGGCGGTACGGGAGTAGTCGACGGCGGCCGTGCCGGGACCCGGGTAGGGCGTGGTGCCGCTGGAGGCGCTGTCACCGTGCATGGTGGCCGCGCCGTTGGCCGCGGTGACCGGGTTCTGCGGCGGCTGCGGCCCGAACGGGGAGGCCGGGTCGGCCGAGGCCGGCGATCCCGCGAGGCCGGCGGCGCCGAGGGCCACGACGAGGGAGCAGGCGAGCACGGCGAGGCGCCCGCCCGTGGGCAGGGAGAACGGCATCAGGATCCTCGGGGGTGAAATCGGGGGACGGCGCAGCCGGGAAGCACTGCGCGCTGCTGGGGGCGAGCCGCGGGCACGCGTGGCGCGCCCGGAACCGGCGGCGTCACGGGTGCCGGGTGGTGCGGCTCGGGGCGGATTCGGCGCGGGCACCGACCGCGGTGAACGGCAGCCGACACGACCGCGGCCGATGGTGCGGCCCGGCGTCCGGTGCCCGGTCCCGCGTCGCGGTGGCTCCTCGGAACGGCTCCGAGAGGGACGCTAGCCGCTGCCGGTGCGCCGCGGCCCCTTCCTCCACCGCCGGCCACGGCTTGTTCACGCAGTTCACGTTCCCGCAGCACGCGAGCAACACGCGGCGTGGAAAGGGGCGGTGGAGACCACGCGGGCCCGTGACCCGGGGCTGTTGAGGCCCGTGACGCGCTTGTGTGACCGCGTCCGACGGCGAAGGGGCCACCCCCGCGCACGAGGCGGCCCCACGCCCTCCTCGGCTCAGTCGCGCACCAGCGCGGCCAGAGGCCCGCGCAGCCGGGCGAACCCGGGCGAGGCCCGCAGCCCTGGGAGCGCGGGCCTCCTTCCGCCGACGCTCGCTCCGGAGGCCTCAGCCGGCCGGGAGCGGGTCGGCGGTGTCGCCGAGGAGGGCGCGTCCGAGGTCGCCGGCGACGTAGTGGACCTCGCGGCCGTAGCGGTGGCCGGTGACGAGGCCGGCGTCCCGGAGCACCGCGAGGTGCTGCGACACCGCGCCCGGGCTCAGCCCCGTGCGGGCGGCCAGTTGCGTGGTGGTGGCCGGTGCGGCGACCTCCGCCAGCAGGCCCGCCCTGCTGCGGCCGAGCAGACGGGCCAGGCCGTCGCCGGGGCGGGCGCCGCGCTCCCACAACGTGCCCACCCCCCGGGCCGGGTAGATCACGCACGGCGGCACGGTGCCCCGCCCGGGCACCAGCCGGCAGCGGTCGGCGAAGGCGGACGGCACCAGCGTCACCCCGGCCCCGCCCGGGGGCGGCCCCCCGGCCGGCAGGTCGGCCGAGACGAGCCGGTTCCCCGTCCAGGTCAGGGCCGGGTGCAGCCGGGTGAGCACCTCCCCGATGCCGTCCTCGGCCAACTGGCGGGTCCGGTAGGCGATGTCGGCCTCCAGGACGGCGCGGACGCGCGGCCAGTGGGGCCGCACCGCGATCCGCCACCAGCGCAGCACCACGTCGGTGCGCCCGTCGCCGTCGGCCTCCTCGTGGTCGGTGTCGGCGGCGGTGTCGACGATCCCGCCGGACACCGTCGTCACGGCGGCCAGTTCCTCCTCGATACCGGCCAGCGGGCAGCGCGGGGGCGGTACGGCGTCCAGGTTCAGCCCGATGCCGAACCCCGGTGCGGGCGGCGGACCGCCGGCCGCCAGGGCCTGCTTGATCCACGGCAGGTGCACCGCGTGCCGACCCGGATCCGTCGCCGCCCGCAGCCCCGCCACCGTCTCCCACAGCGGGGAGATAGCGAACCTCACGTTCGCCAGGTCGTCCGCCCCCAACCGCACCGCGCCCATGATCCCGCCCCGCCTCTCGCCGCACCCGCCCCGCATGACCTTTCGGCTCAGGCTAAATCAATGGTCGCGCACGCCGCCGCCTGGTGATCTCACGGCCATGACGCCCTTTCACCCCGCTGCCGCTGGCACCGCCGCAATCGTCGACACGGATCGTGCCACCACCGCGTCCGACTTCCGCGCCCTGTGGGCCGCCGACACCGTGAGCCAGGCCGGCACCGCGGTCACCCTGCTCGCCCTCCCGCTCCTCGCCATCGGCACCCTGCACGCCACACCCTTCCAGGCCGGTCTGCTGGTGACCTTCGAGTACCTGGCGTTCCTCCTCTTCGGGCTGCCCGCCGGCGCCTGGGTGGACCGCTCGCGGCACCGCCGCGTGATGATCGCGGGAGACCTCGGCCGGGCGGCCCTGCTCGCTTCGCTCCCGGTCGCCGCCCTGCTCGACGTCCTGACGCTGCCCCAGCTGTACGCGGTCGCCTTCGGCCTCTCCTTCTGCACCGTGTTCTCCGACGTCGCAGCCCAGAGCCTGCTGCCCCGACTGGTCGACGGCGACGCGCTGGAGGCCGCGAACGTCCGACTCGAAGCCACCCGGAGCCTCGTCCAGGCCGCCGGCCCCGGCGTGGGCGGAGCGCTGCTCGCGGTGGTGGCGGCGCCCTTCGCCCTCGCGTTCGACGCGCTCGGCTACGTGGCCTCCGCGCTGCTGCTCACCCGTATCCGCCGCACCGACGCCCCCACCGAGGCCAAGGCCGAGGCCAAGGCCAAGGCCGATGCCGAGGCCGGCGCCCCGGCCACGGCGGATCTCCGTACGGAGATCGCGGCGGGCCTGCGCTTCGTCTTCGGGCACCCGGCGCTGCGGGCCGTCACCCTCGCCGGCACCGTCTCGAACCTGTGCGGCACGATCGGCGCGGCCATGCTGATGGTGCTGCTCGCCGGTGAACTCGGCCTGTCGCCGCTGCTGTGCGGCCTGGTGTTCACGGCCGAGGCGCTCGGGGGCCTCCTCGGCGGCCTGCTCACCGCGCGCGTCGCCGCCCGCCTCGGCGCGGGACCGGCGATGTGCGCGTCCGTCCTGCTGAGCGGGCTGCTGTGGCTGGCGGCCGTGCCCTGCTTCGAGGCCGACTGGCGCCTCGCGGTGGCCGTGGCCCTTCAGGGGCTCGGCTGGGCCGCCTTCATGCCCTTCAGGATCGGCGCGGTCACCCTGCGGCAGCGGCTGTGCCCGCCCGAACTGCTGGGACGGGTCACCGCCACGGTCCGCTTCGTGATGTGGGGCGCCATGCCGATCGGAGCCCTCGCCGGCGCCCTGCTCGGCCGGTACGCCGGCGCACGGGCCGCCCTGTGGGTCGGAGCGGTCGCCGAACTGTGCGCCGTGGTGCCGTTGTTGCTGTCGCCGCTGCGCCGCGCCCGCGCGTTCGGGGACTGACCTTCCCGCACCCCGCCCGGGGTTACGCGGCGGGTTCCGGCGGGTCCGTGTCGCCGGGCGCGTCGGCCCCGTACCAGGGGCGCAGGGCCCGGTACGTCCGCATCATCTCGGGCCCGAGGTGCGCCTCGATCCCGTACCCGGGCTGCCCCTCGTAGGGGAGGATGTAGATGAAGGACGTCACGATCACCTCGATCGCGCCGGGCACGCGGCGCCGGGTCTCCTCCTCCAGGAAGTCGAGGACCCGCCGCCAGTCGGGGCCGTCCGCCTCGCCCTCTCCCAGGTACGAAGACACCGTCTCCTTGACCACCTCCCAGAAGAACAGGTGGTCGAGCACCTCGTGTTCGTTGTCGACGTGCCACTCGTACGTCTCCTCGAACCAGGGCACCCGGGCGACCAGGTCCTCCACCAGTCGCACCCCCGCGGCGGCCTTGCGCTCCGCCTCGGACGCCGCCCGCGTCCCGCCTTCGTCCGTCATGGGCCGGACGTTACCCCACCGCGCCGGCCGCCCCGCCGGCCCCGTCCACCCCGAACGGCGCCGGCCGCCCCGCCGGCCCCGTCCACCCCGAACGGCCGGAACCGCGGTGGTCCACACGACCGCCGACGGCGACTGGTCGCCGGACCCAAGATCCCCTCCCGGACCCGGTCGGCGGCCCCGATGCGGGTTTGCGGGACGTCCTCGCGGTCACACGCGGGACATGAGCGAATCGGAGAAGTTCAGCAACGCCCGCGCCGCAGGCGAGGGCACGAGCACCGCGGCGGAGACGACGTGCGGACCGGTCGGGGTACTGGCCGCCCTGCCGGCCCCGTTCGCGGAGAAGACCGCCGCCGCGACCGAGGCCGTCCGGGGCTCCGTCGGGAAGACCGGCTGGATGTGGAGCGCGATCGGGGCCCGCAAGGCCGTCACGGCCGGGGCGGTGACCGTCACCGCGGCCGTCGTCACCGCCGCGTACGCCCTCGGCCGGCGCGCCGGACTGCGCCGCCGCGGTCCCCTCTCCCGACTCACCGGCGGCCGTGTCTGAGAGCGCCCGCCGCACGACACCCGCGTGCCCCCGCCGGGGCCCCGTCGCCCCGCCGACCGGTACGTCTCGGCCCCGGGCGCGAGGGAGAACCGGAGGATCTTTCCGATCAGGCGTTCCCGCGACCGATTGGACGGCGGGCGACCGGGTACCCGCACGGCCATCCAGGGAATGATCACTGAGGAGAGGACTCGTCCATGCTGATGGCTCACCCGGCGGTGCTGCCCGGTCTCGTCGATCGCTACTGGGCCCTGGCCGTCCTGGCGGAAGGTGACGGCGCCTCGCCCGTACGGGCCGAGATGGCGGACGTCGCCCGGGCCCTGTGCGTCGCGACGGGCACCACGGACGTCCACGCGGCCCTGATCGCCGCACGCCATCGTCTTCCCGGCGCCGACACCTTCGACGATTCCGTCATCGAGCCCCGGGACATGAGTCGCGCGGTCGTGGACAACCGCAGGGCATGAAGCAGACTGCGCATCCAGGCCACGGCGGCGAACCCGAGCGGGGGGCCGGCGACCGACAGGCCGCGACGGGCCCCGACGAGGGGATCGGGGAACGAGCACCGCGGCGCCCCACCGAACTGCCCGCACGGTCCTGGAAGGAGGTGCTGCTCGGCACCCTGAAGGAGGTCGGCGACGACGAACTGGCCGATCGCGCCGCGGCACTGACGTACTACGGCGTGCTGGCGATCTTCCCCGCCCTGCTGGTGCTGGTCTCGCTGCTGGGCGTCACGGGGGAATCGACCGTGCGACGCCTTCTGGACGAACTGCGCGGCCTGACGCCCGGCGCCACCCGGGACGTGGTCACCGGCGCGGTGGAGCAGCTCCAGGGCAACGCGGGCGTCGGATCCGTCGTGGCGGCCGTGGCGTTGGTCGTCGCGGTGTGGTCCGCCTCGGGCTACATCGGCGCGTTCATCCGCGCCTCGAACGCCGTCTACGACGTCCCCGAGGGCCGCCCCCTGTGGAAGGTGCTGCCGCTGCGCCTGGCGCTCACCCTCGCGCTGATGCTCCTCGCCTGCGGCGGCGCGCTGATCGTGGTCTTCAGCGGAGCGCTGGCACGCCGGGCCGGCGCCGTCCTGGGGATGGGCGACACCGCGCTGACGGTGTGGTCCGTCGCGAAATGGCCCGTCCTGGTCCTCCTCGTCACGATCATGATCGCGCTGTTGTACTGGGCCGCGCCGAACGCCAAGGGCCGGGGCTTCTCCTGGGTGACACCGGGCAGCCTGCTGGCCCTGCTGATCTGGATGATCGCCTCCGCCGGATTCGCCTTCTACGCCGCGAACTTCGGCTCCTACAACAAGACGTACGGCACCCTCGCGGGCGTGATCGTCTTCCTCGTCTGGTTGTGGATCACGAACCTGGCGATCCTCCTGGGCCTGGAATTCGACGCGGAACTGAGCCGACAGCGGGCCATCGCCGCGGGGATGCCCGCGGACGCGGAACCCTACGTCCGGCCGCGTGACACCCGGGCCTGGAGCGAGGAGGACCAGCGCCGCATGGAGGGGTCCGCCGTCGACCCCGGGACGGGGGCGGCCGGCGCCGGCGGGGCCGTGGCCGGGTGAGTCCCGCCCCCGCGGGCCCCGGGCGGCGTCAGGTGTGGACGCGGCCGTTGGCGCCGTCGTGGCCGTCGGCGTGCTCGTCGTCGAACCAGTGGTCGCCGGCCCCGAGGTAGCGGAAGGAGAACGCGCTGTGGGCGGGCAGGGCGATGGTCGCGGCACGGGTGCCGTCCCCGCGCGGCTCCAGCGGGTGGGCGGCCGGGTTCCAGTGGTTGAAGTCCCCGACGACGCTGACGGGCCCGTGCGGGGATTCCGCGGGGAGGACGAACGTGATCCGCGTACGGCCCTTGAGCTGCTTGCGTTCGAGCACGGAAAGACTCCAGCCGGGGAGGGGGAAACGACCCGCCCATCCTCGTACCGCCGTGCCGCCGTGCGACGGCACGGGGCCGTGGGATGGGCGCGGGTCACCCGGGTGGCCCCGCCGACCGCGCCGCGCCGCGAGGAGTGGGTGGCCGGGCGGCGGGTAGGCGCCGGACAGCCCTGGGCCGACCCGCCGACAGGCGGGCACCGACCCGCGTGGTGAGGAGGCAGACATGTCCGCACACGTTCCGGCCCCGAACCCGGCCCCGGACCCGCGTCGCACGGCGACCCGGCCGTACGGCGGCGTACCGCCGGGCGAGACCCCGCCCGGCGAGTCGAGCACCGGTTCCGGCGCGGGCCCGTACCGCCCCCTCTCGCGCGGCTGGGGCATGGGCCCCCTCGTGCTGATCTGCCTGGTGGCCTTCGCCTGCGCGCTCTTCTTCCTCGCCTACGCCGTCATGCTGGACCTCTGAGCCCGGTCGGGGTGATCAAGACGAGCACGAGCACGAGCACGGGTACGGGTACGGGTGTGGACGCGACCACGGGTGCGGATGGCCGTGGGGGCGTGATCACCTGCGGGGTCGAAGAGGAGTACCTCCTGGTCGACCCGGTCACCGCCGAGCCGACCCCCCGGGTGGAGGACGTACGCCGCACCGCCGGTCTGGGACCCGTGGCGGAGCAGGGGGAGATTCAGGACGAGCTGCTCCAGGCGCAGATCGAGGTGGCCACTCCCGTGTGCGGCGACCTCGACGAGGTCGGCGGGCACCTGCTCAGGCTGCGTCACGCGCTGGCCTCGGCGGCCGATGCCAACGGCTGCCGGATCGCGGCGACGGGTGCGGCGCCCGTGCGCGGGACGCTGCCCGTGCCCGTCACCCGTACGCCCCGCTACCTGAGGATGGAGGGCGAGGCCCGGCAGCTGGTGGACGAGCAACTGATCTGCGGGATGCACGTCCACGTCGGGATACCCGATCCGGAGAGCGGAGTCGCGGTGCTCAACCGGATCCGGGCGTGGCTGCCCACCCTGCTGGCCATGTCGGCGAACTCGCCCCTGTGGGACGGTCGGGACACCGGGTTCGCCAGTTGGCGCACGATCGTCTTCGGGCGGTGGCCCGTCAGCGGTCCGCCGCCGCATTTCGCGGGGTACGCGGACTACGAGCGGCGCGTGGAGGCGCTGGTGGCCTCCGGGGTGATCGTCGACAGGGGACAGGTCTACTGGCAGGCACGCCTGTCCGACCGCTACCCGACGATCGAGGTGCGTTGCCCGGACGTGCAGCTCCGGGCCGACGACGCCGTGATGTTCGCCGGAGTCGTCCGGGCCCTCGTGGCCACCGCGCTCGCCGAGGAGGAGGCCGGTACGTCGCCGGCCGCCGCGTGCCCGCCCGAGATGGCGCGGGCCGCGAACTGGCACGCGGCCCGTCACGGCCTGAACGGCGAGCTCATCGACCCGGCCGGCCGGCGCCGCAGCAGCGGCGACGTGCTGGGCGCCCTCGTCCACCACATCACGCCGGCCCTGGAGGAGGCCGGCGACCTCCGGGAGGTGGACGCCCTCGTGCACCGCCTGCTGAGGGAGGGGACCCCCGCGGACCGTCAGCGTCGCGCCATGAAGGACGGCGGGCTGCCGGCGCTGATCGACCTGATGACCGGCATCGCCCCCACCGCCTGATCCGCCTTCCGGCCGAAGGCGGTCAGGCCAACGGCGCGCGCGTGAAGTGGCGGACCACCAAGGGCCCGAGGAGGTACTCCTCCTCGCCCGGCAGTACCACGGGCCGCTCCCGCCAGTGCTCGCCGGCGTAGCCGACGAGGTCCTCCTCGCCGCGCCAACGGCTGACGTACACGAGCGAGTCGGGCGGTGCGATCAGCACCTCGTGGTCGACCAGCCCGGGGTGCAGATCGGGGAATTTGCGCACCGCGGCGACGATCAACTCGTGGAACTCCTCGAACCGTTCGGGACGGACACGTGCCTCACTCACCCTGACGATCACGCCCTCAGCCTGTCACACGGACGGCCGCCGTGTCTGCCCCACCAGGGCCCGCCGGCCCCGCCGGGGTTCCCTCCCCTCGCGCGTTCGTCCCCGGTCGAGCGGACCTCGCCCGACACACCGAATTCGAGACTTTCGTCAGGCCGTCGGGAGCGCTGTGAACGGCGATTCCGAATGATCAACGCGATCACTTCACGCCAATCGATTTGACCCTTCGTTGACATGCGATTGAACGACTCTTTACCTTCGGTGGGCGGGCTGCCGAGGGGGGATCTCGGCGCCCGCGTTCCAGATCCCCGGCATGCGAGGAGGACCACCATGGACCGGCTCATCGAGCACATGACCCAGGACGCCGTCTGGGCCAAGTGGGTCGCCGCGAACTCGGCGCAGGGCGCCAAGGACGGCTGCATCAGCGCCACCCCGAAGGAGGGTTGTATCAGCGTCGCCGGCAAGACCGGCTGCATCTCCTGATCCACCCCCACCCGCACGGGGGACCGTCGCCGTCCGCGCACGGCGGCGGTCGCCCCCGCCCGCCCCGCGACCCACGGAGGCCCCGATGAGCCCGTTGCCCAGCCCCCACGTCGTGGACCGGGTGCGCGACATCCCGCTCTACCGCGAGAGCGTCGCCCGAGGCGACTTCCCGATCCTGGAGAAGCCCGAGATCGCCCGTGGTTTCCCCGACAACTGGATGACCCCCCACCTGGCCGAGGCCCTCGCCTCCGGAGAGGCCGAGTTCGTCCTGTCGACCGGCACCAACCACGCCCGGATGCAGCTGATCCGGCCGCCCTACTTCCTGCTCCGCTCCTACTACCGGCTGTGGAGCGAACACCCCGACCTGCGCGCCACCTGGGAGGCGCACGGCAAGCGCATCTCCCTGACCACCGTGCTCGCCACCGAGCACGTCGCCCGGGTCAACGCCGCGAAACCGGGGGCCACGGCCGGGGAGCGCTGGCTGGACGACCGCACGCTCTACCTCAACCGGACCCTCGACCCGGCCGACTGGACCCCGATCGAGGTACGGGCGATGCTCGCCGAGATCCGCGCGGTGGCCGACGCCCACCCCACCCGCACCTACCACCTGGACTGCTCGGGCTACCACCTCGCCCACCTGGTCCGGAAGGTCGACGCCTGGAACCTGTGGGACGAGTTCCCCCGGCCCCAAAGCATCGTCCACGCCTACGAGTACACCCCGCTCAACGTCCGCGCCCTCCTGCGCGACCGCTTCGACTGCCCTGTCGTGGACCTCTTCGGCAGCACCGAACTGGGCTACCTCTACTCCAGCGACCCGCACACCGGCCGCTACCGGCCCCACCTGGAGGACATGAGCGTCGAACTCATCCCGGTCGCCCCGGGCAGCGGCATCCACAGCCTCATCGTCACCAGCCTGCGCAACCCCTTCATGCCCCTGGTCCGCTACCGCTCCGGGGACTGCGTGCGCACCTCCGACGGCACCACCGACCCCGGGCGGATCACCGCCTTCTGCGGCCGGGAGAAGGAACTCCTGGACACCCCGTACGGTCCCGTCGCCCAGGCCGACCTCGACGCCCGCATCGCGGCGATCAGCGAGCGGGTGTTCCTGTACCGCCTCGGCCCGACGCCGCCGCCCGGCACCGAGGCCGGCGACGGAGCCGGCAACGAGGCCGCCGACGGGGGCCCCGACGGGGGCGCCACCACCCTCGCGTACGTGACGTTCGACGACGTCCCGCTCGACCCGGCCCGCACGGCCCGGCTCGCCGCCGCCGTCCAGGACCTCACGGGCCGTCCCTGCGCGCCCGCCCACCGCACCCACCTGCCGATCGGCCGCTCCGGCAAGTACGCCTGGCTCCGGAGCGCCGGCTGACGGCCCCCGCCCACCGCCCCTCCGGCCCGGACAGGAACCAGCCCATGAGCGCCTCCGCAGCACAAGCACCCCACGCCACCACCGCCGTCGACCTGCTCGGCACGGCCCTGTACGAGGAGACCGTCGGGTACTTCACCGCCAAGACCCCGTACGAACGCGACCACGTCGAGCACCAGGTACGCGAATGCCTGCGCTACCTCTACCTGGTCTCCCGCCACCCCGACCGGCTCGCCGGCCTGTTCCTGCCCGTGGAGCAGGAGATCGACGAGATCTGGCACTTCCTCATCCTCCAGACCCGCGAGTACCGGGAACTGTGCGAGGAGCGCCTGCCCGGCCGGCGCTTCATCCACCACCGCAGCATCGCCTACGGCGACTACCAGGACGGGGACGGGGACGGGGACGGGAGCGGCGCCGGCCGCGGCCGCGAGAGGTCCGTCGAGGAGGCCCTGCGCTGGATCCCCCTCTACACCGCGGCCTTCGGCCCCTTCGACGAGGCCGCCCTGCCGCACTGGACCATCGTCCGCTTCCTCAACGAGCAGATGGGGATGAGCCTGCCGGAGATCTCCGCCCTCACCCCCTCGGCGCCCGCCCCCGGACGACCCGCCTGAGACGACACGTCCGGGACGAAGCACCCGACACGGCACGGACCCCGCGCACGCCCCGAAGCCACCAGGAGCACGGCATGCCCCGCCCCCACCGGCCCCCCTCCGCCGCCACACCGCTCGACGCGGTCGTGGTCGGGGCGGGCTTCTCCGGCCTCTACCAGCTCCACCGCCTGCGCGAACTGGGCCTGAACGCTCGGGTCTTCGAGGCCTGCGACGACATCGGCGGCACCTGGTTCCGCAACCGCTACCCGGGCGCGCGCTGCGACATCGAGAGCACCTCCTACTCCTACTCCTTCTCCCCGGAACTGGACCAGGAATGGGAGTGGAGCGAGCGCTACGCGACACAGCCCGAGCTCCTGCGCTACCTGCGGCACGTCGCCGACCGCTTCGCGCTGCGCGAGCACATCAGCCTGCGGACCCGGGTCGACCGCGCGGTGTACGACGAGGTCGCACACACCTGGGAGGTCACCACCGACACGGGGGAGAGGGTGCGGACCCGGTTCCTCGTCCTCGCCACCGGCTGCATGTCGGCCGTCAAGGAACCGGACATCCCGGGTGCCGCCACCTTCGGGGGCCGCTCCCTGCACACCGCCGACTGGCCGCACGAGGACGTGGACCTCACCGGCCGGCGCGTCGCCGTGATCGGCACGGGCTGCTCCGCCGTCCAGGCCATCCCGCTGCTCGCCGAACGGGCGGCGTCCCTCACGGTCTTCCAGCGCACCGCCGTGTACGCGCTGCCCGCCCACAACCGCCCCCTGTCGGCGGCGGAACTCGCCGCCCTCAAGGCCGACTACCCGCGGTTCCGCACGGCCCAACGCGCCTCCAGGGGAGGCACGGTCTTCGACCCGCCCACCGGGTCCGCCCTGGCGGCGACGGAGGCCGAGCGCCACGAGGCCTACGAACAGGGCTGGGAATCGGGGCTGCTCAGCGGACTGCTGCGGACGTACACGGACATCCTCGTCGACCCGCGCGCCAACGAGACGGTCGCCGACTTCGTCCGCTCCAAGATCCGGGCGATCGTCACCGACCCGGAGACGGCGGCGACGCTCACCCCGCGCGGATTCCCGTACGGCACCAAACGCCCGTGCCTGGACACCGACTACTACGCCACCTACAACCGGCCGCACGTCGACGTCGTGGACCTCGCGCGGGACCCGATCCGGGAGATCACACCGCGCGGCGTCAGGACCTCCGGCCGCGAGCACGCCGTCGACGTCATCGTCCACGCCACCGGCTTCGACGCGATGACCGGCTCGCAGATCGCCGTCGACATCGTGGGCAAGGGGGGCACCACCCTCCGGGACCGGTGGGCGGACGGCCCGCGCAACCACCTGGGTCTGCTGACGGCCGGTTTCCCCAACCTGTTCACCGTGCTCGGCCCGCTCAGCCCTTCCGTGCTGAGCAACGCGGTGGTCGCCATCGAGCAGCACGTGGAGTGGATCACCGACTGCATCGCCCACATGCGCGACCACGCCCACACCGAGATCGACGCCACCGCGGACGCCGAGCAGGCCTGGGGAGAACACGTCGCCTCCGTCGCCGACGGGACGCTCTACCGGGACGTCGCCTCCTGGTACAACGGGGCCAACGTGCCCGGGAAACCACGGGTGTTCCTGGCCTACGCGGGCGGCCTGGACCGCTACCGGCGGGAGTGCGACACCGTCGCGAAGGCCGGCTACAGCGGGTTCACCCTGTCCGGACCGGCCGGGCCCCCGCCGGGGGATGTCGGTGGCGGCCGGCAGGATCCCGTTCCATGACCGCAGCGGTGAACGACTCCTGGACACGCATCGAGAACTGGCTGGCCGAGCACGCGCCAGCCACCCGCGCGGCCCTCGCGCCGCCCGCCGATCCGGTGGACGTCGCCGCGGTCGAACGCGTCGTCGGCGGGCCGCTGCCGAGACCCCTGGTCGCGTCGCTGCTGCGGCACGACGGTGTCCTCGACGGCCGGTCCGAACTGTTCCCGGGCTCCTACGTGCCGCGCGGCGCCCGCGAGATCGCGCAGGACTGGCGGCACATGTCGCCCTACTTCGACCGGCACCTGTCGAAGGAGGAGGAAGCGCGGGCGGAGGACGACCTCCTGACGATCGGATCCAGCTTCGTCCTGTACGGGCACCCGGGGTTGATCCCCCTCGGCCGGGAGGTCGGCGGGGGAAGCCTCGTGCTGGACCACCGCCGCGGGATCGACCGGGGCCGGGTCCACCGGGTCGAGCCCGTGGAGGGCGTCCGGCGCGTCGCGCACGAGGCCTGGACCTCCCTTCCGCTGCTGCTGGAGGGGATCGCCGGTTCCCTCGAAGCGGGCCGGCCCCTCGACGGCCACGCCCCCGCCGTGGACGACGCGGGGCGGTTGCGCTGGGAGTGAGGAGAGGCGGGGCCGGCCCGCGGAGGGGCGTGCCGGGCGCGCCCCGGCTACTCGCCGACGGTTCCGTCGAGGGCCTCGCGCAGCAGGTCGGCGTGGCCGTTGTGCCGCGCGTACTCCTCGATCATGTGCGTGAGGACGTAGCGCAGCGAGATCGTCTCGCCGCGGAACTCGACGGTGTCGTCGAGGGAGGCGAAGGAGGCGGTGACGACGCGGGCGCGGGCGCACTCCTCGCGCCAGGCCGCGAAGGCCTCGTCCACGTCGGCGTCCTCGACGTCGAACTCGGCGTACGTCCCGTCGACGAGGCCGGGCCAAAGGGGCCCGACGTCCTCGCCGTTCACGGTGGCGCGGAACCACCCCCGCTCGACCGAGGCCGCGTGGCGGACCAGACCGAGGAGGGTCAGTGCCGTGGTCGGGACGGCCCTGCGTTTCAGCTGCTCGCCGGTCAGCCCCGCGCACTTCATGGCCAGGGTCTCGCGCTGGTAGTCGAGGAACGAGGTGAGCGACGTGCGGTCGTCGGCCACCGTGGAGGGGTGTGTGCGCTGGTCATCGGTCATCGGGCGATCATGGCAAGGACCGGTCGCCCGGACCACCCCGTTTCGAGGGCCGGACGCCGCCGGCCCCGGGCGGAGATCACCCGTCGGAGTCGGCGTGGGCGTGGGCCGCTGCGGTCGGGAGGGTGCGCGGGACCGTCGACTCCGTGCCGGGCTCGACGATGACGAACTGGCCCATCATCCCCTTGTCCTCGTGGCGCAGGATGTGGCAGTGGTACATGTAGGGCGACGTCGGATCCGTGAAGCGGCCGAACTCCACGGCGAGGCGGGCGGTGGACTTCGCCGGCAGGAAGACGGTGTCCTTGTGCGACTGGTACCAGGCGGGGGGCTGTCGGCCGTCGATGTCCAGGACCCGGAACGCGACCTCGTGGATGTGGAAGTTGTGCGCGTAGTGCGAGGCCGTGACCTCCCAGATCTCGCGCGCGCCGGCCGGTACGACCTCGTCGACGCGGTCCATCGCGAAGTCGAGGCCGTTGATCTCGTCGGTCCCGTCCAACGCGAAGCGGCGCACCCGCGCGTCGGCGGGGACCTCGATGGGCGGCGTCGAGGGCAGTCGGTCCGGCAGCGCGGGTGAGGGGGCGAGTTCCCGCGCGGCGGTGAGGGTGAGGAGGTCGAAGTCGCCGCGGTCGATCTCGTCGACGCCGCCGAAGCCGCGCAGTACGACGCTCTCGCCGGGGCTGAAGGCGACGACGACCTCGGCCCGCTCGGCCGGGCTGAGGGACACGCGGGTGACCGGGACCGGCGCCGGCAGCAGGCCGACGTCACCGCCGACCACGTGGAACGTGCGCCCGTCGGCGAAGCCGATGTGGAACAGGCGGGCGTTGGAGGCGTTGAGGAGCCGCAGCCGCACCCGGGTCGTGCCCACCTCCAGGGTGGGGTTGCGGGTGCCGTTGACGAGGGCCGTGTCGCCGAGGAAGAACCGTCCCTCGTCGAGCCGCTCCTCCGACAGGGTGCCGTCGGCGTTGATGACCTTGTCCTGGACGATGAGCGGGAAGTCGTCGACCCCGTAGTCCTTCGGCAGCCCCGACGCCCGGGCCTCGGGGTCGTCCAGCAGGAACATCCCCGCCAGGCCGCGGTACACGTGCTGGGCCGTGAACCCGTGCGGGTGCGGGTGGTACCAGGCGGTCGCGGCGGGTTGGTCCACCGTCCAGTGCGGACTCCAGGTGGCTCCGGGCCCGATGATCCGGTGCGGGCCGCCGTCCATCTCCGCGGGCACCCTCAGCCCGTGCCAGTGGACGGTGGTGTCCTCGCCGATCCCGTTGACGACCTCCACTCTGACCCTGTCCCCGCGCGAGGCGCGCAACGTCGGGCCGAGGTATGCGCCGTTGAACCCCCACGTCGGCGCGGGACGACCGGCCAGGAACTCCGTCCGCCCCTTGCGCATCGTCAACCGGAACACCTTGACCCCGTCGGCGTCCGCTGTGGGTTCCAACAGGGGTGGGATCGACAGCCGGGCGGGGGAGCCGGAGGCCTTCGGGGAGGCTGTCGAACGATGCGCGGGCCGGTTCCCGGCGGCATCGCAGCCGGTCACCGCCGCCATGGCCGCGACGAGGAGGAAATCCCGACGTTTCAACCCATATCGCATCGCCCCACCGTACAGCGAGCCCCGGGTGCGCTCGCGAGGGCGTGCCGGTCGGGCGGCGGGCCGGTCCGGCCCGCGCGCTCAGGGGTGGTCCAGGCGTTCGAGCGCGGCGGCGATGGGGGCGACGCCGTCCTCCTCGGCCAGCCGTCGGGCGAGGTGCCGGGCGCGCTCGCGGTGGGAGGCGTCGGTGACGGCCCGTCGGAGCAGGGGGGCGAGGGTGTCCGCGTCGAGCCGGGGCAGGGGGAGCGCGCCGGGGGCGGTGCCCAGCGCCACGAGGCGGGACGCCCAGAAGCGGGCGTCGAACTGCACCGGTACGGGCACGCAGGGCACGCCCGCGCGCAGGGTCGCCCCCGTCGTGCCGGCGCCGGCGTGGTGGACGACGGCCGCCATGCGGGGGAAGAGCGCGGAGTGCGGGACGTCGCCGACGGTGATCATGTCGTCGCCGTCGGCGGAGAGCCCCGCCCACCCCCGCTGGATCACCCCGCGCAGGCCGGCGGCGCGCAGGGCGGCGACGACGTGGTCGCTGACCCGCCGCGGATCGGGCGTCGTGGCGCTCCCGAGGCCCACGTAGACCGGGGCCGGACCGGCGGCGAGGAAGTCCTCCAGCTCCGACGGGAGCCGGTCGACCCCGTCGTGGGGCCACCAGTACCCGGAGATCCGCAGCCCCGGCCGCCAGTCGTGGGGGCGCGGCACCACGAGCTCGCTGAAGCCGTGCCACACGGGCCAGCCCCGCCGCTCGCGGGCGCGTCGGGCGAAGGGCAGGCGGACGGGGGCGAGTCGGTGCTCGGAGGCCAGGGTGCGCGCGGCGCCGGTGAAGACGCGGTCGACGGCCGCGCCGACGGCGTGCCCGCCGAGCCGGTTGCCCAGCGGGCCCAGCGAGCGGGTGCCGAGCATCGGGGGCGGGAAGGCGCGGGTCGCGTGCAGGGGTTGCAGGAACAACCCCATGCTGGGCCGGCCGAGGCCCTCGGCGATGACGCAGGCCAGGGGCGCGATGCTGCCGGAGGCCAGTACGACGTCCGCGTCGCGTGCCGCGCGGACCAGCGGGTCCGTCATCTCGGGCGCGATGCGCCGCGCCAGGGCGACGGCCCTCAGCAGCTTCGCGCTCCCGCTGCGGCTGCGGTGCAGCCCGCGACCGCGCGTCGAGTGCAACTCGGCCTTCGGGTCGCCGGGAAGGCTCGCGAAACGCACCCCCGACCCGACCAGGAGCGGTGCGAAGGCCTCGTGGGTCACCAGGGTGACCTCGTGTCCGGCCCGGGCCAGGCCGGCGCCCAGGCCCGTGTACGGGGCGACGTCCCCGCGCGATCCCGCTGTCATGACGGCAATCCTCACGTCGCCCAGTCTGGCGGCCGGCGACCGTCCGGGCCACGGGGCCTCGCGCGGGGCCGGCCGAAACCCTCCGAAACGGCTCCCGTGCACGGGCGGTTGACGTGGTGTCCGGCCCGACGCCGAGCCCGCGTCGCGCCGACGGGCCGGCGTCCGGCCTCCGCCGCGGCCCTGTCGTCGGGCGGGACGCGGGAGGCGCGGCCGGGGCCCGACGGGTCGATCCCGCTCGACGAGGTGCTCGCGGACGCGCGGCGCCGGCACCCCCCGCGACGAGGCGTGGGTCGGCCCCGGCTCCGCCCGCTCCCACGTGCTGTTTCACCGACTTGGTCCACCGACCAAGTCGGTATAGTGGCCGAATGGCTCACGTTTCCGCGGCCGAGCGCCGCCCCCAGCTGATCAATGCGGCCATCGCCCTCATGACGCGGGAGGGGGTCGCCGCGGGCAGCACGCGCGCCATCGCCTCGGAACTCGGCGTCGCCCAGGCGACGGTCCACTACACCTTCGGTACGAAGGAGGACCTGTACCGGGCGGTCATGGAGCAGCTCACCGGGGACCTGATCGCGCAGGTCGAGCGGGCCGCGCCGCAGGGCGCGGGCTTCGAGGAGACGATCGCCGCGCTGGCCGGCGCCCTGTGGCGCACGGTCGAGGAGGAGTCGGCCGGCTACCGGTTGCTCACGGAGCTGACCCTGCTCGCGGTGCGCACGCCCGCCCTCGACGAGGCACGCAGGTCGCACCACCGGCAGGTCAACGAGATCACCGAACGCATCATGACCGAGACGGCCGCCCGCACGGGATACGTCCTCGCCCAGCCCGCGGACCTGGTCGCCCGCTTCTTCCTGAACGGCTTCGACGGCCTGACGATGCAGCGCCTGTACGCCCCGGAGGAGGCGACCGAGCGCGTCGACCTCAGGGTGCTGGTCGCCGCGACGGTGGCGCTCGCCGGCGGCCGGCTGGACCTGACGGCCAGCCCGATCGACTGACGACCCCGCGCGCGCCGAAGCGCACGCCGAAGCGGCCACGGGTGCCCGCGCACCCGTGGCCGCCGTCGTGACCCGACGCGAGATCGGGGACTCAGCCGGCCCACACGTCCTCGACGTAGCGGCCGGACTCGATCAGGCCGGCGAGCCAGGCGGCCGCCGCCTCCTCGCCCGCGCCCGTCCGCTCGCGGTGGATCGCCGTGAACGCCTCCCGCACCGCGGGCGCCATCCGCCGGCCGTCACCGCAGACGCGGACGCCGCCGCCCGCCTCCAGGGCCGCCCAGACCTCCTCGGCCTCCCGCAGGATGCGGTCCTGGACGAAGCGGACCCCGTCGGCGGGGGCGTGCATGAAGGTCGGGCGCATGCTGACGGCCCCGGCCTCCTCGGCCGCCTCGAACTCCCGGCGGTGCAGGTAGTCGACCTCGGGGTGGTCGCAGCCGAAGTAGCACAACAGGGTCCCGGTCGAGCCGGCGTGCAGGCGGTCGAGGACCGCGCCGCGGAAGGGCGCGAGACCGGTGCCCGCGCTGACCAGGATCACCGGTGCGGACGGGTCCTCGGGCAGGCGGAAGGCCTCGCCGCACGGCAGGACGCGGGCCTGGACCACGTCACCGGCCTGGGCGCGCCCCAGGTGGTCCGAGGCGATGCCGCGGAAGGTGCCCTCGCCCGCGCGGTGCGGGGCGGACAGGAGGGACACCATCAGGTCCACCTCCCCGGGTCGGGCGCTCGCGGAGGAGGAGATGGAGTAGTGGCGGGGGCGCAGCACCGGCAGCATCTCCAGGAAACGCTCGAACGGCAGCTCGCAGGCGCGGTGGCGCTCCAGCAGGTCCAGCACGCCGAGGCCCCGTGAGGTCACCCGCTCGCGGAAGTCCTCGGGGTCGGCGGCGGCGAGGGCGTCCAGGGGCCGCTTCTCGGGCGGGCAGGCGGTGTGCCCGGCGAGTACGGCCACCTGCTCGGGGGTGGCGGCGTCCTGCAGTTCCACGAAGTCGGTGAGGAGGCGGCGCAGGGTCAGCGGCCGGTCGACGGGCAGGGCGCCGCGGCTGTGGCGCAGGGCCCGCAGGCGGACGGTGCGGTCGAGGTCGAGGCCGAACCGGTCGGCGACCCGGCGGACCAGGGCCTCGGGATTGCGCGGCAGGACGGCCAGGTGGTCGCCCGTGCGGTAGGTGACGCCCTCGGGCAGCCGCAGCCGCAGGAAGCGCTTGGAGCGGCCGAGTTCGTGCGCGGTGTCGACGAGTTCGTACGCTTCGAGGACCTCCATCGGCCGGACGCCGTGCCGCGCGGCGAGGCCGTCGCGCACCGATGCGGGGGCGTCCTCCAGCGCGTACAGCGCCTGGTCCGCGTCGGGCTCGACGGGCGCCGGGGACGCGGCGACCGAGTCCTCGCCGTACCGTGCGAGCAGGGTGGTCCACAGGTCCGCCGTCCAGCGGTCGACGGCGCCGGCGAAGTCGCCGGAGGCGTCGGCGGCGCCGCGTTCGAGCAGGGGCACGGCGCCGGCCGCCGCGAGGCGCTCGTCGAGGAGGGTGGGGATCCGCTGGTAGGTGGCGGCCCAGTTGCGGTCGCCGACGCCGAGGACGGCGTACGGGAGGCCGGTGAGCGAGCCGGGCTCCAGGCCCTCCAGCCACGCGACGAACGCGGCGGCGTCGTCGGTGGGCCGTCCGTTGTAGGAGGCGGCCACGATCACCAGCGGACCGCCTGCGGGGTCCAGCCGGCCGGCGAGGTCGTCGAGGGAGGCCACGGTCGGGGCGAAGCCCCGGTCGGCGCCCTCCGCGGCCAGGTCGCGGGCGATACCGGCGGACGTCCCGAGGTTGGACCCGTGCAGCACGGTCAGGGTGGTGCCGGGGGCCCGCCGCGCCACGAGCGCCTCCTGCCCGGCCTGTCCGTGGAGCCCGGCCGGTGTCCCGACCGCCGCGACGGGGGGTCGGCGGCGTTCCCCGGTGGTGCGCCGGACCGGTGTGAGGGAGAAGGCGTCGGGCTTGAGGGTGAGCGTCTGCTTGATCGTCAGCCGGTAGTCGGTGTGGTCGACGAACCGGTAGCGGTGCACCAGGAGGCCGAGCAGGAGCGTGGCCTCGTGGAGGGCGAACTGGCGGCCTATGCAGGCTCGTTCGCCGCTCCCGAACGGCTTGAAGAGGTGGACCGGGCGCCGGTCTTCCGCTTCCGGGGTGAAGCGCTCGGGGTCGAACAGCTCGACGTTCTCGCCCCAGGCGGGGTCGCGGTGCAGGGCGGGGGTCAGGATCATCAGCGTCTCGCCCTTGCGGACGGCGTACCGGCCTCCGATGACGGTGTCCTCCAGCGGCTCCACCGCGTAGGCCGGCGCGGTCGGCCACAGGCGGAGGCTCTCGTTGAGCACCTGGCGGATGTAGGTGAGCCTGCCGACGTCCCCGTACCCGGGGTCCGGGCTCTCCTCGTCCCCCCACAGCGCGTCGACCTCGGCCTGGGCCCGCGCGAGTACCTCCGGGTGCTTGGTCAGGTGGTAGAGCGCGAAGGACAGGGCGCCGCTGGTCGTCTCGTGCCCGGCGATGAGGAAGGTGATGACCTGGTTGCGGATGTTCACGTCGTCCAGCGGCAGGCCCGTGCGGGCGTCGGGGGTGTGCAGCATCCGGCCCAGGAGGTCGTCGGTGCGGGTGTCGCCGGAGAGCCTGCGCTGCCGGATGACCTCGTCGACGAGGTCGGTCATCACCGCGACGTCCCGGCCGAACCGCTCCGTGCGCCCGGGCCTGAGCCAGTCCGTGCCCGGCAGGGACTCGGTCGTGTCCTGGGTGAACGCGAGGGCCCGGCCCATGGCCTCGACGAACGGGTGCGCCTCGTCGCGCCGGAAGGACTCGAAGTCGTAGCCGAAACCGCACAGCCCGATGGTGTCGAAGGTCAGGCGCGTCATGTCCTCCGCGACGTCCACGCCCTCCCGGCCGGCGGCCCGGTCCCACTTGCCGATCAGCGACCGCGCGACCCCGAGCATCGTCGGGTGGTAGTCGCGCATGGCGCCCAGCGAGAACGCCGGCATGAGGATGTCGTGCGCCTTGCGCCAGTTCTCCTCGTGGGAGAAGGCGGTGAACAGGCCGTCCCCGGCGAACCGGCGGATCTCCACGAGGTCGGCGTGCACGTTTTTGCGGAAGCGGGACTCGTCCGACAGCTCCGCCACCAGGTCCAGGCCGCCCACGATCACGACCTCGGACCCGAAGACGCGCAGCCGGTAGAGCGGACCGAGCTCCTTGACCTCCTTCATGAGGTGCAGGGTCGCGTCGAATCCCTTCGGGAGCGAGAGGGCGTGGCCGAACAGGGGCAGGGACGAGCGCTCGGGGATCGGCCGGGTGAGGACGGACGGCTGGGTCATGGCGTGCCTTTCGTTCCGCTTCCTTCGGTCCCTTTCAAGGTACAAGTGACTTTGTCACCCGACAATGTCTAGTGATTGTGTTGAATGACACGATCGACCGAATGAACCAATCCGCGATCCCGGACGTCTCGCTCCCGGCCGGTTTGACCGGTCTCACCGGTCCCGCCGCCCCCGGCCGATCCCACCGGTCCCAGTGGCCCGACTCCCGCGCGGTGTTGACCTCCACCCCAGCGGAACCGCGACCTCCGCGGTGGGGCACGATGACCCGATGAACGAACAACGGGGAAGCACCACGCAGCAGTCCACCGCCGACCTCGCCCGCCGGCTCCTCGCGGCCGACAGCGGCGGCTGGTCGCCCGAGGGCGTCAAGGCCCTCGCGGCCGCGCTCGGTTGGGCCTGGCGGGGGACACCGGACCGTCCCGTCCTGATCACCGGCCGGCCCGCGGGCGATGCCCGTCTGCGCCCGGTCGGCACCTACGAGGAACGCCACGTCGACGGAGAGTCGTACGTGGAACTCGCGGTGCCGGTGGCGCTCGTCGCACCGGACGCCGCCGCGCAGGCCGCGGCCTTCCGCGCCGCCCGCGAGGAGGTGACCGAGGCACTGGGCAGGCCGTCCGTCATCGGCTCGCACGGGGACCTCGGCCCCTTCTTCGACAGCGGACAGCCCTGGGGCACGCCCTTCGTCCGCTGGCGCGGCACGCCCGACACCCTGGAACTGCGCGCCGGCAGGACGGGACCGGAGCTGGTCCTCCAGCCCACCGACCCGGCCGAGGACTGGTTCTGGCGCCAGGGGGTCGGCGAGGAGCACTCGATCGGCGGCTTCTTCGGGAGCAACCGGGACGCGGCCAACGCCGGCCTCGGCTTCCCCGGCGGCTGGACCGCCCGCAGCTGGGAGACGCTCACCCGGTCGCTGGCGGACTTCCTGGACGCGCTGCCCACCGAGACCACCGCCCTCGGCATCAGGATCGCCATGCCGCTCTACGGCCGTGACGGCCGCAGCGCACCGCTCCTCTTCGACGTGGTGTGCGGCGACCGCCTGGCCATCGCCTGCTTCGCCCGGGACGAGGTG
Source organism: Streptomyces sp. NPDC103540 (assembly GCF_055584445.1). Lineage (NCBI taxonomy): Bacteria > Bacillati > Actinomycetota > Actinomycetes > Kitasatosporales > Streptomycetaceae > Streptomyces > Streptomyces sp. NPDC103540. The sequence goes on from NZ_JBVJMA010000017.1 coordinate 156,036, forward strand.
GACGCCGCCGCCCTCGGCTGGGGCACGGTCGCAGAACACCCGGGGACCGCGTCGATCTTCGACGACGACGATCCGGTGTGGCGCGTGGACGCGGGCGGCCCCGGCGAGCCGAAGGGCCGGGCCCTCGCGGAGATGCTCGTGGCGACGGCGAAGGCCGCCGGGGTCGCCGAACCGACCGACCTGATCATCGGCGGCGAGGCCTCGTACGTGGACGGCTACCACGTCACCTACTACGGACTCGGCCTCCCGACCGGCTGACGGCCACCGGGACGGGCCGCGTACGGCGGGCTCCGGGACGCCCCGGAACCCGCCGCACGCACCGACGCGCAGAGTGACACCGGTCACTTCGAGTGACGATCGGGGCATGGCTTCCGGACCTCCGGGCAAGCGGGCACCACACCGCCGCGGGTCGGCCGCGGCGCCCGCACCGGAGGTACAGCGCGTCGTGTCCGAGCAGAAGACCATCCACATCGCCGGAACCTGGCGTTCGGCGGTGTCAGGGGCCACCCGAGAGGTCCTCGACCCCGCGGACGCCACGGTCCTGGCGCTCGTCGCCGAGGGTCACGTCGCCGACACCGACGCCGCCGTCGGCGCCGCCCGCGCCGCCTTCGACGGCGGCCAGTGGCCCCGGACCCCCGTCCTGGAGCGGGCCGCACTGCTGCGCCGGACCGCCGACCTCCTGCTGCGCGACCGCGAACGCCTCGGACTGCTGGAGAGCCGCGACGCCGGCAAGACCCTCGAAGAGGGCCGCGTCGACGTCGACTGCGTCGCCGACGCCTTCCGCTACTTCGCCGACCTCGTCGCCGGCGAGAGCGCCGGCCGCGTCATCGACGCCGGCACCCCCGACGTGCACAGCGTCGTCGTCCACGAGCCCGTCGGGGTCTGCGCCCTGATCACCCCGTGGAACTACCCGCTCCTCCAGGCCTCCTGGAAGATCGCGCCGGCCCTGGCCGCGGGCAACACCTTCGTGCTCAAGCCGAGCGAACTCACCCCGCTGTCCACGGTGGCCCTCGTCGAGCTGCTGGCCGAGGCCGGACTGCCCGCCGGCGTGGCGAACCTGGTCACCGGCCCCGGCGACCCCGTCGGCGCCCGCCTCGCCGAACACCCCGACGTGGACCTCGTCTCCTTCACCGGAGGCCTCGTCAGCGGCACGAAGGTGATGCGCGCGGCGGCCGACTCCGTCAAGAAGGTCGCCCTCGAACTCGGCGGGAAGAACCCTAACATCGTCTTCGCCGACGCCTGCGCCGACGAGGAGGGCTTCGACACCGCCGTCGACCAGGCCCTCAACGCGGCCTTCATGCACAGCGGCCAGGTCTGTTCCGCCGGCTCCCGCCTCATCGTCGAGGAAGGCGTCGCCGAGCGGTTCGTCGCCGAACTCGCCCGCCGCGCCGACCGGATCCGCCTCGGCCGCGGCACCGACCCCGGCGTCGAGTGCGGCCCGATGGTGTCCGCCGCCCAGCGCGAGCGCACCGAACGGTACGTGGCCTCCGCCCTCGCCGAGGGAGCCGTGCTCCGCGCCGGCGGCGCACGGCCGGACGGCCCCGGCTTCTTCCACCGCCCGACCGTCCTGGACCGCTGCCACCGCGGCATGCGCGTCGTACGGGAGGAGGTCTTCGGACCGGTCCTGACCGTCGAGACCTTCCGCACCGAGGCCGAGGCCGTCGCGCTCGCCAACGACACCGAGTACGGGCTCGCCGGCGCGGTGTGGACCTCCGACCCGGGGCGCGGTCGCCGCGTGGCGGGCCGGCTGCGCCACGGCACCGTCTGGATCAACGACTTCCACCCCTACCTGCCGCAGGCGGAGTGGGGCGGCTTCGGCAAGTCCGGCACCGGACGCGAGCTGGGCCCGTCGGGCCTGGCCGAGTACCGCGAGTCCAAGCACGTGTACCAGAACCTCGCCCCGCGCCCCGTGCGCTGGTTCGCGGGCTGACAGAGGAGCACCGGCATGACCACCCCCACGAACAACCCGGCGGGCCCTCGGGCGAACGTGCCCACGGACATCCCCACGGACACCCCCACGGACACCCCCACGGACACGCCCGCGAACATCCCCCTGGGCGTCCGCGTGACCACCCCCGCGAGCATCGTCCGGCCGCCCGCCGGGCCGGAGTACGACTACGTCGTCGTCGGCGGCGGCACCGCCGGATCGGTGATCGCCTCCCGCCTGACCGAGGACCCGGACGTCACCGTCGCCGTCATCGAGGGCGGCCCCAGCGACGTCGACCGCCCCGAAGTGCTCACCCTGCGCCGCTGGATGGGCCTGCTCGGCGGCGAACTCGACTACGACTACCCCACCACCGAACAGCCCCGCGGCAACTCCCACATCCGCCACAGCCGCGCCCGTGTCCTCGGAGGCTGCTCCTCGCACAACACCCTCATCGCCTTCAAACCGCTCCCGTCCGACTGGGACGAGTGGGAGGCCGCCGGAGCCGAGGGCTGGCACGCGAGGGCCATGGACCCGTACTTCGACCGGCTCCTCAACCACATCGTCCCGGTCGACGAGAAGGACCGGAACGCCGTCGCGCGCGACTTCGTCGACGCCGCGCGGCGCGCCCTTGACGTCCCGCGCGTCGAGGGATTCAACCGCGCGCCCTTCCACGAGGGCGTCGGCTTCTTCGACCTCGCCTACCACCCCGAGACCAACAAGCGCTCCTCCGCCTCGGTGGCCTACCTGCACCCCGTCATGGACGAACGGCCCAACCTCGACATCCTCCTGGAGACCTGGGCCTACCGCCTGGAACTCGACGGAACCCGCGCGCGCGGGGTCCACGTACGCGCCGCCGACGGCACGGAGCGCCTGATCACCGCCCGCCGCGAGGTGCTCGTCTGCGCCGGCGCCGTCGACACCCCGCGCCTGCTGCTCCACTCGGGCATCGGCCCGCGCGCGGACCTGGAGGCCCTCGGCATCCCCCCGGTGCACGACCTGCCCGGGGTGGGGGAGAACCTGCTCGACCACCCCGAGTCGGTGATCGTCTGGGAGACCGACGGCCCGATACCGGAGAACTCCGCGATGGACAGCGACGCGGGCCTGTTCGTCCGCCGCGACCCGAAGTCGCCGGGGCCCGACCTGATGTTCCACTTCTACCAGGTGCCCTTCACGGACAACCCCGAGCGCATCGGCTACGAACGCCCCGCGCACGGCGTGTCGATGACCCCCAACATCCCCAAGCCCCGCAGCCGCGGTCGCCTCTACCTGACCAGTGCGGACCTCGAGGTGAAACCGGCCCTGGACTTCCGCTACTTCACGGACGAGGACGACTACGACGGCCGGACCCTGGTGGACGGCATCAAGCTCGCCCGGAAGATCGCCGCCACCCGGCCCCTGTCCGACTGGCTGGTCCGCGAGGTGTGCCCGGGCCCGGAGATCACCGGCGACGAGGAACTCGGCGCCTACGCCCGCTCCGTCGCCCACACCGTCTACCACCCGGCCGGCACCTGCCGCATGGGAGCGGCCGACGACCCCGCGGCCGTCGTCGGCCCGGACCTCAGGGTCCGCGGGCTCCAGGGCATCCGCATCGCGGACGCCTCCGTCTTCCCGACGATGCCCGCCGTCAACCCGATGATCGGAGTGCTCATGGTCGGCGAGAAGGCAGCCGAACTGCTCGTGCGGGAAGGCGGCGCCCGATGAACACCCCGCCCGCCGCACCCCGCCCCGCCGGGACCACGGCCGCCGCCGCATCCACGGCCACGTCCACGGCCACGTCCGAGGCGTCCCCCGTCTTCTCCGTGAACGGCCTCTGGAAGGTCTTCGGCCCCGCCAAGGCGGCCGCGAAGGTCCCCGGATCCGCCGACGCCGACCTGTCCGCCGCCGAGCTGCGCGAGCGCACCGGCTGCACGGCGGCCGTCCGCGACGTCACCTTCGACGTCCGCAAGGGCGAGGTCTTCGTCGTCATGGGCCTGTCCGGCTCCGGCAAGTCCACCCTCGTCCGCTGCCTCACCCGCCTCATCGAGCCCACCGTCGGGAGCCTGAGCATCGACGGCGAGGACGTCCTCGCCATGGACGCCACCCGCCTGCGCGCCCTGCGCCGCAACCGCGTGGCCATGGTCTTCCAGCACTTCGGCCTGCTCCCGCACCGCACCGTCCTCGACAACGTCGCCTACGGGCTGGAGATCCAGGGCATGGGACGCGACGACCGCCGCGCCCGGGCCGCCGAACTCGTCGCCAAGGTCGGCCTCGAAGGCCTGGAACACCGCCGGCCCGGCCAGCTCTCGGGCGGCCAGCAGCAGCGCGTGGGCCTCGCCCGCGCCCTGGCCTGCGACCCCGAGGTCCTCCTCTTCGACGAGCCGTTCAGCGCCCTCGACCCCCTCATCCGCCGCGAGATGCAGGAGGAGGTCGCCCGCCTCCACCACGAGGAGGGCCGCACGATGGTCTTCATCACCCACGACCTCGCCGAAGCCCTGCGCCTCGGCGACCGCATCGCGCTGATGCGCGACGGCCGCGTCGTCCAGCTCGGCACGCCCGAGGAGATCGTCGGCTCACCCGCCGACGACTACGTACGGGACTTCGTCCGCGACGTCCCCCGCGAACAGGTCCTCACCGTCCGCAACGCGATGCGCCCCGCCGTCGCCGACGAGGCCGAACGGGGGCCCGCGCTGGGCCCCACCACCACCGTCGTCGAGGCCATCCAGGCCGTCGCCCGCACCGGCGGCCCGGCCCGCGTCGTCGACCGCGGCCGCTGCCTCGGCATCGTGGACCACGCGGCACTGCTGGCCGTCGTCGCCGGACTCCCGGCCGGCGCCGGACGGGGGGCCGCGGCATGAGCCGCCCGGCCCGCCCCGCGTCCCCCGTCCCCGAATCCCGGAGGTGGCGCGCATGACCGCGACCCCGACCCACGCACAACGCGGCGCGCGCGCCGCCACGGCGTCCCCGCCCGGCGCGCGGACCTCCGCACGGCCCGCCGGTGACCGCGGCCCCCGCGCCGCCCCGCCCGCCCCGCAGGACCGCCCCCGCGCGGCCCGGATCCCCCGCGCCCTCGCCGCCCGCCGGCACGCCCTCCTGGCGTGGGCCGTCGCCGCCGCCCTGCTGGTCCCCCTCGCCCTGGCCTTCCCGGGCGCCGGCGGCTGGCCCGCGGCCCTCTCCGTCGACCTGTCCGGCCCCCTCGACCGCGTCGGCGACTGGATCATCGACCACCGGGACAGCCACCCGCTGTTCCTCCACTTCTTCGGCCACGTCAGCAACGCCGTCGTGGTGTCCGTCCGCGCCGTCTACCTGCTCCTCCTGGCCGCCGGCTGGACCGGCGTCACCACCCTGGCCGCGCTCGTCGCCTGGCGCCTCGCCGGGGTCCGGCTCGCCCTGACCTGCGCCGCCGCCTTCGCCGCCTGCGGACTGCTCGGCATGTGGGTGCCGACCATGCAGACCCTCGCCCTGATGGTCGTCGCCGTCGGCGCCTCCGTCGTGCTCGGCGCGCTCCTCGGCCTCGCCGCGGGCCTCTCGCCGCGCGCGGACCGCGCACTGCGCCCCGTACTCGACACCATGCAGATCCTGCCCGCCTTCGCGTACCTGCTGCCGATGGTGCTGGTCTTCGGCATCGGCGTGCCCGCGGCCGTCCTCGCCACCGTCGTCTACGCCGCCCCGCCCATGGCCCGCCTGACCGCCCTCGGTCTGCGCGAGGCCGACGCCGGCGTCCTGGAGGCCGCCGCCTCCCTCGGCGCCACCGGCCGCCAGCGCCTGCTGACCGCCCGCCTCCCGCTCGCGCGCCGACAGCTCCTGCTCGGCGTCAACCAGGCCGTCATGACGGGCCTGTCCATGGCCGTCATCGCCTCCGTCATCGGCGCCGGCGGCCTCGGCGACCGCGTCTACCAGGCCCTCGCCTCCGTGGACGTCGGCGCCGCCCTCACCGCCGGCATCCCCATCGTGCTCCTCGCGATCGTGCTGGACCGCACCGCCGACGCCGCCGGCCGACGGATCGGCGACCCCGTGCCCGTCAACGAACGCTCCCTGATCCGCCGGGTGTTCTGCGGCTGGTACGGACGCCTGCTGACCCTCCTCCCGGCCGTGGCCGCCGCCGTCGCCGGCCGCATCGCAGGCTCCACCCTGTGGCCCGAGTCCTGGACCGTCTCCCCGGCCGACCCGGTGAACGCGGCCGTCGCCTGGATGACCGACCACCTCTACTCCGGCGTACCCCTCGTCGGCGGCACCGCCGACTGGGCCGCCCGCTTCACCGGCTGGATCCTCGACCCGCTGCGCGGCGCGCTCCAGGCCACCCCCTGGTGGCTGCTGCTGCTCGTGGCGTTCGCCCTCGCCCTGCGCGCGGGCACCCGGGGCACCGCCCTGACCGCCGTACTCGCCCTCGGCGTGGTGGGAGTGCTCGGGGTGTGGGACGCCTCCCTCGACACGCTCTCCCAGGTGCTGGCCGCCGTGGCCCTCACGCTCGTGCTCGGCTTCTCCATCGCCGTGGGCGCCGCCCGCAGCGCCCGCGCCGAACGACTGCTGCGGCCCGTCCTCGACGTCTGCCAGACCCTGCCGCAGTTCGTCTACCTCATCCCCGTGGTGGCCCTCTTCGGCGTGGGCCGCGCACCCGCCGCCGCGGCCGCCGTCGTCTACGCGCTGCCCGCCGTCGTCCGGATCACCGCCCAGGGCCTGCGCGAGGTGAACCCGACCGCCGTGGAATCCGCCCGCTCGCTCGGCGCGACCCGCTCGCAGCTGCTGCGCCAGGTCCAACTGCCCCTCGCCCGGCCCGCGCTGCTGCTGGCCGTTAACCAGGCCGTGGTCCTCGTCCTGTCCGTCGTCATCATCGGCGGCCTCGTCGGCGGCGGAGCCCTCGGCTACGACGTCGTCCTCGGCCTCGCCCAGGGAGACCTCGCCACCGGCCTGGTCGCCGGCGCCGCGATCGTCTGCCTCGGCCTGCTCCTCGACCGCCTCACCCAGCCCGCGAAGGAGGCCTGACATGCGCGCACCCCACGAACGGCGCGCCCCGCGCCGCCGCAGGGGCCCCACCGCCCTCGCCGCCGCCACGGCGCTCGCCGTCCTCACCGGCTGCGGAGCCGCGGACATGACCCGCCAGGCGTCCCCGTACGCCGCGGCCCAGGGCGCGAAGACCGTGACGCTCTCCGTCCAGTCGTGGGTCGGCGCCCAGGCGAACACCGCCGTCGCCGGATACCTCCTCGAACACGAACTGGGCTACCGGGTGGACACCGTCCAGGTCGACGAGGTCCCCGCCTGGGACGCCCTCAGCCAGGGCCGCGTCGACGCGATCCTGGAGGACTGGGGCCACCCCGAGCAGGAGGAGCGCTACGTCCGGGGCAAGAAGACCATCACCCCCGGCGGGGAGCTCGGGGTGACCGGCCACATCGGCTGGTTCGTGCCCACCTGGTTCGCCGAGGCCCACCCCGACGTCACCGACTGGAAGAACCTCGACAAGTACGCCGACCTGCTGCGCACCCCCGAGAGCCGCGGCAGGGGTCAGCTCATGGACGGTTCGCCCTCGTACGTCACCAACGACAAGGCGCTGGTGAAGAACCTGGGCCTGGACTTCGAAGTGGTCTTCGCCGGCTCCGAGGCGGCCCAGATCACCCAGATCAAGCAGTTCGACAAGGAACGCAAACCCTTCCTCACCTACTGGTACGAGCCGCAGTGGCTCTTCCGGCGCGTCCCCATGACCGAGGTCAAGCTCCCCGCGTACACGGAGGGCTGCGCCGACGATCCGCAGAAGGTGGCCTGCGCCTACCCGCACACGCCGCTGCGCAAATACCTGAACACGCGCTTCGCGGACGCGGGCGGCGAGGCGGCCGGCTTCCTCAAGAGGTTCCACTGGACCAAGGAACAGCAGAACGAGGTCTCGCTGATGATCGCCGAGCAGAAGCTCACGCCGAGGGAGGCCGCCAAGCGGTGGGTGGAGCGCAACGAGGAGGTCTGGAAGCCCTGGGTCGAGCCGACCGCGTGAACCGGCGCCGGCCCCGCGTCCCGGTCGGCGCGCACGGTCCGCCGGCCCGGCCCGGCCCGGCCCGGCACCGGCCCCGGCACGACCGGGGCCGGGGCCGGGGATCAGTGGTCCTTGAGCAGCGCGCAGGCGAAGTCCTCCTGGACCGTGCGGAGCCGGGCGAGCAGGGCGGGCTTGTTGCCCTTGCTCGTCTGGGTGTTGATGGAGAAGGTCAGGGAACGGGTTCCGTCGGGGGTGGTGGCGGCGAGCTGCGTGTAGCCGGGGAAGTTCCCGGTGTGGCCGTACAGCACGCCGCAGCGGGTGGTGTACCGGAAGATCGCGAGCCCGGCGGAGTTCGTCCCGGGACCCGCGGGCTCCGAGGAGTCGCCGGGACGGAAGGTCAGCTGCTCCTTGCGGGTCTTCTCCGTCAGCAGCGCGGGACCGCCGTAGGCGCGGACGAACGCTCCCAACTCCGCGGGAGTGGACACGATCCCGCCCGAGGCCCACACCCCGGAGGCGCCCAGCACCTCGCTGATGTCCTCGGGCTCGGCCGGCGGGACGACGTCGTAGCCGTGCAGGTACGGACGCGGCAGCCGGTAACCCAGGGGCAGGCTGGTCCGGCTCAGCCCGAGCGGGCGGTACACGAGCTCCTTGAGGAGGTCCTCGTAGCGGCGGCCCGTGGCGGCCTCGGCCATCAGCGCGACGGCGATGTTGTCCGAGTTGGAGTACTCGTACAGGCTGCCGGGCCGGAACAGCAGGGCGTCGTCCGCGACGAAGCCGAGGAGCGCGCGCGGATCGAAGACGTGACGGGGGTCCGCCTGGAGGATCCGCAGGAACTCGGGGTCGGCCGAGTAGTCGGGCAGGCCGCTGGTGTGCCGGAGGAGCTGACGCAGGGTCACCGCGTGCCACGCGGCGGGCTGGGCCGGCAGGACCTCGCCGATGGTGTCGTCGAGGGACAGGGCCCCCCGGTCGACGAGCCGGAGCGCGACGGCGCCGCTGTACGCCTTGGCGATGCTGGCGACGCGCATGTGGTCGTCGAGGCGCGGCGGGCGACCGGTGGCCACGTCCCCGACGCCGGCGGTGTAGACCCGCGTCCGGTCGTCCCGGGTGAGGACGGCGATCACCCCGGGAGGCCCGTCCTCCTGGGCCACGAGCCGGTCCAGCTGCCGCTGGAGGCGCGCGTCCCGATGCGTACCCGTCCCGCCGGGGTCGGGATCCGCGCCGGCCGCCTGCGCGGGGGGCGGCAGCGCCCCGAGCGCGGCGGCGGCGAGGGCGGCGCAGAGCCCGGAGCGGAGGCGGCGTACGGAGGCGGCGGGGGCGCGGGTGGTGGGCACGGAGGTCTCCCGGGTGGGCGGCGGGCGGTGGTCCCGGCGGGTGCGCCTGCCGGGACCGTCTGCCTAGCAGCCGCCCGGCCCCCCGGCTTCGCGCCGCGCGCACCCGGGTCCGGTCGGCGCACGCGCGGTTCACCCCCACCGGGCGTGTCGCGCCCGCCGGGGATCGGCGGGCGCGCCGCGCGGTGCCGCCTACGCGGTGCCGCCTACGCGGTGCCGCCGCCCACCTGCCGTGTTGCCGCGCCGGGCCGCCCGCGCCGCCGCGCTGCCGTGCCGCGCTACGCGTCCGTCCGCCGGCAGCCGGTGGCGAGCCAGGCGCCCGTGTCGACGGGCGGTGAGGGCCGCAACCCGGCCTCCCGCGCCGCGTCGGCGATCTCGGACGGCGGTACGTGCCCGACGTGACGGGCCCGGGCCGTGAGGACCCACACCACCGCGCCCTGCGCCAACGCCCCGCGCAGGTCACCCAGTTCGGCGGCCAGGTCGCCGTCGCCGAGCCGCCACCACATCAGGACGGCGTCCACCCGACCCTCGTGGTCGTCCGCGACGAGTCCCCGCCCGGCGCGCGCGACCACGTCGGCGCGGACGCCGTCGTCCACGTCGTCGTCGTGGCCCGACTCCATGACGGTCATGCCGGGTTCGATGCCGAGCCCGTCCGCCGCGTTCTCCGGTGGCGTCATTCCACGCTCCTGCGTCGAGACCGGTCGCCCGACCGGCCCGACCATCATCGACGCCCGGCCGCCGGTGCGTAAGACGTCGCGGAGCGGGGCGTGCGCGGGCCGGTCGAGGGCGCCCGGCCGGGGCGGACGGACGGCCGCGCGAACCGCCCGTGACCGGTGCATCTACGCTAGTGCCCCGTCAAAGCGTCGAGACGGACGATCGGTCGTGGAACGGAGCACGTGGTGCCAGCGGGTCAAGCGGGGGAAGCGAACGACGGGGACCTGGTCGGGAAGGTGCTCGGCGGACGCTACCGGGTGACCTCCGTGGTGGGCCGGGGCGGTATGGGCGTGGTCGCGCGGGCCGTCGACGAACTGCTCGCGCGCGAGGTCGCCGTGAAGGTGCTGCGGGCCTACACCGACGCCGGCCCCGCCGAACTGGCCGATCTGCGTTCCCGGATGGAGCGCGAGGCGCAGGCCGCCGCCCGCATCCGGCACGCCGGCGTGGTCACCGTCCACGACGTGACGCACGAGCAGGGACTGCCCGTCATCGTCATGGAACTGGTCGACGGGCCCTCGCTCGACGAGGTGGTCACGGAACGCGGCCCGCTGGACCCGCACGAGGCCGCCGCCATCGGCGCCAAGCTGATGGACGCCCTCGACGCCGCGCACCGGGCGGGCGTCCTGCACCGGGACGTGAAGCCGGGCAACGTGCTGCTGGAGCGCGGAGGGCGGGTCGTGCTCACCGACTTCGGCATCGCCAGCATCGCCTCGTCCGACGACGAGGCGATGGCGAAGCTGACCCGCAGCGGTGAACTCGTCGGCTCGCTGGACTACCTGCCGCCCGAGCGGGCCCAGGGCAGGGAACCCGGCCCGGCCTCGGACATCTGGTCGCTCGGGATGACCCTGTACGCGGCGGTCGAGGGCGCCTCGCCGTTCCGCCGGACCTCCGTGTGGTCGACGCTGTCGGCGATCGTCGGCGACCCGCTGCCCGAACCCCGCCGCGCGGGGCCGCTCGCCCCGGTGCTGCGGGCGCTGATGGCCAAGGCCCCGGAGGACCGGCCCACCGCCGAGCGGGCCCGGGCGATGCTGGAGCGGGTCGCGGCGGGCGGCGAGGTCACCCCGCCGGCGGCTTCCGCCACCCCGGCCACCCCGCCGGCCGCGTCGCCGGCCCCGGCCGCGTCGCCGCTCCCCGCCGCCGCGCCGGTGCCGGCACCCGCGCCGGCGCCCGTGCCCGGCTTCGGGCCCCCGCCCCCGGCCGGGTTCGACCCGGCCGGCGAATCGTTTCCGCAGCAGCCCTACGCCCCCGGCTCCCCCCTGCCCCCGCCCGGGTTCACTCCGTACGGCCCTCCGCCCGGCGGACCGCTCACGGCGACGGGGACCGCGTCCGAGGGCGCGGACCGGGTGCGGCACCGGCGCCGCGGCGCGATCGCCGTCGCGGTCGTCGCCGTACTCGTCGCCGGAGGCGTCACCTACGCCGTGACCTCGGGCGGCGGCGAGGAGCGGGCGCGGGCGGCGAAGCCGACACCCGCGGACTCCCCGGCGCCGGGCGGACGACCGGACGCGACCGCCCCGACGCCCTCGCCCTCGCCCTCCGCCTCCGGGTCCCGGCCGGCGCCGTCCGCCTCCGCCTCGAAGAAGCCCTCCGCCTCGGCCTCGCCCTCCGCGAAGGGCTCCTCGGCCCCGCCGAGCGGTCCGAGCCCCACACCGACGGGCTGCGCGGGCTGGACGCACCGAGACCCGAAGCCGGGGACCTACGGCTACATCTCCGGCGACCACCACCTGCTGGCCGCGCCCTACCAGCAGTGCACCAAGGGCGCCCTCGTCAAGAACGGCACCAAGCTCTGGTACCAGTGCTACATCGTCAACTCGTACGGCAACCAGTGGACGTTCGTGCGCGTGGAGGGAACGAACGCCACCGGGTGGCTCTACAACCGCGACCTCAAGGGTCAGAAGGGATCGTCCCCCGCCTGCTGAGTCGACCCGGCCGGACGCGTTCTCGCAGTTCACGGGGTGGGGAGGGCGGCCGCGGGGGTGCCGGAGGCATCGTGCATCATCAGGTTCCTCCGACACCGTTTCCCTGGGGGGATCTCCGATGAAGCACTCCGCCGCGGCGGCCTTGGCCGTCCTGCTCGCACTCACCGCCACGGCCGGTTGCGCCGGCGCCGACGCCGAGGGGGCCGCCGACGCGAAGGCGAAGCCCTCCGCGGGCCCGGCGACCTCCGCCGCGCCCGTGCCCGCCCCGGTCAAGGCGCCCCCGCTCTCCGCGGAGGAGGCGCGGGCCGTCGTCAAGGACCTCACGCTGAAGGTCGAGGCGGACAACTTCGACGCCGAGTACTGGAAGGCGCACACCGCGGGCCCGCTGCTGGAACAGCAGCTCGCCGTCGTCGAGACGAGCCGGAAGTACGGAACCGACCGGGAGGCCAGGCCCGCCGACGCCCCCAGGACGGACCCCGCGGTGCACACGTGGACCAGCGGCGGCGAGGACGGCGGCGAACGGTGGATCCTCGGCGCCCACGAGGTCCAGGGCTACACCGTCGGCGACGCCGCGAAGAAGCCCGTGCTGCGCTGGTCGCTCTTCCACCAGTCGAAGCAGGGCGAGCCCTGGCGGGCCACCCTCGTCGCCCGCGCTCCCGAGGCGACGGCCCTGCCCGAAGTCGCGGTCGGGCCCGACGGGCGGGCGGTCACCGGCGGTGACACCGCCGCACTGGCCGCCGACCCGGCCGGGGTCTGCGGCCGGTACGGCGACTACCTGCACACCGACGCCGGTGCGGGCGGCGTGAAGTGGGCCGAGGACGTCACCGAGCGGAAGACGGCCGCCGCGGAGGGCCTGGCGGGCCTGCGCAAGGGCCTGGGCAAGGGCGGCAGGATCGACTTCGGGATCGACGTGAACCGCGCCCCGCACGGTCCCGTCTGGCGCACCGAGGACGGCGGCGCGCTGGTGGCCTGCACCGCCGTCAGCAAGGTGTACACCGAGTCGGCCCCGGGACGGCCGACGACCTTCACGAGCAGCGGCTGGGCCGGCACGACCGGCATCCCGTGGGCCTCGCACACCCAGCGGATCATGAGCCTGACCGTGCTCAAGGTTTCCGCCGGCGCCTCGGGCGCGGTGTCCGTGGCGGCCGAGTCGAACCTGCCGTACTCCTTCGACGGCACCAGGTCCACCGGGTGACGGGTCGGCCGGCCCTCTCGCGGGGCGCGGCCTGGTCGCGTCCCTGCGGGTGACGCGGCCGGGAACCGACCGCCGCCGACGCACGGCGCGGGGCCGCCGGCTTCCGTCCCGGCGGAGAACGGAGGATCGTGGGGGGTGAACCCGTAGGCCCTGCCCCCGCCCGCCCACCGGGCGCCGCCCGGCGGTGACGCCGGCAGCCTTCGCGACACCGGGAGGCACGTCATGCGCAAGGTCATGGACTGCAGGGAGTACCCCAGCGAGATCGGGTGCACCCTGACGCTCACGGGCGAGGAGGACGAGGTCATGGAGGCCGCCGTCCAGCACGCCGTGGCCGTACACGGTGAGGCGGACACCGGGGAGTTCCGCGAGGCGCTGCGCGGCATGCTCAAGGCGGAGGCGCCCCTGAACGCCTGAACGCCTGAACGCCTGAGCGCCTGAGCGCCTGAACGGCCGGGTCCCGGACGCGCGCACCGCGCGGCCGGGGCCCGGCCGTTTCCTCCGGATCGGGTCGGGCGCGCGGTGTGATCCGACCTGGTCCGCAGGACACGACCTACCAGCCGTACTCCGGCGGTCCGACGACGCGGTGCCCGATCCGGCGGGCGAGCAGGCGGGCGCGGCGCTGGTCGTGGGGCCGGACGTGGACGTACACGGTGTCGCCCGGAGCGGGACCGTGGGCGGCGTCACCGGAGAAGCAGGCCTGGACCCCGGTGTCCGAGCATTCCGGGGGGAGGTCGCACCCCGGCTCCGCCGGCCAGTCCAGCGCCATCCACGTGACCTGCGCCCACGCCGCCCGGCGCAGTACGCGGGGAGCCCGGTCGAGGAGGTCGCCCTCCACCGGTTCCACGACGGACAGCATCATCGGCAGGAGACGGGTCAGCAGCGCCTCGTCGTCGGGCAGGGCGTGCCCGCGCAGGAACTCGCCGCCCCCGACGAACAGGCCCCGGGGGAACGCCTCCCGTGCGGTGACGACGTCCTCGACCCCGAGCAGCTCCGCGTCCAGGTCGACGGTCGCCCCCTCGCGGAGCTCCCCGCACCCGACCAGCGCGACGGCCACGTCGAGCACCGCCGCCACGTCCCCGCCCGAACTCCGGTAGACCGGATAGGCGCTCGTATGCCCCACGGCCACCCCTCCACCGCTCTCGGCGGGTTCCGTCGCCCCGCACCCGACGCCGTATCCTCCCGCACCCACCGGGCCGCCCCGCACGGGGGTCGGACCGGCGGCGGGCATCACGCGGACCGGGCCGCCCCCGCCCACACGGGGGGCCGGCGCCCCGCCCAGGGCGCGGCCTCCTCCAGTTGGGCGGCGAGCCGGAACAGCAGGTCCTCGCGGCCGTAGCCGGCTGCGAACTGGACACCGATCGGCAGGCCGGTGCCCGCGTCGCACGCGAGGGGAACCGACATCGCGGGCGTGCCGGCCACGTTGAAGGCGGCGGTGAACGGCGAGCGGTGGAAGAGGTGCTCCGCCCAGGCCCGCCCGTCGGCGCCCTCCGCGCCGTGGCCGTAGGAGCCGAGCGGCAACGGCGGCTCGGGGAGGGTGGGGGTCAGCACCAGGTCCCGGGTCGTGAAGTGGGCGCCGATCGCGCGGGCGACGCGGTTGCGCACGTCGAGGGCGTGCACGAACTCGGTGCCGCTCACCTTCAGCCCCCACGCGCGGCTCGCGAGCATCTCGGGCTCGACGGTGGACTCGTCCACGGGCCGGCCGAGGGCCGCGGCGAGGCCGTCGATCCACGTCGCCAGGTTCGCGGACCACAAACGGGCGTTGGCGGTGACGAACTCCTCCCAGCCGACCCCGAGATCGAGGTCGGTCACCTCCACCCGGTGGCCGAGGGACTCCAGGAGCCGGGCGGCGGCGAGGGCGGCCCCGGTCACGGCCGGATCCACGGCGCGCCCGTTCCAGGGGGTGGTGAGCAGGCCGACGCGCAGCCTGCCGGGTTCACGGGTGATCTCCTCGGTGTACGGACGGCGGGGGCGCTCCGCGAAGTAGGGATCGCCGGTCTCCGGGCCCTGGATCAGGTCGAGCAGGGCGGCGCTGTCCCGCACGGTGCGGCTGAGCCCGCCGTGCACCGCGAGTCCGTTGAACACCTCGTCGGCGTCCGGCCCCAGGGAGACCCGCCCGCGGGTGGGCTTGAGCCCGAACAGTCCGGTGGAGGCGGCCGGTACCCGTATCGATCCGGCCGCGTCGGTGGCGTGCGCGAGGGGGGTGACGCCGGCGGCGACGGCAGCGGCCGATCCGCCGCTGGAGCCGCCCGCCGTCCGGGAGGGGTCCCAGGGGTTGCGCGTGGCCCCGTACAGGAGCGGCTCGGTGGTGGTGCTGTAGGCGAACTCGGGCGTGGCGGTGCGGCCGATCGTCACCAGCCCGGCGCGGCGGAACCGCCGCATCAGGAAGGAGTCCTCCCGCGCCACGTTGCCGGCGGCGAGTCGGCTGCCCCACTCGACGCGTTTGCCCCGCATGGTGACGGCCAGGTCCTTGATGAGGAACGGCACGCCCGCGAGGGGGGTGCTGCCCGGGACCGGGTCGTCCTCGGCGGGCCAGCTCTCCACGACGGCGTTGATCCGCGGATTCACGGCGGCCAGTGCGGCCTCGGCCGCACCGACGACCTCCGCCGTCGTCACCTCGCCCCGGGCGAGGAGTCCGGCCAGCCCCACGGCGTCGTACTGGGCGTATTCGTGTGGTTCCACGGCGCTCCACCTGCGTTCCCGATCGGTCCCGTGCGATACCGATCGGTATCGCTTGGGGGTGGTCGGTAACGTAGCATGATCGGCAGAGGCGCCCCCGCCACCCCGAACGAAGCGAGGCCCACGATGACGAGCAGCCCCCCGAGGCCGGGCCGGGATTCTCGGGTCGCCCGGCTCCCCCCGCGCGAGCGCATCCTCGACGCGGCCGAGGAGCTCTTCCTGAGCGAGGGCGTCAGGGCCGTCGGCGTCCAGGCCATCGCCGAGCGGGCGCGGACCACGAAGATGGCCCTCTACCGGCACTTCGCCACCAAGGACGCCCTCATCGAGGAGTGGCTGCGGATCGTCGCGGCGGGCTACGTGAGCGCCTTCGACCGGATCGAGGTCGAACACCCGGACGACGGCCGGGCCCAGGTGCTCGCCGTGGCGCGCTTCGTCGCCGACGGGCTGCCGGACATCACCCGCAGGGGCTGCCCCTTCGTCAACTCCGTCGCGGGCCTGGGCGACCCCGGCCATCCGGCCCGGCGGCTGATCGAGAACCACAAGGCCGCCCAGCGCGGACGCCTCACGGCCATGTGCGAGCGGGCCGGTGCCCACGCGCCCGACGAGGTCTCGGCCGAGCTCACCTTCCTCCTGGAGGGTGCCCAGATCAGCGCGCAGAACGGCAGCGTCGACCGCGCGGGCGAGCGGCTCGTGACCGCGGTCTCGGCGGCCCTGGACCGCGCGGTGGGCGCGCAAGGGCCGCCGGACGCCCGGTGATCACGACGGACGGGGCGGTCGGCATACTCGCCCCATGACCTTCCCTCCTTCCGGCGAGGCGCCGACCGTCCCCGCCGCACCCGACACGGCCGCCTGCGCCGCCGCGCTCGAAGTGGCCACCGCCTACTGCACCCCGGCCCTCCTCAACCACTCCGTACGGTCCTACGTGTGGGCCTGCGCGTACGCCGACGCCCGGGGCATCGCCTACGACGCCGAGCTGCTGTACGTGGCCGCGCTGCTCCACGACCTCGGTCTGACCCCGGAGTTCGACAGCCACACCGTGGCCTTCGACGAGGCGGGCGGGCACGTGGCCTGGGTGTTCGCCGCCGGCGCGGGCTGGCCGGCGGAGCGCCGCCGCAGGCTCTCCGAGGTCATCGTGCGGCACATGTGGGACGCGGTCGACGTGGACCTGGACCCGGAGGGCCACCTGCTGGAGCGGGCGACCGGCGTGGACATCTCGGGGCGCAACGCGGAGGACTTCACCGACGCCTTCCGCGCGGAGGTCCTGGCCCGTCACCCGCGCGAGGGCCTCGCGCGGGAGTTCCTGGCCTGCTTCCGGGACCAGGCCGCCCGCAAGCCCGGGAGTTCGGCCGCCGCCGCCGTGCGCGGCGGTCTCGCGGAACGCGTCCTCGCGGACCCGCACCCGCTCGTCGTCCACCGGGGGGCGCGCCCCGCGGACGGTGTCTGAGCGCGTCAGGACTTCCGTTCCGGCTCGGCCGGCCCCGCTCCGCTCAGGTCGTGGCCGGGGGCGAGGGCCTCGGCGATGCGGCCCGCGATGGTCTGCGCCGTGTTGTACGCGGGCGCCTTCGGCCCCGTCGTCGTGGAGACGGCCAGGGCCAGCCGCTCGGACGGCAGGTAGGCCTGGATCGCGGCGTAGCCCGCGAAGGACGGGTTCGACTGGATCCACCCGTTCTGGACGATCACCCCGTACCCGAAGTGCCGCGCGGGCAGCTGCTTGAAGCAGTCCCGGGCCGAGCAGCCGGGGGTGTCGCCGCCGAGGCCGACGGTGCCGGGGTCCAGCTGGGTCCGGAAGGCCGCCGCGGAGAGCAGCTCGCCCGTGCCGACGGCCTCCGCGGAGCGGGCGAGGTCGCAGACGTGGGTGTTGAGCACGGCGCCGGGGGCGGTGGTCCAGGAGGGGTTCCAGTACGTGGACTCCTCGTACGGGCCGCGCTCGGTGTCGTAGGAGTGCAGGACGGGTTCCTCGATCTCGGGGGTGGTGCCGTTGCGGGTGTCGCCCAGCCCCGCGGGCCCCATGATCTGCTGTTGGAGCAGCTCGGCCAGCGGCATCCCGGAGATCTTCTCCAGGGCCTGCCCGAGCAGGACGAAGTTCGCGTGGGAGTAGCTCCAGCTCGTCCCCGGCGGGTAGAGCAGGGGGTGGGAGGCCGAGATCGCCACCAGCTCGTCGGGTGTCCACGGGCGGAACGGGTCGGCGTACAGGGCCGCGAGGAACTTCGGGTCCGGTACGTAGTCGCGCAGCCCGGAGGTGCTGCTGCCGAGCATCCGCAGGGTGATCCGGTCGGCGTGCGGGGCGTCGGGCAGCCAGCGCGAGATCGGCTCGTCGAGGGAGGCCTTGCCCTGCTCGACGAGCCGCAGCGCCGCGATGCCCATGTAGACGATGGCCACCGAACCGGCCCGGAAGTGCATGTCCGCGGTGGTCGGGACCCCCGACATCGACTCGCCGAGCGCCGCCGTGAGGACTTCCTTCCCGTCGCGGGTGACCCGTAGGACGACGGCCTTCAGGTCCAGTTCCCTGCGGGTGTCCTCGGCGATGTCCAGGATCCGCTTCGCCTCGCCGCCCGTGGGCGTGGGGGAGGCGGCGCACGTCGCGGACGCGGCCCGGGCGCCGGCGCCGGGGGCCGCCGCCCACGCGTCGCCTGTCGCGCCGCCGGCCGGCAGGGCCGTGGCGACGAGCGCGGCGGTGCACAGGCCCACCGTGCGGGAACGGGTGCGGGAACGGGAGCGGGACCGGGCGGGTCCCGGGTGCGCGGTCATGTCGGGTCCGGGCCGGCGGTCGGGCCCACCGGGCCCGCAGGGCGCGTCGGGCGCGGCGGCCTTCCCGCTCGGGTCGCTCGGGTCGCTCGGGTCGCGAGGAGCATGGCGGCCTCCTGCCGTGGAGAGCGAACGGACGTGACCGCGCGAGCCGCGTCAGGTTCCGGTCACACGCACCGGCCCCGTCCTTCGATGGAACGCCGGCCCCGCGCACGGGGCCAGTCGGGGGAACCCCGGAGCGGCCCGGGGCGGGGGCCCGGTCGGGGGGCGCGGGCGGTCGGTGCGGGCGTTGGCCGGATGACGGCGCCCGATTTGGGCGTGTGGATCATCGGGGCTAACCTCCCCAGTCGTTGCCCAAGTCAACCAATAGGGGTCGGTATGGACGCCACCACCGCACACTTCCGCAGCCACGTCGAGGAGATCCTCGACGCCCTGGCGAAGGACCCGGACCGTGAGGCCCTGGTGTACCGCGACCGGCGCGTGAGCGCGGGCGCCTTACGCGGCCTCGTCCACGCCATGGCCCGCGCCCTGCGCGCCCGGGGGATCGAGCGCGGCCACACGGTGACGCTCCTCGCCGGGAACCTCCCCGAGACCATCGCGGCGCGCTACGCCGCCGGCCTGCTCGGCTGCGCCGTGAACCACCTCTACGCCGGCCTTTCGGCCGAGGTGCACGCCGACATCCTCCGGGACGTCGAGACCCGGGCCCTGATCGTCGACCCCGCCCACCGCGAGCGCGCCGCGGAACTGGCCCGCCGGGTCCCCCTCGACCACGTGCTCTTCCTCGGAGCCGATCTCGGGCCGGACGCCGGAGCGGACACCGACCCGGGCCGCGGGACGGCTCCTGACGCCGCGTCGGACCTGGTACGGCTCGCCGCCGAACAGTCCGCCGACGTACTGCCGGGCGCGGCACGACCGGGTGACGTCTGCACCATCCGGCACACCGGCGGGACCACCGGCCACCCCAAGGCCATCTGCACGACCTTCGCGCAGTGGACGTCGATCGGACCCGACTGGTCCGAGGAGGAGGACGTCCGGGCCCTGGTGTGCACCACCCTCGCGCACGCGGCCGGAATCGTGGCGGACACCACCCTGGGGCGCGGCGGCACCGTCGTCCTGCTGGACGGGTTCGAGGCGGGCCCGGTCCTCGGCGCCGTCGAGCGCGAACGCGTCACCCACATGTTCCTCCTGCCGCCCCTCCTCTACCGGCTGATGGACCACCCCGACGTCGACCGCACCGACACCTCCAGCCTGCGCGTGCTCACCTACGGCGGCTGCGCCTCCTCCCCGTCCCGCCTCGCGGCGGCCGTGCGGCGCTTCGGGCCGGTGCTGAACCAGTTCTACGGCCAGAACGAAGCCGGCGGCATCAGCATGCTCACCCCCGAGGACCACGACCCGCTCCGCCCCGAGCTGCTGCGCACCGCCGGAAGGGCCCTGGACGGCGTGGAGATATCCATCCGGGACGCCGCCGGCCGGAGCCTGCCCACCGGAGGTCACGGGGAGATCTGCGTACGCTCCCCCCACGTGATGGAGGGGTACTGGAAGCAGCCCGAGCTGACCGCCGAGGTGCTGCGCGACGGATGGCTGCACACCGGCGACATCGGCTTCGTCGACGCGGCCGGCTACCTCACCATCGTGGACCGGCTGAAGGACATGATCGTGGTGGTCGGCGGTCACGTGTACACGGTCGAACTCGAAGACGTGCTCAACTCGCACCCGGGGGTCCGACAGAGCGCGGTGCTCGGGGTCCCGGACGCCCACCGCGTGGAACGCGTCCACGCGGTCGTGGTCCGCACGCCGGGCGGCCGGGTGGGGGAGGAGGAACTGCGCGCCCTCGTAAGGGAACGGAAGGGGGCCATGTACGAGCCCGCGACCGTCGAGTTCGTCGACGCCCTGCCGCTGACGGACGCCGGCAAGCCGGACAAGAGGCACCTGCTGGCCCGGGCCCGCGCCGTCGCCACCGACGTTTCGGAATCGACGATTCCGGGGACGGCTGTCCCCGCATCGCGGTGACCCACCCGGCGCCGTGACGGCGCCTTTCGCGCCGGTCGAGGAGGACCATGGGTTGGAATGGCACGCGCAGGACGGTCACGTCCGCCGCACTCGCCGGGGCGGTCGCCCTGGTCCTGGCCGCTCCACCCCCCTCGGGTCACGGGGCCGGCGCCGAGGCGACCACCTCCTTCGCGACGGTGGCCGAGCGCCGGGACGCCACCCCGACGCCGGCCCCGCCCCGCCTGCCCCGCGACTTCCGCGGCAAGGGCGAGTGGATCGTCCGGGACCTGGACATCACCGTGCCGTTCACCTGGGAGGGGCGCGACGGCGACAGCCAGATGACCGCCGGGGGTCCCCAGTACCCGATCTGGTTCACCAACCTGATCCACCGCGGAACGCTCTACACCCTGACCTACAAGTGGCCCGGCCTGTACGAGCACGACTGTTCGAGCATCCCGGACTTCGACCTGGAGTCCCTGAACCGGATCCTCGCGGGATCCCGGTTCGTCGGGCGCGAGACCCTGCGACACGCCCACGTACAGCGGCAGGTGCACCACTGGAGGGTGGGTGTGGTCCTCCCGCGGCTGCCCCCGGGCAATCACCCCCGCCTGCCGCTGGCCCTCGGTGACATCTACGTCGACGAGGAGAACCCGGAGACCTTCTGGCAGGTGCTCCAGTTCGGGGTCCAGAACCTCTTCGACCCCGAACTGGACGAGTGGCTCGTCATGGACACCTTCGAGCACCGTCCCGGGACCGTACGGCTTCCCGACCGGTGCCGGGCCCTCGCCCGCCCGTGACCGGGTGACCGCGACCCCGACCGCTCAGGCGGGCAGGGTCATGAGCAGCAGGGGAGTGGTGGTGGGCCGGGGCGAGCCGCCGGTGGGTTCGAGGGTGAGGCCGACCGCGGTGGCGCCGCCGAGGTCGCCGTCGAGCAGGACGGTGCCGTCCCCGTGGACGAATCCCGCCGGACGCATCCCGCCCGCGTCGCCCAGCCACAGCTGGTAGGTCTTCCCCGGCGCGGGGGCGGGCAGGCCGGTGGCGGCGAAGACGGCCCCGCCCCCGACCTCCGAGGTGACGACGGTCGTCAGCGCCCCGTTGGTGGCCCTGCCGTGCGTGGTGCGGGCGTCCGGGGCGGCGAGGACGGCGGTCACCGCGTCGAGCCGCCGCTCGGCCCGGCCCGCCCGCTCGGCCGACCGCTCGCCCTGCTGGTACTGCCAGGCGGCCAGGCCCGCGAAGCAGGCCGCGGCGGCCACGGCGGCGGCCAGCAGGAGCGGGCCCGCGCCGCGCCGGCGCAGGACGCCGAGGCGTTCGGCGGCGGCGGGGACCGCCACCCGCGGGGGGAGTTGACGTACGCCGTCGATCGCGGACAGGGTCCGCCGTCTCATGGCGGCCGGGGGTGTCCGGGCCGTCGCCGCGGCGAGCCGCGCGGCGGTGGCCCGGAACTCCTCGACGTCCAGGCGGCAGTCCGCGCAGTCGCCCAGGTGGCCGTCGAAGGCCTCGCGGTCGGCGCCTTCGAGCGCGTCCAGCGCGTACGCGGCCGTGAGGGTGTGGAGGTCGGTGTCGTGCGGGTTCATGCGGTCACCCCCATGCAGTCGCGGAGCCGGATGAGTCCGTCGCGCATGCGCGTCTTGACGGTCGGGAGCGGGATGCGCAGGGACTCGGCGACCTCACGGTAGGTCAGTCCCCGGTAGTAGGCCAGGGTCACGGCCTGGCGTTGGATCTCGGTCAGGCCGCGCAGGCAGCGGCGTACCTGCTCACCCTCCAGACGGGTCTCGACCTGCTCGGCGACCTCGTCGAATCCGGTGGTGTGCTCGCGGGCGGCAGAGGCGTGCTCGCGGTCCGTGGCGGCCTGCGCCGAGCGGACCCGGTCCACCGCCCGCCGGTGGGCGATCGTCGCCGCCCACGTCGTGACGCTGCCGGCCTCGGGCCGGTAGCGGGCGGCCTGCCGCCACAGGTCGATCATCACCTCCTGGGCGACCTCCTCGGACTGCGCGCGGTCGCGCACGACCTTCATCACGATGCCGAACACCAGGGGAGCGAGGGCGTCGTACAGCCGGGAGAAGGCCTCCTTGTCGCCGTGGGCGACCCGGTGCATGGCCTCGGCGAGATCGGGCCGGCCGGCCGGGCCGGGGGAGCCGAGGGGCAGGGGTCGGTTCACCGGGCGGGCACCGCCTGCGGCGACCAGCCGGAGCGCCGTTCCGGGACGACCTGTCGGGGGCGGGATGTCCATCGCATGTGAGTCCTTCGTCGGCGGTACGGCCTGAACCACGGGGTGGGTCCGAGGACTTCTTCGTAGCCGACGTGCGCGCGGATGGGAGGTCGTTTCGCGGACCGCCCCCGCCGCGCGCCCGCGGCCCGGCGCCCCCCTGTGCGGGGGAACGCCGGGCCGCGGGAGGTCCCGGGCCGCGCGGCCCGGTGGGACGGGGTCAGAACACGGTGACCGTGAAGGGGTTGTCCACGTAGTTGCCGTTCAGGTCGTACGTGAAGACGGTGACCGAGTCGGGGCCGCAGACGGAGTTGGGGTCCGTGCTGAAGCTGCGGCGGTTGGAATTGGGCAGTTCGACGTGGACCACGCTGAACGCCAGGTTGACCTCCTCACTGACGTTCACGCAGTACCGGCCGGTGTTGACGTGACGCACCCAGTCGATGTTCTTGGCCCGCCTCAGCGCGCCGGAGGCGGTGACGTCCGCCGCGGCCTGGACGTAGGGAGAGGTGATCGGCCTCGGGTCGGCCGGGGCGGCGACGGCGGGAGCGGCGAGCGCCCCGGTCAGGGCGAGCGCAGCGGGCAGGACGGGCAGGACGGGCAGGAAACGGAACATGACTCACACTCCCGACGATGGCGTCCCACAGCGAGTTGCGGACGATCCGTCCACCCTCGACCGGCACTGCACGCCGTGCGGCCGCCACGCCGGACCGGCCTGGGCCAACCGGGGCCGAAAGTCACCCGCGCGGCCCGGCCGGTACGGCCATCCGGAACCCCGGCCCACCCCGCTCACACCACCGTCACCGGATGACGGACCACCGCGTCGAACAGGTAGCCCTGGGTGTTGTGGGCGGCCGTGGCCGGCTGCGTACGGCCCGTGGCGTCCGTCGCCCGGGCCAGCAGCGCGGTCGGGCCCGTGGCCCGCGGGGTCCACGGCAGCGACCAGCGCACCCAGGAACCCCGGCGCGGCGTGTCGTGCAGGCGGGCCCGCCGCCAGCGCGCCCCGCCGTCGGTGCTCACCTCCACCCGGTGCACGGGGGCCGCGCCCGACCAGGAGCGGCCGGTCAGCAGCCGGGTGCGGTGGACCGGCAGGGTCGCGCCCGACGGGAGCTCGAAGGCGCTCTTGAGGGTCTGCCGCGTCAGCGGGGCACTGCCCTGGGGCGGCTGTTCGGGGCCGAACAGCCGGTAGAGGTCGGTGTTCCACGGCGTGTACAGTGCCTGCGCGCTGACCTCGATGTCGCCGACCCACTTGACGCTGGAGATGCCGATCCAGTCGGCGACCACGATCCGGACCGGGCCGCCGTGGTCGGCCGGCAGCGGCTCGCCGTTCATCTCGTACGCGAGGATCACGTCGTCCAGGGCCTTCGCGACGGGCAGGGGACGGCGGACCCGCCCGAGGTTCACCCCGTTGGTGACCACCTCGTCGTCCAGGCCCCGGGGCAGCACGTCCACCGCGCGGCGGGTCACCCCGGCCCGCCGCAACACGTCCGACAGGCGCGCGCCGCGCCAGCGGGCCACGCCGATCGCACCGAGCGTCCAGGCCGTACCGGTGACCGTCTGGCCCTGCTGGGTGGTGTAGAAGCTCCGGCCGTTCCCCGCGCACTCGATGAACAGGGTGCGTTCGACGGCCGGCAGGGAGCGCAGCCGGTCGTACGAGAACGCGACCGGGCCGCCCGCCAGGGCGTCGCCCCACACGTTCAGCCGCCAGTCCGCGGCGGTCAGGCGGGGGGTGACGGTGTGGTTGCGCACGAAGAACCGGTCCACCGGAGTGAGGTGTCCGGTCCCGCGCAACGCGGCGAAGTTGGTCTCGGCGTTGGTGCCGCGCGCGGTGAACAGCTCGGGCGGCAGCGGTTTCACGATCCCGGGCGCCGCCGGCGCCGCGGGCACGGCGGCCGTGCCAGGGTGCGCCGCCGCGGCGGATCCGGCGGCGGCGAACCCCAGCGGGCCGGCCGCCGCCCCCGCCGCGAACAACCGCAGCAGGTCACGGCGGTCCACTCCGGCGGAGCGGGCGCGGCCGCGCGCCCACTGGCGCAGGCGCGCACGGTCGTACTGGCTCTCGTCCGACAGGTCGACGGGCATGGCGGGACACTCCTTGGTCGCGATTCCCGACGGACCGTAGGACCACCCCGCCACCTGCGGGAACCTCGGGGACGCGATGGCCACGAACCTGCAACACGGGCGCAACGCGACGCCTCCTGCGGCCCCGGGCCCGCCGCCCCGGGCCGCCGCGTGCACCTCTTCGGGACGGCGAGTAACGTCGATGGTGTGCGTTGCGCCGACACCACCGTGGCGGCATCGCCCGGCGGTACGGCCGTGGCTGCCGACAGAGGATCGGGATCACATGGCAGAGCACCGCTTCCCCCTCGTGGCGCCCGCCGCCGGGGCCGTACTGGCCCTCGTGGCGGCCTTGGGCCCCGCGCCGGCGCAAGCCGCGCCGCGGGACGCCGGTGCGGGCGGCGCCGGTGCCACAGCGGCCGGGACCGCCGCGCTCGCCACTTCGGGCTCCGCCGCCCCGGGCCTTTCGACCACGGGCTTGCCGACCTCACGTTTCGTCCCCGGCCCCTGCCCGAAGACGCCCGCGCCGATCGAGGCGCTCGCCACCGCCCGGTGCGGATACCTGGAGGTCCCGGAGAACAGGGCCCGCCCCGACGGGCGGACGATCCGGCTGGCCGTCGCGGTCATCCCGTCCGAAGCGGCCGAACCCGCCCCGGACCCGGTGGTGTTCATGGCCGGCGGCCCCGGCGGAGAGACCTTCGACGATATCCCGTACCTGGTCTCCTCCGGGCTGAACCGCGACCGCGACCTCATCGTCATGGCCCAGCGCGGCAACCGCTACGACCAACCCGGCCTCGCCTGCCCTGAACTCGACCGCTTCTACGCCGAGTCCGTGGGGCTCCCGTCCTACGCACCCGAGACGGAGCGGCTCATGCTCGCCGCCGCGAAGCGGTGCCACGACCGCCTGACGGCCGCCGGCGTCGACCTCGCCGCCTACAACAGCACCGAGAACGCGGCCGACTTCGCCGACCTGCGCACCGCACTGGGCATCGGGCAGTGGAACGTCTACGGCCACTCGTACGGCAGCAACCTGGCCCTCACCTACCTGCGCCTGCACCCTCGGGGGATCCGCGCGGTGGCGGTCGACTCGATCGCCCCCGCGCAGTCCGTCTCCCTGCCCTTCGCCTGGGCCGGAGCCCGCGAGGGCCTCGACAACCTCTACCGGGCGTGCGCCGCCGAGCCGACCTGCCACGCGCGCTACCCGGACCTCGAACGCACCCTGAACGAGCAGGTCCGCAAGCTGGAGGAGCGGCCGCTCACCCTGGACGTCACGCCGCCCGGGGGCGGGGCGCCCGTCAAGGTCGTCCTCGACGGCGGCGCCCTGGTCAACCTGCTCGTCGCCAAGGCGATCCCCTTCGCCGAGGTGCCCGCCGCGATCGACGAACTCGCCCGCGGACGCCCGGAGCGCTTCGCCCGGGCCCGTGCCGCCGGCGCGCACCAGAACGTCGGCGAGAGCGCCCACGGGCTGACGAATTCGGTGGTGTGCGCGGAATGGGTACCGGGCCACTCCGCGTCCGACGTCCTGGACGCGGGCCGCCGCGCCTTCCCCGACTGGCCGCGACAGGTCCAGGCCCAGGCGCCCCAACTGGCCTTCCAGGAACAGGTGTGCCGGATCTGGAACGTCCCCGACCGCACCGCCGAGCAGCGGGTCGCCCCCACCGGCTCGGTGCCCGTCCTCTTCCTCAACGGGACGTTCGACATGAAGACCGGAGCGAGCTGGGCCCAGAAGACCGCCCGCATGCTGCCCCGCGCGACCACGCTACGGTTCCCCGGCATCGGGCACTGGGTGGTCCCGCAGTCGCCCTGCGCCCAGAAGGTGCTGGCCTCCTTCCTCGCCCGTCCGACCGCGCCGGACACCGGCTGCGTCGCCGACCTGAAGTGGGAGCCCTTCACGATCACCCCGAAGTGACCCCGAAGTGACCCCGAATCGAGTTCGGAATCGAGCGGGAGGACAGATGGCACGGTCGCACGTACGACGCCTGCGCACCGGATCGGCCGCGGCGACGACCGGGATCCTCCTCACCGGGCTGCTCGCGACCTCCGCGAGCGCGCGGGAGGAGACACCGGCGGGAGAGACCGGGACGGTCGCCCGCACCGTGGGCGACGCCCGCTTCCGGCCCGGCCCCTGCCCGAGGACCGCGGACCCGGTCCCCGAACTCGAAGGGGCCCGCTGCGGCACCCTCACCGTGCCCGAGAACCGCACCGCCCCGGGCGGCCGCGACATCACCCTCGGCGTCGCGATCATCCCGGCGGTGGCGGACGAGCCGAAACCCGACCCCGTCGTATGGCTCGCCGGCGGACCCGGCGACGACGCCGTGGGGGAGGCCAAGATGGCCGTCGACGGCGGCCTGAACCGCGACCGCGACCTGATCCTCATGTCGCAGCGCGGCACCTACTCCGCCGACCCGGCGCTCACCTGCCCCGGGATCGACGAGTTCAACGCGCGCGCGACCGGCCTCGTCTACGGCGCGCCGTCCACCGAACGCCTGCACGTCGAGGCCACCAAGGCCTGCCGCGACAAACTGGCCGCGAGCGGCGCCGACCTCAGCGCCTACAACGACATCGAGAGCGCCGCCGACCTCGCGGACCTGCGCAGGACACTGGGCCTGAAGGAATGGAACGTCTTCGGCATCTCCTACGGCACGCAACTGGCGCTCGTCTACATGCGCCTGCACCCCGAGGGCATCCGCGCCGTGGGCATCGACGGCATCCTGCCGCCTTCCACCGGAGGTTCCGCCATCACGTGGAAGGCGGCCGAACAGGGCTTCGACGGCCTGTTCAAGGCCTGCGCCCGGCAGCCCGAGTGCGACCGCCGCTACCCGAACCTGTCGGCCACCTTCACACGGCTCGTCCGAGACCTGGAGGCCAAACCGGTCACCACCACCGTCACCCTCCCCGACAGCGGGAAGCGCGTGAAGGTCGTCCTCGACGGCGGCGCCCTGGTCAACTGGATGACCGCCGCCACGCACGTGGCCCCCCAGGTGCCCCGCGCCCTCGACGAACTGGCCCACGGCAGACCCCAACGGATCGCCGAGCAGTGGGCGTCCGGCAAGTACAGCCCCCAGGCCATCGGCCGGCTGTCGCACGGACTGGTCTACGGCGTCTTCTGCAGCGAGTGGACCCCGTACGAGACCGAGGCCGAAGCACTGCGCGGCGGCCGGGACGCCTTCCCCGAGTTCCCCCCGTCGGTCCAGGCCCAGGCCCCCCTGCTGACCTCACTGCGCCCCGACTGCGAGGTCTGGAACGTCCCCGCCGCGCCCCGCTCCATCCGCGACGTGACGCGCAGCGACATCCCCACCCTCGCCCTGTCGGGCGCCTTCGACGCCCAGACGGCGGCGACCAACGGCGCGTACGTGGCCGAGACCCTGCCCCGGGCCACCGTCGTGACGATCCCCTACGAACCCCACGTCGTCTTCGCGACCTCCCGGTGCGCCCAGTCCATCACCCGTTCCTTCTTCAACGACCCCGAGGCCCCGGACACCGCCTGCCTGAAGGACCTCAAGGCGCCGAAGTTCGAGATCGGCCCCTGACAGCCGGAGGAAGGACGCGCGCGACGGCGGTCCGGCTCAACGTCGGACCGCCGGCGCGGGATCGACGATCACGCGGGGCAGGGCGTCCGGGTGCTTCTCCGCGAGCCAGGCGACCAGGCGCTCCCGTACCGAGCAGCGCACCGTCCACAGGTCGTCCGCGTCCTTGGCCGTGACGATGACCCGCACCACGAGGGTCGAGGTGGTGGTGTCCGTGACGGCGACGTCCCACCCGCGTCCGTCCCAGGCCGGGCAGTCGTGCAGGACCTCGAACACCTTGTCGCGCACGAGGTCGACGGGCGTGCTGTGGTCGCAGTGGAGGAAGACGGTGCCGGTCATCTGGACGCCGCCGCGCGACCAGTTCTCGAAGGGGCGCGTGGTGAAGTACGAGACGGGCATGGTGATCCGGCGTTCGTCCCAGGTGCGCACGGCGAGGTAGGTGAGGGTGATCTCCTCGACCACGCCCCATTCGCCCGCGACGACGACCGTGTCCCCGATGCGCACCAGGTCGCCGAAGGCGATCTGGAAGCCGGCGAAGAGGTTGCCGAGGGTGGACTGGGCCGCCACGCCGGCCACGATGCCGAGGATCCCCGCCGACGCGAGCACGGAGGTGCCGAGCGCGCGGAAGCTCGGGAAGGTCAGGAGCATCGCGGAGGCCGCGAGGAGGCCCACGAGGACCGTGACGACGCGCATGATCAGCGTCACCTGGGTGCGGACCCGGCGCACCCGGGCGGGGTCGCGGGTGCCGGTGGCATAGCGGGCGTACGCGGCCTCGACCACGGCCGAGGCCACCCCCACGGTCAGCCAGGCGCCCACCCCGATGAGGACCAGCGACAGGACGTGGCCCACGGCGGCCGCGTCGTCCTGGAGCAACGGCGCCGTGGCGTAGCGGTGGGCGCCCCGCAGGAGCGCGGCGAACAGGACGATCTGCAGGGCTCGACGACATGGGCGCAGCAGGTCCCAGAGCGGTGTCTCGGGGTGCCGTGCGGCGGCCCGGCGCAACAGCCGGTCGGCGACCCACCCGGCCAGGACGGTGAGCAGGATCGAGCCCGCGAGGACGGTGGGCAGGAGAAGTGCGCTGTTCATATCCCCTCGGTGGTGGTCGGCGGCATGGATGTTCCCGCCTATGCCCCGGGGGGCCGAGGTGACACAAGGGCCGACCCGCCGACCCGCCGACCCGCCGGCCCCGCCGGCCCCGCCGACCGGCGCGACGGCCCGCCCGGCGCGCGGGATCAGCCGGGGGCGGGGGCGATGTCCCCGCGCAGCCGCCGGAGCCGGAGCACCAGCTCCAGTTCGAAGCGGCGGTCCGGGTCGTCCAGGTCGTCGCCCCACAGCTCACGGAGCTGCCGCAGCCGGTAGCGCACGGTCTGCGGGTGGACGCCGAGCCGCTCGGCCACCTCCGGCGCGCCCCCGCGCGTCTCCAACCAGGCCAGCAGCGTCTCGGCGAGCCGCTGCGCGTGCGCGGGTCCGCCCGACTCGTCCAGCCTGGCCAGCCGCCGCCGGGCGAGGTCGTCCACCAGCTCGCCCGCCGGCAACAGGACCAGGGCCTCGACGTGTTCGGCGCTGTGCAGGAGCCGCCCGCGCGGCAGGACGCCCTGCTCGATCATGCGTACGGCGGTCTCCGCCCACCGCAGCGACGCGGCGGCCTCCGCGACCGGAACCGAGGGGCCGATCGCGCCGGACCACCCGGTGACGGCCCGGTGCAGCAGCTCCGCACGCCCCGGAGCGTCCGGCTCCGGCACGACCAGGCGCGGTCGCTCGCCCTCCATGTCGAGCAGCACCTCGTCGCCCACGGCGGGGGCGACCGCCTCCACGGTCGGGCGGAGCAGTACGGCCACGGCCACCCGCTCGGGCAGCTGCCAGCCCACGTCGGCCGCCCGGTCGGCGAGGAAGGCCGACCGGTCCGAGCGGTGCTCGGACAGCAGCAGGTCGATGAGCAGACGCTGCAGGCGCAGCCGCTCCCCGGCCTGGCGGGCGATGGCCTCGGCGTAGCCGCGCACCGACTGGGCCACCATCACGTCGAGGTACTCGAAGGCGTACTCGGCGAGCTCGTACATGGCCAGGGAGGGGATCTCGGCCTCCCGGCCGATCTCCGCCATCCGCCGCCAGGACAGGCGCACGCCCAACCGGTAGATCCCCTGGAGGGAGTCGAGGCTGCGCCCGTGCGCGACCTCGCCGCGTCCGAAGTCCCGGAACATCTCCGGAAGGGCGCTCGGACGGTCCGAGCCCCGGGTCATCTGCTCGACGAACTGCTCCAGCGCGTGCCGGATCGCCACCAGGGCCTTCGGCTCCCCGGAGTCGTCGTCGATGAACACCAGGCTCGGGTACTCCCGCCGGATCGCGGCGAGGATGTCCTGCGCCAGCCTGGGGACCTCCTCCAGAGCGCGGCCGGCGAACCGCTGGATCCGTTGCCGAGGTACGTCGCGCCATGCTGACGAGGCTTCCAAACCACCGCTCCTGGACTTCCGGTCGAAAAGAGTGCGTCGGCCCGCCCGCACGCGGGCCGGCCGGTCCCGAGGGCGTGGTCTAGCCCTCGCCCGGCCCCTTGGATCCCGAGGGTCCGGGGACGGGCGGGTCGGGGAATGTGACGAGCGGCACGTTCTGCTGCGGGGGTGTGGCGTCGAGGGCGGCGACGACGGCGAACGCGGCGCCCGTCGCCAGAGCGGTGGCGACGACGCAGGTCAGGAGGGCGGCGAGCAGTCTGGACATGAGGATGATCGGCCTCTCAGTCGATGAGGTCTGTCACCCAGCGCGCCGGCCCGGTCCGGCGCGGTCAGTATGCGAGGCGCATTGACAGGTGGTCAAGCTCCACCTAGCTTCGCCGTTCACGGCAGTGTTACCACCGGGTAAGTCGCTTATCGCCCCGGACGGGTTGTGATCCGTACGCGCGGCCGTTCCCGCACCGCCCCGAACTCCCGCACCTCGCGTCCGTATCGGAGTACCCGCATGCGTCGTTCCGCATCACCCCTGTCCCTGATCCTGCTGGGTGCCGGTGTCTTTCTGCTGGTCCTCGGCCAACTCTTCGCCTGGTACGTGGAGCCGCGCGCCAAGCGCACCCCGACGGACACCGTCTCCATGACGGTCTTCGAGGGCAAGGGCAGCTATTTCGACACCGGCTCCGTGGCCACGCTCAAGGACCAGCAGCTCACGATCACCCGTCGGGTGGTGGGAGACGTCGCCGGCAGCGAGCGCAGCGGAAACGCGGTCTGGGACGTTTCCACCCAGATCGACACGCCGACGTCGCTCCCCCTGGCCGACCCGCGCAAATCCCTCCAGTGGACCACCGAGCGCTGGGTGACCGACCGCAGGACGAACCTCCCGGTGCACTGCTGCGAGGAGAAGCCCCGGTTCGAGGGCGAGGCGTACCTGAAGTTCCCGTTCGACGTGGAGAAGCGCGGCTACACCTGGTGGGACAGCAGCCTGGGCGCCACGGTGCCGCTGGAGTTCGACCGGGTCGTCACGGTGGACGGGCACGAGGGCTACCGCTTCGTCGGCTCCGTCAAGGCCACCGCGACGGGCACCCGCCTGGTGCCGGGCGTCCTGGTGGGCAGCTCGAACCCCGGTCAGGTGGCGGCCGAGGAGTGGTATTCGAACACTCGGATCGAGCTGACCGCGGACCCGCGCACCGGCCGGATCATCAACGCGGCTCTCGCGCCGACGAAAACGCTGCGGGCCCCCGGTTCGCAGACCGACGCGGTCACGCTGCTCTCCAGCGAACGGCTGGAGTTCAGCGAGGAGACCCGGCGCGAGCAGGTCAAGCTGGCCGGTGAGGGCAGCGGCCAGCTGGAGCTGCTCGGCGAGACCGTGCCGCTCGTGGGCGGGATCGCGGGCGGAGTGCTGATCGTCGCCGGCGTCGTCCTGCTGGTTCGGGGCCGTCGGCCCGGACACTCAGCCGGATGACAAAAACCGGGCTCGCCGAGGAGTCGAAGTTGTCACCCCGGTGAGTAGCCGGAACCAATCGCGATACGAACACTGAGGTTACCCCGCGGTAAGCACCGTGTTACCGGCGGAGCCGCCCGACCGGCGGCGCCGCGGCACCCCGGCACCCGCGGTACGCGGCACGTAGCGCGCAGTACGCAACTACCCGCGGTGCGCACGCACCGCGGACCGGCAGTACGACACCACCCGCAACACCCGCACGCGCAGCACCTGCGTCCGCATCGTCCCCGTCACCCGCACGACCCGCATCACCCGCAGTACCCCCAGCACCCGCATCGCCCGGCATCACCCGCAGTACCCCCAGCACCCGCATCACCCCGCAGTGACCGCACACCGAGCCAGCCCAGCGCTTCATCCCCGGAAGCCCGGCCATCCCTCACCCGCCTGCCTCCCGCAGCCGCCGAGTTGGAGCACCTCTATGCCCCAGCGCGCGTCCGCCCTGGCCCCCGGCCAGACGGACTCCTGTCCCGTCCCCGCTCGCACCCGCACCGGCGCCCACGGCGCCGTACCCCTCACCGCGGACCCGCACGTCGCACCGCCCGTACCGCCCGCGGCGCCCGTACCGCCCCTGCCGCACAAGATCACCTTCCTCGCCCGTCGTGACCTGGCCAACCCGGCCGCCGGCGGTTCGGAACTGCTCATCGACCGCATCGCCGACGGCCTCACCGCCGGCGGCCACGAGGTCACCCTGGTGTGCGGCGGTCCGGCCGCCGCACGCGACTACCGGGTGGTCTCCGCAGGAGGCGACGCGGGTCACTTCCTGCGGGCCAAGGCGACCTTCGCCCGCGAGGTCGGCGACTGCGACCTGCTGGTGGAGGTGTGCAACGGCATGCCGTACCTGGCGCCGCTGTGGCACCGCGGACCGACGTTGTGCCTGGTCAACCACGTGCACACCGATCTGTGGCAGATGCGGTACCCGGGCCCGGCGGCCCGGCTCGGACGCAGGCTGGAGCACTGGGCGCTGTCGGGCACCCACCGCGACAACCTCATGGTGGCCGTCTCCGAGTCGACCGCCGCCGAGCTGCGCGGCATCGGCGTGGCCGCGGACCGCATCAGGATCGTCAACAACGGCGTCGAGGAACCCGGCCCCCTGCTGCCCGAGGCGAAGGAACCGCTGTTCCTGGCCGTCGGCCGACTCGTGGAGTACAAGCGCATCGACCTGCTCCTCCGGCTGTGGGAACGGGTGCGCCCCGTCACCGGCGGCCGGCTGGTCATCGTGGGCGACGGCCCCGAGCGGGGCCGGCTGGAGGCCATGGCCGGCCCCGGTGTGACCTTCGCCGGACGGGTCTCGGACGCCGAGAAGCACCGGCTGATGTGCGAGGCGTGGCTCCTGCTGCACCCCTCGCTCGTCGAGGGCTGGGGGCTCGTCGTCACCGAGGTGGCCGCCCGCGCCACCCCCGCGATCGGCTTCGACATCCCCGGCCTGTGCGACTCCGTCGTGGACGGGGAGACCGGGGTGCTCGCCAAGGGCGAGAGCTCCTTCGCCGCCGCCTGGTGCGCCCTGGCCCTCAGCGGCGAGCGGCGCGCGGCCATGGGGCGGGCCGCCGCCCGACGGGCCGCGAACTTCCGCTGGAGCGCGACGGTCCGTCAGTTCCAGGCGGTCGCCGCCGAGGCCGCGGCCCGCGCCGCCACGCAGGGACGGGCACCAGGCAAGGGCGGTCATGGCTGAGGTCACCGAACGCGGGTTCAAGGATCCGTCGCTGAGGCGTTCGGCCGCCCTCTTCCGGGCGTTCATGCGCGAGCCCACCGACCCCGAGCGCTGCTACACGATGCTGGCCCGCGACTCCGTCGCGCAGGTGGCGCGCCACGTCGACCTGCCCGGCAAGATCGTCGTCGACATCGGCGGAGGCAGCGGCCACTTCACCGAGGAGTTCCGCCGGCGCGGCGCGCACAGCTACCTCTTCGAGCCCGACCCGAGGGAGCTGGGCTCCCGCGGCCGTCCCCCCGAGGACGCGGTGCTCGCGGACGGCTACCTGCTGCCGCTCGCCGACGGCGCGGCGGACGTGTGCTTCTCGTCCAACGTGCTGGAGCACGTCGCGGACCCGCAGACGTTCATCAGCGAGATGGCCCGGGTCACCCGCCCCGGCGGACTGATCTACCTGTCCTTCACCAACTGGCTCTCCCCCTGGGGCGGTCACGAGACCGCCCCGTGGCACTACCTCGGCGCCGACCGGGCCCGCGCGCGCTACAAGCGGCGCACCGGGCACGAGGCCAAGCACACCCTCGGCGAGAACCTCTTCGCCGTCCACATCGGTCCCACCCTGCGGCACGTCCGCGGCCGCGACGACGTCCAGGTCGTCACGGCCCGATCGCGTTACTGGCCGTTCTTCGCGAGCACGATCACCCGGGTGCCCGGACTCCGCGAGATCGCCACCTGGAATCTGCTGCTGATTCTCAGGCGAAGCCCATGAGCATGCGAAGCGAGGAACGGTAAATGACCACTGCGGTCCAGGCGCCCACCCGGGCGCCGCAGCCCGGCCCGACGCCGTCGGAGGCGTCCGGCGAGCCGCGCGGACGACGCCTGCTGTTCGGCTTCTGGGCCGTCGTGCTGGCGGCGTTCCTCGCCGTGTCACCGGGGAAGATGACGTTCGAGACGAAACTCGGCGTCGCCCTCGACCCCTGGCGCTTCATCGGCGACCTCGGTTCGCTGTGGAACGGCAACGTGGGTCTCGGAGGCATAGCCAACCAGTACGTCGGATACGCCTTCCCG
Source organism: Streptomyces sp. NPDC103540 (assembly GCF_055584445.1). Taxonomy (NCBI): domain Bacteria; kingdom Bacillati; phylum Actinomycetota; class Actinomycetes; order Kitasatosporales; family Streptomycetaceae; genus Streptomyces; species Streptomyces sp. NPDC103540. Next base: position 190,895 of record NZ_JBVJMA010000017.1, read on the forward strand.
GCCCTTCCCTACTACGCGCTCATGGACCTGCTCCACGTGCCGATCTGGCTCGCCGAGCGGCTCTGGCTGTCCCTGATCGTGACCGCCGCCTTCTGGGGAGCGCTCAGGCTCGCCGAGCGGCTGCGCGTGGGCACGCCCGCCTCCCGCGTCCTCGCGGCGGTCGTCTACGCCCTGTGGCCCACCTTCACCATCGTCGTCGGATCGACGTCCGCCGCCGCGCTGCCCGGCGCCCTGCTGCCCTGGGTGCTGCTGCCCCTGATGTCCGCGGCCCACAGCCCCCGCAAGGCCGCCGCGCGTTCGGCACTCCTGATCCCCTTCATGGGAGGGGTGAACGCCGCCTCCACCCTGGCCGCGCTGCTGCCCGTCGGCCTGTACCTGCTCAGCCGCCCCGCCGGCCCGCGCCGCCGCGCCCTGCTGGGCTGGTGGATCCCGGGCGTCGTGCTGGCCACCGTCTGGTGGGTGGTTCCGCTGCTGCTGCTCGGCGTGTACGGCGAGGACTTCATGCCGTACGTCGAGCAGGCCGACACCACCACCGCCACCATGTCCGCGACCGAGCTGCTGCGCGGCGCCGGCAACTGGGTGGCGTACCTGAACTTCGGCGAGGCCTGGCTGCCCGCCGGCTGGACCGTCGCCACCTCCGTCGTCGCCGTCCTGGGCTCGGCGTTCGCCGCCGCGCTGGGGCTCGCCGGCCTGGCCCGGCGCGACCTCCCGGAGCGCCGCTGGCTGCTGCTGACGGTCCTGGCCGTCGTCCTCATCACGCTCGCCGGCTACGGCGGTGCCTTCGGCGGACCCTTCCACGGGGTCGTACAGGGCTGGCTGGACGGGCCGTTGAAGCCGTTCCGCAACGTCTACAAGTTCCAGCCCGGACTCGCCCTCGCCCTCGCCCTCGGCCTGGCCCACCTGACGGCCGTCCTGTCCGTGAGCAGGGGCTCCCACGCCCTGCGCGGGCGCCGCTGGGTACCCGCGGTCGCCGCGGTGGTCGTGCTGCCCGGTCTGGCGCTCCCGTACGTCAACGGCACCGTCCTGCAGCCGGGCGCCTTCACCAAACTGCCCTCCCACTGGGCGAAGGCCGCCGACTGGCTCGCGGACAACGCCCCGCACAGCCGGGCCCTGGTCGTCCCCGCGACGGCGCACGGCATCTACACCTGGGGCTCCTCCATCGACCAGCCCTTCGACGTGCTGGCCGACACCCCCTGGGCGCAGCGGGACTTCGTGCCCTTCGGCACTCCCGGAGCACGCCGCATGACGGACGCCGTCGAGCAGGCGCTGCTGTCCGGCGCCGAGGTCCCCGGCCTCCAGGCGTACCTGGCGCGGGCCGGCATGCACGAGGTGGTCGTGCGCAACGACCTCGACCCCGACCAGATCGGCTGGGTCCCGCCGCAGACCGTGAAGCGGACCCTGGAGGCCTCCGGCTACCGCAAGGTCACCGGGTTCGGGCCGCTGGTGACCGGTGGGCGCATCGCCCCCGACACCCCGCTCCAACTGACGGCGCTGTACCCGCGGCTCCAGTCCGTGGAGATCTACCGGCCGCAGGACCGCGTCGCGCGGCCCGACCGGGTCGCCGTCTCGGCCGTGGCCGACACGGCCGTGCTCAGCGGCGGTCCCGAGTCGCTGCTCCAGCTCTCCGCCGACCCCTCGATGACGGACCGCCCGGCGGTACTGGCCGGGGACCCGCTCCCCAAGGGCCTCACGGCACCGGTGAAGGCCGTCGCGGACGGACTGCGCCGCGCCGACACCCGCTTCGGCCTGGTCAACAACAACACCTCGTACACGTACACCGCGAACGAGCGCAACCACTCCGGCAGCCTGCAGAACCCGGGCGAGGAGCCCAAGCAGATCCTGCCCAACGCGGGGAGCGACCACCAGACGACCGCCGTCCTGCGCGGCGCCAAGGCCGTGACGGCCTCCACCAGCGGCAACTGGCTGTTCCACCTGCCGCAGTACGACCCGGTGAACGCCTTCGACGGCAACCCCGCCACGGCCTGGGCCGAGGGCAGCGCCGGCGAGCCGGCCGGACAGTGGCTCAAGGTCGAGTTCGCCCGGCCCACCGACGTCCCCGCCTCCATCCAACTGACGCCCCTGCCGGGCGAGGCCATGCGCGCGGCGCCCACACAGGTGCGCGTCGAGACCGACCGCGGGACGGCCGACAGCCCCCTGCAGACCAACGGCCGGCCGCAGACCGTCAAGGCCCCCTCCGGCCAGGCCTCCTGGATGAAGATCACCATCCTCGCGGCGCAACAGGCCAGTGTGGGCCTCTCCGGGGCCGGCTTCTCCGAGGTGTCGATCCCGGGCGTCCAGGTGACGCGCCTGCTGGCGCTGCCCGCCGACGCGGAACGCACCCAAGCGCCGACGAGCGTGTACTCCGTACACCGCGGCCTCGACGTGGGCGGCCTCTCGCCGGCCTCCACCGAGGCGGGACTGCACCGCAGGCTCACCACCGGGGAAGCGGGCGAGTACACGGTGTCGGCGGGAGCCGTCGCCCTGCCCGGCGACGCCCTGGACAAGCTGCTCGACCGCGCCGCTCCCGGTCCCGAGAACCGGCTGCGGGCCACGGTGGACTCCACCGGCAGCAGCGCCACCCTGCTCGGCGCCCGCAACCTGGTCGACGGCGATCTGACGACCGCCTGGATCGCGGGCGACCGCCCGGTGGTCCACCTCGCCTGGTCCGGGATGAGGAAGATCGACGAGGTCGTCCTGGTGTCGGCGGGCGGGGTCTCCACCCGGCCCGAACAGGTGACGATCTCCTCTCCGCACGGCGCCGCGGTGGCCGACGTGGACGAGAACGGACGGGTCCGCTTCCCGGAGATCGAGACGGACCGGCTCGACATCACCATCAGCCGGGTCGCACCGCTCACCGTCCACAACCCGGTGGCGAACGCGCGCCTGCAACTGCCCGTCGGGCTCAGCGAGGTCCACGTTCCCGCCCTGGCCGACCTGCGGGTGCCCCGCCCGGATCCCTCCGCCCGCTTCTCGCTGGAGTGCGGCCAGGGACCGGACCTCGCCCTCGGCGGCGTCCTGCACAAGACGAAGGCCTCCGGACTGGTCACCGACCTCGTCGACCGGCGCCCCGTCACCGTGACCCTGTGCGCGGGCGACGAGGCCGACGGCACCGTGGCCCTCCCGGCCGGCGAGATCGAACTGGAGGCGGCCGACGCCGGCCCGCTGGCGATCACCGACGTCAGGCTCACCCGGGGCACCGCGCAGCCGCTCGCCGGAGCGGCCGGCCGCGAGGCCACCGTCGCCGACTGGAGCGACGACCGGCGGACCGTCAAGGTGTCGGCGGGCTCCGGCGGGGCCGCGTACCTGCGGACCTTCGAGAACGCCAACGACGGCTGGAAGGCCACCCTCGGCGGTACGGAACTGGAGTCGGTCCGCCTGGACGGCTGGCAGCAGGCCTGGGTGATCCCGGCCGGCAAGTCCGGCACGGTGACCATGGAGTTCGAACCCTCCGGCACCTACCGGGCCGGGCTGATCGTCGGTGCGCTCGCCCTCCTCGCCCTGGTGGCCCTGGCCTTCGTGGGCCGTCGCCGACAGGACGACGGGACGGACGACCGGCTGCCCGAACCGGCGGCCCCCGGGCTGCTGCTCGGGACGTTGGCCCTGACCGCGGTCGTCGCCGTGGTCGCGGGACCGCTCGCCCTGGTCGTGCCCGTGCTCGCCGTCGCGGCCCGCTTCCGACCCGCCGCGCTCGTACCGACCGCGGCGGTGGCGATGGCCGGAGCCGGCCTGGTCGCGGCCGTCGGCGCCGGCGAGCCGATCGCCGCCGCGCAGGGCTCCTACAGCGGCCTCGCCCAGGTGCTCGCACTGGTGGCGCTCTCCGCCGCGCTGGTCACCCCCCTGAGGCCCGCGTCCGAGGACGACGCGCCGCACGACGCCCCCGGGCCGCGCGACGACGACGCCGCCGAGGCGCCGGAGGCCGGACCGGTGGTGACGGCCGGACCTGCCGGACCTGCCGGCACCGGCGACGGGGGCGCGCCCCGCACCTCCCTGCGCAAGCCGGACGGCGGTGGCGCCGCGTGATCGGACCCTGGACCACCGCCGGGAGAGGGTCGACGACCCCTCCCGGCGGGGCCCGGATCCCCTTCCCGACCGTCGACGAGGTGTCACGGCACTGCCTCGACGCCGACGAGCCGGAAACCGTGCACATCGAGGTCCACCTGCCCGGACGGGTGGACCCCGCACGGCTGCGCGCCGCCTTCCGGCAGGCGCTGCTGACGCACCCCCGCGCCCTGGTGCGGGAGGTGCCCGGCCGCAGCCTGCACCGGACCCTCGCATGGGAGCAGACCGGCGAACCCGACGGCGAACCGGTGAGCTTCACCGGGCGCGGCCCCGAGGCCCTGGCCCGCGCCCGGGCCCGCGCCCTGACGGACTGCCCGTCGCTCGCGCTGTCCCCGCCGATCCGCCTGGACGTCGTCGAGACGACCGGCGCGGACGGCGGGGCCGCTGGGGACGGCGGGGCCGGCGCGGACGCCGGGAACGGTGGGGACGGGTCGGGACGGGCGGAGCCGCCCGCGCCCGCCGGGACCGTACTGCTGCTGACCCTGCACCACACCGCCCTCGACGCGCCGTCGGGCCTGCGCATCCTCGCCACCACCGCCGAACGGTACGCCGGCCTCGCGGCCGTCCGGATACCCGGACGGTCGCGACCGGCCCCCGCGCGGCCGGTGCGCGGCACGACCGGGGGAACGGGCCGGACCGTACGCACTCGGCCCGTACGCGTCGCACCGGACTCCCGCCCCGCGCCGGCGCGCGCCCGCGCGGTGGGCAACGGCATGCTGCTGGCGGACCTGCCCGTTCCGCCGCGCGCGGCGCCGACCGGAACCCCGCAGCCCTGGACCGTCAACGACCGGCTGCTGGTCGCCGTGACCCTGATGATCGGCCGCTGGAACCTCGCGCACGGCCGGCCGGCGGGCCCCGTACGCCTCACCGTGCCCGTCGACGACCGCCCGCGCGGCACCGGGATGCCGATGGGCAACGGAACCCGGCTCGTCGAGGTGCCCATGACCGCCGAGGACCCCCGCGACACACGGCTGCTCACCGGCGAGCGGCCGGACCCGGCGGCCCTGGAGCGGCTGCTGCGCGCCACCGCCCGCCGCACCCGCGCCCTGACGGCCGACCCCGGCTCCCCGATGGGCGCCGGGGCGGACCTGCTGACCGCGCCGCTGCTGCCCGTCGGCGTACGGGGCGCCCTCACCCGGGGCGCCCGACGGGCCGCCGCGTCCTGGACGTCGACGGCGCTGGTCACCAACGTCGGACGCGTGCCGTACGCGCTGGACTTCGGCGACGCCGGCAGGGCGAGCGCCGTCTGGTTCTCCGCGCCCGCGCGCATGCCGCGCGGGCTGAGCGTCGCGGCGGCCTCCACCGGCGGGCGCCTGCACGTCGCGCTGCGCTGGTCACGGGCGCTTCTCGCCGACGCCTCCGGCGCGGACCTGCTGCGCCTGTTCGAGGAGTCGATGGCGGCGGCCTCCCTCACCCCGGGCGAGCCGCGACGGCACGACGCACGCCGCCCGGAACCGACCACGGACGGAGCCCGCTCCGCCCAGGACCACCACGAGAGGTCGTCATGACCCCATCGGCCTCCGACGCCGCGGTCGCCGGCACCTCGCCCCGCGACCCGGTCCCCTCCCCGGACCGGCGCCCGCCGGGACTGCGCGACTTCTACGAGAACCCCGCCGTCCCCGTCGCCTCGGGGCACGCCCGCACCCTGCGCCAGGCCCGGATGCTGGCCGCCGCGCTCGGCCCCGTCGGGCCCGACCGGCCGCCCGCGACCGTACTCGACGTGGGCTGCGGCGACGGCTCGGCAGGCGCCATCGCGGCCCGCGTGCTCGGCGGACACCACGTCGTGGGCATCGACTGGTCCCAGGACGCCCTGCGCCGGGCGGCGCCGCGCCTGACCCAGGTCGTCCGCGGCGAACTCACCGGCGACGGGCTGCCGTTCGCCGCCGCGAGCGCCGACGCCGTGCTGTTCAGCGAGGTCGTCGAGCACCTCGTCGACCCCGACGGCGCCCTCGACGAACTCCACCGGGTCCTGCGGCCCGGCGGACACCTGATGCTCTCGACGCCCAACCTCGCCGCCTGGTACAACCGCGCCCTGCTCCTCGCCGGAGTCCAGCCCGTGTTCTCCGAGGTGAGCCTGCGCCGCATCCACGGCCGACCGGGCACCGAGGTCGTCGGTCACCTGCGGCTCTACACGGCCCGCGCCCTGCGCGAGTTCGTGGCGGCCTCCGGCTTCGAGGTGGTGGCCCTCGCCGGCGCGCCGTTCCACGGCGTCCCGCGCCCGCTCCGCCCGCTGGACCGGATGGCCTGCGCACGGCCCTCCCTCGCCTCCATCCTCCTCGTCCACGCGAGAAAGGCGTAACCCGTGGTGTGGGGCGTGGTCGCCGCCCTGGTGGCGAACCTCCTGTACAGCACCGGCTTCGTCCTGGAGAAGCGGGCGCTCGCCGGCATGCCGCCGCTGAGCGTCGCCCGCCCCGGCCGGGCCCTGCTCCTGCTGGCCGGCCGACCCCTGTGGATCTGCGGCGCCACCGCGCTGGCCCTGGGCTTCGCCGCCCAACTGGCCGTCTACCGCACCCTGCCCCTCGTCGCCGCCCAGGGCCTGTTCCTGTCCGGGCTGGTCTTCCTGCTGGTGCTCTCGTCGGCGGTGCTCGGCGAACGGGCCTCCGGCCGCGAACGGCGCGCGCTGGCCGTCATCGGCGTGGCACTGGCCATGGTCGTCACCTCCCTCTACGGGGCCGGCGAGGACGTCAGCCGCAGCGCGCCCACGGGCACCCTGCTGGCCCTGTGCGTACCGTCCGTCGCCGCCGGACTCGCGCTCTACGCCGCCGCCGAACGGCGCGCCCGCCGCCGCCACCGCCAACCCACCACCGGAGTGTCCTACGCGGTCGCCGTCGGCCTGATCTACGGGGTCAGCTCCCTCGCCATCAAGGGGGTCTCGGGCCGCCTGGACACCTCCGACCTGCTGGGCTCCGCCCCCGCCCTGCTCACCACCCCCCACCCGTACCTGCTCCTGCTGACGGGGGCCACCGGACTGGTGCTGTCGCAGACCGCCCTGCAACGCTGCCGGGCCTCCCTCATCGTGCCGGTGTGCTCGACGGTGGCCTGCGTCTTCGCCGTCGTCAGCGGCACGATCGCCTTCGACGAACCGCTGCCCGCCGATCCGGCGCGGCTGCTGCTGCGGCTGGGCGGCATCGCGCTCGCCCTGACCGTCCTGCTCACCCTGCCGCGCCACGACGCGGCCGCTCCCGCCCACCCCTCCTCCGAAGGAACCCGGTCATGAAGCCCGACAGCCCGCTGCTGAAGATCCTCGCCTGCCCCCTCGACAAGGGGCCGCTGATCCTCGACGAGGCCGGGAGCGCGCTCTACAACCCGCGCCTGCGCCGCAGCTACCCGATCGTCGACGGCATCCCGCAGCTGCTGCCCTCCTCCGGCGTGCCCGCCGCACCGGAAGCGCACGCCCCGGCGACCGAGCGGGGCGCCGAGCCCGAGGGAGGCACCGCCGACGCGGGGTGAAGTCGCGTACGGGCGGGCGGACGCGGGGGAGGGAACGGGCCGGCGGGCCGCTCGCCGGGCTCGCGGGCGCTCAGTCCTGCTTGATGGCGGAGACGTCGAACTCCAGGACGACCTTGTCGCCGACGAGCACCCCGCCGCCTTCGAGGGCGGCGTTCCAGGTCACGCCGTAGTCCTTGCGGGAGATGGACACCGACCCCTCCAGGCCGACGCGCCGGTTGCCGAAGGGGTCGACGGCGGTCCCGGTGTACTCGAAGTCGATGGCGACCGGGCGGGTGGTGTCCTTGATGGTGAGGTCGCCGGTCACGCGGTACTCGCTGTCGGAGAGGACCTCGATGCCGGTGGTCTCGAAGGTGATGTCGGGGAAGTTCGGCACGTCGAGGAAGTCGTTGGTGCGCAGGTGCTGATCGCGCTGTTCGACGCCGGTGTCGATGCTCTCGGCCTTGATCACCACCCGTCCCGTGGAGCGGGCCGGGTCGGAGCCGTCCAGCCGGGCCGTCCCGTCGAACCGGTGGAACGCGCCGCGGACCTTGGTCACCATGGCGTGGCGGGCGATGAAGCCGATCCGGGTGTGGGCGGGGTCGAGGACGTAGGTGCCGGTGAGTTCGGCGAGGTCGGACGGCGTGGTCATGGGTGCCTCCAGGGAACCGGAGCCCGCCGGCGGTCCGGCGGGATCGTCTGCGGCCACGCTAGGCCGCCACGACGTCCCGATCCGGAGGCACGCACGGGCCGGCGGCGGAGTACACCCTGACGCCGACCGCGGGCGACCGCGGGCGACCGCGAGGGGGCCGCGACGCCGACCGCGACGGGGCCCGCCGCGACCGGCCCCGAACGGGCGGGGTCAGACGTGGTACCAGCCAAAGGCCCCGGCGTCCTCGGACGGGTCGAAGGACTGGTGCAATGCCACGAGCGCGCTGATCAGCCGGGGATCGGTGTCCCCGGCCCGCACCTCGTAGCGGTCGGACATGCCCCGGAACACCAGCCGGGTCCGGCCCGAGGCGTCGCGCCAGGTGACCCGGCGGGGCGGACGGAAGCCCGCGTCGTCCTCGGCCATGAAGGCGGCGATCGAGCACACCCAGCTCAGCACCAGACCCGTCGGCCACCACACGGCCCACCACACCAGGCGGCCCCGGTGGCCGCGCAGGTGCGGCCCCTGGACCGGTTCCAGCGTCCACCGCGCCCGGCGGACGCGGAAGGAGGGCCGCCGCCGGTAGGTGACGCGGCCCAACGGGGCGCCGTGGTGGTCGTCGACGCGGTAGACGGCCGGCTGCCCGGAGCCCCGCGAGCCGGGGTGCTCGGTGCGCACGTGGACGAAGGGGACGCCGGCGTCGTCCAGGAGGCGGAAGGTACGGGCCTCGGGGTAGCGGGCGTCGTCGGGGCCGGGCGCGTCACGGGTCGCCCAACCAGCGCCGCTGTGCGCGCCGTTGCTCTCCGTGCGCAGCACCCGGGGCGTGGTCCCCTGGTACTTCACCTCGTACGTCGCCGGGCCCCAGGCCATGACCTCCCCTTTCGCACTGCTGTGGTGGAGTCATCATGTTCTCATCAAGCCGGGGGCGTTCGACCGCCGGTGTCACCGGGAGTGACGTCCGGGGTGAGGTCGGTGGGGGACCGGCGCGGGGCGTCGCGGGCCGTCGCCTCGTGGGGCTGCGCGGGGCGGAGCCTCAGTCCCGCCAGTGCCAGGTGAGTGAGGAGTCCTCGGGCAGCGCCTCCCAGCGGGTCGCCGCCGCGTCCAAGGCGGCGCGGGCACGCACCAGGGCGGCCTCGTCGAGGGGCGGTCGGCCCACGCCGCGCCCCGTGACGGGAAGTCCGGACCAGGCCCGGTAGGCCCAGTTGACCGCCATCTCCGCGGCCAGCACCGCGTCGCCCCCGCGGCGCAGCACCTTGAGCCCCGACCGGCGGTGGCGTCCGGGCTCGATCGTCTCGAACCCCTGGAAGGTGGCACCGGCCGCCGTCGCGCCCCAGAAGCCGTCCGTGATGCCGAGCGCCTCCTCGACGGCGGCGTGGGCGAGGTCGTGCGGGATCGTCGGACCGGTGGGCTGCGCGGGCAGCCGTACGGCGGGGCCGCGTAGACGGGTGACCGTGATCTCGTGCTGATTTCCCGGCAGCTTCCGGAAGGTGATGTCCATCGTCCCCGACGATAGGACGGCGGCCGCGACGGCCGCCGGCGGTTTTCCGGGCCCCCGCCGCGCGAGGTACCGGGGCGTGGCGGAGCGGTGGTCCGCCGGGCTCACGCGCGCGGGGCGCGACCGCGCGGCGTCCACCGCTCCGTGCGGGCCCCCGTCGCGAGGTCGGGGCCGCGGGACCCGGGTGCGGCTCGGGTCACCGGGGGGATCGACCGGCCGCCGCGCGCGGGGGACGGGCCACGGACGGGTCGGCCGCCTGGGTGCAGAAGACGCAGAAGCAGTTGAAGTCCCGCGGCGGGCCGGACCGGCGGGCCGCGACCACGTCCGGCAGCGGCGTCAGGGAAAGGGCCGGGGCGAAGGCGCCGGCGAGGGGGTCGGGGTACGGGCTGTTCATGGTGTCCCTCCTCGGGGGAGTGGGTGGGTCGTTCGGCCGAAGGGCCGTACTCCAGGACAGCAGGCGGGGCCGCGAGGCCCTGTCATGCGGTCGGACGACCCTGGTGGACGATTGCGGGCGCCGTCCGCACGATGTCGGCGCCCACCAGCCGTTCCAGCAGGTCCAGGGCGTCGGCCTCGGGAAGGTCCGCGGCGCGGGCGGCCTCGCGTCCCGTGCGGGTGCCGTCGCAGCGGGCCAGCAGGAGCCCGGTGCCGGCCCCGATCCGGTACGCCCGCAGCGGCGCGTCCCACGCCCGCTGGAGCAGGACGGTCACCTCCTCGCGGGGGAGACGGCCCGGCGCCCCGGGGTCGGTCACGTCGTGCCCGTACGTCGCCACCCGCACCGCCGCGGACAGCACCAGCGCGGGCTCCGCGACCCGCGGGAACCGCGCGGGCAGCCGTGCGAAGGGACCCGGGCGACAGGCCTCCGCAGCCACGGAGTCGTTCAGCAACAGGTACTGGTCGAGCTCGAACCGGCCGAAGTCGGCGACGGCGGGCGGCAGCCCGACGAAGGCCAGCAGACGCCCGCAGGCCCGCACGATCCCCATCGGGTCGTCGGCGTCCTCGGCGAGGGTCGTCGTCGTCAGGAACGCGTCGAGCACTTCGGGATGATGCTCCGTCAGTTCACCCACCGTACGGGGGATGCCGACCGAGAGGTGGATCCGGCGCTTCGCGCCGCTCTCCTCGGCCATGAACGCGTAGCTGTCCCCGTCGACGCCGGCCAACACCGCCAGCTCCGCGTCGGACAGCCCGAACCGGGCCTGGACCTCGCCGGGACGCGCGCGCAGCACCGGCACCAGCGTGCCGGGGGAGGCGATGACGGAGGCGAAGGCCTCGCGCAGGCCCATCACCGCACCCCCGTCCGCGCGGGCCGGACGCCGTCCAGGACGCGCCGGGCGTGGTCGAGTTCGGCCTGGAGCTCGCCGAAGTCCTCGGGGAAGTTCTGGTCGCGCTCCAGCAGCGTGGCGCGCACCGGCGCCCTGTCCACCAGCTCCTCCAGCAGCTCCCAGACCGCGGGCGGCACCGGCTCGCTGTGCGTGTCCAGGTCCATGCGGTCGTCCTCCCCGCCGGTCCCGCCCGCCAGGTGCACCTGTACGACGCGCTCCACCGGGATCGTGTCGAGGAACTCGTGCGCCGAGTAGCCGTGGTTGCGCGCGTTGATGTCCAGGTTCGTCAGGTCCAGCAGCAGCCCGCACTCGCAGTGCTCCATCACCTCGGCGATGAACTGCGCCTCCGACAACGGCGACAGCAGATCGATGTAGTACGTGACGTTCTCCAGGATCAGGGGCCTGCCCACCGCAGCCTGCACCCGCCGCGCGCGCTGCCCCACCTCACGGGCGATCTCCCGGGTCCGGGGCAGCGGGGTCAGGGTGCCGAGGGCGACGCCCGCGGCCCGCGTGAAGCACAGGTGGTCGCTGAACCAGGGCGCGTCGATCTCGTCGACGAGCCGCGCCAGCGCGTCCAGGTAACGCGGGGAGGGCTCGCGCGGAGCCCCGATCGACAACTCCAGTCCGTGCGGCACGATCCGGAAGCGGCGGCGCAGGCGGTGCAGCACGTCACGGACGTCGGGCGGCGCGAACAGGTAGTGCTCGGTGATCACTTCGAGCCAGTCGACGCGGCTCGCCGGGGAGGTGATCGCGTCCTTGATCTCGGTGCGGTAGCCGATCCCCGAACCGAGGTACGGCAGGCCGGTCACCGGCACGGCGGTGGCGGCGGTCGCGGTGACCGGGACGGAACCCGAGGGTGCGGTGGTCATGGAGGGGTCCTCTCACGCTGCGGGCCGGTGTTCGTACGGCCTCCTGCGGCCACCGTAGGGAAGGGGCCGGGGCCTCCTCGTCCTGCGGTCGGTCCATCGGGGGGACGACGCGCGACCGTCGGCGCGCCGCCCGCCGCCGGCCGCCCGCCGCCTACCGGCCTTCCCCGCCGGCCCCTTGCCCCGCCTCCCGTCCTGCCCCCGGCCCTCCCTCGCGCCGCCCTTCCCTCGCGTCTCCCCTTCCCTCGCGTTCTCCACGGCCCTCGTCCCGCGGATCGGCCGGTCGGAGGACACCGGCGAGGGCCCGCGCGGGGTCCAGTGGAGGGGTGGTGCGGCCCCCCGCACCACCCGGCCCGGAGCCCCGGACGCACGCATGCCCCCGTCCGGGCCCGTGCCGGCGACGACCGACGCAGGAGAGGGACGAACCCATGAGCAAGCACCACGAGCACGCGCACACGACCACCCCGGCCCCGGCGGAACGCGAATGGCTCGCCCTGACCGAACTCGGCGGCCACGGCACGCGCCGCGAGGGCGGCCGGTTCTGCTTCTGCGTCTGCCGCGCCCTGATGAACACGCCCCCCACCTCCGCCCGGGCCGCCGAACGGGCCCGCGAGCAGCGCATCGACCTCGCCCTCGCGACGGCCTCCATCGGCCGCTGAGCCGCCCCTCGACATGGACACGACGACGCGCTCCGGCCCGACCCCCCACGACGCGGGCGACCCCGCACCCGAGCCGGTGCACGAGCCCGTGCGCGTGCCCGTGCTCGTGGTCGGCGGAAGCCTCAGCGGCCTGTCGGCCGCCGTGCTGCTCGCCCACCAGGGGGTGCGCTGCCTGGTGGTGGAACGCCGCTCCGGCATCGGCGCCCATCCCCGCTCGCGGGTCCTCACCGCCCGCTCGGGCGAGGTGCTCCGCTCCGTCGGCCTGGAGCCCGCCGTCGACGCCGTGAGCCGCCGCCCGAGCGGCTGGTTCGGGGCGCGGGCCCTGACCGACGACGCGTACACCCTGCTCGGCCCGCCCGGTGACCCGACCCTGCCCATCAGCCCCGCCGGCAGTCGGCTCTGCGACCAGAACCGCCTCGAACCGATCCTGCTGGCCGAGGCCCGCGACCGGGGCGCGCGCGTCCTCTTCGGCCACGAACTCGACGCCTTCGAGCAGGACCCGTACGGAGTCACCGCCCGGATCCTCGACCGCGCCACCGGCCACACCCGCACCGTCCGCTGCGCCTACCTCCTGGCCGCCGACGGCACGCGCAGCCCCGTACGGGAGGCCCTCGGCATCGCGCTGCACGGCCGCCGCGGCGAACCGCGCTTCCTCAGCACCGTGTTCGCCGCCGACCTCGACCCCGCGCTGCGCGGCCGGCGCCCCACCGCCGTCGTGTTCCCCGACAGCGAGGTCCTCTTCGCCCGCGGCGTGCCCCGGGCACCGCTGTGGGAGCACGGCATCCCCGACGCCCCGATCGGCGCCGGGGCGGACGACGAGGAGCTCGGCCGCCTCGCCCGCGACCGGCTGCACCGGATCACCGGAATGCCCGACCTGGCACCCGACGTGCTCAGCGTGCTGCGCTGGGGGGCCTCCGCGGTGGTGGCCGAACGGTTCCGCGAGGGCCGCGTCATGCTGCTGGGCGACGCCGCCCACACCATGCCCGTGATCGGCGGCCTCGGCGGCAACACCGGGATCCAGGACGCCCACAACCTCGCCTGGAAACTCGCCGCCGTCCTGCGCGGCGAAGCGGACGACTCGCTCCTCGACTCCTACGACGTGGAGCGCACCCGCGTGGCCGCCCACACGCTGTGGCACGTCCTCGCGACCGCCCGCGGGCTGCCCGAGGCGCTGCCCCCCGAGACCCTCCAGCTCGGCTACCTCTACCCCGACCCCGGGGGCGGCCCGGACGCCGGCCCCTGCGAGGACCCGTACCGCCCCACGGGCCGCCCCGGCAGCCGCGCCCCGCACCTGTGGCTGACCCGCGGCGACCGACGGGTGTCGGTCCTGGACCTCTTCGGGACCGGGTTCACCCTGCTCGCGGGAGCGCGCGGGGGGCCCTGGACGCCCGCCGGGGCGCGGGCGGCGGCCGGACTCGGTGTCCGCCTGCGCGCGTACCGGATCGGCGGTCCGCGCGACGCGCTGCGCGATCCGGACGGCACCTTCCCCGACCGCTACGGCATCGGCCCCACCGGGGCCGTGCTGGTCCGGCCCGACGGCCACGTCGTCCGGCGCTGGGTGACGGCCCCGGACGACACGCCGAAGGCCCTGGAGCACGCCGTACGCGAGGCCCTGGAGCGGCCGGCGGCGCTGCCGTCCGAGCCCGCCGTCCGGAGCGCGGCCTGACGGCGCCCCACCGACCGCCCCGAGCCCCTTCGACCCCCTCCGCCCGCCGGCCGAGGGGGTTCGCGCACGCGCGAGGGCCGCACGGGCGGGAGGCCCGCACGGCCCTCGGGTACGGCCGGATCCGGTGACGGGGGCGCTCAGGGGCGTACCCCGGCGAGGGCGACGGGCAGGGCGCGCGGGCCGCGCAGCACCGCGTTGCGACGGTAGGGCGGCGGGTCCGCGAGCAGGCGGGGCCGCTCCAGCCGGGCCGCGAGCCGACTCAGCGCGATCTGCGTCTCCAGCCGGGCCAGCGGAGCCCCGAAGCAGCTGTGGATGCCGCTGCCCAGTCCCAGGTGCGTCAGGTCCGGCCGGTCCGGGTCGAAGCGCTCCGGGTCGGTGAACCGCTCCGGGTCCCGATTGCCGGCGGCGAGCACCAGCCAGATCGAGGCGCCCGGGGGGATGGTCGTGCCGCGCACCTCGACGGGGGCGATGGGTGTGCGCTGGGGCAGCAACTGGACGGGCGGCTCGTACCTCAGGAGTTCCTCCACCAGCGGAGCCGCGAACCCGGGGTCCTGCCGCAGCCGTTCGAGGGCCTCCGGGTGCCGCAGCAGGGTGAGCATGCCGTTCGCGATCAGGTTGACCGTGGTCTCGTGGCCGGCGACGAGGAGCAGCGCGGAGGTGGTGAGCAGCTCGATCGTGCTCATCGCCCCGTCCGGACCGTCGCCCGACGCGAGCCGGGAGAGCATGTCCTCGCGGGGACGGCGCCGACGCTCCTCGATGAGGTCGGCGAGGTAGCCGCCGAGCGCCGTCCGGGCGTCGTGGGAGGCGCGCAGCCGTGCGGTCGGGTCGGGCGCGTCCGGGTCGGGGTCGAGGCTCGCCGCGACGGCCTCGGCCCACGCGTGGAAGCGGGGTTCGTCCTCGCGGGGCACGCCCAACAGCCGACAGATCACGGTGACGGGGAAGGGGTAGGCGAAGGCACCGACCAGGTCGACCTCTTCCGTGTCGGCCCCGGATCCGATGTGGTCGATCAGATCGTCGACGACGGCGGTGAGTTCGGCGCGCATGTCGTGGACCTTGTGCGGGGTGTGCGGCGGGCCGAAGGGGCGGTTGGTCATCCGGCGCAGCCGGTCGTGCTCGGGCGGATCGAGGCGCAGGAAGCCGGGCGGGAGCATGCCGGAGCCGTCGCCGTTCGCGCCGCCGGCCGTGTCGCCGCCCCCGCCGGCCTCGACCGCCTCGATCAGCGGATCCCCGGGATCCGTCGACAGGTTGCGGGAGTCGGAGCTGATGCGGGGATCGTGCAGCAGCTGTTCGATGTCCCGGAACCCGCTGACGACGTACGGGCCGCCGGCCTCGTGCCACACCGGGGTGCGGCGCAGCTCGGCGTAGAGCGGGTACGGGTCGGGGCGGCTGGAGTGGTCGAGGATGCGGTGCAGCAGGCTCTGCTCCTGGCTCATGGCGGTGCCTTTCCGGGCTTCGGGGGAGGGGAGGGGGAGGGGGAGAGGAGGAGACGGGCGAAGGCGTCCGGGGCCGGCCGTGCGACGGCACGGCCGGCCCCGGACGGGGGAGGGACGGGCGTCCTCCTCCATTTCCTCCGTTTCCTCCATGGTGGGAACGGCGCCGCCCGCGCACTGTCCTCCGGACGGTCCGTGCCGCGACGACAGCCGCCGGGGGGGGGGGGCCCCGGCGGGGGGGCCCCCCCCCCCCGCGGGGGGGGGGGGGGGGGGGGGGGGGGGGGGCCCCCCCCCCCCGGCGGGGCGGCCCCCCCCCCCCCCGGGGGGCCCCGGGC
>NZ_JBVJMA010000018.1:0-153099 GCF_055584445.1 Streptomyces sp. NPDC103540
GGAAAGCGACCCCGCCGCCTTGCGACTCATCCAGTTCTACCGACCCCCCGACCCGCCGGCAACGACCCCCACTACTACCCCACCCCCACACACCGAGCCCGCCGACCCCACCCCGACCACAGGGTCGTCCCCGCAGGTGGGAACCGGTCGTCGGGCCGGTGCAAGGGACCTTCAGGGCCTACGATCCCGCTTCGTATGTGACGTGGGTCCTATGGGGCGAGTCACCGACCACACCCCCGAATCTCACCGAACGTCACCACCCGTACCCCCCTCCCGGGGGCTCACGCGGGGGGGGTCAGAGGGTGTGGTCGGGCCAGGGGACCTCGGTGGCGACCGGGGCGGCGTAGTCGACGCCGGGCACGGAGAAGCCGTAGAGGCGTCGGACCTCGGCGCGGAACCAGTCGAGGTCGGCCAGGTCGGCGATGGTCTCGGTGGTGGCGCTCTCCCAGCGTTCGGCGACGGCCGCCTGGACCTCGTCGGTCAGCTCGAAGGTGTCCAGCCGGACGCGGCCCTCGTCGTCCAGGGCGAGCGGAGCGGCGCCGGTGAGCTGGTCCCACAGCGCGGCGAGCTGGTGGACCGGCGGGACGAGGGCTTCCCCGAGGACGCCGCGCAGCAGGCCGGTGTAGAGGGCGATGCCGGGGATCGCGGTGGAGGACTGGGTGACGGCGGCACCGTTGACGGAGGTCACGGCCCGGCCGCCCACCGTCTTGGCGAGCCGCTCGTCCAGGGTGCGGGCGGTGTCCTCCAGGTGGGCCTTGGCCGCGCCGATGGTGCCCTGCCGGTAGATCGCCGACGTCAGCGAGGAACCGATGTAGGAGAGGGCGGCGGTGGCGAAACCGTCGGCGAGCAGTCCGCGCCCGGCGAGGTGGTCGATCCAGCGCTCCCAGTCCGCGCCGCCCATCACGGCCACCGTCTGCTCGACGTCGTCGCCCTCGGCCGGTGCGGTCTCGACCTCGCGGACCTCTCCGAGGCCCTCGTCGTCGAAGACGAGGGTCTTGGTGCGGTCGGCCCGGCCGATCGGCTTGAGGACCGAGGCGTAGGTGGTCCCGGTGTCGGGGTCGGTGCGGCGGGGCGCGGCCACGGAGTAGATCAGGTGGTCCAACCGGCCGCCGAAGCGCCGCTCCAGGAGGTCCGCGACCTGGTCCTTCATCCCGTCGGAGAAGGCGTCGCCGTTGAGGAAGACCAGGTCGCGTCCGGCGGCGCGGGCGAGGTCGGCGGTGGCGGCGGTGCGGTACCAGCCGGCCGTGGCCGTACGCCGCGCGGTGGGGGCCTTCTCGAAGGACACGCAGATGCCGCGGATGCCGGCTCGCTTGAGTCCGGCGAGCGTGGCCGCGAGCCCGTACCCGGCGGAGGACCCGATCACCAGCGCCACCGGTCCGTCGCCCTGCGGCGCGGTCCCGGGGGTGGGGCACGCATCCCACATGTCCGCCACCAGCCGCTCGCACCCGGCGGGGTGGGAGTCGAGGAAGAGGAAGCCCCGGTTGCGGGGAGTGAGAACGCGCTCGTTCACGATGGCAGTCCTTGGGTCGCCGGTGCGGGTGGGCGCGGCCGACGGGCCGCCGCGCCCTGCAAGTCTGCGCCGGCCCGCTCGCGGGGCGTTGCCCCGGTGGCGACAACGATCACGAGTCGATCTTGGAGTGTTCCGCCGGTGACGGCGGCGGCGCGGTCGCGGTGTCGCCCCGCTCGCGGTGTCGCCCCGGGGCCCGACCTCACGCTCGCCCGCTCGGGACCCCCGTACCCGGGCGGGTCGAGGTGAGGTGGATGCGTTCCGGCCGGCCGGGGCGAGGGGGCCCGCGGGAACGGTCCCCACGCTAAGGCCGCGCGCGCCCCCGCGCCGGGGACCGGACGCGCCGGCCAGGGGACCGTACGCGCCGGCGCGGGATCTCCCGTGCCGAGAGGGGGACTTCACGCGCCGACGTCCGCCGATGATCTTGTCTTTCGCGCTGATCTATGCTCGACGCTTGTGGTCTCGCATGCGCACCCGGGGACGACGTCCTCCGCCCTCACCCGTCTGAACGTCAACGCCGCGCGTCTCTTCGGCATACCCCCGACCGAGTACGCGCACCTGCTGGGCGTGGCGCCCGAGCACCTCGACGACGACCTGTTCCGGACCCCCACGGTCACGAGCATCCGCATCACGGAACTGATGGCGGCCCGGGCCCCCTGGCCCGAAGTGGCCGCGGCGCTCGCCCGGCAGTCGACGATCGGCAGCCTCGGGGTCTGGGACTACCTCATCACCTCCGCGGGGACGCCGCTGGAAGGGATCCGGGACGCCTCGACGTACCTGGCCGCCATCATCGACGTCGGGACCGACAGCCTGCGGATCTCCGAGGACGGCGAACAGATCACCATCAGCCACCTCAACGACGCGGACGTGACGATCGACGCCGCCTGCGCCATCCGCGCCTGCGCGCTCGCCATCTACCAGCGGCGCCTCGGCGAGGCCGCCCGGCGGCCCCTCGTCCCCGTACGCGTCACCCTCGCGGCCAGGACCCCGCGCCGGCACGACGCCCTCGTCGGGCTCTACGGCACCCGCGCCATCGAGTTCGAGGCCCCGCACAGCTCCGTCACCTTCCTCGCCGCCGACCTGACGGCCCCCGCGCCGCACGCCCAACCCGGTCTGTCCGCCGTGCTGCGAAGACACGCCGAACAGTCCCTCGCCGCCGCGATCCCCCTGTACGACTGGCTCGACCTCTTCCGCAGCGCCCTCGCCTCCGTCCACGAGGAGACCGCACCCACCCTGGCCGTGGTGGCCCGGCGGATGAACCTCAGCACGCGCACCCTCCAGCGACGGCTCGACGAGCACGACACCACCTGGAGCTCCGAGGTCGACACCGTGCGCCGCACGCACATCACCCGGCTCCTTCACCACACCGACCTCGGCATCGACGCGATCGCCGCCCGCAGCGGCTACGCCGACGCCCGCGCCCTGCGCCGGGCGGTCCGACGCTGGTACGGGAGCACCCCGGCCTCCCTGCGCCGAGACGGCCGTGAGGATGCCCGGCGGTAGCGCACCCGGTCGGCGGCGCGCGGGCCGCCGGGCGTGGCTGCCCCGCGCCGGGGCCCGCCCGTGACGACACTGGGGCATGACAGGTCACAGAGCGGAGGAAGGCCCCGGGGAGGATCCGCCCCGGGGCCCGGCGCGCACCGCGCGGGAGCACGTCGACTACACCGGTGCGGTGTACGGCTCGCTCCTCGCCGCGTCGGTCGTGGTCGGTGCCGGTTCGCTCGGCCGGTTCCCCCGGGTGGAACTCGTCGTGCTGCTGTTCGCCACCGGGGTGGTGTTCTGGGCGGCGCACGTCCTCGCCCGTCTCTTCGGCGAGCGGATCGCCATGGTGCCCCTGACCGGTCGGGAGGTCCGGCAGGTCTGCGGAGCCGAGTGGCCCATCGTCAAGGCGGCCCTGCCCCCGGCGGCCGCGGTCGCCGTCAGCCCCCTGCTGGGGCTGGACACCGCGGGGGCGGTGTGGCTGGCGCTCTGCGTCGCGGTCGCGGGGCAGGTCGGGTGGGGGGCGTACGCCGCGCACCGGGCGGGCGCGACGCGCCGTACGGTCGTGGCGGCCGCGGCCGTGAACCTGGTGCTGGGCCTGGTCATCGTCGCCCTGAAGGTCGCGTTGAAGCACTGAGACGCCGGGGGCGGCGGGGCACCCCGCCCCCACGGCTCACGGCTTCGGGCAGAGCTGTCGGTACGCCTCGTCGTAGGCGACGTCGTAGCCCACCCGGTAGCCGTTCTGGTAGGCGATGATCAGCGCGTCGGGCTTGGCGGGCGGGACCAGGTTCGCGTGTGCGCGGGTACAGGTCAGTCGGGCGTCCTCGCGCCCCCAGGTCGCGCCCGCCGCCTGGCCCGCCTCCGCCATCGTCTGCGGTGTCTGCGCGGGCGGCGGCTGCTTCTGCGCCGGGGGAAGCTGCGGCAGGTCGCAGTTCCTGTCGTAGGTGTGCTTGAAGGCCTGGTCGTAGCCGTCCTTGTAGCCCTGCCGCTTGCCCTGTTCGTACGGCGTCGGATCGACCGGTGCCAGCGGGGGCGGGAGCCTGTGGCAGCTCAGGCCGTTCTCGTAGCCGGCGGCCACGCCCAGCCTGAAGCCCTCGCGGCAGCCCAGGTGGTACGGGTCCGCGGGCTGGCTCAGGAGGTGGCAGACGGCGGGGACGGCGGGCGCCGACCGGGCGACCGCGGCGGTCGGGCCGATCCCGAGCAGGACGGCGACCGGCAGCGCGACGAAGGCCGCGCGACGTGCTGTGCCGTGAGGGGTCATGGCGATCCGCCAGGGTGTCTCGACAGCGGTTTGCGACGGCGTCTTCCTCCTCCATGGTCGCGCCGCGCATGCGGGGGTGTCGACCGGAACCCCACCGCCCGCCGCGCCCGCGATCTTGCCGCCACCGCTCCCACCTGCGGGTACTCCGCCGGAAGATGCGCGGTGGTGGGGTGCGGCGGAGAATCGGCGGGGGTGGGGAGACAGGGACGGGGACGGGGGGAACCGGCGGCGCCGTCGCCGCGTCCGCCGCTCTCTCGGCGAACAGGAAGGTAGACCCATGGTTTCCGGATCCGGCCGAATACGGCGCAGGTGCACGGTGGCGTGCGCGTCCTCACTGCTGGTCTTGGCAGGCGCCGTCGGCGCCGGGGCGGCCTCCGCCGCGACCCCCACCGCCGCTGTCGGCACCCGTGCGGTGGTACCGCTCCAGGCCGACCCCAACAAGGTCCTCGAACTGGTCAACCAGGCGCGCACCGCGGCCGGTTGCCAGCCGCTGACGGTCGATCCCGCGCTGACCGCGGCGGCGCAGGAGTACGCCAACGACACGACCACCGACCACCGCGGCTCGGACGGCTCGACCGTACCGGACCGGCTGAAGAAGGCCGGGGCGACGTTCACCGCCTCCGCCGAGAACATCGCCTGGGGTTCCGGCGACGAGAAGGTGCACGTCGACGGTTGGCTGGCGAGCACCGGCCACGCGGGCAACATCAAGAACTGCAACTTCACCAAGACCGGCGTCGCGGTCGCGGGCGACCGCATCGTGCAGGTCTTCACCAACTGAGCGGGACCGGGAGCGGTGGGCCCGGACACCGGTGGAAGGCGGCGCCCGCGGGCGCCGGCCGCCGGTGTCCGGGCTCCCGCGCGTCGTGGTGCCGCCGCGCACGGGATGCGCGGCGGCCGGGAGGGTGGGCGGGAGTGCGGCCGGGCGGGCGGAGGTGTGCACGCGGCGGGAGCGGGCAGGCGCGTGACCGCAAGCGGTTCACCCCGATCGACGGACGAACAGGAGACGCCCCCATGTCCCGCTCCGAGCAGGCCCAGGCCCCCGCCCCGCACACCGTGCCCGGCATGAACCGGCAGGACGCCGAGCGGGTGTCGGAGATCCTCCAGGCCCGGCTGCACGCCCTCAACGACCTGGCCCTGACCCTCAAGCACGTCCACTGGAACGTGGTCGGTCCGCACTTCATCGCCGTCCACGAGATGCTGGACCCCCAGGTGGACGCGGTGCGCGAGATGACCGACACCATGGCCGAACGCATCGCGACCCTGGGCGGCGTGCCCGTCGGCACGCCCGGCGCGATCGTCGCCGAGCGGACCTGGGACGACTACGAGGTGGGCCGCGCGGACGCGGTCGCCCACCTCGGCGCCCTCGACCTCGTGTACAGCGGGGTGATCGAGGACCACCGGGCCGCCATGAAGGAGACCGACGACCTCGACCTGGTCACCCAGGACATGCTCATCGGGCAGTTGGCCCGGCTGGAGCAGTTCCAGTGGTTCGTGCGCGCCCATCTGGAGAGCGGCGGCGGACGGCTCAGCACCGCCGGGGCCCACACCCTGGCCGAGGCCGCCGATCAGGCCGCCCGGGCCGCCGGCGCCCGGAGTTGAGGCGTACGCGGCCCGGGCGTACCCCGTCGAGGCGTACCCCGTCGAGGCGCACGCCGCCGTGCGCGCGTCAGCACCAGCGGGTGTGTCGGCAGGGGCTCCAACCCCCGCCGCCCGAGCCTCCCGAGGACCCTCCGGAGCCGCCGTCCCCGCCGGGGAACCCGTCCGGGAACGCCCTGGTGCGGTCGCGGTCACCGGGGTAGGGGTCTCGGTAGTCGGGGTCGCCGTCACCGTCGCGGTCCGGCAGGTTCGCGGCGGTGCCGGCGCCGCGGTCCCCTTCCGGGCAGCCGTTCTCCTCGGCGGTCAGGCGCAGTCGTACCCGGTCGTCGGGCTTCACCGGCGCGTCCACGGCCGGTTCGTGGACGCACACCCGCCAGTCCTCGTACTCACCCCGGGCGGGCAGGGTGTCGTTGGCGTACGCCGCGCGCGCCTCGATCCGTTCGGGACGCACGCCGAGGGCGACGACGTCCGCGTGGGCCGTGCGCCAGGTCTTCCACACCAGGTCGGGCATCCTCGGCCACGGGATGGGCTCGCCGTCCGTCTCGGGGCAGGGGGAGCCGTTCGGTACGACGCCGAACTCCGCGGTCGCCCTGGCCCCCTCCCGGCCCGTCTCCTGGAAACACACCGTCCACCGCGAACGGCCGCGCACGAAGCCGTCCTTCTCCGAGGCGTCGTGTTCCCGGACCAGGTAACCGGCCGCTCGGGCCCGGTCGAAGGCGCTCTCCAGGGACTGGCCGCGGAAGTCGGCGAGCGGCGCGACGGTGGGGGTCGGTGTGGGCTCGGCGGAGGCCCTCGCGCCGAAGGGGGTCGGCGTGGCTCTCGCGGTCCGCGGGGCGGGAGCCGCGTCGGCCGTGTTCTCCTTCGGGGAGTCCGGCACGACGGCGCCCAGCAGGGACATGGCGGCCACCGTGGTGAGGAACCGCGCGGTCCTGCTCCAGGTGTCGGCCGCCCACACCACGATCAGCGCGGCGAGCAGCACGACGGCGCCCAGACGGGGCGTCAGGAGGCCGAGCAGGGGCACCGCGGCGACGAGGCCGAACCGGGCGGTGTTCGTACGCCACCAGGCGGTGCGGCGCGCGGTGGCGTCAGGGAGCTCCGGCTCCGCAACCTGCGTCGGCTGCGGCTGCTCGGACGGGGAGGGGGACGGGGACGGTACCCGGCGGGGCTGCGGGCCAGGCATGACGGCCCCTTTCGTGTTCGCACAGTTGAGCGGGGGTATCGTAGCCGCCCCTCCTCGCCCGCCACGCTCCGCCCGCCGCGCCCCGCCCGGCGCCGGCTACGCTGGGAGGGGGGCGCTGCGCGAGCGGATCGAGCGGATCGAGGAGGCGGCCGTGAAGGAGCGTGTCCACCGGCGTTTCCACCTCGACCAGGACGGCCACTCGATCACCGTGATGTGGGCCCCCGCTCCCGGACGTACCGAGGTGCTGGTCGACGGCAGGGTCGTGGCCTCCCTCCGGACCGCGCCCCACGCGGTGACCGAGCTGCGCGGCGAGGTGACCGACGGCGCCGACGCGTGGCCCTTCACCGTCCGCGTCGGGCGCCCCGACGTCGCCGGCGGCGAACCCCTGTGTTCCCTGGACCGCGCGGGCCGGCCGTACCTGATGCCGGTCGTCCCGCTCACCCCGGACGAGGCCAGGTCCCCCGAACCCACTCCCCCGCCCCGCACTCCGGCGGAACTCCTCGCCCGGTGGCGCGCGCACCGTCGCCGCCGCGCGGGCTGACGTACGACCCGGGGCCACCGCGGCCGCTCCTCGCGCCCCTACGCCGCGTGCCTCCCCCCGGAGCGCCTGCCGCGGCCCGGTGCGCGGCCCGCACGCGCCGCGGAGGGGTTCGGGTTCGGTACCGCGCGGAGGTGGCGCGGGCGCCGCTCCGCGGGCTCGCGGGCGGGGTGGGTGGTGTGCGGGCCGGCGCCGTCGGGACGACCCAGCAGGGTCTCCTCGTAGCGTCCGAGAGCCAGTACGGCGACCAGCATGAACGGCGGCAGGAGCAGGGCGGCGAAAAGCATCGGGGTCCCTTCGGCGGACGTGCGCTGCGTGACGCGCCTGCCCACGGTCGCCCTCCTCGAACATCGGACCGCGATCGGACGGCGATGGGGCGGCGGACGGGCAGAGGCCGGACGGCGTTCTTCGCGGACCGGACCGGGGCCTGATCACGCGATCCCTGGGCAGACGCCCGGCGAAGGGGAGAACGAAGGAGCTCCGCATGCCAGCGATCCACGCCCTGATCGACCGTTCCCGGGGCGCCCTGGCCGCCTTCAGGGCGCGCGGCGCACAGGCCCGAGCCCGCAAGGACGCCGTCTACGAGGTCGAAGCCGAGCAGCTGCGGGCGCGACGGGCGCCGCGCGCCCGGACGGGCGACCCGGCCCTGGCCGTGCCGTGGGGGGTGCGGGTCGCGGCGGAGCTGGGCTGGCGGTTCCTGGTCCTCGCCGCCACCGTCTGGGTCCTGATGCGGGTGATCGGCGCCGTCCGGCTCGTCGTCCTCGCGTTCGTCGTCGCCCTGCTGGTCACCGCGTTGCTCCAGCCGACGGTCGCCCGGCTCCAACACCGGGGGCTGCCCCGGGCCGTCGCGACGGTGGTCACGGCGCTGTGCGGGTTCGTCGTCCTCGGCCTGGTCGGATGGTTCGTCGTCTGGCAGGTGCTCGACAACCTCGACAGTCTCTCGGGACGCCTTCAAGAGGGCCTGGAGGAACTGAAACGTTGGCTCGTCAACAGTCCGCTGCACGTGAGCGAGCAGCAGATCAACGACGTCGCCTCCGGTCTGAGCGATGCCATCGGCACCAACACCAGCGAGATCACCTCGACCGGTCTGCGCGGGGTGACGGTCCTCGTGGAGGTCGTCACCGGGGCCCTGCTCGCGATGTTCTCCACGCTCTTCCTGCTGTACGACGGCAGGCGCGTCTGGCAGTGGACGCTGGGACTGCTCCCCGCCCCGGCCCGCCCCGCCGTGGCGGACGCCGGTCCTCCGGCCTGGCGGACGCTGACCGCCTACGTACGCGGGACGATGATCGTGGCCATGATCGACGCGGTGTTCATCGGCGTGGGCATCTACTTCCTCGGGGTGCCCCTGGCCGTGCCCATCGCCGTGGTGATCTTCGTGGCCTCGTTCGTGCCCCTGATCGGCGCGATCGCGTCCGGCGCGCTCGCCGTGATCGTCGCCCTGGTCACCGAGGGCGTGTTCACCGCGTTGATGGCCCTGATGGTGGTGCTCGTCGTGCAGCAGATCGAGGGCCACGTGCTCCAGCCGTTCATCCTCGGACGTGCCGTGCGGATCCATCCGCTGGCGGTGGTCCTGGTCGTGTCCGCCGGAGGGCTGATCGCGGGGATCGGCGGCGCGGTCGTCGCCGTCCCGCTGACCGCCGTCGTCCACACGGTCGTCTCGCACCTCCGGGCCCACGGGGACGAAGGGAACGACGGGAACGACGGGAACGACGAGGTCGAGGGGAGCGGTGGGGACGGTGGTCCACAGGGGCCACGGTCCCGGCCGCCGGACGACGTCTTGACCGATCGACCTGCGGCAACGTAGCTTCGGGCGGACCGACCCCTGAGCCGATGGAAGGAGGCGACGTCGGATGTCCACCCTCTCCGAACTGCGTCGCCCCGCCCATCAGATCGCCTGGGCTCCGGGTCTCGTCGCCCACGGCTGCTGACCAGCCTCCCACCGGTATGCCCGATCGCGGGCCCCGGCTTCTTTCGATTTCCGACACCGCCCGCGGCACGCCCGTACGTGCCGATCCGCGCCGCGGTTCCCCGCGCCGCCGCGCCACGAAATGGAAAGCCCGACATGCTTCTCAGGACAATCGGTCTCAGGACCATCTGTTCGACCGCTCACCGGAACGAGGGTGCCCGATGGTGACACCCCGCATCACGGTCAACGGGAACGACACCCCGATCGCACCGGCCGCGCCCCACACCACGATGCTGGACCTGCTGCGCGAACGCGGCCTCACCGGCACCAAGGAGGGCTGCGCCGAAGGAGAGTGCGGAGCCTGCTCGATCCTGGTGGCCCGTCCCGGCGTGAACAAGCCCACCGACTGGGTGGCCGTCAACGCCTGCCTGATCCCGGCCGCTTCGCTCGACGGCCAGGAGGTCATCACCTCCGAGGGCCTCGCCACCCCCGGCGAGCCGGGCACGCCCGCCACCCTGCACCCGGTGCAGGAGGAGATGGCGGTCCGCGGCGGCTCCCAATGCGGTTACTGCACGCCGGGGTTCATCTGCAGCATGGCCTCCGAGTACTACCGGCCCGACCGCTGCGCCCACGCCGATGCCGCCGACGCGGATGCCGGTGCCAGTGCCGGTGCCGGTGCCGACGCGGACGCGGACGCCGAGCACGGTCCGAACGGCTTCGACCTGCACGCGCTGAGCGGCAACCTGTGCCGCTGTACCGGCTACCGCCCCATCCGCGACGCCGCGTTCGCCGTCGGCGCCCCCGCCGAGGACGACCCGCTGGCGCGCCGCCGCGAGCAGGCACCGCCCGAGCCGGCCGCCACGGCGTACACGCAGGGCGAGCGGACGTTCCTGCGGCCGGGCACCCTGGCCGAGGCCCTGCGCCTGCTGCGCGAGCGGCCCGACACCGTGGTGGTCGCGGGCAGCACCGACTGGGGCGTCGAGGTGAACATCCGCTCCCGGCGCGCCGATCGCGTGATCGCCGTCGATCGACTGCCCGAACTGCGGGAACTGCGCGTCGGGTCCGACCACGTCGAGATCGGCGCGGCCCTGACCCTCACCGAGATCGAACGCCGCCTCGACGGCGCCGTCCCGCTGTTGGCCGACCTGTTCCCGCAGTTCGCGTCACGGCTGATCCGCAACGGTGCGACCCTCGGTGGCAACCTGGGGACCGGCTCCCCCATCGGCGACAGCCCGCCGGTCCTGCTGGCGCTGGAGGCGACGCTGACCCTCGCCGACGCCGACGGCGAGCGCCACGTCCCGTTGGCCGACTACTTCACCGGGTACCGGCAGAGCGTGCGCCGCCGCGACGAGCTGATCCGCTCCGTGCGCGTCCCGCTGCCCCTGTCGCCGGTCACCGCCTTCCACAAGATCGCCAAGCGGCGTTTCGACGACATCTCCAGCGTGGCCATCGCGTTCGCGCTCGACATCGAGGACGGGATCGTCCGCAAGGCCCGCATCGGCCTGGGCGGGGTGGCGGCCACGCCGATCCGCGCCCTGGAGACCGAGGCGGCCCTGGAGGGCGAGGCCTGGACGGCGTCGACCGTCGAGGCCGCCGCCCGGGCGCTGCGCGCCGAGGGCACGCCGATGGACGATCACCGCGCCAGCGCCGGCTACCGCTCCGCGATGCTCGGCCAGAGCCTGCTCAAGCTGTACGCACAAACCACCGAGGCGGTGTCGTCGTGAGCCATCTGTCCGAACGCCCCGAGAAGCCCGTCGTCGGCCTCTCCCTGCCGCACGAGAGCGCCGGCCTGCACGTCACCGGCGCCGCGCTCTACACGGACGACCTGATCCACCGCGCCAAGGACGTCCTGCACGCCTACCCGGTGCAGGTCATGAAGGCCCACGGCCGGATCACCGCGCTGCACACCGGGCCGGCCCTCGCCGTACCCGGTGTGGTCCGCGTGCTGACCGGTGCCGACGTACCCGGTGTCAACGACGCCGGAATGAAGCACGACGAGCCGCTCTTCCCCGACCACGTCATGTTCCACGGCCACGCGGTGGCCTGGGTGCTGGGCGAGACCCTGGAGGCGGCGCGGCTGGGCGCGGCGGCCGTCGAGGTCGAACTCGACGAACTGCCCTCCCTGGTCACGCTCCAGGAGGCCATCGCGGCGGAGAGCTTCCACGGCGCCCGGCCCGTGATGGTGGCCGGTGACGTCGAGGACGGCTTCGCCGAGTCCGCGCACGTGTTCACCGGCGAGTTCCTCTTCTCCGACCAGGAGCACTTCTACCTGGAGACGCACGCGGCGCTGGCGCACGTCGACGAGGGCGGGCAGATGTTCGTCCAGAGCAGCACCCAGCACCCCTCGGAGACGCAGGAGATCGTCGCCCACGTGCTGGGCCTGCACAGTCACGAGGTGACGGTGCAGTGCCTGCGGATGGGCGGCGGCTTCGGCGGCAAGGAGATGCAGCCGCACGGGTTCGCGGCCGTCGCCGCGCTCGGCGCCCTTCTGACGGGCCGCCCGGTGCGCGTACGTCTCAACCGCACCCAGGACCTCACGATGTCCGGCAAGCGGCACGGCTTCCACGCCCGGTGGAAGATCGGGTTCGACGCCGACGGCCGCATCCAGGCCCTGGAGGCCACCCTGACCGCCGACGGCGGCTGGAGCCTGGACCTGTCCGAGCCGGTGGTCGCCCGCGCCCTGTGTCACATCGACAACACCTACTGGATCCCCAACGCGCACGTCACGGGCCGGATCGCGAAGACCAACAAGGTCTCCAACACCGCATTCCGGGGCTTCGGCGGACCGCAGGGCATGCTGGTCATCGAGGACATCATGGGGCGGTGCGCGCCGCTGCTCGGCCTCGACCCGATGGAACTGCGGGAGCGCAACTTCTACCGGGCCGGCCAGTCGACACCGTACGGGCAGCCGGTCGCGCACCCCGAGCGGATCTCCGCCGTCTGGCGCAAGGTGCGGGAGAACGGGGAACTGGCCGCTCGCGAGCGCGAGATCGCGGCCTTCAACTCCGCGCACCCGCACACCAAGCGGGCCCTCGCGCTGACGGGCATCAAGTTCGGGATCTCGTTCAACCTCACCGCCTTCAACCAGGCCGGCGCCCTCGTGCTGATCTACAAGGACGGCTCCGTCCTGATCAACCACGGCGGTACCGAGATGGGCCAGGGGCTGCACACGAAGATGCTCCAGGTGGCCGCGACCACCCTGGGCATCCCGATGCACAAGGTGCGACTGGCCCCGACGCGCACCGACAAGGTGCCGAACACCTCCGCCACCGCGGCCAGCGCCGGGGCGGACCTCAACGGCGCGGCGGTGAAGAACGCCTGCGAGCAACTGCGCGAGCGGCTCCTCGGGGTGGCCGGCACCCGCCTGGGCGCGAACGCCTCGGACGTGCGCATCGTCGAGGGCGTCGCGCGCGCCCTGGGCGGTGACGAGGAACTGGCCTGGGACGACCTGGTGCGCACCGCCTACTTCCAGCGGGTCCAGTTGTCGGCGGCCGGTTTCTACCGGACGGAGGGGCTGCACTGGGACGCCAAGGGCTTCCGGGGCTCGCCGTTCAAGTACTTCTCCTACGGGGCCGCCGCGGCCGAGGTCGAGGTCGACGGCTTCACGGGCGCTTACCGCATCCGCCGGGTGGACATCGTCCACGATGTCGGCGACAGCCTGTCCCCGATGATCGACATCGGCCAGGTGGAGGGCGGGTTCGTGCAGGGTGCGGGGTGGTTGACGTTGGAGGACATGCGGTGGGACACCGGTGACGGGCCGAACCGGGGCCGGTTGCTGACCCAGGCCGCGAGCACCTACAAGCTGCCGAGCTTCTCGGAGATGCCCGGGGAGTTCAACGTCACGCTGTTGGAGAACGCCACCGAGGAGGGCGCGGTCTACGGTTCCAAGGCGGTGGGTGAGCCCCCGCTGATGCTGGCGTTCTCGGTCCGGGAGGCGTTGCGGCAGGCCGCGGCGGCCTTCGGGCCGGCCGGGGTGAGCGTGGAACTCGCCTCCCCGGCGACGCCGGAGGCGGTGTACTGGGCGATCGAGGCGGCCCGCGCGGACAGGGTGCCCGCCGCATCGGGCGGGGTCGCCGTCGACATCGGCGTACCGATCCATGCCTGACATGGGCTGGGTCGCCGCGGTCGCGCGGTTGCGAGCACGCCGGGAGCCCGGCGTGCTCGTGACCGTCGCGTCCGTGCGCGGCCACGCGCCCCGCGCGGCCGGTGCCAAACTCGTGGTGGGTCGGACCGAGACCTGGGGTTCGATCGGCGGCGGCAACATCGAGGCCGTGGCGATCGATCGGGCCCGCCAGTTGAACGGCGCTCCCGATCCGGAGCCTGAGCTGATGGAGTTCGCGCTCAACGACAAGGTCGTCGGCCCGCACGGGGTGCAGTGCTGCGGTGGCGCGGTCAGCGTGTTCCTCGAACCGCTGCCGGTGGTGCAGGCGGTGGCGCTCTTCGGGGTCGGGCACGTCGGGTTGGAGCTGGCGCGCATCCTGGCCCGCCACGACCTCGACCTGCACCTGATCGACACCCGCCCCGACATGCTGACGCCCGAACGGCTCGGCGTGCTCGGGGACTCGGTGGCGCAGGTCCACGTGCACCACACCCCGCTGCTGCCGGAGGAGGTGCTCGCGGAGCTGCCGCCCGGCACGCACGTGCTGATCATGACGCACGATCACGCCGAGGACGCCGCGTTGTGCGACGCCGCGCTGCGCACCTCCGGTCTCGGGTCGATCGGGTTGATCGGCTCGGCCGCGAAATGGGCGCGGTTCCGCCTGCGCCTGGCGACGGAGGGCGGTCACGACGCCGCGACCATCGACCGGATCAAGACCCCGATCGGCATCCTCGGGATCAACGGCAAGGAGCCCGCGACGATCGCGGTGAGCGTCGCGGCGGACCTGCTGCGGACCTTCGAGCGCGACGACCGCGCGTCGGTGCCGCTCGCGGTCGAGGAACCTCACGCGGTCGCGGAACCGGGGGCGCCCGAGGAACCGCGGGTGGCCGAGGAACCGCGGAGGCCCGAGGAGCCCCGGAGGCCCGAGGAACCTCGCGAGGTCGAGGAACGGCGGGTGCCGGCCGGCGCGGGACTGACCGGCGGCCCTCGGTAGCCGGTGCGGACGCCCCCCCGACCGGCGGGATCCGCCCCGTCGGAGGGGGCGGCCCGGTGCCCTATCCTTATTGCGAGTCTTTGGCAATAAAGAGTGACAGGCAAGAAGAGGGGTGCCGTGGTGGGCGGTCCGGTGGTGCTCGGGATCGAGTCCTCGTGTGACGAGACGGGCGCGGGGATCGTGCGGGACGGCGAGCTCCTCGCGCACGTGGTGGCGTCGAGCATGGACGAGCACGCCCGCTTCGGCGGCGTCGTGCCCGAGATCGCCGCCCGCGCCCACCTGCACGCCTTCAACCCCGTGGTCAGGCGCGCCCTGGACCAGGCGGGCCTGCGGATGAGCCAGATCGACGCGGTCGCCGTCACCACCGGACCGGGCCTGTCGGGCGCGCTCCAGGTGGGCCTGGCCGGGGCGAAGACCCTGGCCTACGCCGCCGGGGTGCCGCTGTACGGCGTCCACCACCTGGCCGGGCACGTGGCCGCCGACACCCTGGACCACGGTCCGCTGCCCGACCCCTGCGTGGTGCTGATCGTCTCCGGCGGCCACACCTCGCTGCTCCTGGTGCGCGACCTGGTCCGCGACCCGATCGTCCACCTGGGCGACACCCTCGACGACGCGGCGGGCGAGTGCTTCGACAAGGTGGCCCGGATCCTGGGGCTGCCGTATCCGGGCGGTCCCGCCATCGACCGGGCCGCCCGCGACGGGGACCCGAAGGCCGTGGTGTTCCCGCGTCCGCTCACCCGGCCGGGTGACGATCCGTACGCCTTCTCCTTCTCCGGCCTGAAGACGGCCGCCGCGCGCTGGGCCGAGCGGCACCGGCTGCGGGGCGAGGAGCCGCCGGTGGCCGACGGGGCCGCCGCGCTCCAGGAGGCGGTCGCGGACGTGCTGACCCGCAAGGCCGTCGCGGCCTGCCGCGACCACGACGTGAAAACGCTGGTCGTGGTCGGCGGCGTGGCGGCGAACTCGCGGGTGCGGGCCCTGGCGGAGCGGCGGTGCGCCTCCGCCGGCATCGAGTTGCGGGTGCCCGCGATGACCCTGTGCACGGACAACGGTGCCATGATCGCGGCCGTCGGTGACCTGTTGGTCCGCTCCGGGGCGCATCCGGCGCCGCTGAACGTGTCCATCGACCCGTCCGCACCCCTGGAGTACGCCTCGCTGACCCCGCTCCCCGCCCCGCGGGCCGCCGGGTAGGGCGGCGGGGACCGCCGCCCGGCTTCCGGGCCGGCCTACGGCGGCGTCAGGACGCCGGAGGCGGTCGACGGCCGGCGGCGGGCGCCCCGGTCGTGTCCCGCCGACAGGAAGTCCCGGAACACCCGTGCGGAACGCGGGTTTTCGGTGCACTGCCACACACCGTGCGGGCAGTAGTCGGTGATGCTGTGGTAGAGCGGCCGGTGTTCGGCGATCCAGGTCAACATGGCCCGCATGTAGGCGGGGTTGTCGCCGCCCCGGAACAGTCCCCACTCGGGGTACGAGATCCGCTTGCCGTGCGCCTTCGCGAACTCGACCTGGTGCCGCAGTCCGTAGGGTTGGGTGACCTGCTCGTCGAAGGTCTCGCCGGGCGGTTGGTCGTAGGAGTCCATGCCCACGATGTCGACCACGTCGTCGCCGGGGTAGCACCTGGTCCAGGCGATCGCGTCCGCGCCGCGGTTGGGGGCGAAGTCGAAGCGGAAGCGCTGCCCCTCCACCGAGCGCATGGCGGCCACGACGCGCCGCCAGTACGTCTTCCAGCCCTCGGGATCGGGCCGGCACCGGTGGGTGTAGTCGAAGCCGTTCATCTCCCAGCCGAGCACGATCACCGTGTCCGGGACCCCGAGGGCGACCAGGCGTTCGGCCAGCCTGCGGAAGTGGTGGTCGCGCTCGCCCCGCGCGCCCGCGCGGATCAGTTCGGCGACGCGTCCGTCGGACAGGTGGGCCTCGTTGCCCGCCTGCATGGGTACGTTCAGGACGAACAGCCGGTCGGCCCGCGCCGTGCGCCACCGCGCCCAGGTCCGCAGGGAGTCGGGCGCGCCCTCGATGTTCGACCAGGTGTCGCCCGGCAGGTACGTGTGCCCCGCCCGCAGCTCGGTGCCCCTGAGCCAGCGCGAGAGGTCCCGCATCCGCTCGACGCCGGGCGAGCCGTAGTGCAGGTAGGCGCCCACCGCGATCTCGCGTCCGCCGCCCCGGTCGGAAAGCTCGCGCGGCGCGGCGGTGAGACCGCCACCGGTGGCGAGGATGCCGGCGGCGAGCGTGCCCGCGCACGCTCCCACCAGTCGACGGCGTCGTCGGGACATGGTGTCTCCACACTTCGCGAATCGATGTCTGCGCCAGCGACGTTAGGCACCTCTCGCGAGGTCCGGCCTGTCGGGGGTCGCGGGGCTGGGCCGTTCGCGGCAGTGGGGCGCCGTCGGTTGGCCCGACCGGGTGAGGGTCCGCGCCGCCGTCACGCCCTCGCTCCGGTCGGCGGGCACCCGGTCGGAGGGGCCCGGCGGAGGAGCCCGGCGGAGGAGCCCGGCGGAGGAGCCCGGCGGAGGAGCCCGGCGGAGGAGCCCGGCGGAGGGGCCCGGTCAGAGGGGCCCGGTCAGAGGGGGCTCAGCCGCCTGCGCAGGAGGCAGAACTCGTTGCCCTCCGGGTCGGCCAGGACGTGCCAGGCCTCGGAGCCGGTCTGGCCGATGTCGGCGCGCCGGGCGCCGAGGGCGAGGAGCCGCTCCAGTTCGGCGTCCTGGTCGCGGTCCGTGGGGTTGACGTCGAGGTGCAGGCGCAGCTTCGGGGGCCGCGGGTCGGTTCCGGGGAGGAACACGAGGGTGGGCTGCGGACCACCGAACCCGGCGTCGGGCGGCCCGATCTCGATGCTGCCGTCGTCCTCCCGGCCCAGTTCGACCCAGCCGAGGACCTCACTCCAGAAGGCGGCGAGTCCCTCCGGATCGACGCAGTCGAGGACCAGTTCACTGATGCGGCATGCCATGCCCCTGAAGCTACCCCGCGGACGCGCACCCACGCTCGGTGACCGGCCGTGGCGGACGGTTCGCGCGCCGGCCGCCGGTCGGGGGTGGGAGGCGTCCGGTCGGCGGGCGGGCCGGACCGCTCGGGCGGGGCGAGTTGGGGCCATTGTCCGGCTCGTCCCTGAGTCGATCCTGCGGGCTTCCTTAAGGGAACCTGAGGAACCCCCTCCACGGCGTTCTTCGCCCTGGTCACGTGCCTAGGCTCGGTCGCATCCCCTCCCCCTCTCCAGTGAGGTGTCACCGGTATGAGCCGCAGTCGAACCCCCGCGAACCCGTCCCGCGTCGAGGCGCGTCGCAAGAAGACGGCGCGCACGCGCATCGTGCTGTCCGTCACCGCGGCCGCCGCGGCCGTGGCGGTGGGCGTCGCGGTGGCGGACTCGGACGGCGGCTCCCGCACGGAGCAGCGCAACACCGAGGCGGCGCCCGGCACGGGAGCGCCGACGCCGACCCCGGACCCCGCGGACGTGACCCCGACCGGCAGCCCCGACGCCTCCGCCTCGGCGTCGGCGAGCGCCAGTCCCTCCGGCTCGCCCTCCACCGCGGCCTCGCAGTCGGCCGCCGCCGGCGACGGCGCCCCGCAGACGAACGCCGCACCGGCCACCTCGGGTGCGGGCGGGGCGGGCGACCCCGCGCGCGGCTCCTCCCCCACGAAGGCGGGCGGCTCGGGTGGTTCCGGCGGATCGGGCACCTCCGGCGGAACGGGCGGCTCGGGCGGATCGACGGGCTCCGGCGGCTCCAAGGGGACCGGGGGCACGGGCACCTCGGGCGGCAGCGGCTCCGGCGGGTCGGGCACCGTCGACGCGAGCACCGAGTCCGCGGTGCTCGCGCTGGTGAACAAGGAGCGGGCGACGGCCGGGTGCGGCCCCCTGACGGCCAACGCGAAGCTGAGCGCCGCCGCGCGGGCGTACAGCGACACCATGGCCCGCAGCGGGGTCATGTCGCACACCGGGCCCGACGGATCCACCATGACCAGCCGGGTGGAGGCCGCCGGGTACAAGTGGTCGCGCCTGGGCGAGAACATAGCCCGCGGGCAGAGCGACGCCGACGCGGTGATGAAGGCCTGGATGAACAGCTCCGGCCACCGGGCCAACATCCTGAACTGCGAGTTCCGCGAGATCGGCATCGGCGTCCACAAGGGCGACGGCGGCCCCTGGTGGACGCAGAACTTCGGCACCGGCAAGTAGCCGCCGGCCACGCCCCAGGGTCTGTCGTCACACTCCTGTCGTCGCCCGCGGGGCAGGCGGGAGTGTGACGACAGGCCCTGGAACCGGGCCGCCCCACCTCCGGAGCGCGTCGCCTCCGGAGCGGCCCTGGTACGTCCCCCCGACCCCCCGCGGGTCCGGGGGACGTCGGCGTTCCCCTGACCCCGCGGGGGCCAGGCACGTACGCGGGCACGCGGAGGGGCGGATACCGCTTCCGGGGGTGCCGGTGACGGCGCCCGCCGGCCATCCGCCACTATGGGGCCGTGCCCCGAACTCCGCGCTACCTGCTCATATGGCTGTCGTGCACGGCCGCCAGCGTGACCGCCGTGCTCGCCACGGTCCAGTTCGTGGTCGGCTCGACCCGGCACTCGCCGCCGGTCGCGCGCTCCGCGCCGGTGGTCATCGACACACCCCCCGCCTGGCAGGCGGGCAGTCCGCCGCCGGAGGGCGCCTCCGCGAGCCCGAGCGCCTCCCCGAGCCCCTCGCCCTCCGCGACGCAGTCGCCGTCCGCGTCCGCCTCCCCCACGCCCTCCCCCGTCAGGACCCCGTCGGGCGGCCCCGCGCGGACCTCCACGCCGAAGTCCGCCGTCGACTGCGAGAAGGGCGGGGCTGGCCTGCACACCGTGCCCTCCCGCGGCGGCAAGGTCACGGTCCGGTACGGGAGTCGGGGCGTGTGCCTGATCTCCGCGGTCCCGGGGCTCGGTTTCAAGGCGACCACCTCGCAGACCTCCGACGACACGCTCACGGTCACGTTCTCCGGTGACGACCACCGCTCGGTGGTCACGGCCACGATC
Organism: Streptomyces sp. NPDC103540; assembly: GCF_055584445.1. NCBI lineage: Bacteria > Bacillati > Actinomycetota > Actinomycetes > Kitasatosporales > Streptomycetaceae > Streptomyces > Streptomyces sp. NPDC103540. Next base: position 19,532 of record NZ_JBVJMA010000018.1, read on the forward strand.
ACCCCGGCGGCCAAGGCGAGCGTCCGCGAAACCTCCTTCTGAACCGTTCGCCGGATTCGGGCCGCTGTGTACGGCCGTGGGCCGGGTTCCGCCGAAGCGGAAGGTGAGCGGTTCCTTAGGGCAACCTCAAGATCGGGCCGGGGCGGTTCCGCGGGCCCCCGGCGGTCCTATGCTCGCGTCAGCCGAGCGGGAGTCGGCACCGGGACGCGTCAAGGCCCGGTGGACCGTCGACCCCGGCTTTCACCGATCGGGGGCGCGCCACGCCCGCCCCCGCGTCCCGACCTTGCCCAGGGGTGTCCTCGTCATGAGTTCTCGCATGCTCCGATCCGTCCGCGCCGCGGGCCGTACGCCGTCCGACCGCCCCGCCGGCGCGCTCGGCAGGAGGCTGCCGCTGGTCGCCGCCGCCGTGGTCGTGGCCGGGATGACGGCCGCCTGCGGCCCCTCCTCCGAGCCGGCCGGATCGGCCGCTCCGGCCGGCGCCCGGCCGTCCCCGTCGGCGTCGGCGTCAGCCTCCCCGGAGACCTCCGCGACCCCGTCGACGCTGCCGTCCGCTTCCGCTTCGGCCTCGGCCTCGGCCTCTGCCTCCGCGTCCGGGCCCGCCTCCGGCGCCGCGTCGCCCAGTGCCTCCCGTACCGCCAAGGGCACCGGTTCCGGGTCCGGTTCCGGTTCCTCCGGGTCCGGGGGCGGCGGGACGGCGACCAAGCCGGCCCCGACGACCGCCTCGCCCGGCCGGGCCCACGTTCCCGGTCCCGGCTACGACGCCTCGGCCGACGCGCGGGCGCAGATCGACGCGGCGCTGCGGGCCGCCAAGTCCGACGGGCGGATGGTGCTGCTCGACTTCGGGGCGAACTGGTGCGGCAACTGCAAAGCCGCCGACAAGGTGTTCGCGCAGCCGCAGACCTCGGCGATCCTCGGGGACTCGTACCACCTCGTGAAGGTCGACATCGGCGGGGACAGCTCCGCCAACTCCGCGCTCCTGCGCAAGTACAGCCCCTCGGGCGGGACGTACACGATGCCCGTCCTGGTGGTGGTCTCGCCGTCGGGCGCGACGCGCACCGACACCCACGTCACGGGCAACCCGTCTCTGACGGCTGAGGGCGTCAACGCCTTCCTGCGCAAGTGGGCTCCGTGAGACGAGGGGTGCGGGGGCGGGTCGTCGTCGCCGTGGGCGCCGGCCTCGCGGTGGCGGCGGGCCTGTTCCTGACCGGCGTCGGAACGGACCGCGACGGCGGCGCTCCGGCCGGTCGTGGGGGCGGGCTCCGCGCGGCGGCCGACGCCGAGGTCCTCGCCGTCGGCGCCCGCGCGGCCGCGCCCGCGTTGGCGGGGGCCGACCTGGACGGGAACCCGGTGTCGCTCGAAGCCCTCCGCGGCGAGGTCGTCGTCCTCAACGTCTGGGGCTCCTGGTGCGCGCCCTGCCGTGCGGAGGCCGACGACCTCGGCCGGCTCAGCGGACAGACCCGGGGCCAGGGGGTGCGCTTCCTCGGGATCAACACCCGGGACCGGGACCGGAGCGCCGCACGGTCCTTCGTACGCGCGCACGGGCTGGACTTCCCCAGTCTCCACGACCCGGACGGCGAACTGCTGCTCCGCTTCCCTCCCGCTCAGCTCAACCCCGCCTCGATCCCCTCGACGCTGGTGATCGACCGCGCCGGCCGCGTCGCCGTCGCCATCGGCGGCTCCGTCACCGACGGGCAACTGCGGCCCCTGATCGCCCGGGTGGTGGCGGAACGATGACGCTCGTGATGCCCGTTTCCATGGCAGCCGCCCCGGACACCGCTTCCTCCCTCGTCAACGGAACGGTCCTGGTGGCGGCTCCGGTCGCCTTCCTCGCGGGGCTCGTCTCCTTCCTCTCGCCGTGCGTGTTGCCCCTCGTGCCCGGCTACCTCGGCTACGTGACCACCCTGTCGGTGGCCGACCTCACGGACGCGCGCGGCGCGCGGCGCGGGCGCATGGTGACGGGCGCCCTCCTGTTCGTCCTGGGGTTCACGGCCGTCCTCGTCTCGGGCGGCGCCCTGTTCGGCCACTTCGGCCGGATCCTGGCGGAGCACCAGGAGCCGGTCACGCGGGCGCTCGGGGGGCTCACCGTGCTGATGGGTCTGGCCTTCATGGGCTTCCTCCCCGGCTTCGCCCAGCGGGAGTTGCGCAGTCACCGGCGGCCCGCGCTCGGCCTCGCCGGCGCCCCCGTGCTCGGGGCGGTCTTCGCCGTCGGCTGGACCCCGTGCGTCGGTCCGACGCTGGCGGCCGTCCAGGCCCTCGCCTGGACGGAGGCGAGCGCGGCGCGCGGAGCCCTGCTGATGGCCGTGTACAGCCTCGGGCTGGGGCTGCCGTTCGTACTGGCCGCGCTCACCTTCCGGCGGGCCCTGGGCGCGTTCGGCGTGGTCAAACGGCACTACCCGTGGGTGCTGCGCGTCGGCGGCGGGCTGCTCGTGCTGGTCGGCGTACTGCTGGCCACGGGGGTGTGGAACGACCTCGTCTACCGCGCGCAGGTGTGGAGCGCGAACTTCACCACGGCCGTGTAGGCCGTCCACCTCTCCCCTCCCACCCCCCGTCCCCCGTCCCCCGCCCCCAGACCACCCGACACCGAGGCACACAGATGAACCTTTCCGTACGACCGGGCCTCCGCCGCGGGGCCCGCCTCGCCACCGCCCTCCTCCCCCTGGCCGCGCTCGTGGCCTGTGGCGGCGCGCCCACCGGGGCGTCGCCCGTCGCCCCGGGCGCCACGACGCGCTTCTCCGAGAACGGGGTCACCGTCACGCTCTCGGTCTCCGACTGGCAGGGCTCCCGGGGCACCCTCGCCGTGGTCTTCACCCCCGAGACCGAGGGGTTCCACCTCTACAGCAAGGACCTCCCGCCGACCGGCGTCGAGGGCGTCGGCCGTCCGACCGCGGTCGCCGTCACCGGCACCCTCGCGGCGCAGGGCCCCCTGCGCACCGACTCGACGGAACGGTCGATCCCGGTGCCCGGGGTCGACGCGCCCGTACCCGTCTACCCGGACGGCCCCGTCACCACGACCCTGCCCGTCCGCGCGTCCGGCCCCGGAAGGGCCACCGTGGTCCTCGGGTACGCGAGTTGCAGCACGCGCGACGGCTGCACGATCCCGGTGTCCGACCGCGCCGTGGCTGTGGACGTCACCCCGGACGGCCTGACGTTCACGGGTACGTGACCTGCGCGAACGGGCCGCTGTCGGCGTCGCCGCACCGCGCCGCGCGACCGCGACCCATCCGGAATATCCGACTCCACTCACCCCGTCCGATATGCGGGCCCACGGGCCAACGGCCGTGCGGGGCACGGTCTAAGGTGTCCGCATGCCGAGCGTCCTGGTCGTGGAAGACGACCCCAGCATCCGCCAGTCACTGATCGAGGTACTGACGGAACAGGGGTATGCCGTACGCAGCGCCGCCGACGGGTTCGGGGCGCTGCGCGAGGTCACGCAGTCGCCCGTGGACGCGGTGGTGCTGGACCTGGGGCTGCCCGACCTGGACGGCGGGGACGCGCTGCGGATGATCCGCGGGATCTCCTCCGTACCGGTGCTGGTGGCCACGGCCCGCGACGACGAGTCGGAGATCATCAACATCCTGAACGCGGGCGCCGACGACTACCTCGTCAAACCCTTCTCCGGGGGGCAGCTCCTCGCCCGCCTCTCCGCCGTCCTGCGACGCACCGGCGGTGTTCCCGCCGCGGGCGGGGCGGTCGGGGCGGCGGCGCCCCCGCAGGCCGCCGAACCGCCGCGCCCCAGCGTCGTGGGCGAGCTGGCGGTGGATCCGGGGGCGCGCACCGCCCACCTGGCCGGGCGGGAGCTGCGGCTGACCCGGCGGGAGTTCGACCTACTGGCCTTCCTCGCGCACCACAGCGGTCAGGTCGTCTCCAAGCGGCGCCTGCTGACCGAGGTCTGGCGCGAGCCGTACGTGGACGACCAGACGGTCGACGTGCACCTGTCCTCGCTGCGCCGCAAGCTGGGCGAACGGGCGGCGGCCCCGCGCTACCTGCTGACCGTGCGCGGGGTCGGCATCAAGCTGGTGGCACCGCGTTGAGGCGCTCGCTCGCCGGGGTGGCGCTGGCGGTGACCTCCATGGTCGCCCTGTCCTTCCTCATACCGTTGGCCGCCCTGGTGATGTCGCTGGTCAAGGAACAGGGGGTGACGGCCGCCGAACAGCGGGCCGCCGCGCTGGCGCCGGTGCTCACCCTGACCACGGACCCGAACGCGCTGCGGGAGTCCGTGGCGAGCCTGGACGCGGCGGAGCACCTGGTCGTGCACCTGCCGGGATCGGGGACCCTGGGCCGCTCCAAGGCGCCCTCCGCGCTCCTCGAACGGGCGCAACGCGGGCGCGAGTCGATCTCGCAGGAGGTCCCGGAGGGGTGGATCTGCCTCCAGCCGGTGGTGCTTCCGGGCGACGAGGTCGCCGTCATCGAGAACTTCGTGCCCGAGGCGGAACTCACGCGCGGGGTGGCGCAGTCGTGGGCGGTGATGTGCTTCCTCGCCGTGGGGCTGATCGCCGGCTCGGTGCTGGTGGCCGACCGGCTCGGCGCGAAGGTGGTCCGTTCCTCGAAGAGGCTGGCCCACGCTTCGCACGCGCTGGGGTTGGGTGACCTGGACGCGCGGGTCGAGCCGATGGGCCCGAGGGAGCTGCGGGACGCGGGCGTCGCGTTCAACGCGATGGCGCACCGCATGAACGAGCTGCTCGCCGTCGAGCGAGAGTTGGTCGCCGACCTCTCGCACCGGTTGCGCACCCCGCTGACCGCCCTGCACCTGGCGTCGGAACGCATGGCCGGCACGCCGGAGTCGGCGCGGGTGGAGGCGGCCGTCGGGGAGCTGGAGGCCGAGCTCCGGGCGATCATCGCCGCGGCGCGCACCCCGCTGGCCGTGGGGCCCATGGGTCAGGGCCTGCTCGGCACCGAACCGGCCGCACCGCGCCCGGGCCCCGGGTCGGGGAAGGCCGCACCGCGCTGCGAGGCGGCCGAGGTCGTACGGCGGCGGACCGCCTTCTGGGCCGTGCTGGCGGAGCAGCAGCAGCGCCCGTGCACCCTCGACCTCACGCAGGAGCCCACGGCCGTCGGCCTCTCGGACGACGACCTCGCCGCCGTCATCGACGCGCTGATCGGCAACGTCTTCCGGCACACCCCCGACGGGACGGCGTTCGGGGTGCGGGTCGTGCGGACGGCCCAGGCCGTGGAGCTGGTGGTGGAGGACGGCGGACCGGGCATCCCGGATCCGGACCGGGCGCTGTCCCGAGGGAGCAGCACGGGGTCCACGGGTCTGGGTCTCGACATCGCGCACCGGGCCGCGAACGCGACGGGCGGGGCCCTGCGCGTCGCGCGCGGACCGCTCGGCGGGGCGCACATCACGGTGACGTTCGCGCTGGCCTCGCCGGCCCCGTCCGGGCACCGCTCGCGGATCTCCCGCGGCCGCAACCGCCGGCGTCAGGGGGCGTCCCCGGCGTAGGCCGGGTCATCCCGGAGCGGGGGGTCGGGCTGTGCCCGGTGGGTGTCCGGGCCGTCACCAGACGATCTTGTAGGTCACGTCGTGCGGGATCGGCGCGGGGGCCGCCTCGGGGAAGACGAGGCGCATGCGCGTGAAGCGGCGCAGGTCGGTGCGGTCGGGATCGTTCTCGGGGTGGCTGAGGGTCACCTCGACCGGGTACCCCCGGAACCGGCCGGCCGCGCAGTAGGGCTTGCAGTCGTTCACCATGTCGGTGCCGGTGGCGGTGGCCGTGGTCCGCCCCCAGGACTTCCAGTCCAGCCCGACCAGCCGGTTGTTCCCGTCTCCGCAGGCCAGGAGGTACTCCTCCGGCTTGACCTGGGGTTTCCCGACACAGTCGAGGACGGCCACCACCGGCTCGGGCTCGACGGCGGGCGCGGCCGAGGCCAGGGAGGCGGTGGCGGTCGCGCCGATCAGGGCGGCCGTGACCGCGCACACCGTGACCGTCCGGGTCCTGCCTGCGATGTCCATGGGGAACGCTCCTTCTGGTACCGAGCCCAGCTTCCCCCATCACCCCGGTGGCCGCACCTCGGCCGTCGCCCCGGGGAGGGCGACGGGGCCTAGGTGCGGGCCGGGCCCGCCTCGACCTCGCCCAGCTCGGCGATCAGCGCGTTGCGCCCGGCCAGCATCTCCGTGAGGATCCTGCGCGCGGCGCGCAGGAGTTCGGCGACGTCGCCGCCGGCGAGGGCGTAGGTGACGGTGGAGCCCTCCCGCGTCGAGACCACGATCCCCGACCGGCGCAGGACCGCCAGTTGTTGGGACAGGTTCGAGGCTTCGACGTCGATCTCGGCCAGCAGGTCCCGTACCGGCATCGGGCCGTCCTGGAGGAGTTCCAGGACACGGATGCGGACCGGGTGGCCGAGCATCCGGAAGAACTCGGCCTTGACCTGGTACAGCGGGACCTGCATTCCCACGACGCTCCTGTTCTTCCTCGCGCTCGATCTCGGACGGGAACGGGGACCGGGACGCGACCGCCGGCCGGTCGTCACGGGCGGGTCGGTGGGTCGTACCGGTGCCCATCGTCGCTGCCCGCCCGTTCCCGCGGACCGGAAGTTGACCTGTTTCACATGTGTCGAGTTGAAGATCTCTTCAACTCGTGGGCATGCGTGGGCCCGACGACGCGCCGCGCCTAGACCTCCAGTTGCGCCTCGATGCGTCCGAGCTGGTGCCGGGCCATCGCCAGGTTGGACCGGCCCTTGTCGAGGACGAGGTAGAGGAACAGTCCCCCTCCCGAGCGGCTGCGTCGCAGGCGGATCAGGTGGTACTGGCTGCTGAGGGTGATCAGGAGGTCCTCGATCTCGTCCTGGAGTCCGAGCATCTCCATCGTGCGGACCTTGGCCCGGATGACGTCGGTGTTCCCGGCGGCGGCCACCATCAGGTCCAGGTCCTTGCCGCCGCCGAGCGTGCCGAGGGCCATTCCGCTGGCGTAGTCGACCAACGCCACTCCCAGGGCCCCCTCGATCGAGGTCATCGCTTCCTTCAGCGACACTTCCACGTTGGCCATGGTTGTCCTCCCTTGGTGTCATGTGCCGGGCGTGGCACCGATCTTCCGTACCGGGACGCTACCGACCGCTCGGCTCCGTACGGCCCGATCCCGGGAATTGGCTCGATCCCGCCCCTCGCCCTCCTCCCACCCCCGCCGGCGCTCCCCCGCGGCGTGCGCGGCGGGCTCGCGCAGGTGGGCGGCGGCCGTGCGCCAGGCCTCGGTGACGGCGGCGTGCGCCTGGAGCGTGCGGGCCGCGGTGTCCCCGCTCAGGTCGACGGCCCGCCCGATGTGGACGTGCAGGTCGGGTCGCCGCAGCGGCGCCGTGAGCAGCCCGGCGACCTGCTTGGCGACCCCGCCCGAGGTGATGCGCCGGGCTCCCGCCTGGCCCACGGGGACCACGGGCGCTCCGGTGCGGGCGACGAGGCGGGCGAGGCCGCTGCGGAAGGCCTCCGGCGCGGCCTCGGCCGCGTCGCGGCGGGTGGGGATCCCGCCCTCGGCGTACAGGAGGACGGTCCGGCCGGAGGCCAACGCCGCCGCCGCGTGGTCGAGGGCCTCGGCGGCCCGCCGGTGCCCCCGGTGGACGGGTACGTGGCCCTCGCGGGCGAGCGCGCGGCCCAGGACGGGCACGCGCCACAGGCCGGCGGTGGCCAGGACGACGGGCTCGACCCCGCACCGGCGCAGCGCGGCGAGGACCACGGCGGGATCGGCGAGGGAGGTGTGGTTGGCGACGACGACGCTGCCGGGGCGTACGCGGGCGTCGGGCGCGGTGGTGACGGACAGGCGTCCGAGGGTGGGTACCAGGAGGTGGGCGAGGCGGCTGAGCATGTCTTTCTTCCCCGTTCGTCACAGCGGCAACTGCTGTCCCCAGACTCTCCGCCGCCCGCCCGTTCCGCCTGAGTCGTCCGCCTCAGCCCGTACGGGTCCGCGTACTCATCCGGTCCCCGTACGCGGACGGCGAAGGCCCCGCCGGTGCGATCCCCGTGGTGCGATCAAGGCGCGGCGGAGGTGCGATGGAGGTACGGGGGACTCCCCGACCGTGCCTCGCGCGCCGCGCGGCCTTCCCGAAGGGGTGGTGATCCCGTGCCCGAGCCCGTCCCGCCCGGGCGACCGCCCACCGGGCGCCGCTGCGGCCCCCTTCACCCGGGGCGCATGGCGGCGGCGCTCGCCGCGGCGGCCTGCCTCGCCCTGACACCGGCCCCCGCCGCGCCGGCGGCGCCCGCCCCGGCCCCGGCCGGGGGCTGCCCGCCCGGCTGGATGTGCGGCTGGACGGGCCCGGACTTCACGGGCGTGGCGAGCCTCGTCGCCGAGGACTTCCCGCGGTACCCGGAGACGACGGCCTACGTCGGCTTCAACGACGGGGCCTCGGTCTGGAACGGCGCCGGGACCCGGAGCCGGGACGGCCGGCTCCAGGCCCGCTGCGTCACCGTGTACAACGCCACCGAGTACCGGGGGCGGAGCCTGGTCCTGCGTCCGGACCAGGGCGTCGCACGGCTGCCCGCCTCGTTCGGGAACGTCCGCTCCAACCGGTTCCACCCCTGCCCGCCGCCCTGACCGGGCACGTCAGCGGCCCAGGGCGTCGCGGATGGTCAGGCCGTGGTGCAGGCGCAGGCGGCGGGTCTCCCACCAGGACAGGGCCGTGACGGTGACGGGGGCGCCGAGGATGAACAACGCCCGGGCGCCGGACGGGACTTCGGGGTACGCGCCGGTGACCACGTCCAGCAGGGCCATCTCCCACACCAGGACGCCCGCGAGGAGCGGGGGCAGCACCTCGTGGATGTCGGCGGTGCGGAAGACGTGGACGAGCGACAGCCCGATGCCGTACAGGGCGAAGACGATCGACCACAGGCACACCGCCCAGAGGACGATCCTCCCCGGAAGTCCGAGGACGCCGGGCATCGTAGTGGCCGGCGCGGGGCTACGAGGACGGGGCGTCCGCTCCGGCGGGCCGGTCGGGCAGGTGCCAGCGGTAGGGCGCCACCAGGGCGGCGATGGCGTCGGGGCCCCAACTCCCCGGGGCGTAGGGCCGAACCGGCGGCGGGGCGTCGAGCAGGGGCCCCGCGACCTCCCAGAGGCGTTCGATGCCGTCGGAGCGGGTGAAGAGGGACTGGTTGCCGCGCATGGCCTCCAGCAGGAGGTGTTCGTACCCCTCCAGGGAGTTCGCGGCGGCGAAGGAGGTGTCGTAGCCGAAGACCAGGTCGGCCTCCGCCAGCCGCATCGACGGCCCGGGTTCCTTGACCAGGAAGCGGGCGGTGACGGAGCCGGGGTCGGCGAAGTCGATGACGAGTTCGTTGCTCCGGCCGTCGACGGCCGCCCGCGCGTCCAGCGGGAACATGCGCAGCACCGGCTCGCGCAGGCCGAGCGTGACCACGTGCCGCCCCTCGGCCAGGGCCTTGCCGGTCCGCAGGTGGAACGGCACCCCCGCCCAGCGCCAGTTGTCGATCTCGACCCGCAGCGCCACGAACGTCTCGGTGTCCGAGGCCGGGTCCACCCCCGGCTCGGCCCGGTAGCCGGTGTACTGGCCGCGGACGACGTGCGCGGGATCGACCGGCCGCAGGGCGCGGAAGACCTTGACCTGTTCGTCGCGCAGCGACTGCGCCTCCAGGGCGACCGGCGGCTCCATGGCCACGAACCCGAGGAGCTGGAACAGGTGGGTGACGACCATGTCGCGGAAGGTGCCGGTGCCCTCGAAGAAGTGGGCGCGGCCCTGGATGTCGATCCGTTCGGGCACGTCGATCTGCACGTGGCTGATGTGCTCGCGGTTCCACAGGGGTTCGAAGAGGCCGTTGGCGAAGCGCAGCGCCAGGATGTTGTCGACGGCCTCCTTCCCCAGGAAGTGGTCGATGCGGAACACGTGGGACTCGTCGAAGACGGCGTGGATGGCGGCGTTGAGCGCGCGGGCGGACTCCAGGTCGGTGCCGAAGGGCTTCTCGACGATGACGCGGGCGTCCCGGGAGAGTCCCGTGGCGCCGAGCAGGTCGACGACCGAGGTGAAGGCGACGGGCGGCACGGCGAGGTGGAACAGCCGGCGCGGGCCGCCGCCGAGGGCGGCCTCCGCCTCGCGGACCGCCGTCATCAGCGGTTCGGCGGCGCCCGTGTCGGCCGCGCCGAACGTCAGGGCGGCCTCGAAGGCCTCCCAGGCCGGGCCTTCGGGGCGGGCCCGTCCGAACGCGGTGACGGCCTGCCGGGCGTGGGCGCGGAACTCCGTGTCGGTGAGGGCCTCGCTCGCCGGCGCGGTGCCCACGATGCGGTAGCGGGCCGGCATCAGTCCCGCCCGGGCCAGGTGGAACAGGCCCGGCAGCAGTTTGCGCCGGGCCAGGTCCCCGGTGGCGCCGAACAACACGATGACGTGGTCCGCCGGGGGCGGTTCGGGGGACTGGTCCGGCTGGGCCATGGTGGGCGTCCTCACTCGTGCCGTCTCCGCCGCCTCGGCGGCGTTCGTACCGTCCTCAGGGCCCCACTGTGCGGGCCCCGGGCCGGACCGGCACCCGGGGTCGTCCACTCGGGTGCGGGGCGCCGTCGCCCCGGCCCCGCCTGGCTCCCGGGCGACCCCGCTCCCGGTGTCCTGGTGCGCGGTGTCCTGGTGCGCGGTGTCGGGTGTCCGCCGCCCCGGCGGCCCGGCATACCCGTGGCGGAGTCGGGCAGGCGGTGACGACCACCGGGGAACCGGAAGACCGGGGAGCCGGAAGCACGAGAACGAGAACGAAGGCGGTCGCATGCGGAGCGTGGGCGTTGAGGAAGAACTGCTGCTGGCGGACGCGGACACCGGGGCGCCGCTGGCCGTGGCGGGGGCCGTGCTCGCCGCGGCCGACCGGGCCGGGGCCGATGACCGGCGGGAACACACCTTCGAGGCGGAGCTCCAGGAGGAGCAGGTCGAGTTCGCCACGAAGCCGGTGACGGAGATGGGCGAGCTGCGCGAGGAGATCGTCCGGTGGCGCGCCGAGGCCGCCCGGCACGCCGCGACGGCCGGGGCGGTCGTGGCGGCCATCGCCACCTCCCCGCTGGCCGTGCAGCCCTCCATCTCGCCGGGCCACCGCTACGCGTGGGTGGCGCGGCAGTTCGGCATGACCGCGCAGGAGCAGCTGACCTGCGGCTGCCACGTGCATGTGTCGGTGGAGTCGGACGAGGAGGGCGTCGGCGTACTGGACCGCATCCGCCCCTGGCTCCCCGTCCTGACCGCGCTGAGCGCGAACTCGCCGTTCTGGCAGGGCGAGGACACCCTGTACGGGAGCTACCGCAGCCGGGTGTGGAACCGGCTCCCCTCGGCCGGGCCCGTCGACGTGTTCGGCTCGGCGGACCGCTACCACGCGGAGGTGCGGGCCATGGTGGAGTCGGGCGTGCTCCGCGACGCGGGCATGCTCTGGTTCGACGCCCGGTTGTCCGCCTCCTACCCCACGGTGGAGGTGCGCGTGGCGGACGTGTGCCTCGACGCCTCGACCCCCGTCCTGCTGGCCGCGCTCGTACGGGGGCTCGTGGAGACGGCGGCCCGGCAGTGGCGGGCCGGTGAGCCGCCCGCCCGGGTCAGCACCGGCCTGCTGCGGCTCGCGTCCTGGCAGGCGGGCCGCTCCGGCCTGGACGGACCCCTGCTGGACCCCCGGTCGCTGCGGGCCACCTCGCCCGAGGCGGCCGTCGAGGCGCTGTGCCGGCACGTGGGGGACGCCCTGGCCGACGCCGGCGACGAGCACCTCGTACGGGCGGGGGTGGCGGACCTGCTGGAGCACGGCAACGGGGCGCGCGTGCAGCGGGAGCTGCTGCGGGCGGAGGGGGACCTCGCCTCCGTCGTCCGGGACTGCGCGCGGCGGACCACCGGCGACACCGGGGTCGAGGCCGCTCGGGGCCGGTCGTACGGCTGACCCGGCCCACCCGGCCCCCGGCCCACCCGTCGTACCCGGCTCGCCGCGGCCGCGTCGCCGAGCGCCGAGCGCGGAGCGCGGGGAAAAGTTTTCGCGGACCCCGTTTGAGGTCTCGATTCGGGGTCATACGCGTCCATGTCGGCGGGTCGCCGTTCGAGCGGGGCGGCGACCCGCCGAGGTCGACGGCCGCGCGCCGGTGTCCCGTCCCCCCGGGCACCGGCGCGCGGCCGCCGTCCTGCGCCGAGGCCCCGGCTCCGTGGGGGCGGAGCGGACGGACGGGACGGACCGGCCGGACCCGTGCCTTCGCTCCTCCCGTTTCGTACGCTGGCGGCATGCGCACGCGTCCCACTCTGAGCTGGACCCCCGCCGAGGACCTGCCGCCGGGCACCACCGACGTGGAGCCGGTCGCCGCCGCGCTGCGCGCGGGCGGCGTGCTGGTGCTCAGCGGCGCCGGGATCTCCACGGAGTCGGGCATCCCCGACTACCGGGGCGAGGGCGGAAGCCTCAGCCGGCACACCCCGATGACCTACCAGGAGTTCGTCGGCGACGTCCGGGCCAGGCGCCGCTACTGGGCGCGCGGCCACCTCGGCTGGCGCACGTTCGGCCGTGCCCGTCCCAATGCCGGGCACCGGGCGGTGGCCGCGTTCGGGCGGCACGGGCTGCTCGCGGGTGTGATCACCCAGAACGTCGACGGCCTGCACCAGGCCGCGGGCAGCGAGGGCGTGGTGGAGCTCCACGGGGCCCTGGGTCGGGTGGTCTGCCTGTCCTGCGGCGCCCGCTGCTCGCGCCGCGAGCTCGCCGGGCGGCTGGAGGAGGCCAACGCGGGCTTCGAGCCGGTGGCCGCCGGCCTCAATCCCGACGGCGACGCCGACCTGACCGACGAGCAGGTGGCCGACTTCCGGGTGGTGCCGTGCGCGCACTGCGGCGGCGTACTCAAGCCCGACGTGGTGTTCTTCGGCGAATCCGTTCCGCCGCCCAGGGTGGAGCGGTGCCGCGCGCTGGTCGACGGGGCGTCCTGCCTGCTGGTCCTGGGCTCCTCCCTGACCGTCATGTCCGGGTTGCGCTTCGTGCGGCAGGCCGAGCGCGCCGGGAAACCGGTGCTCATCGTCAACCGCGACCCCACCCGGGGCGACCGGCACGCCGGCGCCCGCGTCGCACTCCCCCTCGGATCGGCCCTGGGCTCGATCGCCGACCGGCTGGGCATCCCCGTGGAGGATCCCCCCGGGGGGAACGTACGCTCGGACTCCGCCTAGAGCCTGTCGTCACACTCCTGTCGTCGCCCGGAGGCAGGCGGGAGTTCGACGACAGGCCCTGGCAGGCCGTCCGCCGTCCCTCGCGGGCAGCGGCTCACGAAGGACGGAGTCGAGGAAATCGTGCACGACCCACGCACCGCCGCCGCCCGATCGGACCGCACGCGGTCCGGCACTCCCCCGCCGGGCGACCCCGGTGACCACCCGGGCCCGGAGGGGATCCGTGCGCACTGCGCCGAGGTCTTCGACCTCGACGCCCGGCTGCCCGAACCGGTCTTCCGCCAGGATGCGGGAGATTCCCTGTTCGTCGATTTCGACTCGCTCCTCACTCCCGAACTGTGGCCGGCCCTGCGCGCGTTGGCGCGCTCGCACGGCGACCGGTACGTCGAACTGCTGGTTCTCTCGCCGGACGACGACCGTTGTTCCTTCGCCCCGTTGGCGCTGCCCGTGGAGGCCCACGAGGACGACTACTGGGAGGCGGTGGGCTTCGACGAGGGGGACGACGTCGGGGACGCGATCACGATCATGGCGAACGTCGTGGCCCTGACGGGGCCTTCGCGCAAGTGGGGCTGCTGGGGCGAACGGGACCCCGAGGTGGCGGTCTTCCAAGGGTTTCCCGACCGGGCCACCCGTGACGCGTGGCGGGCGGAGTTCGGGCCCTTCCGGGAGGTGGAGCAGGCGCTGGACACGTACCTCTCCCTGGTCTTCAGGGGGTCCGTCCCCGAGCCGTACGCGGCGGCCCTGACGTCCCACTACCGCGTCGAGGCCCCTGGCGCCCTCCCCGACGCCACCCATAATTGAACACGTTCAGGAAGAGTGGCACCATGGGGTGAGGCGTCCCCCGAGCGGAGGGTGGCGTCCCTTCGGCATGCCGGGAACGGGGGGGCCATGGAGACGAAGCGATCCTTCGGCCGGATTCTGGTGGTCTCGACGTTGGTGTTCTGCCTGGAGGTGGCGCTCGCGGCCGCGATCGGCGTGCTGTACGCGATGACGCGGGTGCCGCCGCACCTGGGCGGGGTCTCCGTCGAGGTGGTGCCGGCGCTGGTGCACCTCACCTGGATCTCCGCGCTGGTGGGCGCGGTGCTGTCGCTGGTGGTGGTCCTGCCCGCCGTGGCGCTCGGCGACGCCCTCGGGCGCCTGGTCGGCGGCGCGGACTCCTGGGCGTGGGTGCCCGCCTCCGTCGGAGCCGTGCTCGCGGTCCCGGCGGCGTGGGCCCTGTGGAGCGGCTCGGACGGGTCCGGGGTGACGACGGCCTGGGCCGTGGCCACCGCCGTCCTCTCCGTCGCCGCCCTCCTCGGCCGCCCACGACGGGAGGGGCTGCTCGCCCTGGTGGCGAAGCGCGGCACGGCGGTCGTGGCGGGGATCGCCCTCCTGGGCGCCTTCGCCCTGTGGACCGACATCGTGCCGAGGTACCGGCCGCCGTCGATCACCGCGGCCGCGGTGACCGGCACCTGGCACGACGGGCGGGGCGGACACATGACCTTCGAGGCGGACGGCCGCGTCACGGCCTCCGGCATCAGCCTGTTCGGGCCGGGGGACAGCGCGGACGACGTGACGCGCACCTGCACCGGAACGGGCACCTGGACCTTTACTCCCGGACTCCGCAACACCTGGGGGCAGCGCGTCGACAGCCGGATCGCGGGCTGCTCGCTGCCCGCGTGGCGGGTGGAGGGCCACGACGGCAGCCCCGAACTCGTCCGCTACGTCGGCGATCCGGACGCCGCCGACCGGTACGGGTTGAGCAGGGGCCGCTGACCGGACGACCCGCGCGCCCACTCGCGTACTCCACTCGGCGCGACACGGGCGCGCCGCACGCGGGATGCCGGCGCGTACGGAGCCGGCGGTGCTACAGATAGGGCGGTTCGACCTCAAATCGGGAGGTATGTAATGCGTACTCATCTTCTCCGTCTCACCGCCACCCTGGGCACGGCCGCCGTCCTGGGCCTGGGCGGTGCCGGTCTGGCCTGCGCCGACGGCGTCGGCAGCTCCGGCATCGGCAACTCCGGCGTGGGCAACCACGGTTTCGTCAACACCGGCGTCGGCAACGCGGGCGCCCTGAACACCGGCCTCGGCAACGCGGGGGTCCTGAACTCCGGCATCGGCAACGCGGGCCTCGCCAACACGGGCCTGGGCACCGCCGGCATCGGCAACTCGGGCCTGGGCACGGCCGGCATCGGCAACTGAGTCGACCAGCGCGTGGCGTGTGCGCGGGTCGGGCGGGGCGAGGCCCAGGGCCGACGCCCCTCCCCGGAACCCGCGCGTACGCCACGCCCGGCGTGTACGCCACGCCACGCCCGGCGCGTACGCCACGCCCCGCCTCGCCCGTCGCGGCGGCCCGCCGCGGCCCGTGCCACGCCCGGCCCGTCGCGGCCCGCGATCGCGGCGTCCGCGCGACACTGGAGGGGTGAATCCGTCCGCCCCCTCCCCCGGCGCTCCCGCCGGGATCCGCGAACGGCTCGGCCGTAGCCTGTTCACCCGTGTGGCGGGCCCGTCGGGCCCCCAGAACCGCGCCCGGATCCACGGCACCCCCGGACCCCGCTGGTTCCCTCCGGACAGCCCCGTGCGTGCGGTGCACGGCGACGCCTCGATGTTCACCGGTGGTCTGGCGGCGCTCCTGTTGCAGTCCCTGCACCCCGTGGCCATGGCCGCCGTCGCCGCGCACTCCGGCTACCGCGGCGATCCCTGGGGCCGGCTCCAGCGGACCAGCACCTTCCTCGCCGTGACCACGTACGGCACCGCCGCGGACGCCGACCGGGCGGTCGCGCGGGTCCGCGCGGTGCACGAGCGCGTCAGCGGGGTCACCGCCGACGGCCTGCCGTACCGCGCCGCCGATCCGCACCTGCTGGGGTGGGTGCACGCCGCCGAGGTCGACTCCTTCCTGCGGGCGCACCAGCGCTACGGGGCCCACCCCCTCGACGGCCCAGGCTGCGACGCGTACCTCGCCGGCACCGCCCGTGTCGCCGCCGCCCTCGGGGTCCTCGACCCGCCGTGCGACCGGGCCGCCCTGGCCGCCCGACTGGAGGCCTACCGGCCCGAACTGCGGGCCACCCGCGAGGCCCGGGACGCCGCCCGCTTCATCCTGCTGCGTCCGCCCCTGCCGCTGCCGGCCCGGGGCCCGTACGCCGTCCTCGCGGCGAACGCCGTCGCCCTGTTGCCGCCCTGGGGCCGGGACCTGCTCGGCGTGCCCCGCCTGCCGGGGCTCGACGCCCTGTGCGTACGCCCCGCCGGCCGGGCCCTGACCTCGGTGATCCGCTGGGCGCTCCAGGCACAACCCCCGCCGCCGACCCCCGAGGCGTACGCCGGGCGGGTCGATTAGGTCGTGTCCTGCGGATCGGGTCACCCGGGGAACCCCACCCGGTCGCGGGCCAGGGAGCTGCCGCCCTCGGGGCCCAGCCATTCGGCCATCAGGACGGTGGCGTCGTCCGTCAGGTAGCCGGCGTGGTGGGTGACGATGGCGCGCATCAACCGGCGCAGCGTCTCGGGGACGGGCAGGCCGTCGCTGTGGTGGCGGACGAGGAAGTCGACGAAGCCTTCGAGGCCGAATTCCTGCCCGTCGGCGTTGCGGGCCTCGGTCAGGCCGTCGGTGTAGAGGACGACGCGGTCGCCCGGCTCCAGTTGTTCCCGGCAGAGGGTGGGTTCCAGACCGAGGTCGGTGCCCATCGGGTGGGCGGGCGGGCAGTGGAGGCTCGTCATCCAACGTCCGCCCCGGATGATCACCGGAGGGTGGTGGCCCCGGTTGACCCAGGAGAGGGCTCCGGTGGTGGTGTCGAGCCGGGCGAGGATCCCCGTGACGTAGCGCTGTCGGCCGAACTCGTTCATGAGGGCCCGCTCGATCGCGACCGAGGTCTCGGCGAGGTCGAGCCCCTGGCGCCTGCCGTTGCGGCAGGCCGCGACCGCCAGGTTGGCCGTCACCCCGGCGGAGGTGTCGTGCCCCATGGCGTCGAAGATGCCGAGGTGGAGGACGGGGCCGGCCCGCGCGTACTCGAAGGCGTCGCCGCCGATCTCGTACGCCGGTTCCAGCACCGCGCCGACCACCACCTGCGGGTCGGCGTAGGTGGTGGGCGGCATGAGGTGCCACTGCATCTCCGCGGCGACGTTCATGGGCCGGGTCCGCACCAGGCGGGCGTGGGTGTCGCTGGAGGCGCGCTTGCTGACGACGAGGAGTCCCACCAGGGAGGACAGGAGGCCCAGCTCCCGCCGTGTCGGCGGGTCGTCGGCCCCGGCCGTCGCCCTCAGCACGCCGAGCCGTTCGGTGCCGTCGAGGAGCGGTAGCCAGCACAGCGTCCCGCGCTGTTCGGGGGAGGTCACCGACAGGGGGCGGACGAGTTGGAAGGCCCGGCCCGCCACGGTCGTGGCCACGGGCAGCTCGCGCTCGCCCGAGCCGCCGGGCAGGAGCCGCAGCACGTCCTCCTGGAGGTCGGCCAGGTAGATCGCCACGTCGCGGAAGCCGGCCGGCGCGGCCCGGGCGGCGACCTGCGCCGAGAGTTCGTCCCAGGACATGACGTGACTGGCCTCCAGGAGGCCGGCCAGCAGGTCCCGCACCCGTCCGGCGCGTCCGTCGGGGCCATCGGCTCCGGCGGCTTCACAGGCTCCATCGTTCAGGCTCACCGCACCTCACCCGGGTACGGGCGGCGGCCCCGCGAGCCGGGCCCGACCGCCGGTCCCACCAGCGTCCCACAGTCCCCGACACCGCGGCCTCGACCGTACGGCCGGATGGGCGTACGGGTCGGGTCGTGCGGCTCCCCGGCTGCCCGGAGCGTCAGAGGGGACGGCCGCCGAAGGCGTCGCCGGACCGGTAGTAGGCGCCGAGTTCGTCGTGGTAGCCGGGGTGGTCGAGGTGGGTGTCGCGGTGGAACTCGGGGGCGTTCTTGATCTGTTCCTTCGTCCGGTCGACGTAGATCTTCTCCTCGCCCACGTCGATGCGCGAGACCGTGCCGGCCGGCAGGAGGACCTCCTTGCCGAAGATCCACGGGCCGGTGTCGACGACGATGTACGCCGAGCCCGCCTCGTCGGAGTGCTTGTCCACCTCGCCGATGGAGCCGTCGACGGCCTCGACCTTGAATCCGCTCAGATCGATGTCCTGCGATCGGCCGGACGTCTCGCGGTAGCCCCACACGTGGTCGGTCATCGGAAGTGGTCCTTTCCGTTCGGGTGAAGGCCTCTGCCCTGTGTGACCCCGCGCCTGCCCAGGCCCACCGCTCTCACACGGGCCGATCGCGGGTCCGCTTCGTTTTCCGGCCGTCGGCGCCCCGACGCCTTCGCGCAGCGGCTTTCGCCCCCGCACGCGGCCCGCTGGAGTGGGCCCATGCCCCCCACACAGGTCCCGGCGGACGCCGGACCCCCCGAGGACCGACCCGTCGACGACCACGAGCGGGTCGTGGACGCCCTGCGCCGCGCGGGCTTCGACACGTCACCGCTGGAGGGCGACGGCCTACGGGTCTGGAGGGCGCCCGAGGGGGTGGTGGTGGGCTGGGCCGCCCGCGAGGTGCTGCGGCCGACCGTCCAGGTCCACGGCCACGAGGAGGACCTCTCCCGCTTCACCTCCCTGACGGGGCTGCACAGGGCGCTGCGGACGGCCCTCGCCGTGATCCTGCGCGAAGCGGGACTCGACGTCGCCCCGCACGGGGAGCACCTCGTCGTCCTGCGCCCCGGAACCGGGCCGACCGACGGGGCCGGCGACGGGGCGGGCCGTCCCGCGTGCTGACTCAGCGGGAGGCGGCGAGCGTGCTGCGCGGCAGGGTCCCGTACGCCTGGCGGTAGGCGGCGGAGAAGCGCCCCTGGTGGTGGAAGCCCCACCGGGCGGCGATCCGCGTGACCGTGTCCCGCGAGGGGTCCGCCGCCACCAGGTCGGCATGGGCCAGGGCCAGTCGTACGCGGCGCAGGTACGCGGTCGGCGTCGTGCCGAGGTGCCGCCGGAAGGCGTACTGGAGGGCGCGCGGGGTGACGCCGGCGGCGGCCGCCATCTCGGCGGGACCGATCTCCGAGGCCGGTCGCGACTCGATGAAGGCGACGGCCCGCCGGACGGTCTCGGGGGTGGCGTCCCGGGTGTCCGCGAGCACGGGGTCGGGGCGGGCGTCGGTGGGGAAGACCGCCAGGACGGTGGCGGCGAGCAGCCGGGCGGCGGCGTCGACGACGAGCGGGGCGCCACCCGGTGGCAGGGGCAGGACGCTCTCGCCGACGTAGGCGACGGTCCTCTTCCAGTGCTCGGCCATGGCCCGCGAGACGGGGGTGAAGCGGGTGAAGCGCAGCGGGCGACCGCGGTGCCCGACCGGACGGCCCGCGTGTTCCTCCACCAGGGCCACCGGGAGGGTCACGGCGCGCAGTTCGGCGCGGTACACCCGGCCCGCGTAGGGGAGGTGGGGTTGTGAGATCGCGAGGACGTCTCCGGATCCGGCCTCGGTGACGTCGTCCGGGCACTCGCGGACCATGCGGCCTCCGACGACGTGGGTGACGGCCACGGCGCCGAGGGGGTCCGTGGCGTAGGAGTACTCCGTGGGCAGGTCCAGGGTGCTGAGCGCGACGGGGCCGGCGCTGTCGCGCGCGTACCGGAAGGGGGTGTGGGGCGCGGGGGCCCGCATGCGCAGGCTCGTCCCGTAGGCCGCCCTCAACCAGTCGCGGGCGACGTCCACTTCGGTGGTGGTGAAGCTGTGCTCGCCCGCGCCCGACGGGCGGGGCCGCGGCGGCGGCTGGTGCATGGCGGTGGACGTCCTCCGGGGCGGCGGGCGCGGCACGCGGGAGCGGCGCGGTACCAGCGTAGGCGGCCGGGTGCGGGTGGCGGGCGCGTTCGCCGGACGCCGGACGGCGGACGGCGGACGGCGGACGGCGGACGGCGGACGGCATGCGACGGAAGGGATGCGGCGGAAGGGATGCGGCGGAAGGGATGCGGCGGGCCACGGGCCCGACGTGATCCGAACGGCGCGGTCGGGGTGGGGGCCCGGTCCCGGGGGAAGGGAACGGGAGTGCGAGAGCGGCGGCCGGGGACGGTTGAGGACGGTGTCATGAGCGGATCCTCCGGGGCGGCCGGTCGCCCGCGGGACGGACGGGAGGCGGGCGACGACTGGGGCCCGCTGCAACGCGCCCTGGCGGGGCGCCTGTCGCTCCCCGGAACCGCCGACCACGAGCGGTCGCGACTCCCGTACAACGCCCGGTTCGCGGACGGGTCCCGACCGGAGGCGATCGCCCATTGCGCGCGGGAGGCGGACGTGGCCCGCTGCCTGGAGTTCGCGCGGTCCCGGGGCGTGGGGGTCGGCGTGCGCAGCGGGGGGCACTGCTTCGGCGGGTGCTCCAGCCGCGGACCGTTGGTGATCGACGTGTCGCGGCTGGCGGGCGTGCGGCCCGAGGAGGGGCTGTGGCGGGTGGGCGCGGGAACCCGCCAGGGGGAGGTCTACGGGCGCCTCGCCCGGTCGGGGGTGGCCGTGGCCGGCGGGACGTGTCCCGGTGTGGGCTTCTCCGGCCTGGCCCTGGGCGGCGGTCACGGGGCCTTCAGCCGCGCCCGGGGGTTGACCTGCGACGCGGTGGTCGGGGCCCGGGTGGTGCTCGCCGACGGGCGGGTCGTGGAGTGCGGCCCCGACCGCGAGCCGGACCTGTGGTGGGCGGTGCGCGGTGGCGGGCACGCGGTTCCCGGTGTCGTCACCTCGCTGCTGTGTCGTGCCTGGGCGACGGCGCCGTGCACGGTGTTCACCCTGCGCTGGGAGTCCTCGGCGACGCGGCGGGTGCCGGGCGCGTGGCAGGAGTGGGCGTCGGGGGCGCCCGCGGAGCTGTGGTCCCAGTTGGTGCTCGGCACGGAGCCCGGCGGGGGCGCGTTCGCACGGGTGCGGGGGGTGGGGATCGGCCCGGAAGTGGACGTGGAGGGTCGGCTGGCGGCGCTGCTGCGCGAGGTGGGTCCGGGGGCCCGACGGGAGGTGCGCCGCCTGTCGTTCGTCGGGACGGTGCGCTGGTTCGCGGGGATGGAGGACGGACCGGGAACCGCGCCCCGGTGGGCCTCGGCGACGCGGTCGCACTACCTGGACGGGGCCCTCGACGAGGTCGGCGCGGCCGCGGTGCTCGACGTGCTGGACGGCGCCCCCCGCGAGGTGGGGGGCGCCGTGGCCCTCACGCCGTGGGGCGGCCGGGCCCGTGACCCGCAGCCGCGCGAGACGGCGTTCTGGCACCGGCGGGCGGCCTTCCTGGCACAGTGCCGCAGCGAGTGGGACCCCGCCGGGCCGGAGCGGTCGGCGGGGGCGAGCGCGCGCACGGTCGACCTCCTGCACGCGGCGCTGGCCCCGTACGGCAACGGCCACGCCTACCCGAACTACACCGACCCGGCGCTTGCCGACGCCGCGACCGCCTACCACGGCGGCAACCTGCCGCGGCTGCGCGAGATCGGTGCCCACCACGACCCCGACGGGATCCTGACGAGGCGCCGCGCGGGGTGCCACGGCCTGTAGCCGGCGCACGCGGCCCGTCCCGGATTAGGCATATCATCTCGGGTTGTTTTGCCCAACCGAGACATTTCCGCGCCGTGTCCGACCCTCTCGATCGCGAACACTTCGGGCAAATTAGGCGCTTATCGGCAGCCGATACGCAGTCACCGAGAACAGAACAGTCACCATCACGGTCTTGTTCCTGAATCTGAATGCGGAGGTATCACGATTGCCGAACAGGAATAAACGCCGGGA
This sequence comes from Streptomyces sp. NPDC103540, assembly GCF_055584445.1. Classification (NCBI taxonomy): domain Bacteria; kingdom Bacillati; phylum Actinomycetota; class Actinomycetes; order Kitasatosporales; family Streptomycetaceae; genus Streptomyces; species Streptomyces sp. NPDC103540. The sequence goes on from NZ_JBVJMA010000018.1 coordinate 41,251, forward strand.
GAGCCATCGCTCTCCGGCACTGGTCCTGGTCATTTCCATCGCCGCCCTCTTCGTCCCGGCCAACCCCGCCCAGGCCGCCTCCTCCTACGGCATAAAGGCCGTCGCGGTCGCCGCTTCCAAGAAGGGCGCCCCCTACGTCTACGGCGCCACCGGGCCCAGGGAATTCGACTGCTCGGGCCTCACCCTCTACGCCTTCCGCGAGGCGGGCCGGACCCTGCCCCGTACGGCGGAGGCGCAGTACGAGAACACCCGCCGCATCCCGCGCGACCGGCGCGCCCCCGGCGACCTGGTCTTCTTCCCCAGCGGGCGGACCATGGGCCACGTCGGCATCTACGCCGGCCACGACAAGATCTGGCACGCCCCCCAACCCGGCACCCGCGTAAGGCTCGAACGCATCTGGACGGGCGCGGTGCACTACACCCGGGCGAACTGAGCCCGCACGACGACCCCTGACGCGCCGAGGCCCGGGGGCCGCGTCGGCGCGGCCCCCGGACCGGGATCGGAAGACGGGATCACCCCCGCGGCGTCGGACGCCGGACGCTTTCACCCGTCCCGAAGGACGTCCCGAGGGACGTTCTTCCGACTACCAGCGGTACCACCGCCCGCTGCTCCCCTTGGGACGGGCGACGAATCCGACGAGCCAGAGCACCAGGACCGCCAGAGCGATCCACCACAGGATCTTGATCGCGAAACCCGCGCCGAAAAGAAGCACGGCGAGCAGAAGCACCAGAAGCAGGGGAACCATGTTTATCAACCTCCAGGGAGCCGTATGCCCCCGACCCCCTCCCCCATGCACGCCCGCGGCCCACGGATTTCCCCGGCCGAATTCCTCGCGACCTCCCGGCATTCGGCGCGAAATACGCGAGGGGCACCCATCGCGCCGAAACGGCAGGGTCGGCGAGAATTCGCGACCCTGCCGCAACGAAGGATGAAAGACGGACGGAACGGGACCGACCGGATTCGAACCGGCGTCCTCCCACATGCGGTGAGGGCGCGACGACCACTGCGCTACGACCCCGTTCCGCCCGTGATCATAGAGCAGCGCCCCTACGCGCCCGCACCCTTCTGCCGATGTGCGGTCCCGCGCCCGCGCCGCTCGGACGCGGGACCGGAACCGGGACCGGCGCCGGCGTCGTCGGGGCGGTCCAGCCGACTCGCCTCGTCCGTGTCCCGGGCCCGCACGGGCCCGAGGCCCTCGGGCCGGGCCGCGTCGGCCGGGTCGGCCTCGGAGCGCCGTGCGACGTGCGGCGCCCGCCGCCGTCGCTCGTCGTCGTGGCCGTGCAGGGGGGCGCCTCCGGCGCCGCCTTGGTCTTCCATGATCGTCCTCCTCGTACGTCGACCCCCACCGCCCCCACCACTCCCACCATCCCTTTCACGCCCGGCGCGTGCCCGGCCGGCCGGACCGGAAACCTCCGGGTCCCATTCCGGCTCGTGGTGGGGTGGGCCCGGTCGTACGGTTAAGACAGCGGGAGGGGCGCGTGGCCCGCGGGTGGCTTCGGAGCGGGCCGGCGCGAGGTCGCGTGAGCGAAGTCCCGGAAAGCGGAAGTCCCGGAAAGCAGGTGCTCCCATGCGCAGGTCGACCCGTTTCGCCGGTGTCCTCGCCGGCCTGACCCTCACCCTCGGCGGCGCCGCGCTCGCCGCCCCCGCCGCCCGGGCGGACATCCCCGCGTGCACCCGGCTGGCGGGCCAGGCGGGCGCCGCCGACACCGACGCGGTGACGGCCGCCTGCCGGCTCGGCGTGAGCGGCGATCTACAGGGCTGCGTGAGCGGCATGACCGAGGCGGGCGTCCCCGGCGGCGCCGCCAACGGCGCCTGCCGCACGGCCGCCCACGAGCCGAGGTAGCACCGCCCGCGAGGTCCCTTCGAGACCCGCTCCGAGACGGCGCCGGCCGTCCGCCCCACCGGGGGCGGGCGGCCGGTCCGTCGTGCGCCCGCGAGCGCGCACGACGGCCTCCCGGGGCCGGCCCCCACCGGCTTCCGGACCTCGTTCCGGAATCGTGACGCGAGGTCACCGACGCTTCACCGAAGTCGTGTTGTCAGTGGTGGGGGCTAGGTTCGGGGTGTTGCCAAGGGCGTTTTCCGACAAGGAGTGGACGATGACCGAGAGCGGTATTCAGCCTGCGCTCAGGGTGGTGCTGACAGACGTCAACGAGCGTGTGGTGGAGGCGTGGCGGGCGGCGTTCGCCGACACCCCCGGCATCGAGATCCGCAAGGGTTCGATCCTCGACGAGGACGTCGACGCCTGGGTCACCCCGACCAACTCCCAGGGGCGGATGGACGGTGGCGTCGACGCCGTCATCAAGCGCTACCTCGGATCCGGGATCCAGCTGCGCGTGCGGCGGGCGATCCGCGACCGGTTCTCCGGCGCCCTCCCGGTGGGCAGCGCGGTCTGCGTCCCCTCGGGGGCGGCCGTGCCCCGGTTCCTGATATCGACGCCGACGATGGTGGGGTCCTCGCAGAACGTGAGTGCCACGCTGAACGTGGCCCTGGCGTGCGCCGCCGCGTTCCAGGCCGTCCACCGGCAGAACCGGAAGGCGCCGGGCAGCATCCGGTCGGTGGCGTTGGTCGGGATGGGCGCGCAGACGGGGCGGGTGCCGGCCCGGGTCTGCGCCAACCTGATGTGGACCGGCTACACGCTCTTCCACGACCACTGGTTCGAGGACGACGACGAGCTGCGGGCCACGATCACCGCGCAGTTGGGCGGCATCGAGGACGCGCCGGTCGAGCAGCGGGTCCGCATCGTGCCGCCGCCGGCCGCGGCGTCCGCCCCGCCGCACGCGCACCCCCCTGTCCACCCCACCGCCGCCGCGACGAACGAAGGCCCCTCCCCCGTGACCGACGTGACCAACCCGACCGACCCCACCGACCCCACCGAGGCGAACGCCGTGACCAACCCGACCGACGCGAACGATCCGCTGGGGCTCGCGCCGCTCTTCGACGGCGGCGGCGAGCCCTGGCTGCCCCTCCTGGCGCCCGTCATCGAGGCGCAGCCGGAGGCCGCCCGGTTCATCGGCAAGGGGCGCAGCCCCGAGGTGGTACCGGTGCGCGAGCTGACGTTCCAGGCGCTCAAGCCCCATCCGCCGCACAAGTGGAAGGTCGTCGTCTTCGGGCAGAACCCGTACCCGCGCCCGGAGAGCGCGACGGGCATCGCCATGTTCGACAACACGTTCAACGACTGGAAGGACAGCCAGTTCGGCCGGGTGGTCAGCATCCGCTGCATCATCAAGGCGGCGGCGATGTGGAAGTACGGCATCGCCAAGAAGACGCCCATCGCGGACGTGCGTGCGCTGTTGAAGGAGCGGGACACCGTCCAGCCGCCGGAGTGGTTCCAGGCGATGCTGACGCAGGGCGTGTTGCTGCTGAACGCCTCGCTCACCGCGAGCGGTGACGGGGCGATGGGCGCGGACCGGCACACGGCGTTCTGGCGGCCGGTCGCCGAGCGGATCGTCGAGGAGATCCTCAAGGCCAAGCAGGACGCCGACGAGGAGGACCGCGGGGTCGTGTTCGCCTGGTGGGGGGCGCACGCCCGCAGCCTGAAGCGAATCGTCCTGCGGCTCCAGGAGAAGTACCCGGACGTCGAGGTCCGGCACATCGACCACGCGAACCCGGCCGCGCAGGGCGACCTGTTCTGCGAGGGCGAGCACTTCGGCATGGTGAACGAGGCCCTCGCCTCGCTGGGCGCCGACGGGGTCGACTGGCTGCCGAGCAAGGGCTGGGACGAGGGGACGGCCGGCGACGGCGGTTCGGACGGCGCCGTCGCGGCGCGCATGGGCGCCTTCATCGAGTCGACCATGAACCTGCACCAGATGTACCTGGAACGCCTCACCAGCGTGAAGGACGAGGGCCTGGTCCTCCCCGCGATCACCGGTGTGTTCGACACCCCGCTCCTGGACTTCCGGGAGGCCGTCGCGCCCGTGGCCGAGACGCTGGCGGGGCTCTCGGGGCACATCGACCGGTCGCTCGACTTCGGCAAGCGGCGGGCGGACGAGTCGGCCGCCGGCCTGTCCGCCGACGCGATCTCCGCCCTCTACCTGTACACGTGCGAGTCCGCCTTCTACCGCGAGATCAACGCCGTCCTGCGCTCCCCCGACCGCGGCCGGGTCACGCCGTACCTGCCCTACCTGCGGCTGCTGTTCTCGGCCGTCTCGGGGCTGCCGAACCACGACCGGTCGCTGTGGCGCGGCGTGTCGCTGGACCTGCGCGCGCAGTACCCGGTGGGGCGGACGGTGACCTGGTGGGGGGTCTCCTCGTGCACCTCCGAGCCGAACGTGGCCCGGTCCTTCCTGGGCAGCCGCGGCAAGCGGACGCTCTTCGAGGTGACACCGGCCCGGGCCGTGGGGATCCGCAACTTCTCGGCGTTCACCGGGGAGGAGGAGTACATCCTCGCGCCGGGCACGCAGCTCAAGGTGACGGACGTCCGCAGCGAGCGGGGCGGCCTGTGCACGGTGAGGCTGACCGAGGTGACGGACGTCGCTCCCCTCGTGTCCTGATCCGGCTCCCGCGCCGGTGACGGCCGCGGGGCTCCCGCTCACCGGGTCCGATGACCGGTCCGGTGACCGGGAGCCCCGCGCCCCGCGTCAGCGCGTCATCAACAGGGGCGCACGGACTGGAGGTTGTGTACGTAGCGGGCCGACACCCAGCCGTTGACGCCCTGGAGGCGGTACCAGACGGGGTTGCCGTCCACCCAGCCGCCCCGCTTCTGGCAGTTGAGCCGTACGCGCTGGTGCGGTCGCAGCGTCTTGACGACCTTGGAGTACACCGTGGGCTTCTGGCGGACGTGGAGGGGGGCGTTGGAGGTGACCTCTCCCACCGGGTGGGCGGCCTTCGGCGCGGCGGGCGTCGCCGACGGCGTCGCCTGCCGCTCGGCGGTCCAACCGGGGGCGGCGGCCATCGGGCCGACCGCCAGGGCCGCTCCGACGGCCATCACGAGCAGTGCTTTCTTCATGTGCGAGCCCTCGCTTCAGCGAATCGACGTGCGTCGGGCGCCTTCGACGCCCTCAGCGACTATCCGCGCGAATCGGGCGCGACGGGGGTGGACACGCCCGAATTCCCCCGGTTGGCCCCGCCGTTCCCGCTCCGCGCACCCCGCACCCACTGCCGGGGTGCGGGTGCGGGCGGAGCGCGGGGTCAGTCGGTGTCCTCCGCGGCCAGGCTGAGGGCGAGGGCCTGGAGCAGCTCCTCGGTGTCGGTGTCGACTCCGGCGCCGTCCAGGGCGGTGGCGACCACGTCGAAGGCGAGGATGAACCCGTTCACCAGGGCGTTGAGGGGTTGCGAGACCTGTCGCAGCACCGCCAGGCCCGTCTCCTCCACGCCGGCGCCGACCGGGACGACGAACTCGCTGGGGACCACCTCTCCCAACAGGTTCGAGACGAATTCGCTGTCGGCACCGGAGCGCAGGGCCGTGAGCGCGGCGATCGCCTTGAGTTGGATCTCGTTGTCCGTCATCGCGCGAGCCTACGCGGCGGTGCGGGTCGAACCGCTCAGGACCGCACCGGGTGAGCGTGCGGGCCGGCCGCCTGCGTCCGTCGGACCTCCTCGCCGAGCGTGCGCAGCCGGTCGGGGCACAGTGCGCGCCGCAGCCGCGGGAAGAGGTTCTCCTCCTCGGCCCACACGTGCGCGGTGACCTCGGCCTTCAGTACCACGATGAGCCGGTCGAAGTCGGGCCGGCCGGCGTCGAGCCCTTCGAGGTCGCCGAGGATCCGCGCGATCCGGGCGTGCGCGGCGAGTTCCTGGTCCGCGACGAGGCCGCCGTCGGGCAGGTGGTCGCGGACGGCCGGGTGGAGGTGCTCCGCCTCGGCCGTCGCGTGCCGGGCGAGGCCGGCGGTCAGCCGCGCGGCGGTGGTCTGCCGTTCGACCGGCGCGGGCGCGCGCTCGATGATGTCGAACATCTCGTCCAGTTCGCGGTGCTGTGCGGTCAGTTCGGCGATGACATCGCCTCCGTGTGCCATGGCACGGCTCCCTTCCCGTGGGGTCGACGACCGGCCCGGCGCCGGCCTGTCGCGCGGGTACCCGGGGTGGCCCCGGGCTAACGGCCGGCGCGGCAGCTCGTGGCGCATGTGACGTGTGGTGCCAAAGTGATTTCTGGGAAGGCGGGCACACATGCAGCACGTCATCGTCCCCGTACGTTCCCTGATAGGCCGTCGTCGGGAGCCGATCGTCCTCCAGACGATCCGCTCGACGGCGGCGGCCGTCGTGTCCTACGTCGTCGCGCTGTGGCTGAGCAGCGAGCCCGCGCCCCTGACGGCGCCGCTGACCGCGCTGCTCGTGGTGCAGGTGACGCTGTACACCACGCTGACCACCGGGATCAGACGGGTGAACTCCGTCGTCGCGGGCGTCCTGGTCGCCATCGGGTTCAGCACCCTCGTCGGCCTGACCTGGTGGAGCCTCGGGCTGGTCATCCTGACCTCGCTGATCGTCGGCCACCTCGTACGGGTCGACGAGTTCGTGCCCGAGGTCGCGATCAGCGCGATGCTGGTGCTCGGGGTGACACGGGTGGCGGCGACCGCCTGGGACCGGGTGCTGGAGACGTTGATCGGGGCCGTGGTGGGGCTCCTGTTCAACCTCTTCCTCGCGCCGCCGGTGTGGGTGGCGCCCGCGAACGAGGCGATCGCCTCGCTGTCGCGGCGGATGCGCGACCTGCTCGTCCACCTCGGCGACGAACTGGCCGAGCACACTCCGGTCGAGAGGGCGACGGCCCGGCTGCACGAGGCACGACGCCTGGACGGCGACATCACCGAGGTGGACGCGGCGCTGCGGCGGGCCGAGGACAGCCTGCGCCTCAACCCCCGCGTGAAGGAGGGGCTGCTGTTCCGGCTGGTGCTGCGTACGGGCCTGGACACGCTGGAGATCTGCGCCGTGGTGCTGCGGATGTCCTGCCGCACGCTGACGGACCTGGCCCGGGCGCGCGGCGACGGATCCCTGTTTCCGGACGAGGCGGCCGGGGCGCTGCGGGAGCTGTTCGGGCACACGGCGGTCGCCGTCGAGAGCTTCGCGGTGTTGATCACCGCCCAGATCAGTTCGAGCGCGCAGGAGGCGGAGACCGCGCTGGCGCGGGAGCTGGAGGCGGCCCGGACCTGCCGGGAGCGGGCCGCGCGGCTGCTGGCGGAGCGGGCGCGGGCGCACCCGGGGGAATGGCAGCTCTACGGCGCCCTGCTCGCGGAGGTGGACCGGGTGCTGGACGAGCTGGGGGTGGAGAAGCGGTCCGAGCGGCTCGTGGAGGAGCTGGACCGGCACGCGCGCACCCGGCGCGAGCGGGGCGGCCGGCTGCGGCGACCGGTGCGGCCGCGGCGTCGTGGGGCGCCGGCGGGCCGCCGCTGAGGTCCTCCCGGACGGCCGGTCCGGGAGGGATGCCGATCGGCCGCGGAGCGGAGGTCGCTCAGCCGGGCCAGGTTCCCGACAGGCGGCGGACGGCGACCGCGCCGGACCGTTCCACGGCCGCCTTGACCAGGGCGAAGACGGCTCCCTGAACGGCGGCCGCGATGAGGATCTCGCGCCACCGGCGATCCTCGTCGGTGGCGTTCGGGGCGTCGTCCTGGTGGCCGGCGAGCTTCCACACCCGTGTGAACAGCGCACCGGCCAACAGGCCGGCCCCGGCCCCGAGGGCCGTGCCGACCGGTTTGTAGGCGACCTTCGCTGCGTTCATGGCGGACCTCCGCTTCGTGGTCGGCTCCGTCACGGGCCCGTCTTCCCCCGCGGGGGTCGCGCACACACCGCGGCTCTCGGCGAACGTCGCCGGTCCCGGGGTGTCCGTTCGGGCTGGGCGGGTACAAGGGCGCCACGGGACGACACGAGACCACGAAGCCGAGGACGGGGTGAGAGCACGTGCGCACCATGGGAGCGGACACCGGCGGGCCCACATCGGGTGCCCGCGCACCTGCCGTGCGCCAGCGCCGCCGGCTCGGCCTGCGCGGCGCGGGCCGGCCGGTCGCGCGGGGTCGCGAGTTCGCCCGTGAGGCGCTCAGGGACTGGGGCTGGGACGGTCTCGACACCGCGGAGGACGCGCTCCTGGTGGTGTCCGAGCTCGTCACGAACGCCAATCTGCACGCCGGTGGCTGTCACGAGCTGGCGCTCCGCGGCGGGGACGCGTTCCGCGTCGAGGTGTACGACGGCGGCGGCGACCTGCCGAAGGCGCCGCCCGCGGCCCGCCCCGGCGCCCCGGGCGGGCACGGCCTGTGGATAGTGCGCAGGCTCGCCGACCGCTGGGGCTGCGAGACCCACGCGCACGGCAAGGTGGTGTGGGCCGAGATCGACGGGGCCCGGCTGCGCTCGGGCCGACCGCGCGGCGTCCGGGTCGGCTGACGCCGCGCGGGGCGTGCCGTCAGCCGACCTGGATGCCGATCACGCAGGTGTCGTCGTCCGTGTCGGAGCGGCTCTCGACGAGGAGCCGGTCGAGCCGGCGGTCGAGGTCTCCGGCGCAGGAGGCGGCCGCCTGTACGAGGTGGCCGAGCGAGTCCTGCACCGAGGAGTCCCGGCGCTCGACCAGCCCGTCCGTGTACATCAGGAGGGTGTCGTCCGGTTCGAGGCGCACTTCCCGCTCGGCGTAGGTCACGTCGGGGAGCGCCCCGAGGAGCAGGCCCTCGATGAGGGGGAAGGCCTCGGCGTCGTCGCCGCGCACGAGTACGGGCGGCAGGTGGCCGGCGCGGGCCCAGCGCATCACCCGTGTGCGGGGGTCGAAGATCCCGCAGACGGCGGTGGCCGTGACGTGTTTGGCCAGGTGGTGGGTGACGGTGTTGAGCCAGGACAGCAGCTGGGCGGGCCCCGCTCCGGTGACGGCGAGGCCGCGCAGGGCGTTGCGCAGGACGACCATGCCGGTGGCGGCCTCGATGCCGTGGCCGGCCACGTCCCCCACGGAGAGCATGACGAGCCCCGAGGGCAGTACGACGGTGTCGTACCAGTCGCCGCCGACGAGCGACTCGGTCTCGGCGGGGCGGTAGCGGACGGCGACCCGCAGGCCCGGGGCCTCGATGGCCTGCGGGGTCGGGGGCATGATGGCGTGCTGGAGCTGCAGGGCGAGCCGGTTGCGTTCGGCGGACTCGGCGGCGGTGTGGGCGAGTTGGTCCCGGGTCGCGGCGAGGGCCACCTCGGTCCAGTGTTGGGCGGAGACGTCCTGGTAGGCGCCCCGTACGGCGTGCAGGCGCCCGTCGGCGTCGAGGACGGGTTCGGCGACGACGCGGATGTGGCGGGTGATCCCGTCGGCCCGGCGCAGCCGCAGGTCGACGGAGGCCGGGCGGCGGTAGCCCAGCACCGCGCGCAGGAACCGGCCCAGGGCCGCGGAGTCGTCGGGGTGGGCGTAGTCGGGCAGCTCGCGCAGTCGGACGGGGGGCGCCGTGGCGGGCAGTCCGTGCAGGGCGTACAGCTGGGCGTTCCAGGTGACCTCGTCGGTGAGGAGGTTCTCCTCGAAGCCGCCGATCCGGCCGAGGCGCTGGGCGTGCTGGAGGAGGTCGGCCAGTCGCGCCGTCTCGTCCTCGACGCGCCAGATCAGCAGGACGGCCGCGCCGTGTCGGCTGACGCTGATGTCCGCGACGGAGGTGAGGGGGATCTGGTCGACGAGCGCGGTCAGGCTCATGCGTCGGGCCCGGAAGGGTTCGCCGGTGGCGTGCACGCGCTCGATGATGTCGAACAGTCCGCTCTCGCCGGCGGCCATCGGGTAGGCCTCCAGCAGCAGGGCGCCGTTGAGGTCGCCGCGCGGCCGGCCGGCGGGGTCGACGAAGCGGCTGCCGGCGTGCCGGATGCGGAAGTCGCCCAGGCGTCCCTCGGCGTCGATCACCGGGGTGAGGACGACGGCGGGGTCGTGCAGCCCTTCGGCGAGGTCGATCAGCTCCGCCACGTCGGGGAGCACGGCTTCGGCGGCGGCGTGGTCGCGCGGGGGCGAGGTGTCCATGGTGCGGGCGCAGAGTTCCGCGAGGGCCTCGATCTGACGTTCGATCCGCGGGGGCTGGGGTGCCAGGGGCCCGGGCCAGCAGATCTCCAGGACGCCGTGTATCCGTCCACCGGTCCCGGCCGGTACGGCCACGCGGCCGCCCTCGGGCCAGTGGAGACGGCCGATGGAGGGGGGTCCGCCCGGTTCGAGGCGGGCGAGGTCGACCAGGCGCCGTTCGCGCAGGGCCAGACCGGCGACGGTCGAGACGCCCGGCGGTACGTGGCGCCAGCGGGCGGCCTCCCCGGGCGGGAAGCCCGCGTGGCCCGCGAGGGCCAGGGAACCGTCCGAGGCCGCGGTCCACACGGCGACGGCGACGGCGCCGAGCGGTGCCAGGGCGTTGGTCAGGAGGGACTCGGCCACCGCCTGCGTGTCGTCGGCGGCGGCCAGCACGCCGCTCTCGGCGGTGCGCAGCCGCACGGCGACGGTGGCGGGCTCCGCGTCCGGGCCGGCGGACCCGCTGGTGTCGGGGCGGGCGCCGGTGCCGGTGGGGGCCGCGCCGGCGGTGCGTTCGACGAACTCGGCGGCGACCTCGCTGACGTGGTCGCGGGCGGCCTGGTTGACGATGTCGGCGGCGAGTTCGAGCGGGGACAGCCCGCTCTCGCGGCACAGCTCGTCGAGTTGGTGCGCCGCGGCGGCCGGGGTGCAGCCGATCTGCCCGATCAGGATGCCCTTGGCGAGCTCGATCAGGGCCCTCCCGTCGGCCGCCGCGTGCGCCTCCCGCACCTCGCGGCGCAACCGTTCGACGGTGGCCACCAGCCGCCCCAGGGGCGAGGGGGCCTGGTGCGGTACGGCGCCCCGCGCGGGCCCCGCGACCGCGGCTCCCGCGGGCGGCCGGTCGTCGTAGCGCTGTGTGTCGGGGGTGCTCACCGTGCTGCCGACTCCTTGCTGGGGCGGTCCGGGTCCGCGGGGCCGGGCCGTACGGGGCGTACGCGTGCGGGTCGTGCGTCCGCCGATGTCACGGGCGCCCCGGGGGCTCCCGGGGCGGGCGGGGCGGCGGGCGTCATCGTGTCAGCCAGTGCCGGACGCGGGCGATGAGGTCGTCGGTGTCCACGGGCTTGGTCACGTAGTCGCTGGCCCCGGCGGCGAGGCTCTTCTCGCGGTCGCCGGGCATCGCCTTGGCGGTGACCGCGATGATGGGCAGGCCCGCGTAGGAGGGCATCCGGCGGATCTCGGCGGTGGCCGCGTAGCCGTCCAGTTCCGGCATCATCACGTCCATGAGGATCAGGTCGACGCCCGTGTTGCGCAGGAGCGTGTCGATGCCCTTGCGCCCGTCCTCGGCGTGCAGGACGCGGACGCCGTGGAGTTCGAGGACGCCGCTGAGGGCGTAGAGGTTGCGCGCGTCGTCGTCGACGACGAGGACGGTCCGGCCGGCCAGGTCGTCGTCGAGCACGTGGGCGGTCTGTTGGCGCTCCGCGCCGTTCCCGAGGGGGAGCACGTCCCCCGGCTGGTCGGCGGACAGGTGCAGGACGATCCGTTCGCGCAGCTCGTCCAGGCTCGACAGGAGTTCCAGGTGGCGGGAGGCGCTCCGCTCCCGCAGCGCCCTGTCCTGGCCCGTCTTCAGGCGGGGGTTGTTGTGCGCGAGGACCGGCAGGGCGGACAGGGCCGGGTCTCCGTCGAGGGCGTCGAGGAAGCGCAGGGCCTCGCCGTCGGGCATGTCGAGTTCGAGGACGACGCAGTGGAACGAGTCGGATGCCAGGGCCGCGGCGGCCTCCCGCGAACTCGTCGCGTTGACCACCTGGATGCCCCCGTGGTCCCCCACCGAGCGGTGGCCGGGGGCGATGTCCCGGTCGGCGCTCTCGGCCACGAGGGACAGCAGCCCGTTGGGGCGCTCCTCGATCACCAGGAGGCGCCGGGTCTGGCGTTGCGGCGGGAGGAGGAGGCCCGCGCGACCCGGCTCGGAGCCGGACGCGGAGCCGTCGTGGGCGGCCGGCGCCGACGGGTCGGGCAGGGGCGAGGCCTCGTAGTCGGCCCGGCTGACCGGCAGGTAGAGGGTGAAGGTGCTGCCCTGCCCCGGGGTGCTCTCCGCGGTGACGGCGCCGCCGAGGAGCTGGGCGATCTCACGGCTGATGGAGAGCCCGAGGCCGGTGCCTCCGTACTTGCGGCTGGTGGTGCCGTCGGCCTGTTGGAAGGCGCCGAAGACGGACTCCAGGTGCTGCTCGGGGATGCCGATGCCGGTGTCGCGGACCCGGAAGGCCACCACGGGGCCGCGGCCGGGCAGGCCGGCGGGGACCTCGGGTGCCGTGGCCGGTTCGATGCGCAGCTCGACTCCGCCGCGTTCGGTGAACTTGACGGCGTTGGAGAGGAGGTTGCGCAGGATCTGGCGCAGTCGCGCGTCGTCGGTGAGCAGGTCGGCCGGGGCGTCGGGGGCGGTGGTGACGGTGAAGTCGAGGCTCTTTTGGGTGGTCATCGGCCGGAAGGTGGCGTCGACGTGTTCCAGCAGCTGGGGCAGGTGGACCCGTTCGGGATTGATGTCCATCTTCCCGGCCTCGACCTTGGAGAGGTCGAGGATGTCGTTGATCAGCTGGAGGAGGTCGGAGCCGGCCGAGTGGATGATGCCCGCGTACTCGACCTGCTTCGGGGAGAGGTTGCGGGTCGGGTTCTGGGCGAGCAGTTGGGCCAGGATCAGCAGGCTGTTGAGCGGTGTCCGCAGCTCGTGGCTCATGTTCGCCAGGAACTCGGACTTGTACTTGGAGGCCAGCGACAGTTGCTGGGCGCGGTCCTCCAGTTCCTGCCGGGCCTGTTCGATCTCCAGGTTCTTGGCCTCGATGTCGTGGTTCTGGCTGGCGAGGAGGGCGGCCTTCTCCTCCAGTTCGGCGTTGGAGCGCTGGAGTTCCTCCTGCTGGACCTGGAGTTCCGCCGAGCGGGCCTGGAGTTCGCCGGTGAGGCGCTGGGACTCGCCCAGGAGTTCGTCCGTCCGAGCGTTGGCGACGATCGTGTTGACGTTGACGCCGATGGTCTCCATCAACTGGCCGAGGAAGTCGCGGTGCACGGGGGTGAAGGCGCTGAAGGAGGCGAGCTCGATCACGCCGAGCACCTGGTCTTCCACCACGATGGGCAGGATGATCAGGCTGCCGGGGGTGGTGTGGCCGAGGCCCGAGGAGATCACGTAGGCGGCGGGCACCTGGTCCGTGGCGATGATCCGGTGGCTGCGGGCGGCCTGTCCGACGAGGGACTCGCCCAGCGCGAAGCGGGTGCGCTCGCCGGTGCCGGCGGGGCGGCCGTAGGAGCCGACGAGGGTGAGTTCGGTGCCGTGGGGGCCGTCCTCGGCGAGGTAGAAGGCTCCGTACTGGGCGGCGACGAGTGGGGTCAGCTCGTCCATCACGAGCTCGGCGACGACGGCGAGGTCGCGGTGGCCCTGCATGAGGTCCGAGACCCGGGCGAGGTTGGTCTTGAGCCAGTCCTGTTCCTGGTTGGCGCGGGTGGACTCGCGCAGCGAGCCGACCATCGAGTTGATGTTGTCCTTGAGTTCGGCGACCTCGCCGGAGGCGTCGACGGTGATCGAGCGCGTCAGGTCGCCCTCGGCGACGGCGCTGGCGACCTCGGCGATGGCCCGGACCTGGCGGGTGAGATTGCCGGCCAGCTCGTTGACGTTCTCCGTCAGCCGCTTCCAGGTGCCGGAGACCCCCTCGACCTCGGCCTGGCCGCCGAGCCGTCCCTCGCTGCCCACCTCGCGGGCCACGCGCGTGACCTCGGCGGCGAAGGAGGACAGCTGGTCGACCATCGTGTTGATGGTGGTCTTCAGCTCCAGGATCTCCCCGCGGGCGTCCACGTCGATCTTCTTCGACAGGTCGCCGTTGGCGACGGCCGTCGTGACGAGGGCGATGTTGCGGACCTGACCGGTGAGGTTGTTCGCCATGGAGTTGACGTTGTCGGTGAGGTCCTTCCAGGTCCCCGCCACGTTGGGGACGTGCGCCTGCCCGCCGAGCCGGCCCTCGGTGCCCACCTCGCGGGCCACCCGCGTGACCTCGTCCGCGAACGCCGAGAGGGTGTCCACCATCGTGTTGATGACCCCGGCCAGCGCGGCGACCTCGCCCTCCGCCTCCACCACGATCTTCTGCGAGAGGTCGCCCCGGGCCACGGCGGTGGCGACCTGGGCGATGGAACGCACCTGGCCGGTGAGGTTGGACGCCATCACGTTGACGTTGTCGGTGAGGTCCTTCCAGGTGCCGGAAACGCCCCGGACCGTGGCCTGGCCGCCTAGGTTGCCCTCGGTGCCCACCTCGCGGGCCACGCGCGTGACCTCGTCCGCGAAGGCCGACAGCTGGTCGACCATCGTGTTGATGGTCTCCTTCAGCTCCAGGATCTCCCCGCGCGCGTCCACCCGGATCTTCTGCGTCAGGTCGCCCTGGGCCACGGCCGTGGTGACCTCGGCGATGGAACGCACCTGGGCGGTCAGGTTGTCGGCCATGACGTTGACCGATTCCGTCAGGTCCTTCCAGGTGCCGGAGACGCCCTTGACGTCCGCCTGACCACCGAGCCGACCCTCGGTACCCACCTCGCGGGCCACCCGCGTGACCTCGTCCGCGAAGGCCGACAGCTGGTCGACCATCGTGTTGATGGTCTCCTTCAGCTCCAGGATCTCCCCGCGGGCGGCGACGTTGATCTTCTGCGACAGGTCGCCCTTGGCCACGGCGGTGGCGACCTGGGCGATGGAACGCACCTGGGCGGTGAGGTTTCCGGCCATGAAGTTGACCGAATCCGTGAGGTCCCGCCAGGCCCCGCCGACGCCCGGGACCTCCGCCTGACCACCGAGCGTCCCCTCGGTGCCCACCTCGCGGGCCACCCGCGTGACCTCGGACGTGAACAGCGACAGCTGGTCGGTCATCCCGTTGAAGACCGTCGCGATCTCCCCGAGGAGCCCGTCCGCCGTATCGGGCAACCGGGTACGGAAGTCCCCGTCCCGCACGGCGGTGAGGCCGGCCAGCAACCGGCGCAGCTCCGACTCGCCGATCCCGTCCTCGCCCAGCAGCGCGGCAGGCCTGCTCGCCGACTCCGGGCCCGTCCGCTCAGCCATCCCGACGACCTCATTCTGGAAAACGACCGTGCCGGTGCACGGGACAGGAACAGGAATTGAAACAGGGGCGGGGCGGGCCCGGGGGCCGGCCGGCGCCCGTCAGGACGCGGCGACGGCCGCCTCGACGCTGGGGTGCAGGGAGAGCACGGAATCGGCGCCCGTCAACGCGAACAGCCTGCTCAACTGTTCGCCCGGGGAGGCGATGCGCAGCGTGGTCGAGTGGTGCAGGCGCAGCAGCAGGTTCAGGAACGAGGAGTCCCCGAAGGTGATGGCGCCCGCGTCGAGGACCACCACCGGGTGGCGGGCGGCGGCGGAGGCGAGCGCCTCCTCCAGAGGACCCAGCGTGTCCTGGTCGAGCTCCCCGCGCGCCGACACCACCCATCCGGCGCCGGCCGGGTGGACGCCGCCGACCACGCCCTCGTCGTTCGTGTCCCTTGCCCCGGTCATGTCCGCCTCCCCGGATCGTCATCTGTACGGTCTCCGCAAGGGAGTATGCCTGTTCACCGGCCGTTCGCGGCCCCCGGCCTCCGGACGCGCGGACGAGGCCGGCTGACAGACCGTCGGTCGAGAGCACGCCCGACGGAAAAGTTCGGGGTGGACCGTGTGAGACGCGATTTCGGGGGCAAGAGCGCCCGAACAGTCGTCAGTCAATCGGGAGGGAGCGCCCACCATGTCGCGCTCGGCCACCGCCGTAAGCCCCGTTCACGCAGCAGTCGCGCAGTGCGCCCCCGCCGGGTCCGGCCCGGCGGGAGCCCCGGCGCGGGACGTGGAACTGCCCGAGGTGAAGAACGCCCGGGAGATGGCGCCCTCCGACGCGCGCGAGCTCTCCCGGCTCTTCTTCGTGAGCCTGCGCACCCTGGAGGAGGGCACCCGCGAGTACCAGTACGCCCGCAACACCCTCATCGAGATGAACCTCTCACTGGTCCAGTTCGCCGCGCGCCGGTTCCGGGCCCGCGTGCAGGGCGGGGGCCTGGACATGGACGACATCATCCAGGTGGGGATCATCGGGCTCATCAAGGCCATCGACCGCTACGACCCCGAGCGCGAGGTCGAGTTCTCCACGCTCGCCCTGCCGTACATCACCGGTGAGATAAAGCGCTACTTCCGCGACACCACCTGGGCCGTGCACGTACCGCGCCGGCTCCAGGAACTGCGCATGGAGCTCGCGAAGGCGCAGGAGGCGCTGACGGACGTCCTGGGCCGCGCCCCGACGGTCCGGGAGGTGGCGGAGCACCTCGAACTGACCGAGGAGGAGGTCATCGACGGGCTCGTCGCCGCGAACGGCTACACCAGCGGCTCCCTCGACAGCGCCGACAACGACGAGCCCTCGACGACGGCCCGGGCGACGCGCCCGCTGGCGGAGCGGCTCGGCGAGGTCGACCCCGCGATGGAGCTCTTCGAGGACTTCCACACCCTCGCCCCCCTGCTGGAGGAGCTGGACGAGCGCGACCGACTGATCCTGCGGCTGCGCTTCGGCCAGGAGAAGACCCAGGCGGAGATCGGCGCCGAGCTCGGCATCTCGCAGATGCAGGTCTCGCGACTGCTGTCGCGGACCCTGACCCGGCTGCGCGCCGGAATGCTCTCCGGGTAGGCGTGAGTCGCATGCCCTCACCCCACCGGCACGACGGTTGCGTCCCGCCCGTCGGCGCGCGGGCGCTCTACGACGACGTGGCATGGGCGGACGCGGTGACGGGCTGCGCGAACACCGGACCGGGGCAGGATCCGAGCCTGACGGCCCGGCCGTTGCCCGACCGTCCCGGCGCGCTCTTGATCGGCAGCTGTGACCTCGACACCCGGCCGATCCTGAGCGCGGCCCTCGGTGTCGTGGTCCGCATCCCCGGCAAGGTCGTCCACCTCGACCTCGCCGCCGTCCCGTTCCTCGACGCGGCGGCGGTCGCCGCCCTGGTGGGGGCCACCGCCGCGGTCACCGGACAGGGGCGGCGGCTGCTGCTGCACCACCCGCCGTACTCGCTCCGCAGGGTCGTGGAGATGTTCCCGGACGAATGTGCCGCGCTGGAGGTCGCAGCATGATCAACCTTCCCGCGTCCACCGACCCCGGGGCCTTCGTCCACCCCGCCCTGTTCTACGAGGGACAGGCGCAGTACCTGGAGGCGGTGGGAGGGTTCGTGACCGACGCCCTCGCCGCCGACGAGCCGGTGCTGGTGGCCGTTCCCGGGCCCCGGCTGAAGGCGCTGCGCGACAGCATCGACGTCGACGAGCACGAGGTCACCTGGACGGACATGACGGTCCTCGGCCGCAATCCCGGCCGGATCCTGGCCGCGCTCCAGGACTTCGCCGACCGGCACGTCGGCCGGCCCGCCCGGATCGTGGGCGAGCCCATCTGGCCCGGTCGCACGCGGGCCGAGGTCCTGGAGGCCACCCGGCACGAGGCGCTGATCGACACGGCCTTCGCGGGGCGCCCCGCGACCGTCCTGTGCCCGTACGACGCCCTCGGTCTGCCGGCCTCGGTGGTGGCCGACGCCCGACGCACCCACCCCACGGTGATCGGGGAGGAGGCGGACCCGGCCGGCCCGGTCCACGTGGACCCCGCGGGGGTCCGCGCCGACTGCGATCCGCCCCTGCCCGAGCCCGAAGGCGGCGCGGGGCCGCGGCTGGAGTACGCCCGCGGGCAGCTGGGCGCGGTGCGCGAGTACGTCGACGCCTGGGCCCGCGGCACGGCCCTGAGCCCGGCCCGGCGCGGCGACCTGGTCCTCGCGGTCAGCGAGGCCGCCGCGAACTCGTGTGCCCACGGGGGCGGATCGGGCTCGCTGCGGTTGTGGCGCGTCGGTGGCACCGGGATCGTGGCCGAGATCCGCGACGGCGGCCGGCTGGTCGACCCGCTGGCGGGGCGCCGCCGCCCCTCCCTGACGTCGACCGACGGGGGCCGCGGCCTGTGGATGATCCATCAGCTGTGCGACCTCGTGGAGATCCGCGCCTGCGCCACCGGGCTCACGCTCAGAATGCACATGGCGACCTCGTGAGAGCGGCCGTCGCCTAGAATGTCGCGGGTGCGTTCGCCGCCACCGGTCGGGGGGCCGGGGCGCGATCCGCGACGGTCAGGACGGCCGGGGCGGAGGGGCCAGGAGGTGGTCCGCCACGCGTACGGGACCGCGGACGTTCCCGGCAGCAGGAAAACCAGTGTCGACGGTGGGGTGGAGAGCACAGTGGAAACCACGGGGCCGGAGACCGGCGGGCCACCGCGCGCCGGGTCCTCCGTCGCGGAGCAGCGGCGCAGGCTCGCCCTGTCCGGCGTCCGGGGCCACGTGGCCAAGGGCCGCGACTTCACCCACCAGGCCCTGCTGGACTGGGGCTGGGCCGGGAACGAGACCGCCGACGACGTCCTGCTCCTCGTGTCCGAACTGCTGACGAACGCGTCCCTGCACGCGGGCGGTTGCGTCGAACTCGCCCTCACGGCGGGCGAGCACCTGCGGATCGAGGTCTTCGACGGCTCGACGACGCCGCCCCGCCGCCACCCGTCCCCGCAGCGCGGCCTGCCGGGCGGGCACGGCCTGTACATCGTGGAGCGCCTCTCGGACCGTTGGGGCACCCGTACGCACGAGACCGGCAAGGCCGTCTGGGCGGAGATCGAGGCGTCCCGCCTGACCTCCGGCAGGTCCACGGGCAGGTGACGCGCCGCCGGGCGCCGCGACCGCGCGGTGCCCTGGAGCGTCACACCGCCTCCCCGTGAACCCGCGGGCGCTCCGCTTCGGCTTCCGCGCGGTACCGGGTGGGCGCGGACGCGTCATCGCGTCGGACGGGGGCAGGCGCGGGACATGACATCGCATCCCTTCGCGTCCCTGGCCCTGGCCCCCGCGCCCGGCCCCGTCTGGATCCACCTGGTCGTCATCGGCTTCGCGCTGCTGCTCCTCGTCCACTCCCTGGCCCGGCACCGCTGAGCCGTCTCCCGACGGGGCCGCGGTCGAGGCCTGTCGATCAACGCCCGGGGTATGCGCGGTACATGGAGACCTCTTCGGTTCGACGGGGCGGCCCCGGCCGCCCGTGGTGGGTGAGGATCGCCGTCGCCGTGACGGCGGTCGTGGTGCTGGTGGCGCTCCTGGCGCGCTTCGACCTGGTTCCGGGGTTCGACGACCTCTTCGGCGAACGGACGCGGGACCGGTCCGGGCCGGCGTTGCTCGAGTCGCTGCGGGACATGCACCGTTACGAGGCGGCCGTCGGCAACTTCCAGGTGGTCGTCGACCTGGAGAAGGACGCGGCGTTCCTGCCGGACGCCATCCGCGGGACCCGCACCCTGTACGTGGGGGCGGGCACGGTCGGCGGCTACGTGGACATGGGCGCGCTGGACGAGCGGAGCGTCACCGTGAACGGCGACCGCACCGCGGCCACGATCCGGTTGCCGCGCCCGGTGCTCGGAGAGGCCGCGCTGGACCCGGACCGCTCGTACGCGGTCTCGAAGCAGCGCGGCCTGCTGGACCGCCTCGGCGACCTGTTCTCCGACAACCCGGCCGGTGAGCAGGCCGTCCAGAAGCTGGCCGCACGACACATCACCGAGGCGGCCCGCGAGAGCGGACTCGCGGAGCGCGCCGAGAGGAACACGACGGCGATGCTGGAGGGCCTGCTGCGGTCGCTCGGCTTCCGCACGGTCGAGGTCCGCTACGGGTGAGGCGGCTCCCGGCCCGCTCCGACCGACCCGCGCCGCCCGGCCGACCCGCGCCGCCCCACCCGGGCCCGTCCGGCCCGTCCACCGCGGTCCGTCACCCGTCCCGTCGGCGGACGCGCGCCGGCGCCGGGACGCGGGGGCCCGCGGTCTCGGGCGAGACCCACCGGTGCCACCAGTGCCGGCGGCGCGGGTGGACGGCGCGGCCGAGCCGTCGGCCGATCAGCAGGTAGCCGAGGAGCGCTCCGGCCGTGTTGAGGATGACGTCGTCGATGTCGAAGACGCGGCCGGTGACCAGGGCCCCCTGGATCAGTTCCACGAGGGTCATCAGACAGGCCATCACGACGCCGACCCGCAGCAGCCCGCGGGCCACGGGCATCAGGACGGGCAGGAGCACGCCGAAGGGCAGTCCGAGCAGCAGGTTCCCGCCCAACTGGCGGACGGCCTCGGTGGTCGAGGTCCCGTGGAGGTAGGAGCTGATCGAGTGTCCCGGGCGCACGTTGCTGTGGACGAGGGGTACGGAGGCCGCGGACGGTTCCAGGGTGAGCCGGGCCAGTACCACGCTGAACAGGACGGTCCCGGCGAAGGCGGCCGTCATGGCCAGCGCGCGGACGGCCGGGTGTACGGGGGCCCTCGGCCCCGCGGCGAGCGGTTCGACGGCCGGTCCGGCGGCGGCCGGTCCTGCGGCGACCGGTCCGCCGGCGACCGGTCCCGCGGCGGCCGTCCGCTCCGGGGCCGGTTCGGCCGCGCCTGCTGATTCCCTGTCACGCCACCAGGCGTACTTCCGTGTCATGCGGGCGCGTCTACCCCGTGGGCCGCCCCGAACGCGTGCCTCCTCGGCCGCGACCGCCGCGCGTCAGGTGGGTGATCGAGACGGAGGCGACGAAGGTGGCCACGAGGCAGGTCGCCGCGACCAGGCCGACGCCGACCGCGAAGAGGCCGCTCGCGTCGTGCGACCAGTCGTACCAGGCGGCGGCGGTCACACCGGCCGTGGTGCCGAGGACCGCGCTCGCGACGTGGCCCCGGGAGGCGGCCCAGTAGACGGGGACCATCAGGGTCAGCACCAGTCCGATCACCTGCCAGGCCTCGTACGGGCCCGTCTGCGAGCCGTCGGGGTGGACGTCGCGGTGCCGGTCCCAGCCCAGCCAGGCGGCCCAGGCCGCGGCCGAGAGGAGGGGCGGCAACAGGAGGAAGGCGAGGTTCCACGACATACGGCGCATGGCACCAGCCTCGCGCCGACGGCGCGCCGGTGCCAGGGCGCGCCCGCCCGCCGCCGCCCGGACACGGGGCGAAGCGGCGCGGCCGGACGCCGGGGCGGCGTACGCCCTCGGGCGGGCGGCCCGTGGTAGACATCGTCGAGGCGGGCGGCACGGCCCCGCTCCGACGGGCCGGTGCTCTACGCCCGCCGTCGACCGTCACGGCTTCGGGGCCCGTCGACGTCGCCCCCGCCCGCGGCGGTCGCGCGGCGGAGCCGGTCCCGGCGAGACCGCGGGAGGACGCGTGACCGCGCTCGGCGACCTGATCGACATCGACGACAGGACCGTGCTGGTCCTGGGGCGGGAACTGGACCTCGACCACGGCCGGCCGGACGTGGCCAACGCCCTCGTGCACCGGGCCGGCGACACCCTGGTCCTCGTGGACACCGGTGTGACGACGGCCTTCCGCGCGGCGCTTCGGGAGGCGACGCGGCGGGTCGGCCCCTGGTCCCGGGCACTGCTGCTGACCACGCACGGGCATCCCGACCACGTGGGCAACAACGACCTGGTGGACGAACTGGGCGTACCGGCCGAGCACTACGTGCCCGCCCCCGACCTGGACCAGATGCGGGACCCGGTCGCCTACTGGGCGCGGTCCCTCGCGCGTGTCGCCGGCATGGTGGCGATGCCCGACCCGGCGGGGGCCGCCGAGGGGCTGATGGCACTGTTCAGCCCGATGCGGCCCTTCGGCGCCGGTACGCGGACCTACGAGGAGCTGGTCCCGGAGCGGATCCGGATCGGCTCGACGCGGTTCGGCGGTTGGAGCTTCGTCGACGGCGCGGTCCGGGTGCTGCGCAGCCAGGGGCACTGCGCCGGGCACGTGATCGTGCACCTGAGGGACTGCGGCGTGCTGCACCTGTCCGACGAGGGCAACGGAGTCTGCGGTGCGATGGTCGACGCCGATCAGCTCAAGATCCAGACCGTGCTCGGAGCCGTCGCCCTGATCTTCGAGGAGGGCGAGGCCTCGTTCCTCACCGACGGGCACACCTTCGCCGTGCGCGGGGGCGCCGAGGCCGTCGCGTACCTGGACGGGCTGCTGGAGCGGGCGTGCGCCCTCCAGGAGGCGGCGCTCGCCCTGACGGGGCGGCAGGGGCGGGCGCGGCCGGACGAGTTCACCGCCGGTTACGCGCGGGCGCTCGCCGCGTCGGGCGCGGCCGGCGCCAACCCGAACACGCTGTTCACCGCGATGTCGGCGGTCAACCAGCTCCGCGAGCTCGGGCTGCGTCCGGAGTCCGGGGACCCGGGAGCACCCTGGTCGCGGCCCTCCCCGCACGACCGGGCGTAGGAGGCGCGCGCGACGCCGGGCCGGGGTGCCTCCCCCGGCCCGGCGTGCGGGTCTCAGGCCGCCGCGGCCGCCGCGTTGCGGTGGAGGGCGTCGCGCAGTCGCGCGGCCTGGGTGACCAGGCGGGACCTGCCGCCGCGGGCGGCGGCCTCGCCGAGCCCGGCCGGCTCCGGGGAGGCGGCCCCGCACTGTTCCACGCACTCGGCGGCCGTGGCCACGATGTCACCGGAACCGCGTGCGTCGGTGGTCCCGCTGAGCAGCGCGGGCAGGGCGACGGCCAGGACGGCCCAGGTGGTCGCGTAGGCGCCGCCGGCGGCGGCGGTGCGCAGGGAGTCGGCGAGCCGGCCCGGCTTCACGGTGCCCAGGGCGATCAGCTCGGCGAGGTCGTCGCCGAGACGGGCGGCGTCGAGTTGGCCCCGGGCCGCGAGGGTCAGCAGGGCGTCCACGGCGCCGAGCCGGTCCTCGGGGTGGCGGGCGCCGAGCCCGGTGGCGATCGCCAGGTGCAGGGCCGGGCCCGCGGGTCCGCCGGCCGCGGCGAGCGGGGGCAGTACGGCGGCGCCCTCGCGCGCCTCGTGCACGGCGGAGGCCGTGACGACCGGCAGCCACCAGGCGGCCAGGGTCTCGCGGTCCTCGGGCAGGACCGCGAGGAGACAGGCGTCGTCGCGGCCGTCCCAGCAGCGGTCGGCCGCCTCGCGGGCCCGTGCCAGGTCGTGGAAGGGGTGCGGGAAGTCGCGCCGGACGATCGTGCGTGCCCCGGTGTCCAGTACGAGGCGCGCCGGGGTCCCGCCGCCCCAGCGGTGGCTCACGGCCGGAGCCGTGCGGCGGGTGACGGCCACCGGCCCGCCGTCCTCGCCGAGCCAGGCGGCGAGCCGGTCGCCCTCGGGCGTGCCGAGGGCGGCGGCCTCGGGGATGACGGCGGCGTCGCGCCGGACCCGCAGCAGGGCCTGGGCGAGGTCCGCGGGGGCGGGTCGGTCGCCGAGGCGGGCGTACTCGGCGAGGCGGGCGACGAGCACCCGGGCGTCGAGGGTGCCGGTGTCCTCGGTGGGGGTGGCCAGGAGGAAGGGCAGCGGCCGGTCGGCGATGGCGCGCGCCGCCTCGTCGACGCGCGCGTGGACGACCCCGTGCAGTCCGGTGTGGTGGCACGCGTGGCGCCACGTGCCGAGGGCCTCCCGGGGATCGTCGCCGGGCGGGGAGCCCAGGACGGCCGCCGCCACGCGTTCCAGACCGGGCAGTCCGTGGGTGTGCCGCCGGGACCGCGCGGCGTCGAGCCACCAGCGGCCCTCCAGGGCGGGGCGCAGTGCGGCGGCGAGGGCCGCCCGGTCGTGGTGGGCGTGGCGTACGAGGCCGTCGAGGGCGCGCTCGAACTCCTCGACGCCGGCGGTGCGGGAGTTGACGACGGCCGCGACGAGTTCCGCGGTCTCGGCGGCCGTCTCCGGGGCCGGGGCGAGCGGGGCCGGGAGCGGGGGCGGCGGCAGGAGTTCGCGGTAGGGGTCGGCCTGTGCGGCGGGTTCGGCGTCCTGTCCGAAGACCTCGACGGCGCGGGCCCGGTGGGCGGGGCTGAGCAGCCCGGCCCGGTCGGCGAGTTCCGCGCGCAGGGCGGGATCGTCGGGGAGGTGGGCGGCGACCAGCTTCAGCGCCCGCTCCTGGAGGTCGGTGTCCTCGTGCCCGAAGACCTCGGCGACCTCCGGCAGCAGTTCGGGGGCGGTGGCCGGGTCGCGGGTGAGTTCGCGCCCGATCAGGACGAGTTGGGCGCGTACGAGCTTCTTCTCGGGGCGGAAGAGGACGGCGGCCGACGTCTCGGCGAGCATGCGGGAGGTGAGTCGGCCCGCGGCGGCGAGCCGGGCGAGGGTCTGCTGGGCGGCGCCGGCGACGGCGGAGGGCCCGTCCGCGGCGAGGGCCATCCAGTCGGCGATCCGCTCCCCCTCCTCCTGCGGGGTCGGGCGCAGGGCCTCCAGGATGGCCTGGTACGGCTTCAGTTGGGCGGGCTTGCCGCCGCGCAGCAGTCGGGCGGCGCAGCCGTCGAGGAGGACGGCGCGCTCCACGTGTCCCTCCTCGGCCAGGGTGGCCAGGGCCCCCGGCCACTTCTCTGGGTCGTCCGCGTCCCAGCGGCGGGCGAAGGCGCGTACGGGCTCGGCGGTCTCGAAGAGGCGCGGAACGAGTGCGGTGACGTGGGGGTCCTCGCGCAGGGCGACGGCGAGCGGGGTGCGGGAGGCGCCCACGCCCGCCGCCCAGCCCTCCACGACGCCGTCGGTGGTGGGCATGGCGCAGCCGGACCGGCCGACGAGTTCGCGGATGAGCGGGTAGTCCTGCTCGGCGGTGGCGGCGCGGGCGGCCAGCCGGTGGGCGAGGTCGCCGAGCCACTTCGGGTTCCGGTCGGCGATGACGTCGAGCAGGACGGCGGTCGGGGGAAGGGGGCGCCAACGGCGCAGGTCGGTGGCGCCGATCCAGCCGGCGGCGGCCGCGGCCCCGGTGGTGCAGGCGGCTCCGGCGATGACGAGGGCCGGGCTCATCAGGTCCCGGTCCTGCCAACGCTCCCAGCGCGAGGCGCGCAGCTCGGCGCGCAGCGCCTTGAGGGCGGTGAGGAGGTTCCGGCGCTCCGCGGCGTCCAGGGGCTTCAGGAGTCCCGGCAGTTCGGCGGCGCGGCCCGCCCGTACGGCTTCGAGGACGTCGTCGGTGTTCATCGTGCGGCTCCGGAAGGGGCGGGGGCGGTGGTGGGAGCGGTGGCGGCCCGCAGGGCCATCCGGGTGGCGAGCGCGTGCTTGCAGGGGCCGCGCCGGCCCCGGTGGTCGGCCCACCACTGGCAGGTGCAGCTGAGCGCGCCGCCGGACTCGCGGACCCGGTAGTGGCGTTCGCCGGAGGCCACCACGGCGGTGTCGGGCCGCTCCAGGGTGACCGCGCCCGCCTCCAGCAGGGCGCGGGCGGCGACCAGACGCGGGTTGTGGCGCTCGGCGCGCCGGGCGTCGTAGGGGAGTTCGCGGTGGAAGTAGGAGGCTTCGGCCACGTCCCAGCCGACCCGGCCCGCCGTGCCGAGGCGGACGAGGGCGGCTCGTACGCGCTCCACGGTCAGGCCCGACTGGTCGGCGAGGTCGGCGGGGTCGATGCGCGGTTCCCAGGCGAGCAGGACGGAGACGAGTTCGGCGTCCTCGGCCGCCGCGTCGGTGGCGAGGGCCTCCAGGACACCGCCTTCGCCGGAGAACCCGCGGTCGGTCTCCGGGGAGAGGGTGAGGGTGAGCCGCATGCCGGGAAGGCCCACCTCCCAGGCGGAGGCGGTGGGGTGGGAGCCGTCCTGCGGAGGGCCGTACACGCGCAGGCCGGTGGCGTGCCGCAGGACGCGCTGGAGGGCGGCGAGGCGCTCGGGGCCGGGCAGGCAGATCGCGCCGGGCACCGGCCGGGTGGTGGGGCGCAGCGTCCGGCCGGCGGGGACCACCCAGCGGACGGCGCTCGTGGCCGCGCCGCCGGTGGTGGTGCGGGGCAGGGAGCGCAGGAACCGGCTCGTCTCGGCGGCGCCCAGTTCGGCCCGCAGGTCGAAGCCGGTGGTGACGGCCTGGGACTCGGCGAAGCCGCGCAGCCAACGGTCCGGCAGGGGGACCTTCTTCTCGACGACCGGCCCGTCGAGGGTGGTCACCGTCATCTCGTCGGGGCCGACGCGCAGGTGCAGCGGGTCGTCGCCGGTCAGGCGGGACAGCGCCTCGCGCAGCGGGTTGTTGACGTCGACGTTGGTGGTGCCGTGGCCGGTGTCGGCGCCGCGCAGGCCCTCGGGCAGCACGTCGAGGCGGGCGTACACCCCGCAGCAGCCGGAGAAGGACTCGAAGCGGAGGCGGTCGCCGTTGCCCGTGACCACCGGGTCGAGCGAGGCCCGCAGGGTGCGGCGGTAGTAGCGCGCGGCGGCCACGTCCGCGACGGCGAGCAGCGCCCGCGAGGCCGCCTGAGGGGCGCTCAGGAACCCCGCGAAGAAGCGGGGGTGGGCGTCCGCGCCGGTCGGGGTCAGGCCGCCGGCCGTCTCCAGGTTCAGGGCCTGGCCCGCTCCGGCGGTGGTGAGCGAAGAGGGGCGTGCGTAGGCGAAGGTGTGTGCGATCCGCGTCATGTCGCAGACGCTAGGGGCACCCACTGACAACGCCGTCGGGGGCGGCGGCGCGGGGTCCCGTCGGACGGCGCCGCACCGCGCCCGGTCCGCCCTGCGCAGGGTGAGGTCGAGGTCCATGGCCGCAGCACGGGCGAGGTCCTCGGAGCACCGTCGGGGCGGACCGGGGCGCGACGGGGGCCGTCCCGACGGGGGGAGCGAAGCGTCAGGAGCCGCCGTCCGTCAGGATCCCCGGGTCCGAGAGGCCGGCCGCGCCGGTCTCGACCTTGCCCGCGAAGCGGCGTCGGAAGTCGGGTGATCCGGAGGCCGTGGCGGTCACGTCGTACCAGCCGCGCGTGTTGCGCAGGGGGACGGAGTGGGTGACGGTGGCGCCCTTGGCGACCGTGAGGCGCTTGGGGCCGCCGCCGTAGGCGTTGGTGACGGTCAGCGTCGCGGTCGAGGTGCCCGCGTTGGTGAGGGTGAGGTCCAGGTTTCCCGTGGTGGCGTTGTGGCGTGCGGTGATCTCGGGGCCGGGGGTGGTGCCGGGGTTGCGGAAGGAGCGCAGGAAGCCGTTGGGGCCGTGGACGGTCAGGTCGGTGACCCCGGCCGAGTAGCGGGTGTTCCAGGTGTCCGCGATCGACTTGCCCGCCTCCGTGGTGTAGGTCCAGGGGGCGTCGGTGCGGTTGGCGGAGGTGACGAGGAACTGCGCGCCCAGGTCCGCGCCGCCGCTGAAGGTCAGACGGAACTTCCCCTCGGCGGTGAGGGCCGCGCCGTCGACGTACGGGGCGTACTTCAGCGGCCGGGTGCGGCGGTTGCCCTTCTCCTGACGCGGCATCGTGCCCACGGCGGGCGGGGTGGCCCGGAAGTCGGGGTGGCGCTCGCGGTCCTGCGGCTCCCACATGCCGGTGTCGGGCAGCCGCACGCCGGTCGTGTCCTTGCGGGCGAAGTCGAAGGCCGAGGTCAGGTCGCCGCAGACGGCGCGGCGCCAGGGCGAGATGTTGGGCTCGTGCACCCCGAAGCGCTTCTCCATGAAACGGATCACCGAGGTGTGGTCGAAGGTCTCGGAGCAGGAGTATCCGCCGGTGCTCCACGGGGAGACGACCAGCATCGGCACGCGCGGGCCCAGACCGTAGGGTCCGGCGACGTAGCCGGGCCCGCCGGGGAAGACGTCGAGTTCGGTCGGCGCGGTGGACAGGCCCTGGGAGGCGTTGGCGGGCGCGTACGGCGGCACGAGGTGGTCGAAGAACCCGTCGTTCTCGTCGTAGGTGATGAACAGGGCGGTACGGGCCCACACGTCGGGGTTGGAGGTCAGCGCGTCCAGCACCCGCGCGATGTACCAGGCGCCGAAGTTGGAGGGCCAGTTGGAGTGTTCGCTGAAGGCCTCGGGGGCGGCGATCCAGGAGACCTGCGGCAGGGCGCCGGCCTCGACGTCCGCGCGCAGGCGGTCGAAGTAGCCCTCGCCGGCCTTGGCGTTCGTGCCGGTGCGGGCCTTCTCGTACAGCGGGTTGCCGGGCCGGGCGTTGCGGTAGTTGTCGAAGTAGAGCAGCGAGTTGTCGCCGTAGTTGCCCCGGAAGGCGTCGTTGATCCAGCCCCAGGAGCCGGCGGCGTCGAGGCCGTCGCCGATGTCCTGGTAGACCTTCCAGGAGATGCCCGCCGCCTCCAGCCGCTCCGGGTAGGTGGTCCAGCCGTAGCCGGCCTCGGCGTTGTTCAGGACCGGGCCGCCGCCCTTGCCGTCGTTGCCGGTGTGGCCCGACCAGAGGTAGTAGCGGTTGGGGTCGGTGGAGCCGATGAACGAGCAGTGGTAGGCGTCGCAGACGGTGAACGTGTCGGCGAGGGCGTAGTGGAAGGGGATGTCCTCGCGCGTCAGGTGGGCCATGGTGGCCGGCGTCTTGGCGGGCACCCAGTTGTCGTACCGGCCCCGGTTGAAGGCGCTCTGACCGCCGGCCCAGTCGTGGTTGAGGCCCTGGAGGTACTCCATGCCGAGGTCGTCCGACGGGGGCCGGAACGGCAGCGTCTCCTTGCCCGCGTTGTCGGCCTGGTTCCAGACGGGCTTGCCCGAGGGCAGGGTCACGGGGCGGGGGTCGCCGAATCCGCGGACGCCGCGCAGGGCTCCGAAGTAGTGGTCGAAGGAACGATTCTCCTGCATCAGCACCACGACGTGCTCGACGTCGGCGATGGTTCCGGTCGCGCCCTGCGCGGGGATGGCGGCGGCCCGCGCGATGCTCTCGTTGAGCAGCGTCAGGGCGGCGGCGCCGCCGGTGAGCTGGAGGAAACGGCGGCGATTGAGTTCTGCCATGGCGAGAGGGACCTCTGCTTTGATCGAGGGGTGCTGGAGCGCACCCAGAACAGCCTGCCCGGGGTACCGGAGAGGGAGCCTGGCGTGACGTCGGCGGATACACCAGGCGAACGGCAGTCTCTTCGCGCAGAAGTTCGGCCATTTTCCGTCGCCCGGGGGAACGTTCCGCCGGCGGCGGGCACCGCCGATCACACCGGGCGCGCGCCCGTCCGGCACGGCGGCGGGCGGCCGTCGACCGCCCTGCGGCGCGGGCGTACGCGCCGCCCGAGGGGTGACGCCCGCCCGACGGCCCCGATCACCCGGCCGACGACGTGCGCCCCTCCCCCTCGGCCTTCTCCTCGGCCTTCTCCTTGCCCTTTCCCTCGACCTTTCCCTCACCCTTCCCCTCGCCCTCCGCCGCGCCGAGGCCGGCGACGAACACGTCGAGCCCGCGCTTGATGCGGTCCAGGTCCCAGCCGCGCTCCGCGCGTTGGAAGTCGAACAGCCCCGGGGTGTAGGCCATGAGGAGGAGGTCCGCCACGTAGGCGGCGTCCACGCCGGGGGCGAGTTCCGCGACCAGGTCGACGATCTGCCCGTGGTGCCGACGGAAGGGGGCGCTGTGGTAGCGCCCGGCGGGCGCGCTCGCCTCCGCGAGGAGCAGCAACGCGCGGTTCTGCTCGACCAGTTCGGCCATGCCGTGGAGGAAGGCGCGCAGTCGCTCGCGCGCCGCGGGGGTCGCGCCCCCGCGGCGCGCGTAGGTCTCCTGGAAGCGGTTCTCGTTGTCCTCGATCAGCGCGTAGACCAGTCCCGGCCGGTCGCGGAAGCGGCGGTAGACGGTGCCGACTCCGACCCCGGCCTCCTTGGCCACCGCGTCCAGGGACAGTTCGGCGAACCCGTCCGCCGCGAGGAGGCGCCGGGCGGCGTCGAGGATGCGCAGGCGGTTGCGGGCGGCATCGGCGCGCTCGGTGGGGGCGGTCATGCGGAGCAGCGTAGCGGAGGGAACGGAGAGTTCTCCGGTTACCCCTTGAGAATCGGAGCCCTCTCCGCTTATGGTTGCGACACGTCAACCGGAGAGCCCTCCGGATGACGGTCGGTCACAGCCCGCAGACGCACCGCCCCGAGGGAGATCACCACCATGACCACGCCCGCCGCCCCCGCGACCGCCCCCCTCCTCACCGGTCAGACCATCGGCCTCGCCTACCACGCGATCGCCGCCGTACGCGACCGCCTCCTCGCCGGCTCGGGCCTGACCTTCCACCGGTCCGTGGCCCTCAAGGCCGTCGCCGACGGCTTCGACCGCGACGGCGCCGTCGACCGGGTGGCGACGACGCTGCGGATCGACGGGTCGCAGGCACACGCCCTGCTCGACGAACTCGCCGAGGAGGGCCTGGTCGACGCCGCGGGCGCCCTCACCGACGCGGGCGACCGGGTGCACCGGGGGTTCACCGACGCCGTGGCCGCGCTGACCGAGCGGCTGTACGGCGACCTCCCCACGGCCGACCGCGAGATCGCCGCCCGCGCCCTCGCGCACGTCACGGCCCGGGCGGACGCCGAACTCTCCGGCCCCGACCTCCGGCCGCTCGGCGGGCCCCTCGGCTAGACCTCGTCGCGCACGAGGGACAGCAGGCGGTCCAGGACGCGCGGGCCGCCCGCGCGGACGCCGTCGTGTTCGAACTCGTCCGTCACCCAGGTCCGCAGGCCCCGGATCGCCCGGGCGGTGCGCAGCGAGTGCGCGGTGTCCACGTACATGTCGTCGTGGTAGACCGCGGCGGCGACGGGCACCTCGTTGGCCGCGAGGCGGGCCGGGTCGTACAGCGGCTGCCATCCCGTACGGGCGGCCAGCAGTTCGGCGGTCTCGCGCAGCGGGACGAGCGCGGGGTCGGTGGTGAAGTGCCAGGGGTGCACGGTCTCGCCGGTGAACAGCAGCGGCCCGTCGCCGGCCAGGGTCGCGGCGGCGTCGAAGCGGGGGTGTTCGGCGAGGACGCGGTCGGCGGCCCAGGCGGTGGGCACGGCCGGGTCCTGGGCGTAGATCGACTCGTGGATCAGCGCGTAGAGCGGGTGCCCGGCGAAGGACAGCTCCGCGCGGACGCCCTCCAGGAAGGCGTCGGAGAGGGCCGGCCCGGCGGGGGTCGGCACGAAGGCGTCCTCCAGGAGGTAGTGCAGCCGGTGGCCGCCGTCCCCGGTGCCGAGGAGGATGCCGAGGGAGCGGAAGGCGTCCACGGTGAGCCGGTGGCCGCCGGGGAGGTCCGTCGGGGTCTCGGCGAGGTGCGCGGCGATCCGCCGGACCCGGTCGACGTCCATCGGGTACCGGGCGTAGTGGGCGAGGTTCTTGCGCTCGATCCGGGCGTACGCGGCCCGGTACACCTCGTCGGCGGTGGCGTCCAGCGCGGGCAGACCGCCCGTGATCAGGGCCGCGCTCAGGCCTTCGGGGGCGGTGGAGAGGTAGTGGGTGGCGCAGAAGCCCCCGAAGCTCTGGCCCAGTACGGTCCAGGGCGCGCCGCCGGTCAGGAGGGGGCGTACGACCTCGCAGTCGCGCACGATCGAGTCGGCCCGGAAGTGGGCGAGGTACGCGGCCTGCCGCTCGGGGGTGCCGCGCAGCGGCAGGGTCTGCCGGGACACCGGGGTGGAGCGCCCCGTACCGCGCTGGTCGAGGAGGAGGACCCGGTACTCGTCGAGGGCCCGCTCCAGCCAGGCCTGCCGCCCGACGAACCGGCGGGCGCCGAAGCCGGGGCCGCCCTCCAGGTACAGCAGCCAGGGCAGGGTGTCGGGGTCCTTGCCCGTGGCGACGACCTCGCGGGCGTACAGCTCGATGGACTCGCCGTCCGGGTCCGCGTGGTCCAGCGGAACGGTGAAGTGGTGGTCGGTCAGGACGACGCCGGGCTGACGGTAGCTGCGGTCGGTGGTCACGGGACTCCCTGGGTGCGGTGACCGGCGCGGAGGGACGGGAGGCCGGACGGAAGGCCGGACCGGGGCCGGCGCGCCGTACGGATTTCGGCGCCCAGGCTACCGGCGCGGCCCCGGGAGCGGATCCCGCGCCGGCTCCGGATGCGGAGGGGAACCCTCGGTCGGAGACTTGGGTGTACAGCCATCCCGGAGAGAGGACGAGGCATGTCCATGCTCGACAAGCTCAAGGGGCTCATCAAGGGCCACGAGGACGTGGCCCGCCAAGGGGTCGAGAAGGCCGGAGACGCCTTCGACGCCAAGACCCAGAACAAGTACCAGGGCCAGGTGGACGAGGTACAGAAGAGGATCAACGACCAGCTCGGTACCCAGCCGCCGCCCACCGCGGGGGGCGAGGGCCCGCCCCGGCCCTGAGCCCGGCGGGCTCCCGCGGCTCGGCCGCGGCCGGGCCGCCTCTTCCGCGTCCTCCTAGGTCGTGGTCCAGGTGAACTTGCCGCCGCCGACCCACTGCACCTCGTCGAGGTCGTCGAGGTCCTTGATCTGGATGCCCATGTCCGCGGCGACCAGCAACACGTCCGTCATCGACATGGCCCTGCCGACGAATTCCCCGTCGACTTCCACGATGCGAAAGGGCGGGTTGCCGGGTTGGACGCCCAGCACGGTGATCCGAGCCGGGGAGAGGTGAGGTGTCAGTCCTTCGGTCATACGGCGACGGTTCCACGCCGGCGCCGGTGACGGGCGCGGCGACACGTTCCGGGGGTCCGATCGGCTTCCCGTACGGCCCAACGCGGCGCGGTGCCGCGCGGTCCGACCGGAGCCGGGTGGAGCCCTCGCCGCGCCCGCCGTCCGTGGACCGCACGGTCCGCGCCCCGGGGCCGACCCGCCCGGCGAAAACCGGGTGCGGTCGTGCGCCCGGCCTCGGGATCATGGCCCAATGGTCCGGCGACTCACCCCTCTTGTCGTCCCGCACACCCGTCGCGTCCCCCGCCCCACCGGGCCGGTCGGGGAAGGCGGGGCGGCGGCCCGCAGGTTCGACGCCGCGTTGATGTCCGTCGGCTTCAAGCTCTCCACCTCGACCACCACGACGAGCTGATCGCCGCGGCGGGCGACCGCATGACGGTCCTGCACCTGGGCGATCCGACGGATGACGAACTCACCTCCCTCCACCTGGCGTTGGCGGGCCGCACCACGCCGCTGGGCGATGAGGGGCCGCGGGACCTGCGGGAACCGCCGTATCAGCGGGTCGGCCGGAGGCCTTTGGTCCGCGCAAAAGCGGCCTCCGGGGCCGCGAGGATCTCGGCGGCGAGCTCGGGGCGCCCTTCGCGTTCCATCGTCAGGGCCAGCCGGCGCAGGAACGCCGCGAGCAGCTCGGGTGCCTCGTGGGCGGTGATCGTGCCGCGCCGCAGCGCGATGGCGAGGGCCCGGCGGAAGCCGTCGGTGTCGACCTCGGCCTTCCCGCGGTAGTAGGCGTGGACGCCGATCCGGCCGCGGTCGCGGGAGCCGTCCGCGCTCTGCGGGATCCGGTACCGGGCGGGGATGCCCGGCTCGTAGGCGACGCAGGTGCCGCCGGCGGCCATCCGCAGCCAGGTGTGCGCGTCCTCGGAACCGCGGACCTCCGGGAAGGGGTGCGCCGAGGCGAGGGCGGTACGGACGGACACCGTCGAGGTCAGCGAGGTGTAGCCGGTCTCCACACCGATCCGGATCCAGGCGTCCGGTCCTTCGGGCGCGCTGGCGTGGGAGTCGAGTATCTCCCGCACGGACGGGGTCAGTCGGTCGGGGGCCACCCCTTCGCCGTGTTCGTCGACGACGGTGAACGAGGAGTAGAGGAAGTCGACTTCGGGGCGGTCGGCGAAGGTCCTTCGGGTCCGTTCCAACCGTCGCGGGTGCGCGATGTCGTCGGCGTCAAGGAAGAGGACGAACGGCGCGCCCCGCCCGGCGGCCCAGCGCACGCCCTCGTTGCGGCCGTGCCCCTGGCCCCGGTTCGTGGGCTGCCGGAGCACGGTGATCCGCGCGGGGTCCGCCTCGCGCACCTCGCCGACCGCGTCCCGGCCGCCGGGGCGGGGAGAGGCGTCGTCGACGAGGACCAGGCGCCACGCCGGGTCGGTCTGCGCCCGCAGGCTCTCGACGGCCTGGTGCAGGTGGTCGGGGGCATCGGGCCCGTCGCCGTAGTACGGCATGACGAACACGGGCGTTCCCGCCCCGGGGCGGTCCTCGCGGGGCGCGGGGCCCCGTCCTTCGGTGGGTCTCCATCCGGCCATCCGGTGATCATGGACCATGGCGCGGCGGGCCGCCAGGGGTCGGCGGCCTCAGGCGGGCAGGTCCATCACGAGCAGCGGGACCGTGGTGGGTTGCGGTGATCCGCCCGCGGGTTCGAGGGTCAGTCCGATCAGGCCGGCGTCGGTCGTGTCGCCGTCGATGAGCACGCTGCCGTCCTGGCGGAGGAAGCCGGCGGGGCGCACGGAGCCCCCGTGGTCGAGCCACAGCTGGTAGGTCTTCCCGCCGACCGGCAGCGGCAGGCCGGTGGCCGTGAAGACGGCCCTGTTCTGCCGCGCGGAGGCCACGACCGTCGTGGACGCCCCGTTGGTCGTCCGGCCGTGGGCGGTGCGGGCGTCGGGTGCGGCGAGGATGGAGGTGACGTCGTCGAGGCGCTGCTGGCTCTGTCGGGCACGCTCCTCGTACGCGCGGCTCTCCTGGTGCTGCCATACGGCCAGCCCGGCGAAGGAGGCCGCGACGAGCACGCTCGCGGCGGCGATGAGGATCCCGGCCCGGCGGCGCAGCACGTCGCGGAGGGTGGCCGGGGTGGTGATCACGGCGGCGCGGGGCGGGAGTTGGCGCACGGTGTCGACTGCGGCCAGGGTCCGGCGCTTCGCGGAGGCGGACGGCGTGCGACCGACCGCGGCGGCCAGGCGCGCCGTGGTGGACTGGAACTCGGCCACTTCGCGGCGGCAGGCCTCGCAGGTGGCGAGGTGGGCGGCGAACCGCTCGCGTTCGGCGGGGTCCAGGGCGTCCAGGACGTAGGCGGCGGTGAGCGCGTGGGCGTCGTCGTCGGGCCGGTTCCTGTTCATGTGGTCACCCCCATGCAGTCGCGGAGGCGGATCAGGCCGTCGCGCATGCGCGTCTTGATGGTGGGGAGGGGTGTGTCCAGGGTTTCCGCGACTTCGCGGCAGGTCAGGCCCCGGTAGTAGGCCAGGGTCACGGCCTCGCGCTGGAGCTCGGTCAGGGACCGCAGGCAACGGCGCACCCGTTCGCCGTCGAGCCGGGATTCGACCTGTTCGACGACCTCGTCGAACGCCGTCTCGTGCGCGTGGGCGGCCTGGACCTGCTCGCGGACCGCGGACGCCTGCGCGGAGCGGACCCGGTCCACGGCCCGACGGTGCGCGATGGTCGCGGCCCAGGTGGTGACGCTGCCGGATTCGGGCCGGTAGCGGGCGGCCTGCCGCCAGACGTCGATCATGGTTTCCTGCGTGACCTCCTCGGACTGGGCGCGGTCGCGGACGACTTTGATCACGATGCCGAAGACGAGCGGCGCGAGGACGTCGTACAGGTCGGAGAACGCGTCCTTGTCACCGTGGGCGACCCTGCGCATGACCTGGGCCAGGTCGGTGCGCCGGCCGGCTCCGGCTCCGGGGCCGGGTCCGGGGCCGAAGGGGAGGGGCCGACTCACGGGCCGGGTCCCGATCCTCGGGCCCGCGCGGTGCGGGGGGCTCGGAGGCGGTCGGGGCGGGCCGGCCGGGGGCGGCGTCTGCGTCGCATGGCTGTCCTTGTCGGGAGAACGGCGTCGGGAGAACGGCGTCCGGCGCCTCGGCTCCCGGAGGTCCCGCGGCGGTGTCACCGCCGCGGGACCCCGTCGCGTCGAGGCGGGGCGCTACCACTTGCCGTGGCAGTTCCAGTGACCGGGGATCCACTGGCTCACGTAGTGGCCCGGAACCCAGTACTTCTTCCAGTAGCCCTTTCCCCACCGGCCGTCGTGCTTGTCGCCGTGGTCACGGTCGGCCTGGCGCCAGCCACCGGAGTGCCACTTCCATTCCCAGTGGCCCTTCACCCACTTCTTGCCCCACTTGCCCTTGACCCAGGTGCAGCGGTCGTGGCGGTCCCGGTGATCACGGTTGTCCCAGTTGTACCGGTTGTCACGATTATCGCGGTCACGGTCACGGTTGTCGCGGTCGGCCGCGGGCGTCGAACTCACGGCGGTCGACGCGGCCGGGGCCGCGTTGGCGGTGCCGGAGAGCCCCAGCAGCGACCCACCCGCCAGGAGTCCGGCCGAGGTGACCCCGACGAGCACGCGCCGGGCGCGCAGTGAAGCGGTCATCACCCTCGCCTCCTTCCCTCTTCACGCAGTCGGATCGGCGTCCCTTGAGCCCCGAGAGGCTCGGGAGCCTCATGTGTGTATTCGGTGCCCACAGGGCGAAGGATGGGAAATTTCCAGAATCAGGCTCGAAATCGCCTTGCCCAGGTGATTCCCGGTAGGGGTGGGGTCCGTGCACCGCCCCCGCAGCGACGATCTACACTTAGGCCAGCCTTACCTAATGAGCTTGCGGGTCCGGCGGGGGCTCCCCGACCGGAACCCGCCGTCACGAAGGAACCGAGAGCCGCATGAGACCCGAGTCCGCCGTCCTCACCACCCCGCGCGCCGACGTGTACCGCGAGACCGTCGAGGGATTCGGCACCGTCCGCTTCACCCCCGTCGACCCCGCCGCGGACTCCGCCGTGCTGCACTCCTGGGTCGTCGAGGAGCGCGCCGCGTTCTGGGGCATGAACGGTGCCGGTCGCGAGCTGGTGCAGGAGATCTACGAGGACGTGGACCGCCGGGACACCCACCACGCGTACATGGTCCGGCTGGACGACGAGCCCGTGGCGCTCTTCCAGACGTACCAGCCGGAGGAGGACCGGGTCAGCGAGTGCTACGAGGTGCGCGAGGGCGACATCGGCGTCCACCTGATGCTGGCGCCGATCACCGACCGCCCCCGTCCCGGCTACAGCCGCACCCTCGTCGACTCCCTCATCCGCTTCACCTTCCGCGACCCGGCCGTCCTGCGCGCGGTGGGCGAGCCCGACGCGCGCAACGAGAAGGCGATCGCCCTGCTCGGCCGGATCGGCTTCGTGCGCCAGGGCGAGATCACCCTGCCCGAGATCGACCTCCCGGAGATCCACCTCCCCGAGAAGCGGGCCGTACTGGCCTTCCTCGACCGCCCCGCACAGCTGCCCGTGGCGGGGGCGGCGCCCCTGCGCCCCTGAGCGGGTGAGGCTTCGGGGTCGTGGGGGGGGGCGCCTCCCCCACGACCCCGACACACCGCCGGGCGGGGCGGCCCGGGCGCGCGGCCCGGGGGAACGGCTCAGTACGACGGCACCCACCGCTCCGGCACCGTCGCGCTCTCCCGCACCGCCCACTGCCCGCGGGCGGCCGCCAGACGGGCGCCCTGCTCCACGACCGGCAGCAGGTCGGTGGGGGTGACGCCCGACTCCGGCGGCACGGCGCGACGCCCCATCAGTTCCACCCTGCGGGCCTCCTGCGCCGGGAACACGTCGGCCGGCAGGAACCACGAGGCGGCCCCGGTCACGTCCACCTGGTGCAGCAGGCCCTCGGCGGCGAAGTGCAGCCGGTAGCCGAGGTACTGGAGGTCCGTGTCGAACAGGAGCGCGCCGGTGACCTGCCCGCCCGCCTGGCGGGCCCAGCGCGCCAGGCGGCCCACGGCGAGCGGCAGTCGGCGGGCCCGACCGATCGACGCCGCGTAGCCGTCGGCCTCCACCCCGCCCTCCGCGAAGCGGCCGGCGGCGGTGAGGACGATCGGGCCGGGCTCGACCCCGGTACGGAACTCCAGCCGGCCGTCGCCCCCTCCGGCCGCGGTGTGCCGGCGCCACAGGTCCAGGTAGCGGGCGGTACCGAGCGCCGCCGGCTCCATCTCCCCGGCGACCAGGGTCACTCGGGCGGCGGGGTTGCCGATGAGGACGGCCTCGGCCGCGGCCAGCGCGTGGTCTCCGCCGCCGGCCACGATCCAACTGTCGGCCGCCATCGCCGCGACCCGCCCGTACACCAGCGCGTCACCGAAGCACAGCCGTCCGGGGGCGCTCTCACCGGCCCGCAGGTAGCCGGCGAACGCCCGGATCGCCTCGATCGGGGCCGTGGCGCGGGCGAGCAGCTGCGGGTCGACGTGGTCCAGCAGGGCCAGTACGTCCGCCGGGCCGCCCTGCCGGTTGAGCAGGTCGACCAGAGCCGTCGCCGCGCCGTTGCCCACCGGCCCCGTCCTGACGAGGTCGGCGAGCAGCTGGCCGGCGGCCCAGTCGAAGGAGTGCAGCTCGGGTCCGGTGCCGGGCACCAGTTGCGGGGGCAGACCGGGGGCCAGGGTGGGTATGCCCTCGACGTCGACGACGACCCGGTCGGCGGCTCCCGTGGGGTGGATCGCCGCGACCAGTCGACGCTCCCGGTCGAGCGCCAGCTCGGCCGTACCGTCGACCACCGGTCCGGAGGCGGCCAGTCGGTCCAGCCACATCGCCACGGCCGCCGCCGGGACCCGCTGCGCGGGGGCGGCGTAGGCGTACGGGTCGAGGCCGTACCGGCCCAGGCCGCGCAGCTGGTCGGGCGTGTGGGCGAGGTCGGCGACGACGCCCCGGTGGTACAGGCCGCCCCGGTCGTCGACCAGCAGGGCACCGGCCGGTCGGGCCGGCGCGGCGGCGCCGCCGCCGATCATGAGCGTCACGGGCCGTTGGGCGTTGTCGTTCATGGTCGGCTCCCCCGCTTCGGTGATCATGCGGGTCACAGTAGCCCCGTACGCCCGCGGGCGACCGAGGCAGGTGGCCCCCGGCCGGCCGGCGGGCGGGAAGGGTCCGGCGGGGCGGCGCGGGGACCGGACGCGGACCCCGGCGGACGGTCGCCGGCCACCTCGACTCCCTCCACCACCGCACCCACTCCCCCGATCGGCAAGTACTTGCTAATGTGGAAAGTAGATGCCGGGCCGGCAGGTCCGAGGGGCCCGGCGACCACGGGAGGGGTCTGTCATGGGCGAACACGCCGACGCCGCGGCCGCGTTGAAGGGGATCGCGCTGATCGAAGCGAGCACGCGGGGACGCTCGCGCTGGTACACCGGCTACCTGTGGCTGTTCGCCGCGTGGCAGCTCGTCGTGGTCCCCTCCGTCCTGTTGTGGCGCGGGCCGACGGGCACGGTGGTCAGCACGCTCGCGAACGCCCTCGTCGTGGTCGGGCTGTCCGTGTTCGCCACCCGGCAGCCCGTGGTCCCGCGCGGCCACGCCCGGCTGCACCTGCGGGTGATCGGCGTCTGGACCCTCGCCTACCTGTCGGTCCTCGCGCTCGGTCTCACCCTCTTCGTGGGCAGCGTCCCCTTCGCGGTCGTCGCCGCCCTCGTCTGCGCGCTGCCCGCCGCCTACGCGGCCCGACGGGAGGCGCGCACCGCATGACGCCGGAACCGTCCCCGGACGCGGTGCGGGCCCCGCATCCGCGCCACGCGCTCGCGCCGCTGCTGTCCTCGGCCGTGCGCCTGTCGATCGTCGCCGCCCTCGCCCCGGTGGAGAAGGCCGAGTTCGCCTACGTGCGGGACCTGGTCGAGATCACCGACTCCGCGTTGTCGAAGCAGGTCTCCCGGCTGGAGGAGGCGGGCTGGGTGGCGGTGGAGAAGGGGCAGGTCGGGCGCCGGCCGCGGACCTGGTTGTCCCTGACGCCGGAGGGGACGGCCGCGTACCGGCGGCACATCGCCGCGCTCACGGCGATCGCGGGGCCGCCGGCCTGACGGGCCGCGCCGGACGGTGCCGAACGGCGGCTCCGGACGACGCGGCTCCGCCACCGCGACCGGGCGGCCCATCGGCGGTAGGGTGCGGCCGTGTCCGAGCATCAGCGCGACCTCGTCGGCCACGGCGCCGAACCTCCGCACGCCGCCTGGCCCGGCGGCGCCCGCGTCGCCGTCAGCCTCGTCCTCAACTACGAGGAGGGCGGCGAGCGGAACGTCCTGGAGGGCGATCCCGCCTCCGAGGGCTTCCTCCACGAGATCGTCGGCGCGCCGCCCGTGGTCGGCGGGCGCGACCTGAACGTCGAATCCATGTTCGCCTACGGTGCCCGCGCCGGGTTCTGGCGCCTCCACCGCACGCTGGCCGCCCACCACGCGCCGGTCACCGTCCACGCCGTGGGGCAGGCCCTCGAACGCAACCCGCAGGCGGCGCGGGCGATGGGCGCCGCCGGTTGGGAGGTGGCCGGCCACGGCCGTCGCTGGATCGACTACCGCGAGGTCCCCGAGGACATCGAGCGCGCCGACGTCGCGAGCACCGTCGCGACCGTCGAGCGGCTCGTCGGCCGCCGGCCCGTCGGCTGGTACACCGGCCGGACCAGCGCCGCCACCCGACGCCTCGTCGTCGAGGAGGGCGGCTTCCTCTACGACTCCGACGACTACTCGGACGACCTGCCCTTCTACGTCGAGACGGCCGGCCGACCGCACCTCGTCGTCCCGTACAGCCTCGACGCCAACGACTTCAAGTTCCTGCTCGTCCACGGCTTCACGACCGCCGACGACATGCTCTCCTACCTCGTCGACACGTACGACACCCTGCACGCCGAGGGGGCCGACCGCCCGCGCATGATGAGCGTCGGCATGCACGCCCGGATCCTCGGCCGGCCCGGCCGCGTCCGCGCGCTCGACGGGTTCCTGCGGCACGTCGCCCAACTCGGCGGAGCCTGGGTGGCCACGCGCGAGCAGATCGCGCGCCACTGGCTCGCCACGCACCCGCCCCGGGACTGAACCCGCCGCTCGACCCCCGGCATCGGCATGGGCCCGACCCCCGGCGTCGGCGCGGGCGCGGGCCCCGCCGGGGGGCGGTCCGCCGTCACCCGCTCACCCGTCCGGCCCCGCCGCCCGCCGCCCCCGTGCGCCTTCCCACGGGGGCGCGCGCGTGCGCCGGGGCGGGCGGGGCGCCCCGCCCGGTGGTAAGCAGGAGTCGACTCCCGGTGGCGGACCCGCGGCACGGGCCGGCCACCCCGTCGTCCTCGCACGTTCCGCCCCCCATGACGGAGGACCGCGCATGCAGACCCCTTCGACCGGCGCGCCGCGCGGACGCCTGGCCTTGTGCACGTCCCTCGCGCTGATCGCCGTCACCGCGTTGCTGGGCGGGGCTCCCGGGGCCGGCGCGGCGGCGCCCCTCGCCGACCCACCCGTGCCCGTCCTGTCCTGGGGTCCCTGCGACGGACCGGCGGACGGTTTCGAGTGCGCGACCGCCCGGGTGCCGCTGGACCACCGCGCACCCACCGGGCGCACGATCCCGCTCGCGGTCACCCGGCGCCCCGCGGCCGATCCGGCCCGACGCACCGGTGTCCTGGTCCTGCACCCCGGCGGCCCCGGCAACTCCGGCGTGGACTTCGCCCGCGGCAGCCACGACGCCCTCCCCGCCGCCCTGCGCGACTCCTTCGACGTCGTCGGGTACGACATGCGGGGCGTGGGGCGCAGCGGACAGGTGGAGTGTTGGGACGACGCCCGGTACACCGCCGCCGTCGACGCCGCGCGGGGCGTACCGGGCCCCGGAGCGCTGCGGACCGCGCTGGCGCAGGGCCGCGACTTCGCCGACGCCTGCCGGGAACGCGCCGGAGAACTGGTGCCGTTCATCGGTACGGCGTCCAACGCCCGGGACCTCGACCTGCTGCGCCGGGCCCTGGGCGAGGAGACGCTCTCCTTCTACGGCCGTTCCTTCGGCAGCTACGTCGGCACCGTGTACGCGTCCCTGTTCCCCCGGCGCGTGCGCGCCATGGCCCTCGACGGGGCCTACGACCCCCATCTCTACGCGGACGTGCCGTACGCCTACGACACCGCCCAGTTCGTCGCCCTCGACGCGGCGGTGGGCCGCTTCCTGGACTGGTGCGCCGACGAGGCCGAGCTCTGCGGGTTCGGGGAGGGCCGGCCCCGTCAGGCCTTCGAGCGGCTCAAGCGGGACCTGGACGCCGACCCCGTGATCACCCCGAGCGGGCGCCCGGCGAGCGGCCACACGCTCGCCTACCGGCTCATGTTCAACATCAACGCGGGCAGGGTCGTCTGGCCCTACCTGGGGCAGGCCCTGAAGTCGGCCCAGGAACGGCGCAGTTCGTTCCTGTTGTCACCGCCCTCCCCCGCGACCTTCGACTTCCTCAACGTCAACCTGGCCGTCGAGTGCGTCGACCGCGCCTATCCGACCGGCCGGCCGCTCGCGGGCACGGTGGTGAGCGCGAACGTCGCCCTCTCCCCGCTGTTGGGTCCCCCGATCGGGCTCGGTCCGCCCACCTACGACCACAACCACGCGCCGACCTGCGCCCAGTGGTCGGCCCCGCGCACCGGCCGGTTCGAGGGCTCCTACCGGGCGGCCGGGTCCGCCCCGATCCTGGTCCTCGGCACCACCGGCGACCCGGACACCCCGTACCGGGACGCGGTGGCCCTCGCGCGGACGCTGGAGAACGGTCGGCTGCTGACCTTCGCCGCCGAGGGACACACCGCGTACAACCGGAGCGCGTGCGTCAGCGCCCTGGTCACGGACTACCTCGCCACGCTGGCGCTGCCCGCGCGGGGCACCGTCTGCGCGGACGAGGCTCCCCCGGAGCCGGTCGGCCTCCGTGTCCCGGGCGTCGAGGTCGACGAGACGCGCGACGTGATCCCCTTCCCGCGCTGAGCCCCGGCGCCGGGGCT
Source organism: Streptomyces sp. NPDC103540 (assembly GCF_055584445.1). Taxonomy (NCBI): domain Bacteria; kingdom Bacillati; phylum Actinomycetota; class Actinomycetes; order Kitasatosporales; family Streptomycetaceae; genus Streptomyces; species Streptomyces sp. NPDC103540. The sequence continues at coordinate 83,216 of NZ_JBVJMA010000018.1, forward strand.
CAGCGCGTGACGGCCCAGCGGTGCAGGAGCCCCGCCTTCGCATCGTGGGTGAGCCAGGTGCCGTCGCCGAGCGGCCGGACGAGACCGTCGACGGGGCGCGGGTAGTCGACGGTGCCGCGCACCGTGAGCGTCCGGGAGTCCAGTAGCCAGTGGCCGGGGAGAGCGGGGTCCTCGTCGTACTCGGTGGTGGTCGCGATGACGGTGTCGGCGTCGACGAAGCCACAGGCGTAGTCCCACGGGCGGCAGTCGTCCGCCTCGCCGCCGCCCTCGGCGGCCGGCGCCGGCCCGGTGGCCAGGACGCTGCCGTCCAGGGCGTGCAGCCGTACGTCCTCGCCGTAGTGCTCGACCGTCAGGAAGCCCGCGTGGGCGGGATGGACGTCCATGAGGATGCGGTCCTCGGTCTCGTTGACGTCCCACGTGGTGACCTCGGAGCCGTCCCAGCGGGCCCAGTGCAGCAGGATGCCGTCCTGCCCCATGCCGATGCCCAGGCCCATGTGGACGCCGTCCGGGTGCGAGAGGTGGTTCGAGCCGGAGGTCACGCTGGTGAGCGGGATCCGGGCGAGTTCGGCGCCGTCGCGGGCGTCGAGGACGACCCAGCACTCGTCGTGGGCGGCGGGCTCCTCGGGAGCGTGCGGGGCGACGACGTGCGCCCACACCAGGGCGCCGTCGTCGGAGACCCGGCAGGAACCGGACTCGTTGCCGCCGCAGACCTGCCGCTCGTCACCGGTGTGCTCGTGTCCGAACCGCTGGTCCCAGCAGCCGTGCCGGTACTCCCACAGGGTGGCTCCGTCCGCCCCGACGGCGCGGACGGAGCGCTGCCCGGAGAAGGCGGCGAAGCCGGCGTCCGGCGCCACCGAATGCTCCCCCAGGCGCCAACCCGGCCACGGCAGGGGGAAGGCGGCGACGGGGACCGGCGGGCCGCCCCGCCCCAGGTCGTCCAGGTCGTCCAGGTCGTACACCAGCAGGTCGTCTCCGGAGCGCAGCAGTGCGCGCCGGCTGGTGCCGCCCCGGGCCTCCAGGGCGAACCCGTCGATCAGTTCACCCCCGCCCACCAGGGGGGCCGAACCGAGCAGGTGTACGGAGATCGTCTTCATGACCCCGACCGTAGCCCCCGCCACCGACAGCGCCGTCGGCTACGACTCCAGGTACCTCAGCACCGCCAGGACGCGTCGGCTGTAGCCGGTGGCGCGGGTCAGCTCCAGCTTGTCGAAGACCGCGTTGAGGTTCTTCTCCACCGCGCTCAGGGAGATGTGCAGCTTCTGTCCGATGGCCGTGTTCGTGTGCCCCTCGGCCAGGGCCTCCAGCACGCTCCGCTCGCGCGGCGTGAGCCGGGCCAACGGGTCGCCGTGCGTGGTGCGCACCACGAGGCGGCGTACGACCTCGGGGTCGATGACCGCCCCTCCGGCGCGGATCCGTTCGAGCGCGTCCAGGAAGTCGTCGACCTGGGCCACCCTGTCCTTGAGGAGGTAGCCGACCCGCTCGGCGTTGACCGCGAGCAGCCGGGCGGCGTAGTTGCGCTCGATGTGTTGGGAGAGGACCAGGACGCCGACGTCGGGCCACCGTTCGCGGATGTCCACCGCGGCGCGCAGTCCCTCGTCCGTGTGGGTCGGGGGCATCCGGATGTCGACGACGACGATGTCCGGGCGCCGCGCGTCGACCTCCTCGATCAGCGACCGCGCGTCGCCGAGCGCGGCCACGACCTCGTGGCCCTCCTCGATCAGCAGGCGGACCAGGCCCTCCCGCAGGAGGGTGGAGTCTTCGGCCAGGATCACGCGCACGGCAGCTCCGCGGTGAGGGTGGTCGGTCCCCCGGGGGGGCTGTCGATGCGCAGGGTCCCGTCCAGTGCGGCCACCCGGCCGCCGAGCCCCGTCAGTCCGCCGCCGGTCGGGTCGGCGCCGCCCTTGCCGTCGTCCTCGACGCGCACGACGAGGAGGTCCCCGCGCCGCGTCACGCGGACGGACAGGGCGGTGGCGCCGGAGTGCTTGGTCGCGTTCGTCACGGCCTCGGAGACGACGAAGTAGGCGGCGGTCTCCACGGGGCCGGGCAAGGGTCCCTCGACCTCGAACGCGATGCGCATCGGCAGGCCGCACCGTTCGGCGACCCCGCCCAGCGCCTCGTGCAGACCGAGGCTGTCCAGGGCCGACGGGTAGACCCGCCAGGCCACCTCGCGCAGTTCGGTCAGCATGTCCTGGGAGTCCTGGTGCGCCTGGAGCAGCAGGGCCCTCGCCTGTTCGGGGGCGCGGGCGCGGCGGGCGCGGCCGAGCACCACGGCGAGCGCCACCAGTCGTTGTTGGACGCCGTCGTGCAGGTCCCGTTCGATGCGTCGGCGTTCCGCGTCCACGGCCCGGACGACCGCGGCGCGGCTGGTGGCCAACTCCTCGATCCGACGCCTCAGCAGCTCCCGTTCGGAGGGGCCGAAGCACTCCCGGGCGATCCGCGCGTCCAGGGCGGCCAGCGAGTACAGGCCCTGGAGGTCGAGGAAGAGCAGGACGCCGCCCAACGACACCTGGGTCAGGAGTTCGCTCCAGCCGAGCGTGCCCCGGGCGGCCGACGCGATCAGCAGGCCGGCCAGGACCGCGCCGAAGCCCAGCAGGCCGATCACGACCGCGCACAGCAGTCCCGTGGCGCTGCGCCGGGCGAGGTAGCGCAGGATCTTCGCGTCCGAGGCCTCGTAGGAGCGCGGGAAGCGGTCGCCGAAGAAGACGCGCCGGCGGGTGCGTTCCAGGGTGGCGAGCCGGCGGGCTCCGGCCGCCAGGGCGCGCAGGGCGTCGGGGCGGGTGCGCCGCCACAGCAGGAACGGGCCGAGGGCGGCGCCCGCGAGGAGGAGGTGGCCGGCGCCGAGCGGGGCGGTGGCGCAACCGAGCAGGGCGCCGACGGCGCGCCGGGGCCACGCGGTGGGCGGCCCGTCGGCGGGGCGGTCGTCGGCCGGGCGGTCGTCGGCCGGGCGGTCGTCGGCCGGGCGGTCGTCGGCCGGTGCCGCGCCGCGTGGCACGTCCGCCGCATCCGCCTCGCGTCGCGGGCCCGCGGGCTCGGCAGGACGCAGGCGGTCCGTCGCCGACGCCGCTTCCGCCGATTCCCCTGGCACGGGGTCCGACCCTAGTGCGGGGATCCGACCCGGGCAAGATCGTTGCGGGTGCGGGGGGCGCCGCGGGCGGGTCTCTCCGGTCACGAGGTGCGACGGTGCCGGGCGGTGCGACCGCGCAGCCGTACGGCGACGTAGCAGACCAGGGCGATCACGACGAGCACCAGGACGACCTTCGACAGGACGTCGACGTAGGTCTCCACGACGTCCCACCGGTCGCCCAGCCAGTAACCCGCCATCACCAGCACGCTGTTCCACAGGAGGCTGCCGGCCGCCGTCAACGAGAGGAAGACCGGCATCGGCATGCGCTCCACGCCCGCCGGTACGGAGATCAGGCTGCGGAAGATCGGCACCATCCTGCCGAGGAAGACGGCCTTGGTGCCGTGCCGGGCGAACCACCGCTCGGTCCGGTCCAGATCCGAGGTCTTCACCAGCGGCAGCCTGGCCCAGATCGCGTGGACGCGTTCGCGGCCGAAGAGCATGCCGATCCAGTACAGGGCGACGGCTCCCACCACCGATCCGAGCGTGGTCCAGAACAGGGCCGAGGCGAGGCTGATCACGCCCTGTCCCGCGGCGAAGCCGGTCAGCGGCAGGATCACCTCGCTGGGCAGCGGGGGGAAGAGGTTCTCCATCGCGATGGCCAGGCCGGCCCCCGGGCCGCCCAGCGTGTCGACGAGGTCGGCGGCCCAGCCGGCGAATCCCCCGGCGGGCTCCTGCGGCAGCGCCGCGTGGGTGGTTCGGGCGAGGTGGACGAGCTGCACGGGGTGCCTCCGGGTGTCGGCGTCGATCGCCCGGAACGGCCGTCCCGGGTACGTCTCCATCCTCGAAACCACCGCTCCGCGCCGGTATGGGGTTTGCCGTCCGACCGGCTGCGGTGGTCCGCAGGGCCCTTCCTGCGGGAAACCGCACTTGCGGGAACCGGGGGCGGTCCTCGTGCGACCAACTGCGTGGAACGGGCGCGGCGCTGCGGGAGGGCGAGGGATGGGCGGGCTGGACGTACGCATGCGGGGGGTCGTCTGCCGCCACGGTCGGGTCGAGGCGGTCGCCGACGTCGACCTGGAGGTCGGGGCGGGCGAGCGCGTCGCGCTGACCGGGACCAACGGCTCGGGCAAGACCACCCTGTTGCGCGCCGTCCTCGGACTGCACCGGCAGGTGTCCGGGAGCATCCTGGTCGGCGGTCGCGGTACGGGTTCGGCCGCCGAGTGGGCCTGGCGGCGACGGGCCTGTGCCTGGATCCCGCAGAAGCCCGCGACCGGCCGGTTCCCGCTGCTCGGCGCCGAGTTGCTGGCGGCGAGCGGAGCCCCGCGGGAGGCCGTCGACGCCGCGCACGGGCTCGGCGTCGGACCGCTGCTCGGACGGCCGTTGCACACCCTCTCGGGCGGCCAGTTGCAACGCGTGTACCTGGCCCGGGCCATGGGCGCGGTGGCCGCCGGTGCCGAGGTGCTGCTGGCCGACGAACCGACCGCCGCCCTCGACTTCGAGGGGCAGGAGGAGGCCGCCGGGGTCCTGGTCACGCTGCCGGTCACGCTCGTCGTCGTCACGCACGACCGGGCGCTCGCGGGGCGCTGCGACCGGGTGCTGGAGATGGCCGCGGGCCGCCTGCGGGAGGTCCGGTGATCCTCGCGGGCGCCGACCTCGGCGAACTGTTGCGACTGCTGCCGGTGCAACGGGCGGGCGTCGCGCTGTTGTTGGCGGCGATCGGCCTGCCGGTGATCGGGGTGATCATCGTGGGCCTCGACATCATGCCGGTGCGCTTCGCGATGATGCACGTCGCCCTGCTCGGCATCGCCGTCGGCCTGCTGACCGGCCTCGACCCGATGCTGTGCGCGCTGGTGGCCTGCGCCCTGGCCGGCGCGGGGGTGGCGCCGCTCGCGCGCACGCCGGACGGCCTGTCGGGGGCGATGGGGCTGCTGATGAGCCTGGCCATCGCCGCCGCCCTGCTCGTGCTGGCCGTCTCCGGGGTGAACGCCTCGGGCGCGTTCGCCCTGTTGTGGGGTTCGATCCTGTCCGTCGGCACCGCCGATCTGGTGGTGCTCGGGGCCCTCGCCGTCCTCGTACCCGCCCTCTTCCTGTGGCGGCGCCGCGACGTGGCGCTGCTGCTGTACGACCGGGAGCTGGCCCTGTGCTGCGGCGTACCGGTCCGGCTGTTGACCACGGCCCTGCTCGTGCTGGTCGCGGTGGCGGTGGCCGGGGCGATCAAGCTCACCGGGGCGTTGCTGGTCGACGCCCTCACCCTGCTGCCGGCCCTCGCGGCGCGCCGGCTGGGCACCTCGCTGCGGTCGATCACCCTCTGGGCGGTCGGCATCGGGGTGGCGGTGAACCTGATCGGGTTCCTCGTCGCCCTGCGGCTGGACTGGCCTCCCGGCCCGGTCCTCGTCCTCACCGCGGGGGCGGTCGTCCTCGCGGTCCATCTCATCCCCGAACGGAGCATCCGCACATGGCGCGCACCCGCGTCCGATTCGCTTCCCTCCTCGCACTGAGCGCGGCACTGGCGCTCGTCACCGGCTGCGGGAGCGGCGGCGACACCGCGTCGACCCCCTCGAAGGACGGCGCTTCCGGCCGGGCCGGGAAGCCGGTCGTGGTGGTCACCACGACCTGGGAGGGCGCCTTCGCGAAGGCCGCCGGCGCCGAGGACGTGAAGGTCATCGTCCCGCAGTCCGTGCACCACGCCCCGGACTACGACCCCAAGCCGTCCGACCTCGCCGCCGTCGGCAAGGCCGACTTCGTGCTGTACGCGCCGTTCGAGCCGTACGCGGCGAAGATCAAGGAGGCGGCCGGCTCGAAGGCGAAGCTGGTCGAGGTCGACCTCGACAACGACGCCGACAAGGTCAAGGCGGAAGTGGCCCGCCTGGGCGCGCTGTTCGGCACCCAGGCGGCGGCCGCGAAGTGGTCGGCCGCCTTCGACGCCGAGTACGCGGCGCTCGCCGAGGGCGTGCGGGGGGCCTGGCCCGGGGGCAAGAGCCCCACGGCGGTCGCCCAGGTGTTCACCACCTGGTCGGCGAAGCTGGCCGGCGCCACCACCGTGGGTACGTACGGGCCCGAGGCCGTCACCCCGGCGCGGCTCGCCGAGCTCTCCGCCAAGAAGCCGGCCCTGGTCCTGGACAACGCCCACATGTCGACGGGGACCGTCCTGCCGGATGCGGGCGCCCGGCAGGTGAAGATCGTCAACTACCCGGGCGAGGACCTGGACCTGCTGCCGGTCTACCGCGCCGCGGCGGCCGAGGTGAAGAAGGCGCTGGCCGGCTCCTGACGCACGGCGCCGCGCGCGGAGGGTGGGAAGGGCGCCGGAAGCGCCCTCCCACCCTCCGCGCGTCGACGGTCCGATCCGTCAGCCCGCGTGGGCGAGCGGCGGTCTGTCCCCGGCCGCCGGGGCGGGCGGTGCGGTCGGGGCCAGCCGGGCGCGCAGGGCCGCGCGGTCGGGCTTGCCCGCCGGGGTCAGCGGGAGCTGCGTCAACACCAGCAGCCCTTCGGGGTGTTTGCGCCGATCGAGCCCCCGGTGGGTGAGGTGCTCGCCCAGCGACTCCAGCGTGGGGGCCTCGGGGCCGCGCGGCACCACGCAGGCCGCGAGGCGTTCGCCCATCAGCTCGTCCGGTACGCCGACGCACACCACGTCGCGGACCCGCGGGTGCGAGGCGAGTTCCCGTTCGACCTCGGCGGGGCTGATGTTGGCCCCGCCCCGGATCACGATGTCCTTGAGCCGGCCGACGACGTGCAGGACGCCGTCCTTGTCGATCAGGCCGAGGTCTCCCGTGCGGACCCAGCCGTCGGGGGTGCGGTAGCGGGCGTCCAGGTCCGGGGCGGCGACGTAGCACATGGGGGTCATGGGGCCCCGTGCGACGATCTCGCCGATCTCCCCGTCCGGCAGCCTCTCGCGCGTCCCCGGGTCGGTGATCCGGATGTCGGCGACGCGCGGATCGGGTCGGCCGGCGACGACCCCGGTCCCGTCCGCCTCCGGGACCTCGTGGCCCAGCCCCGTGTGGCAGTTGACGCCGTCGGCGGACCCGTAGAGGTTCACGACGGGGCAGCCGAAGGCCCGGCCCGCGTGTTCCGCCGTCGTCTCGTCGAGGGCGGACCCGCCGAGGACCAGGGCGGTGGGTGACGGGAGGGAGCCGCCGTCCGCGTCGAGCCGTTCGAGCATCATGCGCACCATCGTGGGGACGCCCAGGACGTGCGTGGGCTCGTGCGCGCGGACGGCCTCGAGGGCGGCCTCGGGGGTGAAGTGGTCGAGCAGGACGAGGGTTCCGCCGTGCCGGGCGAGGGTGACGGCCGTGCCGTTGGAACCGAACGCGGACGCGAGCGGTACGAGGAACAGGCACCGCGGGGGCGTCCGGTCGGGCATCAGCGAGGCGAGGAAGTTGCCGCGCCCGCCGGCGAGGGCGTTGTGCGAGTACGCGACCATCTTCGGCTCCGCCTCCGAGCCGGAGGACACCAGGATGCGGGCGGCGCCGTCGGGGTCGGGGCGGGCGGGGACGAAGGCGGAGGCGTCGGTGCGCAGCAACGCGTGGAGGGCGACGGTCCCTTCGGGCGCGCTGCCGGCGCGGCCGGCGGCGATCACGTGGCGCAGGGTCGGCAGGGTCGGGGCGAGGGCCAGCAGGTCGGCGGCGTGGTGGTGGCCGCGGTGTTCGACGGAGGCGATGACGGCGACGGCCTCGGCCCGCCGCAGCAGCCCCCGCGCCTCCCCGCCGCCCCGGCCGACCGGGAACGGCAGGGCCACCGCGCCGAGTGCGGCGAGGGCCAGGTCGGCGATCACGGCCTCGCGTCCGTTGGGCAGTTGGACGCCGACCACGTCACCGGGGCCTATGCCGAGGCCGCGCAGGCCGGTGGCCAGACATCGGACCTTGCGGTCCAGCGCCGTGTAGCAGAGCGCGCCCTTGGCGTCGATGACGGCGGTGGCGTGCAGGTCGGCGATCTGGCGGGCCCGGAAGAGGCTGTAGAGGTCGAGGTCGGGGCAGGTGCCGTCGGCCACCCACGAGCGGCGCAGATCGGCGGGCAGCAGGTCGTGCAGGGCGACGGTCACGTGAAGCTCCAGGGGTCGGGAACGGCGGGGGCCCCGTGCGCGTCGCGGCCGATCGAGCCGGTGAAGCGCGGGTCGTGCGGCAGGTCGGACAGGTCGGTGGTGACCGGGGTCGCGGCGAGGCCGTGCGCGCGCAGCAGGGCGAGCGCCTCGGGGGTGGACAGGGCCGTCAGGTCGTACGCGGCGGCGGCCGCCGCGCACGCGTCGGTGGGGGCGATCGAGCCGTCGGCGGTGCGCAGGGGCCGCCGGAAGCCCGCCGGCCGGCGGGGGTCCTCGCCGCGGCGCGCCCGGTGAAGCGCGGGCCCGAGGAGGACGTCGGAGGCGCCCAGCAGGGAGGAGTCCACGCGTACGCCCCCTCCGGTGCGCTCGCGCGCCAGCAGTCCGGCCAGGACGGCCTCGGCGCCGACGAGCCCGCCCATGACGTCGAGGAGGGTCATGAGGGAGGGCGCGGGTGTGGTGCCCCGCGGGCGGGCGGCCTCGCCGACGCCGGTGCGGGCCTGCACCATGAAGTCGGTGCCCATCGGCGCGTCGTCGATGCGGCCGGTGCCCCAGCCGCCGGTGTAGGCGTAGACGAGGGAGGGGTTCGCGCCGGCCAGGTCCTCGTGGTCGAGGCCCAGTTCGGCGGCCTTGCCGGGGGCCCAGTTGTGCAGGAACACGTCGGCTCCGGCGGCCAGGTCGAGGAGGCGGCGCCGGTCGGCGGGGGACTTGATGTCGACCTCGACGGCCCGCTTGCCCCGGTTGAGCGCGAGCCAGCGGGCGGAGGTGCCCGAGCAGGCGGGGGGCATCGCGCGCAGCGGATCCCCACCGGGGGGCTCGATCCGCACGACGTCGGCGCCCAGCAGTCCCAGCAGGTGCGCGGCCAGGGGTGCCTGGATGCGGCGGCCGGCCTCCAGGACGGTCAGCCCGGCCAGCGGGCGTTCGACGGTGGGCGTGGTGGACGTGACGGGCGTGGTGGACGTGACGGGCGTGGTGGACCTGGTGGACGAGGTCCGCGCGGTGCGGTGTCCGGCGCCGTACGCGGCCAGGTCCCAGGGCGCCGCGCCGTCGTGCTCGGCGGCGCGCTCGGCCAGGGTCCACAGGCGGCAGACCTCGGCGCCGGAGAGCGCGGCGGCCTCCCGTACCCGCCGCCAGGTGTGGGCGCGGGCGGTGGTGTGCAGGGCCTCGGGCAGGGGCGCGCAGGCGGTGGCGTAGCGGAACTGGAAGGGGCGCCAGCCGGATCGGACGGCGTCGGCGGGGGTCTCCAGGGCCCGCCAGAACGCCGCCCAGGCCCCGGGGTCCAGGGTCTCCAGCTCGAAGTGGGTGCCGTCGGCGGTGGTGAACGGGGGCCCGCCGGGGGCGAGTTCGGTGGCCTCGGGCTCGTCGGCGCCGGCCGCGGCCAGGTACTGGGACACCGCCAGCAGGCCCGCGCGGTCGACGCTCGTCGCCACCCGGCTCGGCCGGCCGGTGGAGGCGCCCCGGGCCCGGCCGACCAGGGCGGCGAGCAGACCCTGAGCGGTGAGGACGCCCGCCGCGGTGGCGGCGTAGTCGAGGGCGAGGCCGTGCGGGGCGCCGTCCCGGCGTCCGTGGACGGCGGCGATGCCGGTGGCGGCCTGGACGGTGGCCTCGTCGAGCAGGCCGCTCGCCGGATCCGCGGCCCAGTCCAACGACGCCCGCACGTCGGTGTGGTCGGCGCCCGACAGGGCGAGGCGCGCCGTGCGGTCGTCCGCGCGGGTCGGCTCCGTCCTCGGGCCCGTCCTCCGGTCCGTCCTGGGGCCCGCCCTCCGGTCCGTCCTCGGGTCCGCGCCGAGGAGCCGCAGGTGGGCGGCGGCCAGGTCGGTCAGCTCGGGGGGACCCGAGGCGGAGAGCCGTAGCCCTTCGAGCGGTCGGACGGTCTGGGTGATGGCTGGTGACGCCATGCCCCTCCTCTTCTCCTGGCGCGTGGCGGTGGCCCGCGCCGCGGATGTGCGCGACGCGGGAACCAGGTCGGGTTCGGCCCCGACCAGTTCCTCGGGGAGACAGTCGGACAGTCGTTCCCACGGGTTCCCGACGGACTGGAGGAAAGTGGTGGACGACCGAGCGGAATCGGGCCGCGGGTGGCACGAACCGGCCCTGGAGGACGAGGGGTTGACGGATCGCGTCGCCGCGTTCGTGCGGAGCCGGGTCGTGCCCCTGGAGCCCGTGCTCGACGCCGGGGGCCCCGCCGCGACCGCCGCCCTGCGCGCGGTGCAGGAGCAGGCGCGGAGGGCCGGCCTGTGGGCGCTGCCGCTGCCCGTGGAACTGGGCGGCCAGGGGCTCCCCCTCGCGCGGTACGTCCGGCTCGCCGAGGCCGAGGGCGCCAGCGACCACGGTCCGGCGGCGCTGGGCTCCGCGCCCCTGCTGGACGTCACGATGCTGTGCGACCACGGCGGCGAACGGGTCCGCTCGCTGTACGCCCGCCGGTTGGTCTCCGGGGAGCTGCGCGCCTGCTACGCGATGACCGAGCCCGACACCCCGGGCACCGATCCCTTCCTCACCGCGACCCGCGCCGAGCGGAGACCGGGCGGCGACTGGACCGTCACCGGCCGCAAGTGGTTCACCTCGGGCGCCGACGGGGCCGACCTGGTCACCGTGCTCGCCCGCACGGACGGGGAGCCGGGCGAGCGCACCGGGCTCTCGCTCCTGCTGGTCCCCACCGACGCGCCGGGCTTCCGCGTCGTACGCGAACTGCCCCTGTTCGGGGCCTCGGGCCAGTGGGAGATCGAGTTCGACCGGGTCACCGTGCCCGCCGACCATCTCGTCGGCGCGCGCGGCGGGGCTCTGGCCGTCGCGGGCGAGCGGCTGCGGTGGGGCCGCACCCTGCGTTGCCTGCGCTGGCTCGGGCAGGCGCAGCGCGCCTTCGACCTCATGTGCGAGCGCGCCAACTGCCGTACGGGGTCGGGCGGTCCGCTCGCCGGCCACCAGCTGGTGCAGCAGCACGTCTTCGAGGCCCTGCTCGCCCTGCGCACGACCCGGCCGCTGGTCCACGAGGCGGCGGACCGGGTCGCGGCCGGGCTCGACGCGCGCGTCGAGGTGGGGCTCGCCAAGGTCGCCGCGGCGCGCATGCTCCAGCAGGTCGCGGACGCGGCCATCCAGGTCCACGGCGCGGCGGGACTCGGCCCCGACACCGCCTTGCCGGCGCTGTTGCGCACGGGTCGGGCGGCCCGCATCCTCGACGGCCCGGACGAACTGCACGTGACCTCGGTGGCGCGCCGGGTCCTGCACGCCCGTGCGAACGGCGAGCGGGTGAGCGGCTGACGGCGCGGTGCGGGGCGGACGGGCGCGGGACGGACGGGCGCGGGACGGGCCGGCGCGGGGCCGGGCGTCACACCTCGCGGACGTCCACCAGGCCCGTCAGCCCGGCCAGCGCGAGGGCCAGGAAGAAGTCGCCCCACACCGACTCGTGCCGTACGGCGACGCCCTTCCGCGCGTCGTAGCAGCCGTCCAGCAGCCGGCCCCGGCTCAGGTGCGCGCCCACCAGGCGCTCCAGGATCTCGGCCGCGCGCCGCGCGTGCTCCGGGGCCCGGGGGCCCGGTACGCGGGCGAGTTTCAGCAGGGCGAGCGCCGTGATCGCGGCGGCGGAGGTGTCCCGCGGGCCGTCGGGCCTCGTCTCGTCGGCCGGGGGGACCAGGGGCGCGCGGGGGTACGTCCACGGCGCGGCCAACAGTTCGGCCGCCCCGTACAGGCCGTCCGGGGTCCCGCGGGGGACGGCGGGGCGGTGCAGGGCGTCGGCCGCCGCGAGCAGCAGCCAGGCCCGGCCGCGGCTCCAGCCGGCCGGCGGGTCCTCGTACGGTCGCCATCCCGCGCCGTCCGTGAAGAGCCGGGCGGGGACGAGGGCGCCGTCCTCGCGCAGGCACAGGTCGAGGTGTCGGTGGAGGTGCGAGGCCGCCGCCTCGGCGCCCCGCGGTCCGGCGGCGGCGAGCAGCGGCACCGTGCCGGGCACCCCGTCCACCCGGGCCAGCAGCCGGGGGCCGCCGAGGGCCGACCCCCAGGGGACGAGCCCCAGTCGGGGGTCCAGCGCGGACAGCACGGCCCGGGCGGCGCGGGTGCGCAGCTCCCGCGCCGCGGCGTCCGGGGCGGCCAGGGCCGTCGCGTACCAGAGGATCAGGCCGCGCGTGGAGGTGTCGGCCTCCACCCAGCCGGCCAGCCGGGCCGTGCACGCGGCGGCTGCCGCGCGGTCGTCGGGGTGTCCGGTGCGGCGGGCCCGCAGCCACAGCAGCCCGGCCCAGAAGCCGCCGGTCCAGGAACCGCGGCCGGTGGTCACCCAACGGCCGGTCCGCGGGTCGGCGTACAGCGGGAAGCGGTCGCCGACCTCGGCGCGGGTGACGGCGACCCGGTCGAGGAGCTCGCCGAGGGCGCCCCGGGCACGGTCCGCGGCGAGCGCGCCGGTCGCGGCGCTCACGCGGGGGCTCCCGCGGCCGGGCGGCGCCGTTCGCGGGCCGCCCAGGTGGTGGCCACGGCGCAGGCCGCGGCGAACTCGGCGGCCACCAGCAGCCAGCCCGCCGCGTACCGGTCGCCCTGCGCCAGGAGTCCGAACAGCGGTGGTCCGACGGCGAAGCCGGTGAAGAATCCGGCGGCCACGAGCGCCGAGTCCTGCCCGGCCCGGCCGGGGGCCGCCCGCTGCATCACCAGCACCATCGAGACGGCGTTGGCCGAGACGGCGAACACCCCGACCGCCACGGCGGCCACCCAGACGAGCGGCCTCAGGTGCGGCGCGGCGGCCAGCAGGACGGCGGCCACGACCGCGCCGGCGGCGAGCCCTCCCGGCAGCCACTCGGCGCGGCCCGGGCGGGCCGCCTTGGACCACCCGATCCGCCCGGCGATGCCCGCGACGCCCAGGACGGCCACCAGGGCGGCGGCCGCGCCGGGTCCCATGCCGAGCTCGCGGGCGCCGAAGAGCGCCACGTACGTGTTGATCGAGGCGATGCCGCAGCCCAGGAAGACGGAGAAGACCGCCAGTCGGGCGACGGCGCCGCGCGCCGGCGGCAAGGGGCGCGGCGGCGCAGGGGGCGCCGGCGGGTCGGCGGGCAGGGCGCCCCGGGCCCACACCGCGGCGAGCAGGGCGGCGGCGGAGGCCGTCCACACCGCCCCGCGCCAGCCGACGGCTCCCGCGAGGGCGGCCAGGGGCAGGCCCGCCGCGAACGCCCCCCACTGGACTCCCGACTGCTTCATCCCGGTGACCGCCCCGCGCCGGGCGGGCGCCACGGCCGCGAGGATCGCCTTGTTGGTCGCCGGGTTGGCCAGGGCCTGCGGCAGGCCGCCCAGCGCGACGGCGGCGAGGAGGAACCCCGGACCGGGCGCGGCGCCGATCAGGGCGAGCGCGAGCGCGGACACCGACAGCAGGGCGACGAGCGAGCGCCGGGGCCCGATCCGGTCCACCAACCGCCCGCCGAACGGCGACAGGACGGCGGCCGATCCGAAACCGATCGTCGTCGTCAGCCCGAGCACCGTCACCGGAACGCCCAGCTCGTCCACCAGCCTCGGGCCGAGCGCGCCGAGCAGGAACAGCTGCACCATCGAGAAGGCCATGGCGCTGGTGAGCAGGGCCGTCAGCCGGCCGTCCGCCCCTGCCCCGGCGGCCTTCGCCGAGGACGTCCGTTCCCCCACCGCCACTCCGTTCCCCGCGCTCGCCGCGTTGCCGTCATTCGGGTCCAGGACAGGAGTCGGAGCGGCCAACGAGCAGGTTCCCGGGGGCTGTTGTGGCGTACGCCACAAGTGGTTTTGTCAGGTGACGCCAATTTCCGACGCCCCTCTGGGAGCACCACCGGGAGGATGCGACCATGAGCCCGCCATGACTCCCGGTCGATGTTGCCGCGCGCTCAGGGCCGCCATGTTCGCGGCCACCTGCGTGCTGCTCGCGTCCCTGGGCCACGTCCTGATGTCGGGCCAGGCGGTCCCCTGGTGGGCCGTCGCGCCGGCCGTCGCGGCCACCGGGGCGCTCGCCTGGGCCCTCGCGGACCGCGAGCGCGGCCTCTTCGCCGTCACCTCCGCCACGGTCGCCGTCCAGGCGGCCCTGCACACGGGGTTCTCCCTGGCGCAGGCGGTCGCCGGCCGCTCCGCCACGGCGGCGGGCGGCGGCTCCTTGGCCCGCCGGTGGGCCCGGTACCTGCTGTGCGGCCCGGCGGACGCCGCCGCGCCGCCGCCTTCCGAGGCCGTACGCGCCGTGGCCGGGGCCGGACTCGGGGGCGCGCTCCATCCGCCGCCGCCCACCGCCGGCCACGCGCACCACGTCGCGGCCTCCGCCTCCTCCGCGCACGCCTCGCACGCCTCGCACGCCTCGCACGCCTCGCACGCCTCGCACGCCGTCCACGCGATGCCGGACGGCGGCGCGGGCGCGGACCTGGCCGCGTCCGCGACCGCGTCGACGTCCACGCTCGCGTCCGTGCCGATGCCCGCCGGCCACGACATGGGCGCCATGTCGCCCACCGGCATGCTGGCCGCGCACCTGCTCGCCGCCCTCCTGTGCGGGCTCTGGCTCGCCTACGGGGAACAGGGCGCCTTCCGCATCCTGCGCGCCCTCGCGGGGCTGCTCCTCGTACCGCTGCGCCCGCTCTTCCGCCTCCCGGCGCCCCCCGACCGCCCGCGCCTGCGCGCCCGCCGCGACCGTCGGCGCCGCCCGATGCGCGGGCTGCTGATCGTCCACGCCATCACCTCACGGGGTCCGCCCCCCGGGACCGCTGTCATCTGACAGCCGGCTCACCGACGCGCACCGGCACACCGCCCCCGCGCCTCGGTCATCGGCCATGCCGTCCGGCAGGCCGTACCGCCCACCGGCCGCACGCCACGCCCACACCGCGTGCGCGGCGCCGGATCCCGGATCCCGGATTCCCAGAAGGACATCAGGCGATGACCCCTGCCCTGCTTCCCCGTCCGACCGTCACCGAGACGGCACCCCCACGCCACACCGACGGCCCCGACGAGTCGACCACCCTGTTGGCGCTCGCCGCCCGCGACGGCGATCCCGACGCGGTGGACCGCTTCGTGCGCGCCCTGCACCGCGACGTCCGGCGCTACGTCGCCTACCTCAGCGCCGACCCGCAGTCCGCCGACGACCTCACGCAGGAGACGTTCCTGCGCGCCCTGGGGAGCCTGCACCGCTTCGAGGGCCGCTCCTCGGCCCGTACCTGGCTGCTCTCGATCGCCCGGCGCACCGTGATCGACAGCCTCCGCCACAAGGCCGCGCGGCCCCGGATCTCCGACCGGGACGACTGGCAGACCGCCGCCGAGCAGACCCAGCCGCGTGACCTGCCGGGCTTCGAGGACGGCATCGCGCTGGCCGACCTGCTGGCGACGATCCCGGCCGAGCGCCGGGACGTCTTCGTCCTCACCCAGGTCCTGGGCCTGCCCTACGCCGAGGCCGCGACCGCCCTCGGCTGCCCGATCGGCACCATCCGCTCCCGCGTGGCCCGGGCCCGCACCTCGCTCATGGAGCTGATCGCGGACGCCGAGAGCGAGCGGCGCTCCGCCGACGGAAACCACCGCGCCGGCGTGGCCGCCTGACGGTCCGTCGCGTCCGGCGGAGCGGGGCGGGGGCGCACACCTCCCCCGCCCCTCCCGCCCCGACCCTCACCCTCCACCTCACCGTTGGACTCGTCGCGCGCCTCACGGGGCGTCCGGCCTCCCGTAGCGCTCCGCGAGGAGGGTCACCGTCCGGGCGAGGGCCTCGCGCAGTGCGGGAGGGTCGAGCACCTCGGCCTCGGCGCCGAGCGCGAGCAGGTCACCGACCGCCACGGACTCCGCCTCCACGGCCAGTTCGACCCGCACCCAGCCGTCCCCGTCCGGCGGGCCCGCGCCCTCGACGGCCCGGGTGCCCGCCGCGCCGAAGCGCATGGGGAGGAGTTTTCGCGCGCGGGGCGAGATCCGCAGCCGGGCGGTGCCCTGCCGCGTCGCGGCCTCCATGCGCCGGGAGGACTCCTCCCAGTAGCCGGCCAGGTCGAAGCCGGCGGGCCGCTCGAAGGTCGCTCCCGGCACGTCCACCGCGAGGAACCGCGAGACCCGGTAGGTCCGTACGGTCCCCTCCGCCCGCGCCACCACGTACCAGATGCCCGCTTTGAGGACGAGGCCCAGGGGATGCAGTTCCCGGTGCACCTCGCCCCTCCACCGCCGGTAGTGGGCGCGCAGCACGCGCTGTTCCCACACGGCCCGGGCGACGGCCTCCAGGTGGGGGACGGGGTCCGCCTCCCGGAACCAGGCCGGCGTGTCCAGGTGGAAGCGGTCCTGGACGCTGACCGCCCGCTCCGCCAGTGGGGCGGGGAGCGCGGCCCGCAGCTTCAGGCGGGCGGTCGCCGCCACCGCGCCGAGTCCCAGGTCCCGCGCCGGCCCCGGCGCCCCGACCAGGAAGAGCGAGCCGGCCTCCGCGTCCGTCAGGCCGGTCAGTCGCGTCCGGTACCCCTCCATCAGGCGGTAGCCGCCGGCCGGTCCGCGGTCGGCCACCACGGGGACGCCGGAGGCGCCGAGCGCCTCGACGTCCCGGTAGACGGTGCGGACGGAGACCTCCAGCTCGGCGGCGAGTTCGGGGGCGGTCATCCGGCCGCGGTTCTGGAGCAGCAGGAGCAGGCGGAGGAGCCGGTCGGCGCGCATGGCGCCATTGTCCCCGTACCTGACAGAAGGTGTCAGGTACGGCGGACAGGCTGGTCCCGTCCCGCGCGGAGCAGACCGCGCGGCCCATCCGACAGGACACGCGCCCATGCCCGTAGAGACCGACGGCCACTTCACCTTCACCGACTGGAAGGAGACGGCGCTCAGCCCGGGCGCCGCGATCCCGAGGCTCGCGCACGCCCGCGTCGCGAACACCTTCACCGGCGGGATCGAGGCCGCCGACACCACCTGCGCGTACACGATCGCCTACGTCACCGACCTGGCCGGGACCTTCTCGGGCATGGAGGTGCTGACCGGCACCCTCGACGGTCGGGCGGGCTCCTTCGCGGTCGAGGAGCGGGGCTCCTTCGACGCGGACGGCACGCGCTGCGCCTTCGAGGTCGTCCCGGGGTCGGGCAGCGGCGAACTGACCGGGCTGCGCGGAAGCGGCGGCTTCACCGCCCGGCACGGCGAACCGACGGTCGCCTACTCCTTCACCTACGACCTGGACTGACGCGGCGAGCGGGCCGCCCCTCGCGGGCGGCCCCTCAGCGGGGCGGGGTGGCCGACAGCGGGGTCGCGATCTGTTCCAGGGAGCGGCCCTCGGCGGCCACCGCGTAGAAGAAGGCGACGATGCCGGCGGCGACCATCAGCGCGGCGCCGACGCAGAAGGCGAGCACGGTGTCGCCGACGACCCCGCTGGAGGTGAGTTCGGCGAAGATCAGCGGGCCGGAGATGCCGCCGGCCGCCGTGCCGACGGCGTAGAAGAAGGCGATCGCCATGGCCCGGGTCTCCATCGGGAAGATCTCGCTGACCGTCAGGTAGGCGGAGCTCGCCCCGGCGGAGGCGAAGAACAGGACCACGCACCAACAGGCGGTCATGGTGACGGCGTTCAGCACGCCGGCGTCGAAGAGCCAGGCGGTGGCGAACAGCAGCAGCCCGGACACCACGTACGTACCGGCGATCATGGGACGGCGACCCAGGGTGTCGAACAGCCGGCCGAGCAGGAGGGGGCCGAGCAGGTTCCCGAAGGCGATGACGGCGAAGTAGTAGCCGGTGGCCCCGCTGGGGACGTCGAAGAACCGGATGAGGATGCTGCCGAAGCCGAAGGTGATGGCGTTGTAGAGGAAGGCCTGCCCGATGAAGAGCGAGAGGCCGAGGACGGCGCGGCGGGGGTAGGAGCGGAAGACGGTCTTCGCGATCAGGCCGAAGCCGACGGCGCCGCGCCGGGTGACGGTGATGGACTCCTCGGGCTCCACCAGCCGTACGCCCTTCTCCTCCTCCACCCGCCGTTCGACGTCGGTGACGAGCCGCTCGGCCTCCCGCGACCGGCCGTGGATGAACATCCAGCGGGGGCTCTCGGGCACGTTGCGGCGCACCAGGAGGATCACCAGGCCCAGGACCACCCCGAGGGCGAACGTCAGTCGCCAGCCGAGCCACTGCGGGAAGAGGTCGGTGTCGAGGGCCAGGACCGACAGCAGGGCCCCGGCGACCGCCCCCAACCAGAAGCTGCCGTTGATGATGAGGTCGACGCGTCCCCGGTACCTGCTCGGGATGAGTTCGTCGATCGCCGAGTTGATGGCCGCGTACTCGCCGCCGATGCCGAAGCCGGTCAGGAAGCGGAAGAGGAAGAACCACCAGGACGAGAAGGAGACGGCGGTCAGCGCGGTCGCCGCCAGGTACACGCCGAGGGTGACGAGGAACAGCTTCTTGCGGCCGTAGAGGTCGGTCAGCCGGCCGAAGAACAGGGCTCCGGCGCAGGCCCCGGCCACGTAGAGGGCCGCCGCGAGGCCGGTCACCTGGGCGTCGGTGATGTCGAGCCCGCTGCCCTCCTCGGAGAGCCGCCCCGCGATGTTTCCGACGATGGTGACTTCCAGGCCGTCCAGGATCCAGACGGTGCCCAGCCCGATCACGATCATCCAGTGCCACCGCGACCAGGGCAGCCGGTCCAGCCGTGCCGGGACCTTCGTGGTGAGGGTCCCCGTCTCCCGCTCCGACAGATCAGCCATGCGGTCGCGCATGCCCGACCCCCCGGGCCGCAAACGGAGCCGTCCGGCCGGCGGGCGGACGAGGGCCCGGCCCGCCGGCCGGACGGGAGGCGTTACGGCGCCAGTCGGCAGGCCGTCACGGCGGTGCCGTTGGTGACGCCGCCCGCGGTGAGACCGGACACGCACTGCTCGTGTTCGCCGCCCGACCCCGTGGTGCAGGCCGTGCGGATCGAGACGGGCACCTCGCCGCCCATGAGTTCGCGCTCGACCTGGTTGATGCAGGCCGAGACGTCCGCCTGCGCGGCGGGGGCCGTGAAGGCGAGGCCGCCGACGGCGAGCGTCAGGCCGGTGAGGACACCTGCGATACGGGTCGACGTACGGGTCGACGTGCGCATGGGACGCACCTGCTCTCCGGGGTCGTGGCGCGGGGCGGCCCGGGGGCCGGACCCGCGTGGGAACGGCGCCGAGCGCGGGCGGCCGGCGCGCGGTCGTCGGGCCCGGGGCCCCGCCCCGGACCGGCTCGGCAGGTCTTCCCCTCCTACCGTCGACGCTAGAGCAGCCCCCAGCCCCGCGCACCCGCTGGGCCCTTCACCCGGACGGACGCCGTACCGGAGCCGGACGCGTCGTGCCCCCGCACCGACGGACGGGGGCGGGGGCACGGGCGGGGCGGGGCCGGTCAGGGGCAGCTGACGCGGACGTCGCCGGGGTCGGTGGTGCAGGTGTCGGTGCCGGATCCGCCGTTCGCGGTGTCGTTGCCGGGGACGGCGTCGGTGGTGGTGAGTCGGTCGTTGCCGTAGGAGCCGGTCAGGGTGTCGTTGCCCGGGCCGCCGTTCAGGGTGTCGTCTCCGAAGCCGCCGTCGAGGTTGTCGTTGCCGAAGCCGCCGTGGACGGTGTCGTTGCCGTAGCTCGCGTTGACGGTGTCGTTGCCGCCGAGGCCGCAGATCACGTCGTGGGAGAAGCCGCCGTTCAGCGTGTCCGCGCCGCTGGTGCCGATGAGGGTGCAGCCGCGGGAGTTGTTCACCGAAGTGCTCGCCGTGGCCCTGTTGTTCGAGGTCCCCGGGTCCTGCTGGGCGGCGCCCGCCTCGGCGGTGTCGGTGATCGTACCGACGGCCCGCGGCTCGGCCGTCACGGTGACGGTGGCGCTCGCGCCCGGGGCCAGGGAGCCCAGGGCGCAGCCGGCCGTCGTGGCGGTGGTCGTGCAGGTGCCCTGCGAGGGCACCGCCGAGACCACGGTCGCCCCGGCTCCGGCGAGGGTGTCCGTCAGCGTGACGCCGGTCGCGCCGGCGGTGGAGGCGGCGGAGTTGGAGACCGTCACCGTGTAGGTGGCCCGGTCACCGATGCTCACGGTGGTCGTGCCCGTCTTCGTCACGGCCAGGTCCGCGGTCGGCGTGGGCGGCGGGGTGCCGTCGCCGCCCTCGTAGCGGGCCAGGGCGAAGGAGAAGCCGGCCCCGTAGCCCGCCGCGACGATCCTGCCGTCCGGCTGTACGAGGACCCCTCGGGCCTCGTCGAAGTCCCCGAAGCCGGTGATCACGAAGCCGTCGCCGCCGAAGCCGGTGTCCAGGGTGCCGTCGGCGTGGAAGCGGGCCAGGCCGAAGTCGTTGGCCTCGGAGCCGTTCGGGTCGTCCGCGCGACCGGCCAGGACGATCTTGCCGTTCGACTGGAGTGCCATGGCGTTGGCGGTTCCGCCGTCGCCGGGGAAGTTGACGGTGGTGCGGCCGCCGGTGCCGAAGGAGGCGTCGGGGCCGCCGTCGGCGTTGTAGCGCAGGAGGGCGAGCCCGGCGCCGCCGGAGCCCGCGGCGAGGATCCGGCCGTCGGGCTGGACGGCCACGGCGTTGCCGAACTCGGTGCCGCCGAAGTTCGCGGTCACCGTGCCGTCGCCGCTGAAGCCGGTGTCGAGGGTGCCGTCGGGCAGGTAGCGGGCGACGCCGATGTCGAAGGCGGTGTTGCCGACGTGGCCGACCGCGACGATCTTCCCGTCCGGTTGGAGGGCGAGGCCCCGGGCGATGCCACCGGCGTCCTGGGGCGAGGTGGGCGTGAACCCCGCGACCACCGCGCCGTCACCGCCGAGGCTCGGGTCGAGGTCCCCGTCGGCTTCGAGCCGGACCAGCGCGAAGCCTCCGCCGGGGCCCTTGCCCGCGGCGACGATCCTGCCGTCGGGCTGGACGGCCACGTCCGCGCCGTCGGCGGAGCCGCCGAACTCCTGGACCCGCACCAGGCCGCCGTCGCCGAAGCCCGTGTCGAGGGTGCCGTCGGGCAGGTAGCGGGCCACGGAGAAGAAGCAGCAGCCACCGCCCTCCTCCGCGATCACCTCGGTGGTGCCCACGACGACGATCTTCCCGTCCGACGGCTGGATCGCGACCGCGTTGGCCGTGTGGCTGCCGCCGCCGAAGTCGTCGCTCGCCTTGCCGTCCCCGGAGAAGCCGGGGTCGAGGGCGCCGCCCGGCGTGTAGCGGGCGAGGGCGAAACCGGCCTCGCCCAGGCCCACGACGACCAGCTTGCCGTCGGCCTGCCGTGCGATGTCGTGGCCCTCCGCGTAGGCGCCGAACGGCGTGGTCACCCGGCCGTCGGTGTCGAAGGTCGGGTCCAGGTCCCCGGGGGCGGCCGAGGCGGTGCCGGGCAGGGCGAGCGCCAGCGTCAGGCCGAGCGCGGTCAGCGCCCCGGCCGTGCGGCCCGGCCTGCGGCGCCGCTCGGCGGGTCCGGTGTGTGCGTGGGTCATGGGCGTACGAACCTCCGGCTGGGCGGGGTACGGGGGGGCAGCGCACAGCTTCGTACCGTCGCCCGGCGCCGTTCCCGGAGCCGTGCCGTACGGGGCCCGCCGGGCGCACGGGAACCACCCCGGCGGAGGAGCGCGCGCCGACGCGCGGGCCACCGGCCGCGCGGGGGCGTCGCCGGCGCGGGGCGGACGGGGCGCCTGCGCGGGGCGGATCGGTCGCCTGCGCGGGGCGTCAGTAGATCCGCACGCCGCGGTCGATCAACGGCTCCGGGTCCGTTCCGCGCTCCGCGCAGCCCGTCGCGTGGCGTACCGCGAGGGAGCCGAGGTGCTCGAACACCGGGTCCGAGGAGTCCGTCCGGTGCCAGGCCACCAGCCGTACGACCGCCCGCGCGCGGGCGGCGCCCAGCCCGGCGAGCACCCCCCGCGTCAGGGCCCTCTCGTAGCCCTCGTCGTACTCCGGCCGCCACACGGCCGCGTCGAACTCCACCGACGCGGGCTCGCCTTCGCCGGCCGGCTCGAAGTCGAGCTCCACCCGCCCGTACGTCGGCGCGCAGTTGCCGCGGCTCTGCGGCGACAACACGCGTACGCCCCGGACCGGTACCGCCCACATCGCCGCGCCTCCGCTTCTCGAAATCCGCCCGCGCACGCGCGGAAGACCGCTCCGGGCGACCCACCGCACGAAGTCCCGCCCGCGAACCGTCCCCCGAATCCTGCGGGGCGCCCCACCAGGTAAGTATGCTCAAGCAATGTCTGACACGACCGAGACCTCACCCGGCTGGCTCACCGACGACGAGCTCGAAACCGCCCGGGCCCGGATGCCGATCCTGTACGTGGAGGCCGTGCCCGTACGCGTCGACGACAGCGGCGAAGTCACCAGCATCGGGCTGCTGCTGCGCATCGGCCCGGACGGAACGGTCAACCGGACCCTGGTGTCCGGCCGGGTCCTGTACCACGAGCGGGTCCGCGACGCGCTGTTGCGTCACCTGGAGAAGGACCTCGGCCCGGTGGCGCTGCCCCGGGTGCCGGCCGCGCTCCAGCCCTTCACCGTCGCCGAGTACTTCCCCACCGCGGGCGTCACCTCGTACCACGACCCGCGCCAACACGCCGTGTCCCTCGCCTACATCGTGCCGGTGAGCGGTGACTGCCGTCCCCGTCAGGACGCCCTCGACCTGGTGTGGTTCAGCCCGCAGGAGGCGGCCTCCCCCGCCGTGCACAGCGAGATGCCGGGCGGGCACGGGGTCCTGCTGAAGCAGGCGCTGGCGCACGTGGGACACATTTACTGACGCCTCGTCCGATCCGGCACCGGCCGCCCCGACCCCCGCCCTCGTCCCCGGCCCCGGGTCCCGCCACGGGATCCGGGGCCGGGGCGATCGGGCGGCCGTCGGCCGTCGGTCGTCGGTCAGGAGCGCGTCGCGGCCAACCAGATCTGGAGCTCCACGTCGCCGTCGCCGACGAGGACGTACTCCTGGAGGACCAACAGTCGCTCGCCGACGCGCCAGGTCGAGGACCGTTCCCCGTCTCCGCAGCGGAGGTACTCGGCCTCGGTCGGCGGCAGGGCGGGCCCGTACCGGTCGGTGAGGCGGGCCGTGAGGGTCTCGAACACCTCCTCGAAGCAGGCCTCCGCCCGGTCCTGGAGCCAGGGGTACTCCGCCAGGACCTCCGCCCGGAGGAAGGCGCTCGCGACGCGGTGCATCGCGCCCTGCCGCACGTCGTCCCGCTCGTCCTCGTCGAGGGCCTCGATGTCGTAGGGGTCCTCGGTGCGGTCGAAGATGAGGGAACGGGGTCGGAAGGAGCGTTCCGGCCGTGCCAGGAGTTCCCCGGCGACGGCGACGGTGTCCCCCCGCCAGGACGGGCCGTGGTCCACGTACAGGTCGGCGTCGGGGGCGAGGTAGGGCCAGGCGCGCGGGAAGGTGTCCGGCCCGGCCGCGCCCTCCCACGTGGTCCGGCCCGCCGCGTCGCGCAGCGACACGGCGGCGCCCGCCTCGCCGGGCACCACGCGGCACACGTCGCGGCCGTCCCGGTCCACGTGGACGACGGCCCCGTCGTCGGTGACGAACGGCGCGAGCCCGTGGACCTCGTCGAAGCCGACGACCCAGGCGTCGTCGTCGGTCAGCGGCTCACGATGGTCGCAGGGCGTGAACGAGCCGTCCGTGCGCAGCACTCCCCAGCGCTGCGACGCGTCGTCGCGGGCGACGGCCGCGCCGCCGCGGGAGAAGGCCTCGGTCCAGCTGTAGCGCCGCTCGATCGCCTCCGCCCCGGTGGCGTCGACGTAGCCGCGGGTGTAGCCGTCGCCCACCTTGAGCAGGCCGCAACCCAGGTACCGGTCCATCTCGTCGGCGGACCGGATGACCAACTCGCCCCGGCTGTCGACGAAGCCGGAGAACGAGGCGCCGATCCGGCCGCCGATGACGTACGCGAGGCCGTTCTCGTCGAACGGCTCCAGCATCCGGAAGGACGGCTCGACGATCCACTCGCCGCGGACGTCCACCAGCCCCCACAGCTCGTCGATCCGCACGGGGGCCGCGCCGCCGGCGCCGTAGGGGCGCGCCCCGTCGAACCGGGCCTCGACGACGAGGTTCCCCTCGCGGTCGACGTAGCCGCAGCGGCCGCTGTCGGCGAGGCGTACGCCCGCCGTGCCGAGGGGGCCGAAGGGGCCGGCGGCCCGGAAGCCGGGGGCGATGACGAGGCGGCCCGTCGGATCGACGTAGCCCGCGCCCTCCTCGGTGGTGACGACGGCCAGCCCGTGGTGGAAGGGTTGCGCGTCGGTGAACCGGGCCGGGACGACGTGGGCGCCCGCGGTGTCGGCGTACCCCCACAGGCCCGCCGTCAGGAACCGGGAGAGGCCCTCCCCGTCGAACGGGCCGGCCCAGTCGAGGTCGAACGCGGCGAGCGGGCGGCCCGAGGCGTCGAGGTGGCCCCACCGCCCCGTCAGGTCGGCGGCGGGGGCGACGAATGCGCCCCGGCCGTCCGGGTGGAAGGGGCCGACGTGGCCGAGGTCGGGCGGGCGTATCAGCGCTCCCGATCCGTCGACGAGCGCCCACCTCCTGCCGAACGGGTCGCGGCCGTCCACGGGGACGGCGTACGGCGCGGGCGGCGCGGGGCGCGGCGGGGTCACGGGGGCTCCCGGGGTCGTGCGGGTGGGCGGGGTGCCCGTCCGCCGGCGCGGCGCGGGCCCCGACCGAGGGGTACGCGGCCCATTGTGCGCGAGGGGTCCGACAGCGGGTGGGGTGCGGCGGGGCACGGGCGGGGTACGCCCCGGTGCGGGCGATATTCGGTGCCGCGCCGGGCGGCGAGGGGGCAGACTCACGGCATGGCGGACATGTGGGCGTTCAGGGAAGCCGTCGGGGACTGGGCGGCCGGCGGCCCCGACGCGCGGGCGCGGGACCTGGCGGTGCGGCTGGGGCTGCGGACGGCGGTCCTGTTGGAGGGGCTGAGCGACCTGGCGGCCGTCGAGGCACTGGCCGCCGCGCGCGGCCGGGACCTCGCGGCCGAGGGGGTGTGCGTCCTGTCGATGGGCGGCGCGATGAACGTCGGCCGCTATGCGGGCCTGCTCGGCCCGCCCGGTCTGGGCCTGCGCCTGACCGGACTGTGCGACGTGCGCGAACTGCCGTACTACGAGCGCGGTCTGGAACGGGCCGGCGCCCCGCGCACGGGCGTCTTCGTGTGCGAGGCGGACCTGGAGGACGAACTCGTCCGCGCGCTGGGCGCGGACGCGGTCGAGGAGATCTTCCGTGCCGAGGGCGACCTGCGCGCCTGGCAGACCCTCCTGCGCCAGCCCGCGCACCGGGGCCTGTCCCGGGACGGGCGGTTGCGGCGTTTCCTCGGCACGAAGAAGGGGCGCAAGATCCGCTACGGCCGGCTGATGGTGGAGGCCCTCGACCCGGCCCGGGTGCCGGCTCCGCTCGACGACCTCCTGGCGAGCCTGTGACCGCCGGCCGCGCCCGCGTGACGGGATGTCCCGCGTGACGGGATGTCAGCGGGCGGCGGCCGCGAGGCGGGCCGCGAGCCCGTCGAGGATCAGCTCCAGGCCGTAGCCGAACTCGGCCCCGTACTCGTATCCCGGGCGCAGCACGTGGTGTTCGGCGAACTCCGCCAGGTGCGGGTACTCCCCCGTGGGGAAGCCCTCCAGGAGCTCCCCGACGGCCTCCTCCACGTCCTGCGGGGCGAACGGCAACGCCGCCTCCGTCAGGGCGAACCCGTAGACGTAGCTGTCCAGCAGGGAGTACGCGTGCGCCGCGAGGGCGTACGGGAACCCGCCGCGCCGCAGCACGCCGAGGACCGCGTCGTGGTGGCGCAGGGTGGCCGGGCCCGGGTGCGCGCGCGATTCCAGCACGGCGGTGGCCCAGGGGTGGCGGGCCAGCACGGCGCGGGCGCTGTGCGCGCGCCGGCTCAGCGCGGCGCGCCAGTCGGGGCCGTCCGGCGGCAGCTCGATCTCGGCGAAGACGGCGTCGACGATGCCGTCGAGGATCGCCTCCTTGTTCGGGACGTGGTGGTACAGGGACATCGGCTTCACGCCGAGGCGCGTCGCCAGCGCCCTGATCGTCAGTGCGGCGACGCCGCCCTCGTCCGCGAGCGCGACCGCCGTCCCCAGGACCCGGTCGCGGCTGAGGGGAACCTGCGCGCTCACTGCTCTCCGTCCCGTCGGGGGGTGGGTTGACTTCCGGGCCCAGGCTACCGTACTAAGTAAGTCGTACTTAGTACGGTAGAGATCGACGCCGGCCCGGGCGGCCGGGCGGACCGTGAGGATCGGGTGGTGGCGATGGGCGGCGCGACGGGCGGCGCGACGGGCGGCGCGATGATGAGAGCGGTCGTGCAGGTGGGTTACGGGGGCCCGGAGGTGCTGGTGCCCACCGAGGTCCCCCGACCCGAGGCGGGCCCCGGCCGGGTGCTGCTGCGGGTGCGGGCGGCGGGAGTGGACCGGGGCACCTGGCACCTCACGGCGGGCCGCCCGTACGCGGTACGGGCGGCGCTGGGCCCGCGCCGCCCGCGCGTGCCGGCGACGGGGCTGGACGTGGCGGGCGAGGTGGTCGCGCTGGGCCCGGGGGTGTCCGGGTTCTCCGTCGGCGACGCGGTGTTCGGCACGGCGCGCGGGGCGTTCGCCGAGTACGTCGCGGCCCGCGCCGACCGGATCGCGCCGAAGCCGGCCCGGCTGGGCTTCGAGGAGGCGGCCGTGGTCGCCGTGTCCGGGCTCACCGCGCTCCAGGGACTGCGCGACGCGGGGCGGGTGCGGGCGGGGCGGCGGGTCCTGGTGACGGGCGCCTCGGGCGGGGTGGGCACGTACGCCGTGCAACTGGCCAAGGCCTTCGGGGCGGAGGTGACCGGAGTCTGCGGCCCCGCCAAGGCGGACCTGGTGCGCTCGTTGGGCGCCGACCACGTCCTCGACTACACCCGCGAGGACGTCACCGCCGGCGGGCGGCGCTTCGACCTGATCCTGGACCTCGCGGGGAGCGCCCCGGTCGCCCGGCTGCGCCGGGTGTTGGAGCCGGACGGCACGCTGGTCGTGGCGGGCGGCGAGGACGACGGCGACTGGCTGGGCCTCGGCCGGCAGTTCCGGGCGCTCGCCCTGTCGCCGTTCACCCGGCAGCGGCTCACCATGCTGATGAGCCGGCAGAGCCGGGCCGGCCTCGACGACCTGGCGGCCCTGATCGAGGCGGGCTCGTGCGCCCCGGTCGTGGGGGCGGTGTTCCCGCTGGAGCGGGTCCCGGACGCGCTGGCCCTGCTGACCGACGGCGGGGCGCGCGGCAAGATCGCCATCACCGTCTGACGGGATCCGCTCCCCCGCCGCGCCGCCCGATCGGCGCCGCTGTGACGACAGGGCCTACGGCACCTCGGGGGCCACGCCGGGGCGTTCGCGCCAGAACGCCCCGGACGTCGCTCGGCGCACCAGCATCAGGACCACGCCGGCGCCGGTCAGGAAGAGCGCGATGACCAGCGGGGCGCCCAGGCCGAACCAGGCGGTCGCACTGGAGGCGTTGCCCGGGTCGGCCATGTCGACGACGGACTCCACCAGCAGCCACAGCAGCAGGGCCGAGCCGAGCAGCGGGCCCGCGCCGAGCAGCAGGAAGGGGCCCGGGCCGCGCAGCAGTCGACGTCGGTACCAGACGGCGCAGGCGATGCCGGTGAGGGCGTAGTAGAAGGCGATGAGCAGCGACAGCGCGGTGAGGGAGTCTGCGAGGGCGTTCTCGCTGATCCGGTGGATGACGACGTACCAGACGGTCGCGGCGGCGGCGACCCACCAGGTGCCGGTGCCGGGCGTGCCCCGGCGGGCGTCCACGCGGGCGAACGCGGCGGGCAGGGCGCGGCGGCGGGCCATGGAGAGGGCGGTACGGGAGGCCGGGATGATGGTCGTCTGCGTCGAGGCCAGGGCGGACGTGGCGACCGCGAGGAGCAGGACCCAGTCCCAGTCGCCGAGGACCTCGCGGGCGAGGGCGGCGAAGACGTCCTCCTCGGCGTCGGCCTGTCCGGCGAGGTAGGCGGTGCCGGCGTAGGCGACGACGGCGAAGGCCACGGCCAGGTAGGTGACGAGCAGGACCACGGTCGACCAGATGCCGGCCCGGCCGGGGGCGTTGGCGGGGTCCTTGGTCTCCTCCGTCAGGTTGACGGCGGATTCCCAGCCCCAGTACGCGAAGACGCCGAGCAACAGGCCTCCGGTGAGGGCGGATCCGCCCGCCCCGAAGGGGTCGAGCCAGCCGACGGACGGGCGGACGGCGTCCAGGGAACCCGTACCGGCGTACACCCGGTGGACGGCGACGGCGGCGAACACGACGAGGCAGACGACCTGGAGGAGGACGAGCACGTTCTGGACGCGGGCGGACACCTCGGTGCCGCGTACGCAGAGCCAGGACATGAGCAGGATCAGCGCGACGGTGAGGGCCTCGCGGACCCACGGGTCCTCGGCCGGGCCGTCGGCCCCGACGGCGAGCAGGCCGAAGCCGACGGCCACGTCGGCGAGGGAGCCCACGACGAGCACTCCGGTCATCGCGATGGCCCAGCCGCCCAGCCAGCCGGTGGTGGGGCCGAGGGCGCGGGTGACCCAGGAGAAGGTCGTGCCGCAGTCGGGGTCGGCCCGGTTGAGGAAGTGGAAGGCGGAGGCGATGAGCAGCATCGGGACGAAGGACGCGAGCATCACCCCGGGGGCGTGTACGCCGACCAGGGCGACGAGGGGTCCGATGACGGCGGCCAGCGAGTAGGCGGGCGAGGTGGCGTTGAGGCCGATGGCGAGGGCGTCGAGGAAGCCGATCGCGTCGGGTTTGAGGGTGCCCGCCGGGGCGGTGGGGGCGGCGGTGACGGTCGTACCGCCCGGGTCGGCCGGGTCGGCCGGTGCGGCCGTGGCCGTGGCCGTGGCGGCTCGGGGGGTCGTCTCCGGCGGGGTGTCTGCGGCCATCGTCCCTCGCTGTGCTGGGTGCGGTGTGCGGGCCGCGCCGTGGCGGGCGCGGTGTGAACAGGGCGTGAACTGCGAAGAGGAAACCCGCGCGGGCGCCAAGGGGTCAATGGTGTTGGCGTAAGGGTCCGGACGGCGGGGCCGGTCAGCGGGGCCGCGGGCCCTGGAGCCGGGCCTCCGCGCTCGCGAGCAGCATGTCCAGGGCGACGGGGTAGGCGCTGTGGTTCATCCGGGCCGCGAGCAGCCTCTTGGTCGCGGCGATGTGCGGGTACTCCTCGGCCGGGAGGTGGGCGTAGGTGGATTCCCACTGGCCCTCGTCGGAGGTGCGGGAGGGTTCGGCCAGGGCGAGGGAGCCGGCGTCGAGGGCCGCGAAGGCGAGGCTCTGGTCGATGAAGGCGTGGTAGATCAGGACCGCCTCCGGGTCGGGGAAGCCCGCGGTGCGCAGGATGCCGAGGACCGCCTCGTCGGCGGCGATCTCGCGGGGCCGGCCGGTGACGCGCCCCGCGGTCAGCACGGCGGCCTGGGGGTGGGAGAGGTAGGCGCCGTGGATGCGCAGCCCGAGTTCCCGCAGGTCGTGGCGCCAGCGGCCGGTGGCCTCCCAGCCGTCGAGGGCCCGGCCGATCAGCTCCTCGCCGATGGCGAGGGTGAGGCCGTCCATGCCGTCGAAGTACCGGTAGAGGGTGCTGGGATCCGCGCCGAGGGCGGCGCCGAGCCGGCGCGCGGACAGGCCGGCGCTGCCGTGTTCGCGCAGCATGCGCAGGGCGGTGTCGACGATCAGTCGCTCGGACAGGACGGTGCCCTGTCGGGTGGGCCGCCGCCGCCGGCGGGCTTCCTCGGGGACCACGGGCTTCGCCATCAGGTGCCTTCCTCCCTTATGCCAACACCATTGACCTTATCTCGCGGCCCCGGCTTTCATCCCTCCCATGAGGCGCGGATCTCCGCGGACCTCGTCGAGAGAGGTTTTTCGTCATGCGTGTTCTGCTTGTGGGCGCCGGTGGCGTCGGTACCGCGATCACCCGGATCGCGGCCCGCCGGGAGTTCTTCGACGGCTTCGTGGTCGCCGACTACGACCTGGCCCGCGCCGAGGCCGCCGTGGCCGCGCTCGGCGAGGCCGGCGGCGGTCGGTTCCGGGCCCGGCGCGTCGACGCCTCGGACGAGGCGGCGGTGGTCGCGCTCCTCACCGAGGAGGGGTGCGACGTCCTGCTGAACGCCACCGACCCGCGCTTCGTGATGCCGCTGTTCGAGGCGGCGCTCGCGGCGGGCAGCCACTACGTGGACATGGCGATGTCGCTGTCCCGGCCCCACCCCGAGCTTCCCTACGCGCGGTGCGGGGTCAAGCTCGGCGACGAGCAGTTCGCGCGGGCCGACGCGTGGGAGAAGTCGGGCCGGCTGGCCCTGGTCGGCATGGGCGTGGAGCCGGGCCTGTCCGACGTCTTCGCCCGGTACGCGGCCGACGAACTCTTCGACACGATCGAGGAGATCGGCATCCGCGACGGGGCCGACCTGACGGTCGAGGGACACGATTTCGCCCCGTCCTTCAACATCTGGACGACGATCGAGGAATGCCTGAACCCGCCGGTCGTCCACGAGCGCGACCGGGGCTGGTTCACCACCGAGCCGTTCAGCGAGCCGGAGGTCTTCGACTTCCCGGAGGGCATCGGACCGGTCGAGTGCGTGAACGTCGAGCACGAGGAGGTGCTGCTCGTCCCGCGCTGGGTGGACGCCGACCGGGTCACCTTCAAGTACGGCCTGGGCGAGGACTTCATCGGCAAGCTGAAGACCC
The DNA here is from genome assembly GCF_055584445.1 of Streptomyces sp. NPDC103540. NCBI lineage: Bacteria > Bacillati > Actinomycetota > Actinomycetes > Kitasatosporales > Streptomycetaceae > Streptomyces > Streptomyces sp. NPDC103540. Next base: position 113,748 of record NZ_JBVJMA010000018.1, read on the forward strand.
TGCACGCGCTGGGTCTGGACTCCACCGAGCCGGTCACGGTGCGCGGCGCGGACGGCACCCCGGTACGGGTCTCCCCGCGCGACGTGGTCGCCGCGTGCCTGCCCGACCCGGCCACGCTGGGCGACCGGATGTCGGGCAAGACCTGCGCGGGAACCTGGGTGAAGGGCACCAAGGACGGCCGGCCGCGCGAGGTGTACCTGTACCACGTGGTGGACAACGGGTGGTCGATGCGCGAGTACGGTTCGCAGGCCGTGGTGTGGCAGACCGCGGTCAACCCGGTCGTGGCGCTCGAACTGATGGCCGGCGGGGTGTGGGCGGGATCGGGCGTGCTCGGCCCGGAGGCCCTCGCGCCGCGCCCGTTCCTGGACCTCCTGACCGCCTACGACTCCCCCTGGGGCCTGCGCGAACAGGGCTGACCCTCCCCCTCGCCCGACACCGGACCGGCGCCCCCGCCCCGGGGGCGCCGGCCGGTCCCCCGTACCGCCCGACGCCCCACCCGGGCATCATGGGTGCGTGGACACACCCAAGGCTCCCCCGGCCCCGTCCCCCGAGGCACCCGCGGCCCCGAGCGACCGGGCCTGGGACGCGTTGACGCCGGCCCGCGCCGGCTACCTGGCCGGCGTGCCGCCGCACTACGACGAGGTCCTCCACGAGGTGGCGGAGCGGGCCGCGCGCTCGGGCAGCCTCGGCAAGGCGGACATCGCGGCGCTGGTGGTCTGGAAGAGGCTCTCCGCACGGACCCCGTGGGCCGCCGAGCTGATGTCCCAGCCCGACTCCGCGGTCCGTGCGGTCACCGAGCGGGCCGTCTCCGCCGTCCGTGACACCGGCCGGTCCCGCGCCGAGGCCGCCCGCGCGGGGCGCGCCGCCCTCGGGGAGCTGCCGGGCTTCCGTACGGGGGACGCCCTGGCCTCGGCCGTCCTGACCGCGGCGGCGCCGGGTCGCATGGCCGTGTACGACCGCCGCGTCCAGCGGGCCCTCGACGCGCTCGGGCTGCTCCTCACCCCCGCCCCCGGTCGGTACGGGCGCTACCTGCGGCTTCTGGACGAACTCCTGGAGCACGGCGGGGAACGCTCCCTCGGATGGACCGTGCGGGATGTCGACACCGCGCTGTACTGGCTCGGAAGGGAGGGCGGGACGCCGCGATCCGGTTGAGGGAACGGCGTGTTCACGTCGTGCACGGCTGTCCGTCGCCCGGCGACGGTGCGCCCTTCACGCGGGGGGTCGAGTCTTCAGCCGCCATTGCCGCACACGTGTCCGACCGACCGCTGGAGACCCCTGGTGGACCCTCATCGTCCCGATCACCCGTCCCGCCCCGCTCGCCCCGTCGCGGCCGCCCTCGCCCTGACGGCGGCGTTCGCGGTGCTCGCCGGCCTCGTCTGTGCCGCCCCCGCCGCGGCCCAGGGCCCCGGGGGCGACCGGTTGCCCGCCGTCACCCCGGTGGCGGAGACCGCCACGCTGTTCGACGACCCCGAGGGCGGCAACGCCAACGCCGACGACCCCGCCATCTGGCGTGACGACGCCGACCCCGACCGCAGCCTGGTCGTCGCCACGGCCAAGGAGGGCGGGCTGCGGGTCTACGACCTGGCCGCACGCCAGGTGCAGGCGCTTCCCGCGCCGGCGGCGCCGGGTCCCGACCACGCGCCGGGCCGGTTCAACAACGTCGACCTGGTCCACCGGATGCGCCTGTCCACCGGTCGGGCGGACCTCGCCGTCGTCACCGACCGGGGCAACGACCGGCTCCGCTTCTACCGCATCGACCGCGACCGTCCCGGCGGCCCGCTGACGGACGTCACCGCGCCGACCGCCGCCCCGGTGTTCTCCGCCTCCCAGGAGGAGATCGACGGGCAGCGCACCGCGTACGGCCTGGCGACCTGGACGGACCGGGCCACCGGCCGCTCCTGGGCGCTGGTCAGCCGGCGCCACGAGACCCGGATCGCCCTGCTCGAACTGATCGCCGCGCCCGGCGGCACGGTGGACTACCGCCCGGTGCGGACCCTGGACCTGCCCTCCTCCTTCCGGCTGCCGAACGGCTCCTCCTGGACCCCCTGTGGCGATCCCGGCGAGGGCCCGCAGGTCGAGGGCATGGTCGTCGACCCCGCCGACGGCACCCTCTACGCCGGCCAGGAGGACGTCGGCGTCTGGCGGGTGCGGGCCGATCTGACCTCGAAGCCGGTGCTCGTCGACCGGGTCCGCGCGTACGGGGTCCCGGCCGTCTACGACGAGGCCCTCGAGGAGTGCGTGCCCGGCGCCGACCCGGGCTTCGGCGGGCGCCGGCTGTCCGCGGACGTCGAGGGGCTGACCATCGTCGACGAGGGGCGCGGCGAGGGCCGGCTGATGGTGTCGAGCCAGGGTGACGACACCTTCGCCTTCTACGACCGCGACCGCGAGGAGGGCAACGCGTACGAGGGCGGCGTACGGATCACCGCCCGTTCCCGGGACCTCGACGGCTCCGAGGAGTGCGACGGGGCCGCCGCCCTGAACCGGCCGCTCGGGCGCGCCTTCCCCCGCGGCCTCCTCGTGGTCCAGGACGGCCACGACGGTCCCGAGGACGGACCGCGCACCGCGACGGGCTTCAAGTTCGTGGACCTGGGCCGGGTCCTGGACGCCCTGGACGACTGACCGCCCGACCGGTCGGCCGCGGGGGCGTACCGGATCGGACCGGTACGCCCTCACGGGCGTGGTGGCGGGTCACGGTCCGGACCCGACGCGGCGCGCGACGACGGCCGGCGTCCACAACACCGTTGCCCCGGCGCGGGTTTGGGACTCGGACCCCGCAGCGGGGTGACCGACGGGGGCCTTGATCGTTCAGCAGGTCATGATCGACATCAAGAAGTTCGACCTGAAGAAGCCCGCTCTCCTGATCGCCGCCTGTGCGGTCACCCTCTTCGCCGCCGCGCCCGCGTTCGCCGAGGTCCACAGCCAGTGCGGTCGGTACATCTGTGTCATGACCGCGCACCACAACCGGTTCGTGCAGGACATCACCGTCCAGACCAAGGACGGCCTCCCCGGGACGCTGCGCTCCTACTGGGGCGACTTCCACTCCTCGAAGGTGAGGGCGGCGAGCCACCGGTGGGCGGTCGGCTACGAGCAGGCCGGGGCCAAGCTCGTCTGCGGCGGCCTGGAGCGTGACGGCCGGGTGATCGAGGACGGCATCTGCGTGACGATCTGACCCCACGGCCCCACACACCCACAGCCCCACACACCCACGACCGCACGACCCTGTGTCGCCCCGCCACCGCGGCGGGGCGACTTCCCCGTGACGGCGTCAGTCGGCGGGCGCGGCGCCCCGTCCCCCGGGGTGAAGGTCACCGGCAGGCTCTCGGGTCCGCGCAGCCCGCCGGCGCGGTGCGGGATCTCCCGCTGCGGCACCGCGAGGGCGAGCCCGGGGAGCCGGCGCAGGGCGGCGTCGATGGCGATCCGCCCCTCCAGCCGGGCCAGGGGGGCGCCCAGGCAGTAGTGGATCCCGTGCCCGAACGCGAGGTGGGCGTTGTCCCGCCGGGTGATGTCCAACCGGTCGGGTTCGGGGAAGCGCGCCGGGTCGCGGTCGGCGAGGGCCGCTCCGATCAGTACGGTCGCACCGCGCGGGACGCGTACGCCGGCGATCTCGACGTCCTCGCGCGCGAAGCGGGCGATCCCGGGGCTGACGGGGCCGTCGTAGCGCAGGAACTCCTCGATCGCCCCCGGCATCAGCTCGGGGTCACGGCGCAGCAGGGCGAGCTGGTCGGGGTGGGCGAGCAGCAGGGCGATGCCGCCGCCGATCAGGTTGACGGTGGTGACGTGGCCGGCGACCAGCAGCAGGAACACCATGGCGACGAGTTCGTCCTCGGACAGTCGCGCCTCCTCGTCCCGGGCTGCGATGAGGTCGCTCAGCAGGTCGTCTCCGGGATGGGCCCGCTTGGCGCCGATGAGGTCGGTGATGTAGGCGCGCATGTGCCGCCACGCCTCGTCGACCACGGCGGGGTCGGGGGGCTCGGCGCCGCGCATGAGCATGCGGTTGGTCCAGCGTCCGAACGCGTGGCGGTCGTCCGCGGGGACGCCGAGCAGTTCGCCGATCACCGTGATCGGGAGCGGCAGGGCGAATTCCTCGACGAGGTCGGCGCGGCCGGTCGGGACGACCGTGTCGAGCAGCCCGTCGGCGATGGCCCGGATCCGGGGTGCCAGGTCGGCCACCCGGCGGGCGGTGAAGGCCTTCGCGACCAGGCGGCGCAGGCGGGTGTGGTCGGGCGGGTCGCTGCGGAGCATGTTGCTCAGCATCGACGCGCGTTCCGACGCGGGCAGCTGTGCCAGGAGCCTGGGGTCGGAGGCGTCCCGTACGTCGCTGCTGAGGCGGGTGTCGGAGAGGGCCGCGAGTCCGTCCTCGTAGCGGGTGACGAGCCAGGCCTCCAGGCCGCCCGCGAGGACGGCCCGGCGGACGGGGCCCTCCTCGCGCAGGCGTCTGTAGAGCGGGAACGGGTCGGCGACGAAGGCCCGGTCGGCGTAGGGCAGGACGGTCGGCTGCTCGCTCATGTGGCCTCCCGGAGTGGAGCGTCCCCGGTGGGGACGGGCGCGTGGGTTCGGTTCGCTCGTCCGATTCCCTTGTCCGGTTCCCTTGGCGGATTCCCTTGTCGGGTTCCATTGTCGGGTCCCGGGTCCGGGGGCGCCCTGGTCAGCGAAGCGATTCCTTCGGGGGGCGCTCGCGCAGGGCGCCGTAGGCGAGGAAGTAGGCGGGCACCCGGTTCAGCCACCGCGACTCGGTGATGAGCTCGGTCAGCCGTTTGGCCCGCGCCGGATCGTCGAAGGCGACGCGGCCGGCCAGCAGAGGCTCGATGACCTGGGTGTGCGCCAGGCGCTGGAGGCCCTGGGTGGCCACGGTCGTGGGGAGGCGACGATGCTGCACGCGGCGTACGTCGCGCAGCCCCACGGTGCCTGCGAGGAGCGGGCGCACGAGGTGGCGGGCCGCCGCCACCGCGTCCTGCACGGCCAGGTTGATGCCGATGCCGAAGACCGGCGACATGGCGTGGGCGGCGTCGCCGATGCACAGCAGCCCGGGTCGGTGCCAGCGGCGCAACCGGTCGAGTCGTACGTCGAGGAGTTTGACCTCGTCCCAGGAGGTGAGGGCGTGGGTCCGGTCGGCGAGCCAGGGGACGGCGTCGGCGAACTGGGCCGTGAAGCGGTCCAGGCCCTCGGCCCGCCGCTCGACGTCGGTCCCCTTGGGGATGAGGCCCGCGCACTGCCAGTAGTCGCCCCGGTCGATGAGGGCGGCGAAGAAACGCTCCCCCAGGCCTCCCACGAGCCCGCTGGGGTCGTCCTCGTGGCGCGGGATCCGAAACCACCAGGCGTCCATGGGGCAGGGGAAGCTCTCCAGCCCCAGTCCGGGCAGGGCCCGCGCCAGGGAGCCGCGGCCGTCGCAGGCCACGGTCAGCGCGGCGCGGATCTCGCCCGTGTCGCCGTCGGCGGTGCGGTAGCGCACGCCGGTGACCCTTCCGCGTTCGATCAGGAAGGACGTCGCCTCGGTGTTCATGCGCAGGCTGAAGGACGGCTCGCGGGCCGCCTCGTCGGCGAGCAGGTCGAGCAGGTCCCACTGGGGGACCATCGCGATGTAGTTGTACGGGCCGCGCAGCGCCCCGATGTTCCCGACGGTGACGAGGGACCGGTCCGGGCCGATGGGCAGCTGTACGGAGGTCACCCGTCGCTGGGGCAGGCGCGCGAAGCGTTCCGCGAGGCCGATGGTGTCCAGCAGCGACAGGGTGGAGGGGTGGACGGTGTCGCCGCGGAAGTCGCGCAGGAAGTCCCCGTGCTTCTCCAGTACGGTCACCTCCACCCCGGCCCGGGCCAGCAGCAGGGCCAGCACCATGCCGGCGGGCCCGCCTCCCACCACACAGCAGGCCGTTCGTTCCACGGCGACCACTCCCTTCGCGACGTCGGGCACTCCACCGAGGACGTATACCGCACCGGGCGCGGCGAAGGGAGGCAGCCACGACGACACGCGGCGCGCGATCGCCTTGTGGCGGGGGGCCGTTCGGGGCAATCTGGGCGGCCCGGGGAGGGAGGGTCCACATGGGCGGGGCGGTTGGGTCGGTGTCGATCGCGGTCGCGTGGCTGCTGTTGGCGCTCGCGGCGGCCCTGCGCGTGCGGGGCGCCCGGTCGGCGGGGCCGGGGCCGCTCGGCGGGACGCCGTCCCCGGTCGCGGTGGGGTTGCTGCGCGGGGGTCCGCTCGGGGCGTCGCGGACCGCGTGGGTCGAGCTGTACCTGGCCGGGGCGGTGGAGCCCGGGTGGCGCCGGACCGTACGCTGCGTCACCTCCCACCCGCCGAAGGGGTGTTCCGAGGTGGCCCGCGCGCAGCACCGCGTGCTGTACGGCGAACGGCACCCGGCGGCGCTCCGGCGCGCCGATCGGGTGGAGGGGGCCGTCCGAGGTCTGCGGCGGGAGCTGGAGCGGGCGGGGCTGATGGTGTCCGCCGGGCGGACGTGGACCGTACGGGTCCTGCTGATCGGGGTGTTCGGCGCGGCGACGGCCGGGGCGTGCGCGAGCACCGTCGCGGCGCCGGCGCTCTGTCTCGCGCTGCTCGCCGACGCCGCCGCGGCGGCGTTGTGGGTGGGGTCGCGGCGGACGTGGCGCGGTGCGCGCCTCCTCGCGCGGATGCGCCGCGAGCGGCCCGGCGTACGGGCGCCGGCCGGGGCGGGAGCGGACGAACTGCTGCTGCGGGTGGCCCTGTTCGGCGCTCCGGCGCTGCGTGCCGGGCTGCCCCGCTTCACCGGGGAGAGCGGGCTGCTGACCCGTCCGCCGAGGCGGGCTCCGGACCGGGGAGGGGGCTCGGGGGACGCGTCGGCAAACTGCGGCGGGTGTGGCGGCTGAACCCGTCCGGTGCGGCCGGGGCGACAGGGGGCACGCGGGTGGCGGGCGCGCGGAGGTGCGGGATCGGTCGACAGCCCCCCACTTTTAGGACATTTGTTCGTATTTCGAGGGGAATCGCGGCTTTCGAGCCCGAGAATGTCATCGGGGTGGCGTGAGCGCCCGGAGTGACGAGCGGGGACGGGTGAGGGGCGTGTCGGGATCGATCCGGCGACGGGTGGCGGTCGGCTGGGCGGGGCTCGTCCTGGTCTCGGGCGGGGCCACGCTCGCCCTGGAGAACTCCTCCGACGCGGCGAACTCCCCGGATTCGACCGCCTATTGGGAACGCGGTACGCCGCCGGACGCCGCCCCCGATCCCACCCCCTGCCCCTCCCCCTCCCCCGGCCCCGAAGCCCGTCGGGTCGGGTGCGCGTACTGGGAGCGCGGGTAGCGGGCGGGGGCACCGCCGGAGCGGGGCGGGGGGCGTCGTCGACTCGGCGCCGTCGACTCGGCGCCGTCGACTCAGCGCCGTTCGAAGACGACCTCGGGGTCGGCGGCGGTCGGGCCGTCCAGGCGGGGCGCGGGCAGCCCCTTCAGGTGCCGGTCGAAGAAGTCCCCGGTGTACGCGCGCGTGATCCGCTCGGAGCGGGTGCCCGACAGCGGGGTCTCGGGGTGCGCGTAGCCGACCTGGTCACCGAGGACGGGCCAGTCCGTGAAGCCGGGGTGCCCCATGCCGGTGACGGTCAGCCACCGCTTCCAGCCGTCCATCCGGGGCCAGGCCTTCGCCCAGCTGTCGTCCTCCAGGTCGGGGGGCAGCAGGGCCGGGTCGCCGCCGAGGAGCAGGAAGGGGCGCCCGCCGAGTCCGGTCTCCGGGAGCGGGGTGAAGAAGGTGCCGTCCATGTTGACCCCGGCGTCGACCCTCCGGTCGGCGGCCATGGCCGCCGCGGCCGAGGCCCCGCCGATGGAGTGGCCGGCCATGCCCACCTTGCGGGCGTCGATGATCCGGGAGTGGCGCCAGGCGGGACGGTCGCCCGTGAGCCGGTCCAACAGGAACGTCACGTCGAGGGCGCGGGCGTCGGAGACCCTGCCGAGCGAGCGGTCGGGGAAGACCTGGGTGCAGGCCGAGCAGCCGAGGAGCCGCCCGCCGGGGAAGGTGGTGCCGTCGGACTCGTAGGCGTGGTCCAGGGCGGCCACCACGTAGCCGCGCGAGGTCAGGTCCTCGGCGAGCGTACTCAGGGAGGAGCGGGGCAGGGTGAATCCGGGCGAGAGGACGATCAGCGGGTAGGGTGCGCGCGCCCGGCGCGGTACGGCGCCCTCGCGGGCGTGGGTCCGGGTCGCGGCGACCTGTTCGGGCGTCACGTGCCGGCCGAGTTCGCCCCGGTCGACCAGGAGCGCCCTGGCCTCGTCGAGGGTGGTGTAGGGCGCCGGGCTCCCGGTGCCCGCCACCGCCGGGTAGTAGAGGGACACCATCAGTTCGCGGTCGGCGGTCGGCACCCACGGGTCCTTGCGGGCCGGGTCGACCAGGTGCAGGGTGTCGCGGCCGACTCCGAAGGGCCCGGTGGGGCGCGGGAGTTCGAGGCGTACGGCGCTGCCGGGGGTGCCCTCGACGCCGACCGGCGCGGCCGGCGGCTCGGCGACGGCGACCTGGCCGCCCGCCAGCACCAGGCCCGCCGCCAGGCCCGCGGCCATGCGGATGATCTTCTTCATGAACGCACCTTAAGGCACGTTAGGTTAGCCTCACCTAATCAATTTCCGAATGGCCGGAAACCGCCGACTCACCGGTCGCGGCGCCCCTCCAGGGCCCGCCACTCGGGGGCGAGGACCGCCCAGGCCTGCGCGTCGTGGCGGACCCCGCCGACGGTCCACGCCTCGCGCCGCACGCCTTCGAGCGTCATGCCCAGCCGCCCGGCGACCGCCGCGCTCCGCTCGTTGTCCGCGCGACAGTGCCACTCCGCGCGGTGCACGGCCCGCTCACCGAACGCCCAGTCCAACAACACGCCGCAGGCCTGCGTGACCAGGCCGCGCCCCTCGCCGGCCGGCTCCGTCCAGCAGCCGACCTCGCAGGTGCCCGCGGCCGCGTCGAAGTCGGTGAACATCACACCGCCGACGAGCGTGCCGTCGGCGAGCCAGATCCCGTACAGCCGGGCGCCGTCCGCGGCCTGGCGCTCGGCGTAGCGGCTCAGCGTGCCCCGCGCCCCTTCGACCCCCTCGGTCACGAAACCGGCTCCGACCCACGGGCGGATGTGCTCACGGGCCCGGTCCATGTGGGCGGCGAACTCCTCGGCGTGCCGGACTTCGAGCGGGCGGAGCAGGGCCCCGCGACGCAGGGGGAGGGAGAACATCGGACCCACCCTTCGCACACATGACGAGAGATACGGTTCTGTACCGTCGCAGCATGCCACGTACCGAGCCCCCGACCTGCCCCCCGGCGCGTCACGCGCGCCTCCCGGACGACCACCTCGCTGCCTTGGCCGCCGGCGGGGTGACCCGATGACCGCTTCCGTACCGCCACCGCGCCTCCCCCGGCTCTTCCTCGACGTGGACGGGCCCCTCATCCCCTTCGGCGCGCCCTCCGGGACGTACCCGACCCACCGCCTGCCGGGCGATGTCCTCGACCCGCCCGCCAACCCCCTGCTGAGCAGGATCGATCCGGCCCACGGGCCCCGCCTGGCGGCCCTGCGGTGCGAGCTGGTCTGGGCCACGACGTGGACGGCCGACGCCAACGCGTGCGTCGCGCCCCGCCTCGGCCTGCCACCCCTGGCCGTCGTGCACTGGCCGGACGATCCCGAGGCCGAGGCCCGGGACCGGCGGGCGGGGCTGCACTGGAAGACGCGCACCCTCGTCGGGTGGGCCGCGGGGGCGCCGTTCGTCTGGGTGGACGACGAGGTCACCGACACCGACCGGGCCTGGGTCGCGGCGCACCATCCGGGGGCCGCCCTGCTGCACCGCGTCGACCCCGTGCGCGGGCTGACCGGGGGCGACTTCGCGGTGGTGGACGCCTGGTTGGAGGGGCGCGCCTGACACCCGGGCCGCCCGTTCGACCGATCGTGCGAACGGGGGCCGCCGGTTTCGGGGTGCGGGCGCGGGGCATCGTCGCAGCGGAGGACCACGGCGCTACGTACCCCTGGGAGCATCCGATGTGGCAGACCAGCGAGTTCGCGGGCGAGCACGAAGGACGGCCGGCGGCGGTCCTGGCCGACGGGAGCGAACCGAAGCCGCTCCTCTTCGACCTGGGCAGCGGGGCCGACTTCGACACGAGCACCGACTGGTGGGACTACGACGGCGCGCACGGCACGCCCCTCGCCGAGAGCGTGCGGGCGGCCTGTTCCTGCGGGTGGCGCGGCGACCGGCTCCACGCCGTCGACTGGGCTCGGGTCGGCAACGACCTTCCGCTGCCCTTCTCGTTCGACACGGACGGCCCGTTGGGCGAGTGGCGGGAGCACGTCGCCGGGGTCGAGGCCCGGGCGGTGCCGCTGCCGGAACACGTACGGGACCTGCTGGAACAGGTCACCGCGGAGCTGGAGGCCCTCGCCGACACGGGTCCCCTCGCGGCGCTGCGGGCCGTCGCCGCGCTGGAGCGCACGGGCGCTCGCGTCGCGGGGACGGCCGCGCACTACCTGGGCCAGGACGAGGTTCCGGTCGAGCGGGTGGCCACCGGCCTCGGGATCAGCCCCGGCGCGGCCCGCAGCCGGCTGAGCCGCTACGGCTCCTGAGCGGCGGGGCGGGCCGGCCCGCCAGGCTCACCCCAGGACGAGCGGGAAACGCACCCGCGCGTCGCGCAGTTCGGCCCGCTGGGCGTCGGTGGGCGCGCCGCGGCCGGTGCCGATCAGGAGCACGTCCCGGTCCGTGAACGACGGGGGGAAGGCCGCCCCGCCGATCCGCTCCAGCAGGGCGCGGGCCCGCGCCAGGCCCTCCGCCGGCGGCCGGATCGGCGCTTCGGGGAGGTGGGCGATCAGGTCGAGGTGGTGCAGCGTCCATTCCAGGACGTAGGCGCCGAGGTAGTCCCCCGTGGTGAGGACCTCGTCGCGGGTGGCCACCCGGGCCCGCGGATCGGCGAGTTCGGCGGCGCGCCCGGCGGCGGAGCCGACGTCGTCGAGGTGGAACCTGAGCAGGTGGGGGTCCCCGTACGCGGCGGCCAGTCGGACGGTGAGGGCGTCGAGCGGGTCCTCGCCGGTCGGGGGCCGGTCCTCGACGTGCCAGTAGCCGACCGCGTCGACGGTGGGCTGCGTCGACGCGGGGGTGGCCAGGGTGATCAGGACGTCCTGGGCGTCGATGACCAGGTGGCACACGAGGTCCCGGACGAGCCAGCCCGCGCAGCCCGACGGCCGGGCGAAGTCCGGGTCCGGAGTCTCGGCGACCGCCGTGCGCAGCGCCGCCCAGGAGCGGGAGAAGAGGTCCACCTCGGCAAGGTCCATCGCGGCACCGTAGTGCGGCACCCGCACGGCGGACAAGCACGGTCACCCGGCGCGGACCGGCGTGTCCGCGGCGCCCAGTACCGCGAGCTCCGCCGGTGACAGGGTGAGCGTGCCCGCCGCCGCCGAGTCGCGCGCGGAGGCCGGGCGACGGGCGCCGGGAATCGGGACGACCACGGGCGACTGGGCCAGGTGCCAGGCCAGGCAGACCCGTTGCGGGCTGACGCCGCGGGCGCGGGCCAGGGCGCGGAAGGGGCCGCCGACCGGTGGTACGGGGTCGTCCGGGTCGTCGACGGCGCTGGGCGAGAGGCCGCCGAGCGGGCTCCACGGCAGGAAGGCCAGGCCCAGTTCGGTGCACAGGTCGAGGGTGTCGCGGGTGGAGGGGTGGGCGGGAGAGAACCGGTTCTGCACCGACACCAGGCGGGAGCCGAGGATCTCGTGCGCCGTACGGATCCGCGCCGTGTCCACGTTGGACAGGCCGACCATCCGGATCGTCCCGGCGTCGGCCAGGTCCCGCAGGGCGCCGACCGATTCGGCGAAGGGGACGGCCGGGTCCGGCTTGTGCAGCTGGTAGAGGCCGATCGCCTCCACGCCGAGCCGGGCCGCCGAGTCCTCGGCCGCGCGGCGCAGCCGGCGCGGGTCGCCGTCGACGGTCCACGAGCCGTCGCCGGGCCGGCCCCGGCCGCCCTTGGTGGCCACCAGGACCTCGTCGGCGGCGGGGTGGCCGGCGAGGGCGCGGGCGATCAGCCGTTCGTTGTGGCCGCGTTCGTCGGCGTGCCACTGGTAGCAGTCGGCGGTGTCGATCAGTCGTACTCCCGCGTCGAGCGCCGCGTGGAGCGTGGCGAGGGCCTGCCCGGTGTCCGGGCGGCCTTCCACGGAGAGCGGCATCGCGCCGAGGCCCACCGGGCCCACGGCGACGGAGCCGACGGTACGGGCACGGGCCGTCGGGTCGTGCGTCATCGGCGGGCCTCCCGTACGACGCGGGGCAGCCAGTCGGTCACCGAGGAGAACGGGAAGCCCAGGCGGGCGGCCCGGCCGGTGTCCATCGCGTAGCCGCGGTCGAAGGAGTACGGGGAGACGGGCTCGCCCGGCCGTACGACGGTCTGCGGCGCCCTGCCCGCGGCGCGGCCGATCTCGGCGCTCAGCTCGTGGACGTCCAGCGTCCCGCGCGAGGCCGCGTTGACGGGGCCGGTGAACGTGGCCGCGGCGGTCCAGGCGAGGAAGCGGGCGATCTCCGGCTCGTGGACGAAGGAGGCGGGGCGCGGCGCGGCGTGGACGACGATCGGCAGGCCGCGTTCGATCCGTTCGACGTAGTGGGCGAGGCGCCCGGTGAAGTCGTCGCCGCCCAGGACGTGCGCGGTGCGGACGGCGGCGAAGTCGAAGGCCGCCCGCCGGGTGAACACGGCTTCGGCCTGGCGCTTGCCCTCGCCGTAGTGCTCGTCGAGGAAGGCGGCGTCCGTCCAGGGCAGGTGCGGGTCCACCGGGACGGCGGCCGGGTCGACGGCCTCCTCCGCGAAGGCGGGGCCCGCGGCCGCCCCCGGCCGGGCGAGCGCCGCGTAGACCTCGACGGTGGAGGTCATCACGTAGCGGCGGGTGCGCCCGGCGAAGACGCGGGCGGCGACGGCCGCCTGGCGCGGCGAGTAGCAGACCTGGTCGACGACGACGTCGAACGAGCGGCCCGCGAGGACCGCGCGCAGCGCGTCCTCGTCGTCGCGGTCGGCGCGCAGGTGGGTCACGCCCGGCGGGGCCGGTGTGGAGCCCCGGTTGAGGACCGTCACGCGCGCCCCCGCGTCCCTCAGGTCCTCGATCAGCCGGCGCCCGAAGTAGCGGCTGCCCCCGATCACACACACGTCCATGGCGCGTACCCCGTTCCTTCGGATCGCTGCTCGTCTTCCGCCGTCGGCCCTCGCGGCCCGGTGACGGCCCCTTCGGCCCGGTCCGCTCCGGGAGGGCCTCGGTGATCAGTCTCGGCGGCCCGGGTCGGCAGCGGTAGTGTCGATCACCGCACCTCGCCACAAGGAGAACTGTTGATCGACGTCCAACGTCTGGCCGTGTTGCGCGAGGTCGCCCGCCACGGCAGCTTCAACCGCGCGGCGTCGGCGCTGCGCTGCACCCCCTCGGCCGTCTCGCAGCAGATCGCGGCGTTGGAGCGCGCGCTCGGGTCGCCGGCGGTCGAACGCTCCACGCGGGGCGTCACGTTGACCCGGGCGGGCCGCCTGCTGGTGGAGGCCGCGGACGCCATCGCCGCCGAGCTGGCCGACGCCCAGCGGCGCATCGACGCGCTGGCGGCGCGGCGGACGTCGCTCACGGTGGCGACGTTCGCCAGCGCGGGCCGGCGGCTGTTGCCCCCCGCGCTGGCCGGCTTCGTCGAGGACCATCCCGAGGTGGAGTTGACGATCCTGGAGGCGGAGCCGGAGGAGAGCCTGCCCGCCGTCCGCGAGGGGAGGGCCGACCTCGCGCTGGCCTACCACTTCGACGGGCCGCCGCCCGCGCGGCCCGGCGACCGGTCCGGCCTGGACTGGACCCCCCTGGGCGAGGATCCGCTCCACGTGGTCCTGCGGCGCGACCACCCGGCCGCGGCCCTCTTCCGGGACCGGCCGGAGCCCCCGCACCTGGCCGAACTCGCGGACGAGCGGTGGATCCTGGGCTGCCGCAAGTCGGCGGACCAGCTCGCCCGCCACGCCGAACTGGCCGGTGTGGAACTGCGGATCTCGTGTACGGCGACGGACTACGGGTTCGCCCAGGCGCTCGTGCGGGCCGGCGTCGGGATCGCGCTGATCCCCGAGATCGGCCTGAGCCGGGACCCGGAGCTGCTCTCGCTGCGGCCGGCCGCGCCGAGTCCGCGCCGCCTGCTCGGGCTGGCGCTGTCCCGCCGCCGGCGAGGCGCGTCCGCCCTGCTGGCCGAGGACCTCGCGGCCCGGCTCACGGCACGGGAACGGTGAGGCGGGGCCGGGGTGAGCGGGCCGAGGTGAGCGGCCCGAAGTGCACGGGCCGGGGTGAGCGGCGCCGGCGGGGTGGCCCCCGACGGGCGCGACGGACACGGCGGCTCACCGGGACGGGCGGCTCACCGGGACGGGTCGATCATCACCTTCAGGGCCTCGCGGTCGGCCATGGCCCGGTACCCGGCGGGCACGCCGTCGAGACCGACGGCGCGGTCGAAGACACGGCCGGGCCGCACCCGGCCCTCCAGGATGTCGGGCAGCAGCTCCTCGATGTAGGCGCGGGCCGGTGCCACACCGCCGGTGAGGGTGATGTTCCAGAAGAACAGGGAGAAGTCCATCCTCACGGTCGGGTACTGGGGCGCGCCGACGCGCGAGACCGTGCCGCCGGCCCGCACGACGCCGAAGGCGGTGTCGATGGCCGGCTCCAGGCCCACGCACTCCAGCACGGTGTGGGTGCCGTCGCCGCCCGTCAGCTCGCGCACCCTCTCGATGCCCTCGGCCCCGCGTTCGGGGACGACGTCGGTGGCGCCGAAGTCGCGGCCCAGATCGGTGCGGTCCCGGTGGCGGCCCATGAGGATGATCCGCTCCGCCCCGAGGCGGGCGGCGGCCAGGACGGCGCACAGGCCCACGGCCCCGTCCCCGATGACCGTGACCGTGGTGCGCGCGTCGACCCCGGCGGTGACCGCGCAGTGGTGGCCGGTGGGAAACACGTCGGAGAGGGTCAGCAGGGAGGGCAGCAGCTCGGAGTCCTCCCCGACGGGGAGTCCGACGAGGGTGCCCTCGGCCTGCGGGACGCGCACGGCCTCGCCCTGGCCTCCGTCGACCCCGTCCGCGCCCCAGAACCCGCCGTGGCGGCAGGAGGTGTGCAGGCCCTCGCGGCAGAAGTCGCAGGTGTTGTCCGCCCAGACGAAGGGGGCCACCACGACGTCGCCGCGCTTCAGGCCGTTCACCCGGGAGCCGGTGTCCTCGACGACGCCGAGGAACTCGTGGCCGATCCGGTCCCCGTGCCCCTGCGCGGCCATGGACCCGTAGGGCCACAGGTCGCTGCCGCACACGCACGCGCGCAGGACGCGCACCACCGCGTCGGTGGGTTCCCGGACGGTCGGGTCCGGGACTTCCTCGACGCGGACGTCGCCGGCGCCGTAGATCAGTGTCGCTCGCATGAGGAGGCCGTCGCCTTTCGCTCGCCGAAACCACGCTGCCCCGCCCTCGGGCCCGCGCCCCCCGGCGCCCGCCGCCCGGCCCGCCGGCCCGGCCGGCCGGGGGCACGGCCCCCGACCAGCACACCACCGGCGCGGGCCGCACGCACCTCCGGCGGTGGGCGGGCGGTTCGGCGCTCCCCCGCCCCGGCGGGGCCCGCCGGGGCTTGGACTAAGGTCGGAGGGTCAGCGCGCACCGCCGCGTACCCCGCACGAGCACGAGGAGCAGCCCGTGAACCCGCCCGGGTCCATCACCCTGCAGCAAGAGATCGCCCGGGAACTGGAGGTGTCGGAGAGCTTCGACGCCGCCCTGGAGATCGAGCGCCGGGTGGCGTTCCTCGCCGAGCGCCTCACCTCCACCGGCCTGCGCTCCCTGGTCCTCGGGATCAGCGGCGGCGTGGACTCCACCACGGCCGGCCGGCTCTGCCAGCTCGCGGTGGAGCGGGTCCGGGCGGCCGGGCACGAGGCGACGTTCCACGCCATGCGGCTGCCCTACGGCGTCCAGGCCGACGAGCACGACGCGCAGCTCGCCCTCGGTTTCATCGACGCGGACAGCGTGCTCACGGTGGACGTGAAGCCGGCGAGCGACGCCGCCCTCCAGGCCTGCCTGGCCGGCGGCACCGTGTTCCGCGACGCCCACCACCAGGACTTCGTGCAGGGCAACATCAAGGCCCGTCAGCGCATGATCGTCCAGTACGCGGTGGCGGGCGCCCACGACGGCCTGGTGGTGGGCACCGACCACGCGGCCGAGGCGGTCTCCGGATTCTTCACGAAGTTCGGCGACGGCGCCGCGGACGTCGTGCCGCTGACGGGTCTGACCAAGCGCCGGGTGCGCGCCGTCGCGGACGCCCTGGGCGCCCCGACCGAGCTGGTGTGGAAGACGCCCACGGCGGACCTGGAGACCCTCGCCCCGGGCAAGGCCGACGAGGACGCGCTCGGTGTCACGTACGACGACATCGACGACTTCCTGGAGGGCAAGCCCGTCTCCGAGGAGGCCTTCGCGACGATCGTGCGCCGCTACCGGCTCACCGACCACAAGCGCCGGCTGCCGATCGCCCCGTGACCTCCCGCCCCGGCGGCCCCGATCGCGGGCCGCCGGGGTCCGGTCGCGCGGCGCACGCGCCGTTGGGATGGTGGTGGAGGGGGCAGTGCCGTCCCGCGCGGGACGCACCGGTGTGCACCGGCGCCCCGCCCCGACCGGGGGGTTGGAGAAGGCATGGAGCGCACGAGGCCCACGAAGCGTACGAGGCGTACGAGGCGTACGAAGAGCCGTGGCGCGGCCCCGGCCCTGCTGCTGACGGCGGTCGTCCTGGCCGGAGGGCCGGCGGCCGGCGCGGCCTTCGCGGACGTACGGGCCGACCGGTCCGCCGCCGCCCCGACCGCGCCGGCCGCCCCCTGTCGGCACACCCAGCTGATCGCCGACAGCGCGCAGCGGGTCGGCGCCACCGGGGTCCGGGTGACGGTGATCAACGACGGGCCGAAGGCGTGCGTGCTCCAGGGCTTCCCGACCGTGGCCCTGGCCGGGCAGGGATCGCCCGACAAGAACCTGCCGCTGTCCGTCTCCCGCCGGGGACAGGCCCGGCCCGTGGACCTGCCGGTCGGCGGCAGGGCCTCGACGGTGATCGGCTTCAAGCCGGTCATGGGCGAGGCCGGCGGCTACTGCCCCTCGGGCGCCGAGCCGACCGTGGCGCCGTCGATGGTCGTGGGGGTCGGGGGCGGCGCGCTCCAGTTGGCACCGGCCGACGGCGGCGACTTCGCGCTGTGCGGCACCGCGGTGACCGCCTCCGCCTTCCGCTGACCTCCCCGACCGGGCCGTGTGACAGCCGTCCACCGGCCTTCCCCCCGGCCCGTCCGCCCGCGTTGCCGGGCCCGCGGGGTCGGGCTTGACTGGGAGGTGGTGCGCGGGGTGACCTCCCGTCGCCCGGCGCGCTCCGGAGGCCGTCATGAGCACGCACGCGTCCACCGCGGACGGCACGTCCGCGTCCACACCGCCCGCGCCGTTCGACCCGACCCGGGTCGCCCACCTCTCCGGGGCCTTCGCCCCCGTGACCGAGGAGGTCGACGGGGCCGACCTGCGGGTGGAGGGACGGCTGCCCGACGGGCTGGACGGAACGTACCTGCGCAACGGGCCGAACCCCCGCTTCAGCCCGATCGGCTCGTACCTGTACCCCCTCGACGGCGACGGCATGGTGCACGGCGTGTGGCTGTCCGACGGCAGGGCCCGCTACCGCAACCGGTTCGTGCGCACGCCCGGAGTCCTGGCCGAGGAGCGGGCCGGGCGGGCCCTGTGGGGCGGCTTGCAGTCCATGGTGATGCCCCGGGAGCCGGACGTACCGGCCGACCTCGCCGGCACCTTCAAGGACCTGCCGGACATCAACGTGGTGCGGCACGCGGGCCGGCTGCTGGCGCTCGCGGAGGCCGCCTGCCCCTTCCGGCTGTCGCCGGAGCTGGACACCCTGGGCCGCGAGACCTTCGACGGCGCGCTGCCGGCGGGGATCACGGCGCACCCGAAGATCGATCCGCGCACCGGGGAGATGGTGGTGTTCTGCTACGGCCTCGAACCGCCCTTCCTGACCTGGTCGGTCATCGGGCCGACGGGCTCGGTGGTGCGCGGTCCCACGCCCGTCGAGGGCGTCGACGAGCCGATGATGATCCACGACATGGCCCTCACCACCCGTTTCGTCGTCCTCGTCCTGGCACCGGCGTTCTTCGACATCGAGGCGGCGCTGTCCGGCACGGGCTCGTTGATCGCCTGGCGGCCGGAGCGGGGCACCCGGATCCTGCTGATCCCGCGCGACGGCGGCCCGGTCCGGGAGGCCTCCGACGACGCCTACTGGATGTGGCACACGGTGAACGCCTACGACCTGGGCGAGGACGAGCCCGCGGCCGACGGCCCGGACGGCGGCGGGCGCGTCGTCGGCGGGCGGGGGTACGACGTCGTCCTCGACTACGTCCAGTGGGACCACCTGTCGTTGGGCCCCTCCGGCGCCGGCCCCAACCCGGGCGGCCTGGCGCGCGCCGTCATCAGTCCGGAGGCGGGCAGCATGCGCCGCACGCGCCTGGACGACGCCCGGATCGAGCTGCCGCGCGTGGACGACCGGCTGGTCGGGCGCCGCCACCGGCGGCTCGCGGCGGCGGCCGGCGCGGGCACGGCGGACCTGCTGCCGGGCGAGTACGACGCCCTGCGCTGGTACGACGTCCAGGGCGGCGGCAGCGTGCTGTGGGAGGCCGGGGACCTGTCGGTGGGGGAACCGGTGTACGCGCCGACCCCGGGCGGGGCCGACGGCGAGGGGCACTGGCTCACCTTCGCCACCGACCGTACGGACGGCACCAGCTGGCTCCTGGTCCTGCCGGACGAGGACCCGGCCGCGGGCCCGCAGGCCCGCGTCCGGATCCCGGTCCGGGTGCCGCTGGGCCTGCACGGCGCCTGGCTGCCGACCGAGGAACCGGGCGTGGCCTAGGCCGTCCCCCGGGGCGGGTCGGGGGTCGGGTCGGCGGGTCGGGAGCGGGCCAGGGCGAACACCCCGGCGCAGATCAGGCCGATGCCGAGCAGTTGGGGCAGCAGCCACCAGCCCGCCCGGAGCCGTTCCTCGTACAGCAGCACGCCCAGCGCGACGCTGACGCTCGCGTCGCCCAGGGTCAGCGCGGGCTGGGAGGCCACCAACGGGCCGCCCTGCATGGCGTGTTCGAGCAGCAGCAGGGCGCAGACCCCGCTCGCGGCGAACGCGTACGTCTCCCAGCGCGTCAGGAACGCGAGCAGCCCCCGCGTACCGAGAACGGACACGGAGGACTTCATCAGGGCGGCGGTCAGGGCGTAGCAGACGGCGGTGGCGGCGCCCAGGCATCCGGCGCGGGCCCGGCCCGGCGGGCGTCGCAGGCCCGTGGCGGCGAGGACGACGACGGCGAGGGCGCAGCCCGCGAGGGCCGGCGCCCACCGGTCGGGGGGCACGTGCGTGCGGTTCCCGGAGGGGGAGGCCGCGACGAGGGCGACGGCCAGTCCGGCCACCACGCCGGCGACGGCGAGCCACACCGCCGCGGGCAGCCGGTCGCGGGTCAGCAGCGAGGCGATCAGCAGGGCCAGCGGCAACTCCAGGACGAACAGGGGTTGCACGAGCGTGAGCGCGCCGGTGGCCAGGGCGACGGCCTGCCCCACCCCGGCCGCGATCACGGCCAGGATGCCGACCACCCACACCGGGCGGCGCAGGAGGTCGAGGATCAGACCGGGGCGCAATCCCTCGCTCTGCGGCACGGTCAGCGCCGCCCTGCGCTGCAGGACGGTGGCCAGGGCGTTGCTGAAGGCGGCGAACAGGGCGAAGAACACCGGGAGGACGAAACCCATGGTCCCGATCCTGGCCCGGCCCCGCCCGTCGGGCCGCGCGCCGGCCCGGCCGGGCCGGCGCGTTCCTCCGTCCGGACCCCGGCGGCCCACCGGCCGCGGTCGGTCAGTCGCCGGCGGTGGGGTCGGGTACGCGGACCCCCTGGTCGGCGGCGGACAGCAGGGGCAGGGCCGCGAGGTGCTCCTCCGGCACGGCGAAGGCCTCCGTCAGCGCCGCGAGGTGCGGGGCCAGGCGGTCGCCCAGGGCCCGCAGCTCGTCCGGGAACGCGAGCACCTGCGCCGCCGTGAGGTGGCCGGCCGCCAGCAGGGGTCCCGTCGCGGGGCGCAGCGCCTGGAGTTGGAAAAGGGCGCGGAGGTCGTCCAGCACCCGCCGGGCCGCGGGGGCGGCGGTGCGTTCCACGGCGGCCGTGAAGGCGTCCGAGGCCAGGGTGCGGGCGCGGGCCGCGACGAGTTCCAGGGCGGCGGGCGCGGCGTTGTTCCAGCGGCCCAGGGCGTCCTCGGGGTCTCCGGCGCGCAGGTCGCGCCGGGCCCGGCGCTGGGCCTCGTGTTCGACGGCGGTCAGCAGCGGCCGCAGGAAGGCCGGGTCGGTGAGCCGCTCGCCGCCGTCGGCGGGTGGCGGGGGCTCCGGCAGTGCGTGCTCGAAGATCATTTCGGCGCCGGCCTTGCACCACACGGCGAGGTTGTCGCCCTCGGCGGTGATGGCGCCCTCGATGTCGGGCGGGTAGTCGGCCAGGCCGTTGACGGGGAACAGGCCGCGCGCGCCGCAGCGTTCGCGGGCCTCGACGGCGATGTCGCGGGCCTGCCAGGTGATCCACCCCTTGGCGATGGCCGCGTTCCGTTCCGCCTCGGCGCGCTCCCGGGGCGGGTGCGCGCACCACCGCTCGGTGACGGCGCGGTGCAGGAAGGTCATGGCGTAGGCCCGGGCCGTGCACGACAGCAGCCTGTCGCGGTGGCTGCGGTGCGCGCTCAGCGGCACCCGGCGGCCCGCCGCCGGCCCGGAGACGTGCCGCAGCCCGGCGTAGCGGACGGCGGTGGCGAGCGCCGCGCGGCTGCCGCCGAGGGTGGCCGCGCTCATGCACAGCTTGCCGACGGTGACCCGGCCGATCGCGTGCAGGAACCGGCGGCGGGCGCTGCCCACCTCGCTGCGCAGCACCCCGTCCGGGTCGAGGCGTCCGTGCGGACCCTGCACCAGGGCCGTGCGCGGCAGCCACAGCCGGTCGAAGGAGGTCACGCAGTGGTCGACCGGGGTGCCCGTGCGATCGGGCAGCGCCTCGACGCGCACGCCCGGCAGCGGGCCGTCCGGTCCGGTGAGGGGGGTGAGGAACAGGAAGACGCCCTCGTCGCGGCCGTCGAGGATCAGGCGGGCCGCGACCAGGGCGGACTTGGGTCCCCCGGCGGGCCCGGTGTTGGGCATGTACTTGCGGGCGCCGGGGCCGGGGGTGTGCAGGACGAAGCCGTCGCGGACCGGGTCGTGGTGGGCGGTGGTCTCCAGGGCTGCGGCGTCGTTGCCGTGTGCCCGCTCGGTGCACAGGAAGGTGCCGGTCCGCTCCATCCTCAGGTAGGGGCCGAGGTCGCGCGGGGCGGAGATCGTGTCGTCCAGGAGGCTGCCGAGGAAGAGGTTGTAGTGGATGCCGGCGACGGTGGCCGCCGCGCCGTCGACCACGGACGTCCACTCGTGCAGGGCGGCGAGCGCCCGGGGGTCGCCGGCCAGGGCGGTCGGGGCCTCGGCGCCCAGGGCGCGCAGCCGCGCGTAGGCGAGGTCGAGGCGCCGCCGCGGATCCAGGCCCTCGGTGCGGCGGAAGACCGGGCGGGTGAGGGCGCGCCGCCACGGGCCGTGCACCCCGCCGACCAGGGCGTCGGCCGCGTCCTCGGCCCCGTCCTCGGCCCGGTGCGCGGTGCCCGCCGTCCCGTACGCGGTGCCCGCCGTCGCGGCCGTCGCGGCCGGTCCGGCTGCGGGGCCCTGGGGGCCTTCCCGGAACAGGGCCCGGGTCAGTTCCGCGACGAGGGCGCCGGCCGGGGCGCCGATCGCGCGCCCGCTCCGCGCCGTGGGGTCTGTGGGGTCCGTGGGACTCAAGTGACTCTCGTGGGTGATCAACACGTCTCGGACAACGACGCCCCACCGCCCGCGCAACGATCTTGATGCCTCGGTCCTGCGTTCGCCCGGCCCGTCGCACGGACGGGCGGGCCGTGCCGCTCCGCCGGTCGCCCGCCCCCGGCGCCCTTCCGGTCGGGCCCCGGGTCCGGCAGGATGCCGGTCGCACCGGGAACTGACCGCGCGCCGCCGGGGAGCGGCGGCGGGCGCCGAACCCCGAGACGGAGGATCCCGTGTCAGCAGGGCACGAGCAGGCGTCGCGGGACGCGTTCTACCGCGACCCCTATCCGCTCTACGCCCGCGCCCGCCGGGCCGACGGGCTGACCTGGGTGCCGGAGGTCGACGCCTGGCTGGTGGCGCGCGACGCGGACGTACGGGAGGTCCTGCGGCGCGCCGAGGACTTCTCCTCCGCGAACTCCCTGCTGCCCGACGTCCCGCTGTCGGAGGAGGCGCTCGGGGTCCTGCCGCGCGGCTTCGGGCCGCGCCCGACCGTGGTCTCCTCGGACGGCTCCGCCCACCACCGCCTGCGGGTCCCGCTGAACCGGGGGCTGTCCGCCGGCCGGGTGGCGGCGGTGCTGCCGTACGCGCGGGAGCGGGCGCGCGACCTGGTGGACGCCTTCGCCTCCGGCGACTCGGCCGAGCTCGTGGGGGCGTACGCCCGCCGGTTGCCCGGACTGGTCATCGGTCGACTGATCGGGCTGGACGCGGCCGACGTCCCCCTGGCCGTGCACGGCGGGTACCGGGCCGAGGAGTTGTTCTTCCGGCCGTTGTCACCGCCGGAGCAGGTGGCCGCCGCCGAGGACGTCGTGACGCTCCAGCACCTGCTGGACGGCTACGTCCGCGACCGGCGGGACCATCCGCGCGAGGACCTGTGTTCGGACCTGGTGGCCGCCCTGGCACCCGGCACCGGCGACCTCACCCTCGAACAGCGCCACGAGCTGGTGGCCAACCTGCAGAACCTGCTGATCGCCGGCTTCCTGACGACGAGCGCCCTGCTCTCCACCGCCCTGCTGCACCTGCTCAGGGACCGGGAACAGTGGCGGCTCCTGTGCGCCGACCCGGGGTTGACCCCGGCCGCGGTGGAGGAGTGCGCCCGCTTCGACACCTCGATCCAGGCCTTCCGTCGGATCACGACCCGGCCGGTGACGCTCGCGGGCACGCGGCTGCCGGAGGGGGCCGCGGTGCTCGTGGCGTACGGATCCGCCAACCGGGACGAAGGGCGCGACGCGCGGGCCGACCGCTTCGACATCCGGCGCCCCCCGGACCGGCGCCACCTCTCCTTCGGGCACGGCACGCACAACTGTCCGGGCTCGCGACTGGCCCGCGCCCAGTTGGGCCTGACGCTGGAGTTGTTCACCCGCGCCCTGCCCGGTCTGCGCCTGGACGAGCGGTACCCGGCGCCGTCGATGCGGCCCACCCTGATCCACCGCTCGCCGCGGGCGCTGCACGTGACCTGGTGAGCGGCCGGGGCGGCCCGGCGGCCGGCGGGCGCGCCCCCGACCGGCGCAATGACGGTGCGGCGCCGGGCCCGGGGCGACCCTGGAGACCCTGGCCGGCACCGGGCCGCCCGGATGGGAGGAGCCGGCGGTGACAGCAGCTTCCGGGGAACGCGAGCCCGTCGACGCGGACGGCGGCGGGCGGTACGGGGAGGCGCTCTTCCGCCCCGAGGAGTCCGGGGAGGGCGCCCGCATCGACCACGCCGCGGTCGTCTACGACCCCTTCACCCGGCGGCGGCTGACCGCCCTCGGGGTCGGCCCGGGCCTGCGGTGCCTGGAGGTGGGGGCCGGGACCGGGACGGTGGCCCGCTGGCTCGCGCACGAGGTCGGGGTCGGCGAGGTGGTGGCCCTGGACCGGGACACGAGCCGGCTGGAGCCGCTCGCGGGACCGGGGCTGCGCGTCCTGCGGGCCGACCTGAGGGACCTGGTGGACCTGACCGGCCCGACCGGTCCGACGGGGCTGGAGGACGAGACGGAGCTGGGTGCCTTCGACCTGGTCCACGCCCGGTTCGTCCTCATGCACCTGCCCGAGCGGCGGGCGCTCGTCGGCCGCCTCGTGGAGCGGCTGGCCCCGGGCGGGTACCTGGTCCTGAGCGACGCCCTCGACGTCCCCGACCCGGCCGACACCGGGTCGGCGTACCGGACCACGCTCGATGCCATGTGGCGCACCCTCGCGGCGACGATCGGCACGGACACCGGCGCGGGCCTCGCCCTGCCGCGCGTCCTGCGAGCCGAGGGTCTGCACGACGTCGCCGCCGAGCTGGTGTGCCCTCCGCTGACGGCGGGCGGGCACCTGGCCGCCTTCTGGATCGAGACGCTGCGGCGGATGCGGGCGGACCTGCTGGGGGTCGGCGGGCTGGACGCCGCCACCCTCGACGAGGCCCTGGCCTACCTCGCCTCCCCGGAGTTGGCCGAGCTGGCCCCCGGCATGCTCACGGTGTGGGGTCGGCGGCCCGCGTAGCGTTGTTTCGATCGGATGCGCGCCGCCATGCGTGCGAGCGGTGATCCGGGGCAGACGCCGGAAGAAAACCGAGTCGGCAGGGGGCCCCACCGCATCAGGAGGACACCGTGATCATCTTGGGCATCATCCTTCTCGTCATCGGATTCGTCACCGGCATCAGCATCCTGTGGACGATAGGCGTCATCCTCCTGGTCGTCGGTGCGATCCTGTGGATCATCGGCGCCATGGGACACGCGGTCGGCGGACGCAAGCACTACTTCTAGCGGCCCTGCCGCCCCTCGCGTCACCGCATGAGACCGGCGGGCCGGCAACCCCCCGAATTCGGGGGTTCCCGGCCCGCCGGCCGTCGTCGTCGCTCCTCGCGGTCGTCGCTACTTGCGACGGTCGCGCAGGTCCTCGGCGGCTTCACGGGCCCGCTTCTGGGCGTCGGCCATGTGTTCCTTGGCCTTGCCCTTGGCCTCGTCCATCTTGCCCTCGGCCTTCAGCCGGTCGTCGCCGGTGACCTTGCCCGCGGCCTCCTTGGCCTTGCCCTTGAGCTGGTCCATCTTGCCCTTGTCCGCCATGACGAACTCCTTGGAGTGTTCGGTGAGAGGTGTTTGGTTACCGACTTACGCAAACTAGGCGAAAAGCATCCGTCCCGCGCGTCGAGCGGTGACGCTCCGTGGTCACGCGGGCCCGTCGGGGAGCGGGGCGCGCAGGGCACTGGCCCCGCGGCCCCAGGCGTCCAGGACGTGTGCGGCGAGCCGCTCCTCCAGCAACGAGGTGGCGTCGCAGCCGAAGGACACCTGGGGTTCCAGGTGCGGTTCCTCCTCGAGCAGACCGCCGACGACCTCGTGCCGGACGACCTGCTCGTGGACGGCGTCGGCGGTCACGTGCTCGGCGTAGAAACGGACGGCGGCCGGACCCGCGCCACAGGAGGTCAGGGCCTTCACCATGCGCTTCGAACCCGGTGAGGACGTGGTCTCGACGCAGGCGAAGTGACCGACCAGCGCGCCGCGCCAGGCCCGGTGCAGCCCGAACAGGGACATCAGGTTGACCGTCGCCAGGGCCGGGGCGGGCACGTGACCGAGGTAGTGGTTGTAGGCGGGGTCCAGGCCGAGGTCGACCATCAGATCGGCGAAGAGCCGCGCGTGCACCGCCTCGGGGTGCCCGGCGCCGAACTCGTCGTACTCGACGGCGACGAAGGCGGCCTTGGCCCGGCCGGTCAGGCGCGGGATGGCCCAGGCGTGCGGGTCGGCCTCCTTGAGGTGGTACGGGGAGCGCAGGACGGCGTACTCGCGCAGCCGCTCGGGGGTTCCGGCGTCGGCGAGGTGCGCGCTGATGCCCCCGGCGCCGTCGGCGGGTTCGGTGAGCAGCGGGGCGAAGGCCTCGGCGACGCTCCGGTCGCGGGGCAGGGCCTCCTCCAGGGCGGTGACGAACCGCTGCTCCAACGCGGCCCGCAGCCGCAGCAGGTCCGGGTCCCACTCACGGTCGTCCGCGACGCCCGGCAGGCCCCGGTAGTGCAGTTCGTAGAGCAGGTACAGGGCGAGGTGGAGGTCTTCCCCCCAGGGGTCGGTGGCGGTGTCGGCGGCCTCGGCGGAGAGCTCCGACGGCGGCCGGTCGTGGCCCAGCAGGGCGGTGGTGACGGCGGTGGACAGCGGGCCGCGCGGGGCGGTGTGCCAGGCGGCCTCCGCGGCGGTCGGGGGTACGGTCATCGTCGACGCTCCCTGGAACGGTGGCTGGTGTCGCACCACGGGTAGTCGCGGCTGCGCCGGCAGGTGCACAGGGCGACCATGAACCGGTCGCTGCGCCGCACCTCGCCGTCGGCGGCGACGGCCTCGACCGGGCCTTCGACCAGGACGGGGCCGTGCGGATCGCAGTCCAGCAGGACCCGGCGGGCGGTGCGTCGCGGGCGGGCGGGCCCGGGATCGGGATCGGGATCGGGCGTGCGGTCGGTTTCAGGGTCGTTCGGCACGGATCACCACCAGCCTCTCCCTGGTCTCGGAGCGGCCCGCGAGGCCCTGTTCGTGGAGCCAGGCGCGCCGCGCGTTCAGCACCGGCCCCCAGGGGACGTCCCCGCGCCGCACGATGCGGGTCACGAGGCCCCGGGCGCGCAGCCGGGCGACGGTGGTGGCGGCGCCGCACAGGGCGGAGTGGACCAGCAGCAGGACCCCGCCGGGCCGCAGGAGGGCGGGGGCGCGGTCGCACAGCCCGTCGATGACGGCACGGCCGTCGGGGCCGGCGTCCCAGGCGAGGGCCGGCCCCGTACCGAGCCGGTGCGGCGAGGGCACGTAGGGCGGGTTGCTGACGACCAGGTCGAAGCGCCGGCCGGGGGCGCAGGTGGCCGCCTCGGCGTGCTCGACGCGCAGCGGCAGGTGGTGGTGGCGGGCGTTGAGCCGGGCCGTGGCCACGGCCCGCGCGGAGGGGTCGACGGCGGTGACGAGGGCGCCCCGGCGGGCCGCCAACAGGGCGAGGACACCGCTGCCGGTGCCGATCTCCAGGACCGTGCTGCCGGGGCCGAGGGGTTCGGCCTCCAGGGCCTCCGCGAGGAGGCGGGTGTCGGCCTGGGGGCGGTAGACCCCGGGCGGGAGTGCGAGGACGGTCATGTTGCAGCGGCTGCCCCCGGGGCGGGTGAGTATGCCGGTGCGCGGCACGGAGGGGACGGGACGGCGGGGGCCCGGGCGCCGGTGGGAGGCGCAGGGGCCGGGCGGCGGTGGGGGCGCGCGGGCGGCAGGGGCCGGCCGGATCCACGCTTCCTCGGGGCGGCGTACGGGTGGGCGGCCGTCGGCGTGAGCAGACTGGAGCCGTGGGGCCGCCGACGGGCGGCCCGAGGGAGAGGGGTCCGGTCCGTGAGCGTTCCCGTTCCGATCGTCATCGACTGCGACCCGGGGCACGACGACGCCCTCGCGATCCTCCTCGCCGCGGGCGACCCGGCGGTGGACCTGCTGGCCGTCACCACCGTCGCCGGGAACCAGAGCCTGGAGAAGACCACCCTCAACGCGCTGCGGGTGTGCACGGTCGCCGGGATCACCGGGGTGCCGGTCGCGGCCGGGTGCCCCCGCCCGCTGGTGCAGCCGCTGCGCGTGGCCGACGACGTGCACGGGGAGTCCGGACTCGACGGCCCGCGCTTCCCCGCGCCGACGGTGACGGCCGAACCCGGGCACGCCGTGGACCTGCTGCGCCGGATCCTGACGGAGCATCCGGAGCCGGTCACCCTGGTGCCGACCGCCCCGCTGACGAACATCGCCCTGCTGCTGACCCGCCACCCGGAAGTGGCGCCCCGCATCCGGGAGATCGTGCTGATGGGCGGCTCCACGGAGCGGGGCAACCGGACCCCGGCGGCCGAGTTCAACATCCACACCGACCCGGAGGCGGCGGACATCGTCTTCCGCAGCGGCGTTCCCGTGACGATGTGCGGGCTGAACGTCACCCACCAGGCCCTGGCCACACCGGAGGTCCTCGCCCGCTTCGAGGCGCTGGACACCGAGCTCGGGCGGATCTGCGTCGAGTTGCTGCGCTTCTTCGCGGGCACCTACCGGCGGCTGTTCGGGTTCTCCGCTCCCCCGGTCCACGATCCGGTGGCGGTCGCCCGGGTGATCGACCCCGCGATGGTCGCGTGCGTGGACGCGTACGTGGCCGTGGAGCTGAGCGGGCGGCACACGCGCGGGGCGACCGTGGTGGACCTGCACGGGACGCTGGGCCGGCCCGCGAACGCCCGGGTGGCCGTCGGGCTGCGGACCGACCTGTTCTGGGACCGGCTGCTGGCGGCGGTGTCGGCGCTGGGCGCCGGCGCGGCGGGCGGCCGCTGACGCGGGCGGGGCCGGGGACGGGAACCGGGGGCGCGGGCCGGGGCGCGGGCCGGGGCGCGGGCCGGGGGCCGGGACTCACCACCCGGCCCCCGGGTTCCGCATGTTCCCGGCCAACTCCGCGAGCGGGCGCGGCCGGTGCCCCCGCGCGCCCCGGCCGTACGGCGTACGCCGCCGCGACACCTCCACCACGGTGTGAAAAATTGTTGAACAACGCCCTTCTGGCCGAAAATTTTCGCTTGATTTTGCGGCGTGCGCACTGATGTTTCATCATCGTGACTGCACGTCAGCTCTTGACGTCCGTCGAGGAGACGGGGGCGCGCACCCGCCGCGCCCCACGGTGGCTCCCGTTCCGGATTCTTCGTTCCCCTAGGCAAAGGCCCATGTCCGCCCACCTGCTCTCGGACCTCATACGGTTCGCCCGGCACAACTCGCCCTTCTACCGGGACCTGTACGCGTCCCTGCCGCCCGACACCGACCGTCTCACCGACCTCCCGGTGGTCGACCAGGACGCGTTCTGGGCGGCCAACACCCCGCGCGACAACCGCGTGTTGACCGGTCCGCTCAACGAGGCCACCGTGTACAAGACGGGCGGGACCACCGGTTCCCCCAAGTTCTCGGTCTATACCCGCGACGAGTGGCGCACCTTCGTCACCGCCTTCGGGCAGGGCCTCGTGGACGCGGGACTGCGGCCCGGACACCGGGTCGCCGACCTGTTCTATGCCGGCGAGCTCTACGCCAGCTTCCTGTTCGTCCTCGATTCCCTCGCCCACGCCCCCGTGGACAACGTCCGGCTGCCCATCGGCGGGGCGGCCCCGCCGGAGTCGACGATCCCCACGCTGCGCGACCTCTCCGCACAGGTCCTGACCGGCACCTCCACCACGCTGTGCCGGCTCGCCGAGCGGGTGGCCGCCTCGGGCGAGCGCCTGGACGACGTGGAACTGCTGCTGTTCGGGGGCGAGGCACTGTTCGAGGACCAACGCCGGCTGCTGGTCGGCGCGTTCCCCCGCGCCGAGGTCCGCTCCGTCGGGTACGCGAGCGTGGACGCCGGTCTGCTGGGGCGGCCCGTGCCCGGCGCCGACACCCGCGTGCACCGGGCGTTCACCCCGTACGCGGTCGTCGAGATCCTCGACGACACCACGGGCGAGCCCGTCACCGAACCGGGGCGTCCCGGTCGCGTCGTGGTCACCAGCCTGTTCCGCCGGCTGATGCCGATCATCCGCTACCCGGCCGGCGACCGGGCCGAATGGACCGGCACCGGGCCCGGGCACTTCCGGATCCTCGGGCGCGCCGAGGAGGGCGTCCGGGTCGGGCCCGTGGCCCTGTACACCCGGGACGTCCAGGACGCCGTGGCCGCGGTGGACACCACCGGCCTGGTCGTCGGCACGCAGCTCGTCGTCCGCCGCAGCGAGGGCCGCGACGGGCTCGTGCTGCGCCTGGCCACCGCGCCCGGCGACGGGGCCCCGGGAGCGGACCCGGACGCGCGGCGGTCGCTGGCCGCGGCCGTCGTCGCCGAGCTGGAGTCCGTACGGCCGTTGTACCCGGACAGCGTGCGCGCCGGGTTCGTGCACCCGGCGACCGTGGAATGGGTGCGCCACCGCGACCTCGCCGTCAACCCGCGCTCGGGCAAGCTGATCCGGGTCCTGGACGAGAGGCCGACCGCGTGAGCCGCCCTGCGGCTCCCGCTCCCGGTCCCGCTCCCGCGTCCGCGTCCGCGCCGTCGTCCCCGCCCGCCCCGTCGGGCGGGCGGCGCGCGCCGCTCGTGCTGCGCAACCGGGCGTTCGGCGCCGTATGGCTCGGGCAGGTCCTCACGCAGGCCGCCGTCCGCATGTTCCAGGTCGGCGTGTCCTGGTGGCTCGTCGCCCATGCCGTGCGGGACGGCGCGGGCGTCGCCTCCGGGCTGTTCATGGCCGTCAGCACGCTGCCCGCCGTCGTCCTGGCGCCCGTGGTGGCACGGGCGCTCGCCCGCTTCGCCCACCGCTCGGTCCTGCGGAACTCCGCCGCGCTCGCGGGCGGCGTCGCGCTGGCCCTCGCGGTGTGGGCGTACGGTGACGGCCCGCCGCTGCCGACCGTGTACGGGGCGGCCCTGGCCCTGGCGGCCTGCCAGGCGTTCTTCGACCCCTGCCTGACGACGTCGGTGCCCGAGCTCGTGGACGACGCCGACATCGAGACGGCCACCGGCTTCGAGCTGTCGACGCAGTCCCTGGCGGGCCTGGGCGGCGCCCTGCTCGGGGCGTTGACCGTGGACCGGGCCGGCGTACCGGGCCTGGCCGCGGGCTGCGCCGTCGCCTACCTCGGCGCGGCCCTGCTCGTCGCGGGCGCGCGCTTCCGCGTCACCGGCCCCGTACCGGGAACCGGGGACGGCGGGGACGCGGGGGAGGTCGGGGACGCGGGGTCCGACCTGCCGGCCGCCGCCGGGCCGCGCCCGCTGCGGCGCCTCCTCGGGGAGCTGCCCACCGTGCGGCGGATCCTGGTCTGCTTCACCGCGGCGAACCTGTTCACCGCCGCCGTGTTCGTCGTCATCCCCCTCTACACCCGTTCCGTCCTCGACGGCGGGGGCGCCACCGTGGCCCTGCTGGAGGCCTCCCTGGGCGCCGGAGCCCTCGTCGGTGCCTTCACCGGTTCGCGGTTGCCCGGCCGGCCGACCGTCGCGGGCGCGTACTGCCTGGGGCTGATGGCCCTGGCGCTCGCGCTGCCGGGACTGTTCGCGCACCGCGCCGTCTTCGCCCTCTGCCTGGCCGTGTCCGGCTGGTGCGCGGGCGCCGTCAGCGTGCGCTTCGTGGCCCTCTTCCAGCGGTCGGTGCCCGCCGCGGACAAGCCCGGCTTCTTCGCCGCGATGCAGGCCGTACTGGGCTCCGCCCTGCCGGTGGCGTCCCTGGTGTTCGGCTCCGCGGGCGACCTCCTGTCACCGCGGACGCTCTGCCTGGTCCAGGGCATCGGCCTGTTGCCCGCCGCCTGCGCCCTGGCCCTGTCGGCCGGGCCCGCCGCGCGGGGTACCGCCGCCGGACACCCCGACACCGAACGGATCGGAGACCCCCGGTGAACCCCGTCATCTCCCCCGCCTCCCGTACGGACATCGCCGAACTGCGGCAGCTGTACTACGCGGTGTACGGGCCCCACTACCCCGTCGCCCTCGGCACCGACCCCGCCGAGATGGCCCGCCTCATCGCCGACCCGCACTCCCTGTGGCTCGTCGGCCGCCGCCCCGACACCGGCGCGCTGACCGCGTCGGCGGCCATCCGCAGCGAACCGGGCAGCCGGATCGGGCGCCTGGAGGGCATCGCCGTACACCCCGACCACCGCGCGTCGGGGCTGGCCGGCGCCCTCACGGGGGCGCTGTGCGCCGGGATGCTGGACAGCGGCCGCCTCGACTCGGTGTACGCGACCGTGCGGACCGCCGGCGCCGGCCCCCAGCGGCTCGTCGCCCGCCACGGGTTCCGGCCGCTGGGCATCCTGCCCAACGCCGTCGACCTGCGCGACCGCGAGAGCCTCGCGCTCTACGCCCGCCACGGCGCCGGGGTGCTCGACCGCCGGATCCCCGTCACCGAGGTGCCCGCCCCCCTGCTGCCGCTGCTGCGGACCGCCGGGGCCGCGCTGGGCATCGACTACACGGACCTGCGGGCGGGCTCCGCCCCGCTCCCGGCGCCCGGGGCCCGCGCCTCGGCCGACCGGCTGGAGCTGATCGAGGCCCCCGCCTTCGTGGGGCGCCGCTTCCGCGAGCGGTTCCCCGGCCGCGAGGGCTGGTTCTACCCGCTGCACACCCCAAACGTGCTGCTGACCCCCGAGGACGGCGGCTTCGAGGTGTACGCCTACCTGAACCGGGCCGGCGGCTACTGCTCCCTGCTGAGCGCGCACCCCGACCCGGCCGCCGCCGCCGACCACCTCGAAGCCGTCACCCGGGCGCTGGCCCGCGCCGGCGCCGGCTACGTGGAGGCCCTCGTACCGCTGGCCCACCACGAGGCCCTCTCGGCCTTCCTGGCCCAGGGGTTCGTCGCCGGCGCCGTCTACCCGGCGATGCGCGCGGACGGCGACGGCTTCCACGACTACGCCGTCCTGTCCCGCTCCACGGAACGGATCGACTTCCGCGGCGTAGCCGCTCCGCCGCCCCTCCAGCCCTACCTGGACTGCTACGTGTCGGCCTGGGCGTCGACACACCTGCCCACACCATCCGAGGTTGCCCCATGAACCCCCATCTCGCACCGGTCACCGTGCCCGACCCGGACCTCCTGCCGCACGTACAGCGGCTGTGCGACCTGACCGACCCCTACGCGCACGGCCCCGCCGAGGACGAGCTGTTCGCGGCGGCCATGGCGGAGATCAACGCCTGGCACACCGAGCGGTCCCCGTTCTTCGCCTCGCTGTACGAGGACACCGCGCCGGACGGCCCGTACCGCACCCCGCTGGTCCACGCGAACTTCTTCAAGCGGCACGAGGTGCTCTCGATCCCGCGCGAGGACGTCGACCTGCACCTGACCTCCTCCGGCACCACCGGGCAGAAGTCGCAGATGTTCTTCGACCGGTGGACCATCCGCTCCGCGCAGCGCATGGTCGCCCGGATCTTCGAGCGCAACGGCTGGATCACCCCCGACCAGGAGGTGAACTACCTGCTGTACAGCTACGAACCGGCGCCCTCCCTCGACCTGGGCACCGCCTTCACCGACAACTACCTGTGCGACTTCGCGCCGGCGCGGGAGGTCGCCTACGCGCTGCGCGACACCGCCGGCGGTCACGAGTTCGACCCCTTCGGCTGCGTCGCGGCCCTGCGCCGCTTCGAGCGGCAGGACGCCCCGGTGCGCGTCCTCGGCTTCCCCGCCTTCCTCTTCTTCACCCTGGAACGGATGCGGGCCATGGGCCTGCCCCCGCTGCGCCTTCCCGAGGGCTCCCTCGTCGTGCTCGGCGGCGGGTGGAAGGGCAACGCCGACCGGAGCATCGGCAAGGAGGAGCTGTACGCGCGGATCACCGAACAGCTGGGGATCCCCGGCGAGCGGATCCGGGACACGTTCGGCTCCGTCGAGCACTGCGTCCCCTACGTGGAGTGCGAGCGCCACCGCCTGCACGCGCCCGTCTGGTCGCGGGTCACGATCCGCTCGACCCGCACCCTCGAACCGCTGCCCCACGGGGAGCCGGGCTACCTGCACCTGGTCTCGCCGTACATCACCTCGGTGCCGGCGCAGAGCGTCGTCATGGGCGACCTGGCCTCCCTGTGGCCGGGGGACGCCTGCGGCTGCGATCTGGGAACCCCCTGGTTCACCGTCCACGGCCGGGCCGGGGTGAGCCGCAACCGGAGCTGCGCGGTGGCCGCGGCGGAACTGATGAAGGGAATGGCGTGACCATGAGCGCGCACACGATCGCGACGACGGACCGGGACGCCACGCACGTCGACTCCACGCGCGTCGGCGCGGACGCCCCCCACTACTGGCGGGGCACCTTCGTCGGCGACGACGAGGCCGGGCGCCGGCTGGCCGACTGGCCCGCCGCCGTCGAGGCCGCGCTGGCGACACCGCTGGAGACCGAGACCGTCCTGGCGGCCTGCGACGCCCTCGGCGCCGCCCTGCTCGACCCGGACCATCCGGTGTACGCCCGCGTCGCCGCGCACCTGCCCGAGGGGGAGGACCCGGTCCTCCTGACCGAGCTGGGCCGGCTGCTCGGCCGTCGGGAACTGACCCGCAAGCTGCGCCGCGAGCTCGGCGGCGCCGTACCCGGCCGACTGAACCGGGCCGATCCGCGCGAGACGGCCTACGAGGCGTGGGCTCCCGTCGGCCTGGTGGCCCACATCGCCCCGGGCAACGCCGCCGGGGTCGCGACGCTCAGCCTCGTGGAGGGCCTGCTCGCCGGGAACGTCAACGTCCTGAAGACCAGCAGCGCGGACGGCCTCCTCACCCAAGCCCTGGTGGCCGAGTTGGCCGCGCTGGATCCCGCCGGCGCCCTGGCCGACCGGATCGTGATCCTGCGGTTCCCCTCGGCGCGCCAGGAGTGGCTGCGCCTCATGTGCGCGCCCGCCGACGCCGTCGCCGTGTGGGGCGGGGAGGAGGCCGTCCAGGGGGTCGCCGCCCATGTGCCGCGGGGATGCCGGCTGGTGGAGTGGGGGCACCGGATCTCCTTCGCCTACCTGACGGGCGACGCGTGGGCGGACCCCGCGACGTTGGAGGCGCTCGCCGACGACGTGTGCCTGTTCGAACAGCAGGCCTGTTCCAGCCCCCAGGTGGTCTACCTCGACACCGCGGACGAGAGCGAGCTGTTCGCGTTCGCCGAGCGGTTCGCGGGGGTGCTCGCCGCCCGTCCCCCGGCCCCGATCGACCCCGCCGAGGACCCGGCCCGGGAGGCGGAGCTGACCACCACCGTCCTGCTGGCCCGGCTGGAGGAACACCTCGGGCTGACCCGGGTGTTCGCCGCGCCCGACGGCGCCTGGCGGGTGATGGCCGACACCCGCTCACCGCTCACCGCCTCGCCGCTGCACCGCAGCGTGTGGGTCAAGCCGCTGCCCCGCCGGGAGGCCATGGCCACGCTGCGCCCGATGCGCCGCTACCTCCAGACGGCGGGCGTCGCCGGCAGCCGGACGGACGTCGCCGAGCTGTCCCGTACGGTGCTGGCCGCGGGCGTCACCCGGGTCACCCCGGTCGGCGCCATGGCGGCGAGCTACGCGGGCGAACCGCACGACGGGGTGTACGCGCTCCAGCGCTACAGCCG
Organism: Streptomyces sp. NPDC103540; assembly: GCF_055584445.1. NCBI lineage: Bacteria > Bacillati > Actinomycetota > Actinomycetes > Kitasatosporales > Streptomycetaceae > Streptomyces > Streptomyces sp. NPDC103540. The sequence goes on from NZ_JBVJMA010000018.1 coordinate 148,468, forward strand.
CCGGGTGGCCGTCCAGACCGATCCGGAACGCTTCGCCACCACCGCCTGCCTGGACGACCTCGTACGCCCCGTCCGCCTGCCGCGCCCGTCCGGCCCGCTGGTGGGGAAGGAGGAGGTGCGGGAACGCAACGGGCTGGTGGCGCGGGCCGACGCCGAGCTGTACTTCCACAGCGGGGGCAGCACCGGCGCGCCCGCCCTGTCGCTGTTCAGCTACGAGGACTACGACACGCAGATGCGCGCGGCGGCCCGCGGTCTGCTCGCCGCGGGCTACGACCCGGCCCGTGACCGCACCGCCAACCTCTTCTACAGCGGCGGCATGTACGGCGGCTTCATCAGCTTCTTCTCCGTACTGGAACGGTTGGGCGGGGTGCAGCTGCCGCTCGCGGCGGGGACCGACCACCGGGCGACGGCGCGGGCGCTGATCGACCACGGGGCCGACACCCTCTTCGGGATGCCCTCCTACCTGTGGCAACTGCTGCACGCGGAGGCGGACGCGCTGCGCGCCTACGGAGGCCTGCGCAAGGTGTTCTACGGCGGCGAGCACTTCACGCCGGAGCAACGGCGCGTCCTGAAGGACGAGTTCGGCATCGAGGTGGTCCGTTCGATCACCTACGGCAGCACCGACCTCGGCCCGCTGGGCTACCAGTGCGTGCACGGCACGGGCGGCGTCCACCACCTGCACGCCGACCTGCACGCCCTGGAGATCCTCGACCCGGTCGAGGACCGTCCGGTCGCGCCGGGCGAGACGGGCCGGTTGGTGTTCTCCACGCACGCGCGGCGCGGGCAGGACCTCGGCCGCTACGTCATCGGCGACCTGGGTCGCGAGATCCCGGGGCGCTGCGCGTGCGGCAGCCTGGCGCCCCGGTTCGAGCTCCAGGGGCGCATCGGTGACGTCATGCGCGTGGCGACGTACTTCCTCGACCGGCGGCGCCTCGTCTCCCTGGCCGGGGAGCGCGGCGGGCACACCGGCGAGCTGCAGGTCCTGTTGGAGCGGACGCCGGCGCGGGAGCGGCTGACGGTGCGGGTGGAGCGGCTGGGGTCCACGGATACGGCGGCGTTGCGGGAGGTGTTCCTGTCCGGTTACGCCGACCTGCGCGCGGCGGTGGACGAGGGGCTGCTGGAGCTGGCGGTGGAGGCGGTCGACGGGGCCTCGCTGGAGCGCAGCGCGGCGAGCGGGAAGCTCCGCTCGGTGGTGGACGCCCGCGTCTGACGGGCGCGGCGGGCGACGCCGCCGGGGCGCGGCGAGGGGCCGGGGCGGCGACGGGCCGGGGTACGGCCCTCGTCGCCGGCCCCGGCCGCGGCCGCGTCACCCGCGTCCTCGGTCCGCGCGCCCCGGGGGGCGTCAGGACCGGTCGTCCTTCGTGGCGCCGAGCCAGGCCCCGATGCCCGGCAGGGCCTCGGGGCCGCTGTCGCGCTCCACGGAGCCGACGAGGTCCGCCACGGAGACCCCCCGGAGCGACGCCCGCCAGGCGGCGTCGGCCGCGGACATGGCGCGGGCGATGGGGCAGGGCTTCGTACAGTCCTCGGGCGGTGTGCCGAGGGGGCCCCGTTGGCGGATCTCGGTGCACACGAAGGCCGGGCTCGCCCCGTCCACCGCGAGGACGACGTCCAGGACCGTGATCTCGGCGGCGGGCCGCGTGAGCGCGTACCCGCCCGTCTTGCCCTGCACGGAGGCCACGAGGCCGGCCCGGGACAGGGCCTGCATCTGTTTGGCCAGGTAGCTGGGCGAGACGTCGTGCAGCTCGGCCAGGCGGGCGGCCGGGACCGGCCCGCTCGCGGCGGTCAGCACCACGCAGCAGTGGAGCGCCCACTCCACGCCTCCGGACAGTTTCACTCACCCTCCCGTTTGACTCGGATACAGAATATCCGAGTATCATCTCGGACATCAGATGTCCGAGTCAGCGGCGGCAGCGGCGCTCGGATCACCGCAGCGCGCGAAAGGGCACGATCATGAGGATCACGGTCATCGGCGGCACCGGACTGATCGGCTCCCGGCTCGTCTCCACCCTCCGCGGGTGCGGCCACGAGGTGGTCCCCGCCTCCCCGTCGACCGGCGTCGACCTGTTGACCGGCGTGGGGCTCGACCGGGCGCTCGAAGGGGCCGAGACCGTCGTCAACGTGGCGAACTCCCCCACCTTCGACGAGGCCTCCCCCGCCTTCTTCCGCACCACCATGGAGAACCTGCTGACCGCGGGCGAGCGGGCCGGCGTCCGCCACCAGGTGGTCCTGTCCATCGTCGGCGTCGACCGGGTGCCGGAGCTGGACTACTACCGGGCGAAGACCCTCCAGGAGGAGCTGCTGCGCGGCGGACCCGCCGCCCACTCGATCCTGCGCGCCACCCAGTTCTTCGAGTTCGTGGACGCGGTGCTGTCCTGGACCTCCGACGAACACACCGTCCGGCTGCCGTCCACGCGCGTGCGGCCCGTCGCGGCGGCCGACGTCGTCGACGCCCTCGCCGACGTCGCGACGGCCCCGCCACTGAACGGCACGCTCGACGTGGCCGGCCCCGACGTGTTCGCGCTGGACGAGCTCGGCGGGCTGACCCTGGCGGCCCGGGGGGACGTCCGCACCGTCGTCACCGACGAGGGGGCGGGCATGTTCGCCGCCGTCCGGGGCGACGTCCTCGTCGCGGGCCCCGGAGCCCGGATCGCCCCGACCCACTACGAGGACTGGCTCGACCGGCCCCGCTCGCGGGCCTGAGCGCCCCCGACCCGCCCCCGGGGTGTGACGCCGCAGCGGTCAGTCGCCGGCCGGCGCCCCGAACCAGCGGTTCAGCGGGCCGGTCAGGTCCCGCTGGTCCGCTCCGACCCAGGCCACGTGGCCGTCGGGACGCAGCAGCACCGCGGGCACGTCCAACCCCTCGACGGCGTCGACCACGTGGTCCACGCGGTCGGCCCAGCCCCGCACCGACAGCAGCCCGGTCCGGTCGAGCAGCAGGCCTCGCCCGCCGTGCATCAGCCCGTAGAGGCTGCCCTCCTTCAGCGGTACGTCCCGCAGCCGCAGGCCGAGCAGTTCGTGGCCCTCGCCGAGGTCGTAGCGGATGCCGATGCCGCTGGTCATCTCGGTGACGTACCGGTTGACCTCGTCGAAGTCCAACAGTCGCGAGAACAGCTCCCGCAGGGCCACCGCCCCCGGGGAGTCGTCCAACAGCGCGCCCTGCGCCCGGGTATTGGCCAGCACGCGGGCGCCCACCGGGTGCCGTTCCGTGTGGTAGGTGTCCAGCAGGCCCTCCGGTGCCCAGCCGTTGACCTCGGCGGCCAGCTTCCAGCCCAGGTTGAACGCGTCCTGGACGCCGAGGCCGAGGCCCTGGCCGCCGGCCGGCGGGTGGATGTGGGCGGCGTCGCCGGCCAGCAGCACCCGGCCGGCCCGGTAGCGCTCCGCCTGACGGGAGGCGTCGCCGACCCGCGACAGCCAGCGCGGCGCGTGCACGCCGAAGTCGGTGCCGGCGTGGGCCCGCAGCTGTCGTTTGATCTCTTCGAGGGTCGGCGGGGTCGTACGGTCCTCCGACACCCCCTCCGCCGGCACGATCACGCGGTACAGCCCGTCGCCCATCGGGACGGTGCCGAACCGTCCGTGGACCTTGCGGGCCTCCGCGGTGACGGCGGCCACCGTCTCCGGGTCCGCGGTCACCTCCATGTCGCCGAGCAGGGTCTCGACCTTGGCGGCCTCGCCGGGGAAGTCGATGCCGACCAGCTTGCGCACCGTGCTGCGGCCGCCGTCGCAGCCGACGAGGAAGCGGGCGCGCAGCCGCGTACCGTCCGCCAGCTCGACGTCCACGCCGTCCTCGTCCTGGCTCAGTGCGACCAGCTCGTGGCCGCGCCGGATCTCGGCGCCGAGTTCCACGGCCCGCTCGTGGAGCAGCCGTTCGGTGACGGGCTGCGGGGCGGCGAGGCCGAAGGGGTGGGCGGTGTCCAGGGCGCCGGGGCGCAGCTTGGGCAGTCCGCCGAAGTCGCCGATCGCGAGGGGCTCACCGACCGCGAGGAAGCGTTCCAGCAGCCCCCGTTGGGCCATCACCTCGACGGTGCGCACGTGGAACCCGCGTCCGCGGGACTCCGCCGTGGGCTCGGTGAGCTTCTCCAGCACCACCGTCCGCACCCCGGCCAGGCGCAGCTCCGAGGCCAGCATCAGGCCCGTCGGTCCACCGCCGGCGATGATCACGTCGATTGTCACAGTACTCGTTTCCGCAGGTCCGGGCTTTGATCGCCTGATTCTGCGGTACGACCGGGGCCTTGCCGCAAGGCCCCCCGTGGGCTATAAGTTGATCAAGGCAAGGAGCTGTGTCGAAGGGTGTCGACCTCCTTGCCTTCGCCGTGTCGTCGTACGCGTGCGGGCGCCTCGCGCGGCGGGCCGGGCTCCACCGTGACGACAGCGCCCAGGGTCTGTCGTCACACTCCTGTCGTCGCCCGGAGGGCGGGCCCGCGGCGTCCGGTGCGTGCTCTCGGCGTGCCGGGCGGAAGCCCGTGTACCGGACCGTACTCGGTCTTTCGCCCGGTGCGGCGAGAGCGCGTGCCAGACGCCGCGGGGCAGACGGGAGTTCGACGACAGGCCCTAGGGCGTGTCCGCAATGTCAGGTGGGGAGCCATAGCCGTAGGCAGGCGAGGGTGACCAGGGCTTGGTAGTGGCGGGCTCGTT
>NZ_JBVJMA010000019.1:0-137804 GCF_055584445.1 Streptomyces sp. NPDC103540
TTCGCCCTTTTCGAGTTGCCGCGGCCCCCCCCCCGCGGCCCCCCCCCCCCCGCCCGCGGCGCGGCGGGGGCCCCCCCGGGGGCGCCCCCCCCCCCCCCCCCGCGCCCGCCCCCGCCCCTCGGCGCGTTCCCGTACGTACGGGAACGCGGACGCGCAACCCGACGCGGGAGCCCGGCGTCTTCCCCCGCAGGACGGCGCGTCGACCGACGCGACACGTGCCACCCACGGAACAGGACAACGTGATGAGCGAGAAGGCCCGCAAGCTGTTCGACGCGCTCGACCTCGACCACGACGGCACGCTTACACGTGTTGAGGTCATCGAGGCCCTCCGCGCCAAGGGCCCCACCCTGGCCGCGCAGGGCATCATCCCGGCCTGGGGCGTCGGGGACGTCGAGGCCTCGTCGGCGCTGTTCGACGCCGCCGATCAGAACGGCGACCGCCTGCTGACCCTGGAGGAGTTCACCGCCGTCGTGGACCGCCGGTTCGGCTGGTAGGAGCGGCCGACCCGCAGTCGGCAGTCGAGCCGCACGCTCACCCGGTTCCGGGCGTTTGAGGGCGCCCGGAGCGGTAAGGCGCGCATCGACGGAAGCGATTCCGAGTGACGGGAGTGACGGCCGTGTCGGGTGAGCAGAAGATGCGCGCGAAGAAGGAACAGGTCAAGGGCAAGGCCAAGGAGGCCATGGGCCGCACGGTGGGCAACGAACGCCTCACGGCCGAAGGCCGCGCCGAGCAGGCCAAGGGCGATGCCCGCCAGGCCAAGGAGAAGATCAAGGACGTCCTGAAGGACTAGCGAGGGCGAGCCGGCTCGTCGCTTCGACGGCATCGACGTCGTTGATGGTGCTGTCGTCCCGGGCGGGGGTACCGGATGGATCCGGTACCCCCGCCCCTCCTTGCGACGCCTCGTCTTTGCGTCGTCTTTGCGACGCCTTGCGATTCGCGCCGCTGCTCAGGACGCTCGGGACGGGTCCTGCCCGTGCGGGTCGGCGGTGTAGCGGATGCGGGCCCAGACGGGGAGGACGAACCAGCACAGCAGGTACCAGGCGAACACTCCCCCGACCAGCCAGGGCACCAGGCTGTTGTGGGTCGCGACGCGCAGGACGAGGAACAGGGCCGAGGTACAGGTGGCCAGCAGCAGGATCAACCCGACGAAGGTGAGCCGGGAGGCCCACGCGACCGCCTCCGGCTTGATCCGGCGCCCCGAGACGATGCGGTGGAAGGCCACCGGCCCGATGAGCGCGCCCGTGGCCAGCGCACCCAGCACCACGGTGATGACGTAGATCGTCTTGTCCGTCTGCGAGAGACCGACGAACGTCGGGGCGAAGACCACGGTGAGCAGGAACCCGAAGAGGATCTGGACGCCCGTCTGGGCGACGCGGATCTCCTGGATCAGCTCCTGCCACTGCCGGTCGGCCCGTTCCTGGGGGGACTCGTCCCGTCCGTCCCCCGGTATGTCCTGCCTGGGTTCGGTCACCATGAAGGGCACCTTGCCGCATCCGGGCCGGTGAAACCCGCGAACCCGGGTAGGCGCGCTGCACGGGATGCGGCTCGGCCACCGAGGCTGCGACGGGGCCGCATCCCGGCGGGTCGGGGCGCGGCGCCCTGATCGGTGCGATCCTGGTGTCCTTCTCGTGTCCGTTCCGCTCGGGAAGGTGTGGGTCCGGTGGCATCCGGAATGAGCCGCCCGCGTACGGGTAGGCGCCGTGCGGAGCCGTTCACCGGACATGGAGAGGTGGTTCCCGATGGCTTCGGCAGCTGGCGGAGACCGGTTCACCGTCGAGGTACGGCACGAAGGGGGTGCGGTCGTCCTCGCGTTGGCCGGCGAGCTGGACCACGATACGGCCGAGCCGTTGCGCGAAGCGCTGGAGGCGGCGCTCGAAGCGGACGGGGCGCGGCTGCTCATCGACTTCTCGGGCGTGAGCTTCTGTGATTCCACGGGGCTCAACGCCGTCCTGCACGGACGCCTCACCGCACGGGAGAACGGCGGCGCCGTCGCCCTGGTCGGACTCCGGCGCCCGGTGGAGCGGATGTTCCGGATCACGGGGGCGGACACGGTCTTCGACGTGTACCCGGACGTCGCGCACGCGCTGGCCGGGCAGGCGGAGGGCGGTCGCAACGATCGCAGCGGTCCGCACGGCTAGCGCGGCGCGGTAGGGCGGCGCAGGGTCGGACCGCGCGGATCGAGGTGCGGGGCCCGGGACCACGGACCGGGGCAGTCGGGTCGTGGGGCGAGCGGACAGTCGGGGCATCGGAGTCGGACGGAGGAGTCGCGATGGAGGAGCGCCGGTCACCCGAGGGGAGCCGGCACCTGCTGCTGAACGACACGAAGGACGTCGTCAGCCACTGCCGCGACTTCACCAGGCGGGCACTCGCCGCCTGGGACTGGCCAGCGCCGCCGCCGGACGCCGACGAAGCCGAAGCCGACACCGCCGAGGCCGAGGACGTACTCCTCCTCGTGTCCGAGGTGGTGGCCAACGCCCGCCTGCACGGTGGAGGGCCCCGGTCACTCCGATTGCGGCGCACGTCGGACGGTCTGCGCATCGAGGTCACCGATCACAGCCCGCATCCCCCCGTGCCCAAGCCCTGGCCCGATCCGGCGCGGCCGGGCGGGCATGGACTCGTCATCGTGCAGCGGCTGGCGCGCCGCTGGGGCTCGGAGCCCATGGGCGACGACGGGAAATGCGTCTGGCTGGAGGTGCTCGCTCCGCGACCCCAGCGAGGGAGCCGGTAGAACGCGCTCGCGCTCTACCGGCTCCGTCGTATGCATCACGCGGGGGGCCCGCCGTACGTGCGGTTACTCGCGTTATCGGCGACCTTCGCGGCGCGGCGCGGCGGGGGCGTTGCGCCCGCGGCCTTCGGGCGCGGCCTGTACCTCGTCGACGTTGCCTTCCCCTGCCGGGTCGTCGGGGTCGGGGTCCTCCAGCAGGCCGGCGCGGAGGGTCTCCATGATGCGGGCGAGCAGACGGGACACGTGCATCTGGGAGATGCCGAGCCGGCTGCCGATCTCGCCCTGGGTGAGTTCGTCGCCGAAGCGCAGGGAGAGGATCTGCCGGTCGCGCCCGCCGAGGCCCGCGATCAGCGGCTTCAGCGCCTCCATGCACTCGATCCGGTCGTACGCCGTCTCCTCGACGCCGAGCGAGCGCATCAACGTCGTCCCCTCGGACTCCTCGCCGGCCGGCGCGTCCAGGGATCCGGCCGTGTAGCCATTGGCGGCACGGCGGCCTTCGTTCACCTCGCCCTCGGTGATGCCGAGGTGTTCGGCGAGTTCCAGGTCGGTGGGGTGGCGGCCGAGGCGTTGCTCCAGGACGTCGTGGGCCTTCGCGATGTCGAGGCGCAGTTCCTGGAGGCGCCGGGGCACCTTCACCGACCAGGTGCTGTCACGGAAGAATCGTTTGATCTCGCCGGTGACCGTGGGCAACGCGAACGTTGCGAATTCCACTCCGCGCTCGACGTCGTAACGGTTGATGGCCTTGATGAGGCCGATCGTCCCCACCTGGATGATGTCCTCCAGCGGATCGCTGCGATTGCGGAACCGGTGGGCCGCGTACTTCACCAGGCTGAGATTCAGCTCCACGAGCGTATTGCGCACGTACGAGTATTCGGGCGTGCCCTCGGTGAGTTCGTTCAGCCGCCGGAACAGGGCGACGGAGAGGGTCCGCGCGCTCGCGGTGCTCACACCGAGCGGGTCCTCCGGGATTTCCAGGCCGTCCGCGAAATCTACCGTGCGTACGGGCGCTGCGGTTTCTCGGGACATAGACGTCAACCCCATCCTCCGACGGGTGGTCCGGCGCTTTACGCTTCCGACACGGCCGAACCGCCGTGGCTGTCGACCTGGATATACCCGGAACAGGGCGTTTCGACCCACTTGAGGCCTTTTCGCCCTTCCGGTACGTCGCAGTCGACCCAGCGGGGTGCGTGCGGACACGCATGAACGACGGTTCCGACCCCGTTCAGCGCCTCGACGGCGCCCGGCGGGTCCCTGGCGTCCGCCGTCGAGGCGCCGTCGGTCATGACGTAGGTGTACGTCCTGCTCGTGCGCGTGCGCGCCTACGCTCCGGTACGCCGCCGGCCCGACCCGTTACACGTGTTCGCCCGGTATGACGCCGCCTCCCGGCCTGGGGCCCCGCCAGATCGCCTCCCCGTACCCGGAGCGGGTTGACCGCCGCCACGGGTGCGCGCTCAGGAGGCCGTACGGCGCCCCAGCGGCAGCACGTACTGGAGGGGCTGTTCGACGTCGTCCAGCCCGAGCAGCTCGTGGGCCAGGTCGTCGTGGAACCCGCCCAACGGGGTGCCTGCCAGGCCCAGCGCGGCGGCCGTCAGCAGCACGGTCTGCGCGAGGTGCCCCGTCTCCAGCAGGGCCATGCGCAGCGCGCGCAGGCCGTAACGGCTGCGCAGGCGGCCGAGGTCCGCGTAAAGGCACAGGAACACCGGGGCGTCGTCGACGCCGACCCAGTCGGGGTCGGTGTCCGGCCGGGTGAAGTACGTGGACAGCGCCTTGACCTCCAGGAGGGAGGGCGCGGGGCCGACGTAGCGCAGCGTGCGGTTCTCCGGCACGCAGTCGTACGTCCCCTCCGGGACCCCCGCCACGTCCCGGACCAGCAGTCGCACCCGGGCCGTGTACAGGGCGCCCGCGCTCGGGTACGGGCGGTGGACCAGGGTGCGCCGCGAGCCGTCCGCGAGACCCTGTTCGGTGCTGCCGCTCTCGGACAGGGAGTGCCACAGCAGGGAGCCCAGGGTGCCCGCGTCCAGAGGGCCGCCGAGCGCGCCGCGCACCGAGGCGCGGGCGGCGAGAGCGGCGCGCAGCGACACCTCCGGGAGGGCGTCGGACGGCAGGGGCAGCTCCGGGCGGGTGGTGCGCGGCGGGTGCACCGGGTTCGCCACGGGGCGCACCGCGGTGTCCTCGTTGCGGCCGGTCTGGAACTTGCTGCGCTCCAGGTACTGGACGTCCGCGGACGTGTGCCCGGCCGGGAAGAAGCCGGGCGGCTCCTCCGTCTCCAGCAGGGTCCGGGCGGCGAGTCGACAGACGGCGCGCTCCTCGTCGGGGCCCACGCCGAACCGGTTGAACAGCATGTGGAGCTGCGAGGCCCAGATCCAGGCCGTCGACGTGGACGGGGCGTCGGCGGCGGCGTCGGCGTCGGCGTCGGCGTCGGTGGCATCCGCGGTGGCGGTGGCGGCGTCCGTGCCCCGGCCGCGCAGGCGCGCGTCGGCGGCTCGGACCACCTCCGCCCAGCGGGCCAGCCAGGGGGCGGCGGTGCCGTCGGCGAGGCGCTCGCGGACATCGGCGGCGCGTGCGGTGAGGGCCGTACGCTGCGCGGCGTAGACGACGTTGACGCGGGCGTGGACGGCGGCGCTCGGCAGCAGGGGCACTTCGGTGACCCAGCGCCAGCCGGCGGCGTGTCCGCGCAGCCAGCGCGCGGCCGTGAGCCGGTCCATGCCGAGGCCGTCGACGGTGGCGTGGGCGAGGTCGGCGGCGAGGGTCAGGCGCGCGGAGCCGCCTGCGCCCTCGGGCAGGGCGCGCAGGGCGTCGAGGACGATCCGGCTGGAGGCGGCGAAGACCTCCTCGGCGACGGGGAGGGCGTCGGGGCCGCCGTAGCGGTCCGTTTCGGGTTCGTAGGGAACGACGCGGACCTCGCCGTGGCGGGTGGGCCACGGACCGGATACGGAGGGCACGTCCTCGGCCGCGCGGGAGAGGAGCGCCGGGAGTTCCGCGGCGGCGCGCGGGCTCAGCCCGCGCACCCGGATCCGTACGTGGGGGCCGTCCTCGCCGTAGCGGATGAAGAACCAGTCGGACGCCTCGCCGGCGGCGACCAGGCCGTCGAGGAGTGGTGCGGCGCCGCGCAGGAGGAAGGCGTCGGTGTCCTCGGTGGCGCTGTGTAGGAAGAGGTGGAGGCTGTGCCAGGCGTCGGCTTCGGTGGTGGCCTCGGTGGTGGAGGCGGCGGTGGTGCCGGGGCCGGTGGAGCCGGACGCGGCATCGGGCGCGGCGTCGGTAGCGGCGTTGGTCGTCGTCACGTGCGGTCCTCGATGCGTCGGGGGAACGTCCGGAAGGGGAAGCGTCAGGGGAACGGGTGCGGGTCCAGGGCCAGGTCCTCGTGGCGCAGGGGCCGGTCCACACGACCGAGGCGGTGGGGCACCTCCAGCAGCCGGGGCAGGCCCCGGGTGCGACGGTTGACGTGCCCGAACGTCATCGGGAGCGATCCCGGCACGATCACCTTCACACAGTGCAGGCCCAAAGCGGCCGCCACTCCAGGCTCGCTCTGGTCGACGGTGACCACTTCCAGGCCGGCCCCGGACAGACGCTCCACGGTCGCCGCGAGGAGTTCGGTGAGATCGGCCACCGGTGCGGGCGCCGACGGCCAGGCCTCCTCCGGGGTCAGCAGCGGGGTGTCGGCGAAGAGGAACTCCAGGCGCGGTGCGGCCTCGGGAAGGGTGTTCACCCCGACGTGGTCGTCCAGGGAGGTCACGGACTCGGGCCGCTCCAGCATCGGGCGCAGCCGCTCCGGGTCGCGCGGACCGCCGTCGGCGAGTGAACGGTGCGCGGATTCCAGCACGTTGGTGACGACCTCGGCGACGGCGGAGCGGATCGCGGCGCGCGGGTCGTGGTGGGCTCCGGCGGCCAGGAACATGCGGGGGGCGTCCGGGTGGGTGCCCTCGTAGCGGCAGACCGCGAGGACCGCCGGAATGCCGAGGTCGTTCGTCGCGTCGAGGAGCAGGAGGCGGTAGCCGGCGAGGGCGGCCCGGTCCGCGAGCAGGACGGTGTCGAGGTCGTCCGCGGGGAGGACGATGCGGGGCAGGGGGGTGGCGGCGTACCAGGCCATCAGGAAGGCGTCGCGTTCGGCGACCTCGAACAGGCCGTAGAGCGCGGCCTCTTCGGGGCTGTTGCCGAGGCCGCAGCCGTTGGAGGACTCGTAGACCACGCGCGGACGGTCGCTGCCCGCCACGTCCCAGTACGCGACGTGCTCGGGGACGGCGACGGGGCGCCGGTGGGTCAGCGACCAGCCGCGAACCCAGTCCAGCTCGAGGTCGGGGCTGTACGGGACGGTCGTGGAGGACGGGTGACCGTGGTGGGCGGGATCGGGCAGGCCGAGCCGTTCCGGGTCCACGGCGCGGTCGGGGCCGAGAGCGGCGAAGGAGGTGCGCAGGTCGGTGCGGCGGGCACTGGGGCGCATGCCCGCGTAGCGCTCGACGGCCTCGAACAGGGCGATGCGTTCGCTGGAGGTGAAGTCGCGGGCGCGACCGTATCCGCCGTCGTCGATGTTCCGGCCGTCGGTGACGAAGGCGCTGGTCAGGCAGAAGGCGGAGCCTTCGGTGCGGAAGAGGCGGCGGACGGGGCCGAAACGCTCGTCGTGCAGGGTGTCGCGCAACCGGTCGGGGGTGGTGAGGGGGTTGGGCTCGCGCAGGACGTACGGATCGGGGAGGGGGCGGGGGGTGGAGAAGGGTGCCACGGGCGGGGGCGGGGTCGCTGCCGTGGCCGCTGCCGCGGCGGCGGCAGCGGACGGGGCCGCGACTTCGGTGGCGGAGTCGGCGGAACCGGAGAGGTCGGAGAAGTCCGCGGAGTCGGCGGAGTCGGACAAGTCGGGGGGCAGCGGGTGGCAGACGGCACAGCCGCCGACGGGGCGGACTCGGTGGGTGCTCCAGGTGCCCCGGCCCTGGTGCACGACGTGTACGACGGACGTACGGGGTTCGGGGTTTGCGGCGGCATGGTCGGCCTGGTCCGCGGCGCGGGGTGGGTTACTCGTGTTGCCGGCGGGCTCCTCGTCCAGCAGTTCCCGGACCAGGGCCCCGACGGACGCCATCAGGGCCGGGGACGGGACCCCGCTGAGCGCGAGCCCCGGGCTCTGCCACGGGACGCGCCCTCCGGCCGTGGCCAGCCGCTGGTACTCGGTGCAGGACAGGCAGGCCGCTGCGCCCGGCCGCAGTACGGGGCCGATCACGGCGAGGGCTCCGTCGAAGCGCACCGGGACCAGGGTCACCGGGTGCGCGAGCGCGTGCCGGCTCAGCTCCTCCGCCACGCCGAGGGTCCAGTCCGTCAGAAGGACGACGGCCACGCCGTCCGTGGCCACGGTCGCGGTCGCGGCGTCGACGACCGGCACGCCGAGGGGGCCGAGGACGTCGCCGACCGCCGGTTCGGCCGCCCCGGCGGTACCGGCAGTCGCGGGGGCGGGGGCGGGGGCGGTGCGCGTGCTCATCGGGTCTCCTGCGGGGTGTGCAGCACGGTGAATCCGAAGGCCCTTACGAGGGCGAGGAGTTCGGGATCGGCGGCGTGGGTCGCCTCCTCGGTCGGGGGCAGCCCCGGCAGCCGGCTCAGGGCGTCCAGCAGGGCCTCCTCGCGCTCGGCGAGAGCGGCGAGCCAGCCGTCGGTCCAGCCGTCGTCCTCCCAGGCGGCCGTACGAACCTCGGCGGAGGCCAGCGGGGCGACGGCTCCACCGGAGGCACGCACCGAAGCGACACGTGTAACGCCCAGAGCGGGCGCGGCCGACGTGTCCGACGCGGCGGCGACGGCCGCGAGGGCGGCGAACGCCGCCGCGTCGCCGGGGGTCGCCTCGACCGCGCGGCCGAGGACGGGCTCGGCGCCCCCGTCGGGCGTGTGGCGGTGCACCACCGCGAGGTACGCCTCCCGGTCCGGGGCGAGGCGGCGGACCTCCAGCCGGGCGGGCACGGCGAGGCGGGCCGTGAGGGTGGTCCACCAGTGGCGCAGCTGCGGATGCCGCTCCCAGGGGCCGCCGGGCAACGGGGTCGCCGCGATGGTGCTGGGGATGTGCCGGGCGGCCGCTTCGCGCAGGGCGCGGCCCCGGGCGTGGCCGGGCGTGGCTCCGACGCTCAACCCCTCCGGGCCGAGGAGCGATTCCGCCGCCCGGCAGAACGCCTCCAGGCGGGCCAGGTCCAGTCGGGGCGCACCGGCGGCCACGGTGACCCCGGGGGGCGTGGCGCCGGGCAGCTCGCAGGAGGCGAGCGGTACCGGCATCTGACGCAGGTCCTCCGGCAGGGGCGCGGGCAGCGCCCCGCAGCGTTCGTCCCCGAGCGCGGCCAGTCGGCGCAGCGCGTCGGCGAGGGTGTCGGCCGGGCCCGGTCCGGCACCCCGGTCCGCGTCGATCCGCTCCGGGCCGAGCCAGGTCACGTAGTCGGACCGGGCCGGTCGGGCCTCGGCGAGGAGCACGGCGGGTAGGCCGGGCAGGAGCCGGTCGTCGCCGCCCTCGAACGCCGGGTCCGGGAGCCCGGCGGCGGCGCACAGCAGTCGGTGGGCGGCGGCGCTCCCGAGCAGGGCGGCGGACGCGGGCGTGGCACCGGGCCCGCCTGGCGCGAGGCGCGCCTCCAGGGCGGCGGCGTCGGATCGCGCCTGGGCGGCGCTGCCCGGGGCGGTGACCCAGCCGGTGCCGCCGCACAGTCCGGCGGCGACGGCCACCGGGGCGGTACGCGGCTCCGCACTCGTTACACGTGTGCGCAGCAGGATCCGGTCCGCGGGCAGGAGCGGGTCGGCGGTGTACGTCACGGTCGGCCCGCCGAGTTCCAGGGCCCGGCCGGCGGCTCGGGCGAGGTCCCCGTCCGGAGCGCCGGCGACGACCTCGAACCGCGTCGAGGCGAGAGCGGCCGCAGCGGCTCCGGGCCGTTCGGCGGTGGCGGCGGTCCACCGCTCCACGGGATGCGCGGCGGTGTCGTGGGCGTCGGCGGGCCGCGCCACGAGCAGGTCGTGCTCCTCGAGTTGACCGATCAGGGTCTCCACCGCCCGGCGTGTGGAGGAACCCGGTTCGAGGCTCGCCACCGCGTCGTCGAGGCGACCTGCGCGCAGGGGGCCTTCCAGTGATCGCCACAGCACCGGAAGGGAGGCGCTGCCCTCCAGGGTGACGCTGCCGCGCCGGCCGCGCAGGTGCAGGCCGGCCCGTAGCGGCGTCACCGCCACGCCCGGGCGCAGCACGCGCACGGTGCGGGGCGCCGCGGCCGCACCCGACTCGGGCGTGACGTGCGGGGTGGTGGCGGTCGGGGTGGTCGCGGTCATGCGCGGGCCTCCACTGCTTCGATGGCGGCGTCGATCTCCGTGCGCCAGTCGACCCCGGTCACGGCGGGAACGGCGCGGACGACCAGGTGGGCGGCCAGGTACCGCTCCAGCGGGCGGACGTCGCAGATGGCGAGGAGGCGGTACAGGGCGTTGGTGCAGGAGCGGTAGATCAGGTAGTCCGGGTGGCTCCACATCCGGCCCTGCGGGTCGGAGCGGCTCAGCAGGCGGTGGAACTCGCTGAAGCGGGTGCGGGTTTCCGGGTTCCAGCGCTGGGCGGCGGCCGCGTCGCCGGTGGCTGCGGCGCGCTCGCGGTAGGCAGCCGGTGAACCGTGTAACTCGGCGCCCGTCTCGTGGCGGGCGCGCACCCGCTGCCAGGCGTCGGCGGAGAAGTCCACCCACGCCCGCTCCCAACCCCGGGCTCCGTCGCCGGCGATCCGTGTGACGAGGTCGGTCACCGTGTCCGCCGCGTGCTCCCAACGGCGCTCGAAGCCCGCTCGGAGGCGGCCGTCCGGGTCGTCGTGGACGAGGAAGTCCTCCAGGTGGGACACGTAGGAGTAGTGGCCGCCCGCGAGCCCGCCCGGGTGGGCGCGGGCGTGTGCGACGAGGGCGGTCACGGCGAGCGCGAGCCGGGCCCGCGCGCTGTGGTCGGGGTCGTGGTCGTGGGCTGCGAGGAATCCGGCGCCGGCGCGCAGTGCGGGGAGTCCGGCTCGCAGCAGTTCGTCGCGCAGGTCGGATCCTTCGTCGCCGAGGAGGGAGCGCAGGGAGGATCCGTCGACGGGCTCGATCCGCACCGTGTTGTCCGCGACGATCGGCCCGTAGGGCGGGGGGATCAGTTCGGCGCGCCCGGCCTCGGCCGCTTGGCGCAGGAGTTCGCCGTCGGTGAGGTCACCGCGCGAGGGGTTGAGGTGGATCCACTCGCGGATCCGGTCGGCGGCGATGGTGGCTGCGGCCTCCCGGTGGGCGCGCGGGCCGTGCAGACGCAGTCGTAGGTGGGGGCCGTGGAGCCAGTGGCGTTCGACGTGGGCGGTGAGGCCCTCGGCCTCGTGGGCGGCGGCGAGCGGGAGGAGCAACTCGTGTAACAGCCGGGCCTTGACGGGCTGGTGGTAGTAGGCGACCACGTCGAGGGCGTCGTCGCCGTCGAGGCCGCGGTCTCGGGCGAGGGTCTGGGCGAGGGCGACGCCGTTCGAGGCGTCGTCGGCGGGGTGCTGCGGTGCTCCCGGCACGTTCTCTTCCTCCGTCGTCTGGGGGCGGGGCGGGTGGGACGGGTGGTTCTCGCGGCTTCGGCGCGTCATCTCGACCGGCGTCCGGCCCGGTAGACCTCCAGGACCAGTTCGGTTGCGCGCGTGGGCTCGGCCAGGCCTCCGGGGGCCGGCAGGGCTTCTTCGAACACGGCACCGTCGCCGTGGCGGGCCAGCCATTTGTGCAGGCAGCGCAGGTGCAACGCGTTGCCGAGGTCGACGAAGTGAGGTTTGGGGCGGTCGATCGACCGGAGGAAGTCCTCGGCGGGACGGCCGACGGGCGCGGCGGCGACAGGATGCAGGAACAGCTGCTCGGGAAGGTCCAGCAGCGCGCGCCAGCGGGCCACCGCCTCCGCCGGTACGGGGCCACCGGTCGCGAGGTCCGCACGCAGGCGCTCCACCACGCCGGGTGACAGCGTCCAGCGCCGGCGGCGCAGCACCACATGCCGATGGCTGAGTCGGGGGGCGGTCAGCACCCGGCCACCGGGGGCGTCGAGGGCGCGCCTGGGGACGAGCGGCAGGAAGTCGACGACCCCGTGGGGGTGATCGGCCAGGTGGGCCCCGATGCGGCGAGGCAGCAGGACGGGGGCGAGGAAGCCCGCGTAGAGGATGTCAAGGAGTTCCCCGGTGGAGCGCAGGCTCAGGCGGACCTGGTCGGTGGCCTCGTCGTGGACGAGGTCGACGTCTCCCTCGCCGATGGAGGCCCACCGCCGGTCGGGGCCGATCTCGTCGGGCACGAGCAGGGGGTGGAGGTTGGCGTTGAAACCGCCCACGGGGCGGATCTGCGCCGCCCGCGCTGCGGGCCCGAGCCCTTGGCGAATCTGCTCGGACACCCCGGCGCCCGCGCGTGGGTCGAGGGTGTCGAGGAAGCGGCTGCTGAAGCGGCCCCAGCCGCCGTACACGTGGTTCACGCACAACAGGTCGCGTCCGAGGGTCGGCGCCTTCTGGAGGAAATACGAGTAACTGAGTGGGCGTTCGAGGGCCCAGCCGGGCAGGCGCGGGCCGAGGGAACGGACGAGTTCCGGCGGGAGGACCACCTCGACGGCACCGCCCCGGTCGTCTGCGGCGGCCTGGGTGGCGCGCGCGAATTCCTGCCGCAGCAGTGCCAGTTCCCGGGTTCCGGTGGGGAGGGCGGCACGGTCGGAGGGGTTGAGGTCGGCGAGGCCGCCGGCGGTCTGCCACGCCTCCACGACCTCCGCGCCGAACTCCCACGGGTGACCGGTGCGTCCGCCGCGCCCGTACCGGGCCACGAAGCGGTCGCGCAGGACGCGTCGGACGAGGTGGCCGAGGTCGAAGAGTTCCGCCAGGGCGGTGACTTCGCCGAGGGCCTCGCGGTCGGCTCCGTCGAGGAAGCCGTCGAGGCGGAGCGGGTGGGGGGTGACGACGTCCTCGGAGAGCACGGTGAGGGGGGCCGCGGTTTCGGGCACGGGGCGTCCGGCGTCCGCCAGGGTCTCCTTCCAGCTCCGGGAGAGGCCGGCGAGCAGGGCGGGGCGGTTCGCGGCGGTCGCGCCGGCGAACGTCGCGGTCAGCCGTCCGAGTTCGGCGATCCTCTCGGCACGCGCCGCGTCGGCAACACGTGTTACCTCGTCGGCGCGCGTCGCGACCACGCCGGTGGGGGGTGCCGGCTCCGCCCCTTCGGGGCGCGGTGCGGCGATCCGCCGCAGCCATGCCGCGATGCCGCCGACGGGGTCGCTCGCGAGGGGTGGGAGCGGATCGCCCGGCACGAGCAGTCCCGCCTCGCGGAGACGGTCGAGGAAGGCTTCGGCCGCGTCGTGGGCGCCGTGACCGGCGCCGCCCAAGGCGGCGATGAGCAGTCCGGTCAGCTCGGGGAGGTACAGGGGGGTGTCGGCGACGTGTTCGGTGAGGAGGCGCAGGGGGCCGCCGTAGGGCAGGGCCACCTCGTCCTCGTCCGCGACGAGGTACCGCCCGCCGGAGAAGGAGGTCCGGTCCCGCGAGTACGTCGCGCGCCCGTCGGCGATGCGGGCGGTGCTGGTGATGCGGTGAGGCGTCGCGGCCAGGCGGTGGGGGGCGTCGCGCAGGGCGAGGACGAGGGCGGTGGTGAGGGTGCGGTTGACCTTCACGATGGAGCGCAGGGGGCCGTCGTGAAGCTCGGGGGCGCCCCACGAGGACACGGGCGCGGCCGGTTCCCGGGTCAGCGTGCCCCATCCGACGGCGGTGAACCAGGACAGGGGGCTGGTCTTGGTGCTGGCACGCAGGGCGTAGCGCAGCACGGTCGGCTCCTCCTTGCGGGTGCGGCGGTCGACGGGGCCCGTGGCGGCCCGTTCGACGGCGCGCAGCAGGTCGCCGCTGGTGAGGGCGACGGCCTTGCCGAGGGCCGGGTCTCGACACAGGGCGGCCAGGGCGTCGCGTTCGTCGGCCAGTGCGGCCTCGGCCGCGTCCGGGAGGCTCGCGAGGAGTGCCGAGCGCCGCGCGCGCAGGGCCAGCCAGGAGGCGAGGAGGGGGATCCGGTCCGGGAGGTCGTCGAGGCGTTCCAGGAGGGCGGGTCGGGGTTCGCGGCCGTTGTGCAGTGCGCGGCGCAGCGGCAGCACCACGTCACGGTGGTAGGTCTCCGGGTGGCCGGCGTAACTGTCGTGGAGGTGGTCGCCGAGGGGGCCGGTGATCCGGGCGAGTTCGGTGTCGAGCCCGCTCAGGTGGGTGAGGAGGGTGCGGAAGTCCGCCGCCGCCCGGCCCTGCGCGGGGTGGGCGAGCACGGTGAAGCGGATGAGAGCGTGGGGGGCGGTACGTACGTGGTACCCGTCGACGGCGGCGACGGTGTCGACGTCGGCGACCGTGGAGGGCTGCGGCTGCGGCATGGCGGTCCCCGTCCTGTCGGTGGTTTCGCGCGGTCTCCCGCCGCACGAGCGGGGTGCGGCGGGAGACGCGGTGCGTACGGATTGCCGAGTGTCAGAGGGTCGGCGTTTCCGTGGTCGGCTTGGCGCAGGACGAGGAGCCCTGGCAGGAGCTGCTGCCCCAGGACGCTCCGCCTTCCGGCAGCGCGGCGGTGTCACGCAGGGAGGTGACGGTCAGGTCGCCGAGGTCGAGCTCCAGGTCCTGGAGGTCGAAGCCGTCGGCCGGGGTCGCGTGGTTCATGGTCTCTCCTCTTGTCGTGGGACGTTCGGTGTTCGGTGTGGTGACGCGTGTTGTCCGAAGCGCGGCGACGACTACTCGACCGGACGGTCGCCCATCGTCTGGTTGCAGGACGAGGAGCCCTGGCAGGAGCTGCTGCCCCAGGACGCTCCGCCTTCCGGCAGCGCGGCGGTGTCACGCAGGGAGGTGATGGACAGGTCGCCGAGGTCGAGCTCCAGGTCCTGGAGGTCGAACTCGGAGTTGCGCGCAATGTCAGACATATGCTTCTCCCTTGGGTGAGGTGAATTCAGGATTCACTCCGCGCAATCGACCGCAATCCACGGTGTCGAATTTTCCGGCGCCCGAGGAATGCTTTGAATCGACGGTATCGCAGAGAAATCCATGAGCCGTCTATGATGTGCAATTTCCTTACGACCTGGCCAACTCGGTAACTATTCGGCCTGTCATCACCGGCCGGGCACCGGGATCCGACCCCCAAGTGGGTCGATTCCCGCCTTTCCTGCGGCGATTGGCACAAGGTTCCCGCCAGTCCCCACAGGATCACTTGAGGCGCGATTGAGGAGTTTTTGAAAGTCCCTCCAAGGTCATTTAAAGGCGATTGGAACAGTTTTTCCGCCCGGATTCCGTTTCGCTTCCGCTTGCCTATTGCGGCAGGTCGAGGCCGTGAGGAGGGTGGTCGTCCCGACCGCCTCCGCGCGTGCGGGCGGCGCCGGGACCGGTGGCGTCGGACTCGTACGCGGTACGGCCGGTGTGCCTGCCGGGCGGACGCATAGGGGAACCGGCGGTCGACGGGACCGTGAACCGCCTGGCCGCGACCGGGACCCGGCCGCGCAGCTGTCGCGCGGGGTCATCCTCGAAGAGGGGGTGGAGTCGGCCGTGGTGGCACGTGTTGCCCAGGCGATGGGCGCCGCCGCGCCGGCCGCGGGCCTCGACGTGACGACCGGGACACCGAGGTCGTCGCGGCGGGTCTCGGTGCCGGGATCCACGTGAACACCTCGCCCGGGCGACCGCCGGGTCCCGGGCCGGCTCCACCGCAGCCCGCCGGACCGCGCACCACGTCGCGGTGTCCGGCGGCCTTGTCCACGGCGGCGATGCGCCGTCCGCGCTTTCGACACGGCGGCCTTTTGCCACCCGCCGCGCGGCCGACCATGATCGGTGGCCTGCACCACGAGGGGCTGCGGGCCCCGGGGCCCGCAGCCCCCGTAACCGTTTCGACCGCCGGGAGCACCCCACATGTCCGACATCCAGGTCCGCGCCGCACAGCCCGAGGACTTCGACCGGTGGCGGGTCCTCTACCGCGGGTACGCCGACTTCTACCGGGTGGAGCAGACCGAGGAGGCGGCGGCGACGGTCTGGGGCTGGATCAACGACCCCTCCCACGAGGTGGGCGCCCTGGTCGCGCAGGACACCGCGGGCAGGCTGCTCGGCCTGGCCCACTACCGCCCCTTCGCCCGGCCGCTGTCGGCGACGACCGGCTGCTTCCTGGACGACCTGTTCGTGGCCCCGGAGGACCGGGGTTCGGGTGCGGCCGACGCACTGCTCGCCGCCCTGCGCGAACTGGCCGCCGAGCGCGGGTGGAGCGTGGTGCGGTGGATCACCGCCGACGACAACCACCGGGCCCGGTCGAAGTACGACCAGGTGGCGACCCGCACGATGTGGGTCACCTACGACATGGCCCCGGGCCGCTGACCGGGGATAACACGAGTAACTCCCCGCCCTGGGCAGCCCCCGCCCGACAGCCCCCGCCCGGAGCCTGGTGCGGGGGCTCGGCCGTCGCCCCTCGCCTCGTCGCCCCCGCCCCCTCTCTCCCCCCTGCCCTCACACCCCCCGCCCTCACCCCCGACCCGCGGCCCCCACCCCGCGCATCCTCACCACACCGACCGCACCGACCCGCACCGATCGCGCCGGCCTCGCCCGCGCTCGCGCCGCTCCCTCGGCCCCCTCCTCGCGCCCCATCCGCCCCCCACCTCGCGCCGGCCTCGACCGATCCGACGATTCATCAGGTCATCCGTCCCGGACCCTTGACTCCGTTCGCGCCAGTCGCGATTCTCGTCGCACCCTTTGTGCGGGGCATGACAAGTCATGCCTGTTTCGACCGCGCCCCCAACGCCGAGCGAAGACACGAGTGATGACCTTGACCCCACACCCTCACCCCCCGTCCCGCCCCCACCCACACCCCCACCCACGGCGCCGCCGCGCGTTCCGGCGACGCCCCGCCGCCGTCCTGTCGCTGCTCCTCGCGGTCCTGGCGATCCTGCTCGGCCCCGTGCCCAGCTCCTCCGCCGACCCCGACGCCGAAGCCGGCGCCGTCGCCGACGCGGGCTGGTGGAACCCGACGGCGCGCCCCGGCCCCGACTCGCAGATCAACGTCACCGGCGAACCCTTCAAGGGCACCGACGCCCAGGGCCGCGTACGCGGCTTCGTGGACGCGCACGACCACCTGATGTCCAACGAGGGCTTCGGCGGCCGGCTCATCTGCGGCAAGCCCTTCTCGGAGCTCGGCGTCGCCGACGCCCTGAAGGACTGTCCCGAGCACTACCCCGACGGCACCCTCGCCGTCTTCGACTTCATCACCAAGGGCGGCGACGGCAAGCACGACCCCGACGGCTGGCCCACCTTCAAGGACTGGCCCGCCCACGACTCCCTGACCCACCAGCAGAACTACTACGCCTGGGTCGAACGCGCCTGGCGCGGCGGCCAGCGGGTCCTCGTCAACGACCTCGTCACCAACGGGGTGATCTGCTCGGTCTACTTCTTCAAGGACCGCGGCTGCGACGAGATGACCGCCATCCGCCTGGAGGCGCAGAAGACGTACGACATGCAGGCCTACATCGACAAGATGTACGGCGGCCCCGGCAAGGGCTGGTTCCGCATCGTCACCGACTCCGCCCAGGCCCGCGAGGTGATCAAGCAGGGCAAGCTGGCCGTCGTGCTGGGGGTGGAGACCTCCGAGCCCTTCGGCTGCAAGCAGATCCTGGACATCTCCCAGTGTTCCCGGCAGGACATCGACCGGGGCCTCGACGAGCTGCACAGGATCGGCGTCCGCAGCATGTTCCTGTGCCACAAGTTCGACAACGCCCTGTGCGGCGTCCGGTTCGACGGCGGAGCCCTCGGCACCGCGATCAACGTGGGCCAGTTCCTGTCCACCGGCACCTTCTGGCAGACCGAGAAGTGCACGGGCCCGCAGAAGGACAACCCCATCGGCCTCGCGCCGGCCCCGAACGCCCAGAAGGAGCTCCCGGCCGGGGTGAGCGTGCCCGGGTACGCGGCCGACGCCCAGTGCAACACGCGCGGCCTGACCGACCTCGGCGAGTACGCCGTGCGCGGCATGATGAAGCGCAAGATGATGCTGGAGATCGACCACATGAGCGTCAAGGCCGCCGGGCGGGCCTTCGACATCCTGGAGTCGGAGTCGTACCCCGGCATCATCTCCTCGCACAGCTGGATGGACCTCGGCTGGACCGAGCGCCTGTACAAGCTCGGCGGGTTCGCCACCCAGTACATGAACGGCTCCGAGGGCTTCATCGCGGAGGCCGCGCGGACGAAGGCGCTGCGCGACAAGTACGGCGTCGGGTACGGCTACGGCACCGACATGAACGGGGTCGGCGGTTGGCCGGGCCCGCGCGGCGCCGACACCTCGAACCCGGTGCGCTACCCGTTCCGCAGCGTCGACGGCGGCTCCGTCATCGACCGGCAGACCACCGGGCAGCGCACGTGGGACCTCAACACCGACGGCGCCTCGCACTACGGGCTCGTCCCGGACTGGATCGAGGACATCCGGCAGGTCGGCGGCCAGGAGGTGGTGGACGACCTGTTCCGGGGCGCCGAGTCCTACCTCGGCACCTGGGGGGCCTCCGAGCGGCACAAGGCGGGCGTGAACCTCGCGGCCGGCGCCGCCGGCGCGGCCAGCTCCTCCGAGTGGAACCCGTTCGTCAGCTACGCGCCCGACCGGGCCGTGGACGGCAACCGGGGCACCCGCTGGGCCAGCGACTGGAGCGACGACCAGTGGCTGCGGATCGACCTCGGCGCCCCGAGCCTGGTCAGCCGGGTCACCCTCGACTGGGAGCGCGCGTACGGCAGGTCGTACCGGATCGAGCTGTCCTCCGACGGGACGAACTGGCAGACGGCCTGGTCCACGACCGCCGGCGACGGCGGCCTCGACACGGCACGGTTCGCCGGCACCACCGCCCGCTACGTACGGATCCACGGGCTGGGCCGCGGCACCCAGTGGGGGTACTCCCTCCACGAGGTCGGCGTCTACAGCGGCTGACGCCGTCCGCCGTCCGGGCCGGTCGGATCGACGGAACCGATCCGACCGGCCCCGGGCCGCCCCTGCCCCCGGCCCCGCCCCGCCCCGCCCCGCCCGCCCGGCAGGCAGGCGGGCAGCAGGCAGGCAGGCAGGCGGGCAGCAGGCAGCAGGCAGCAGGCAGCAGGCACAACCCCACCGCCCCACCCGCACCACGTGAAAGGACCCCATGGCACGGATGCCGTCGGCCGAACGACGCCGGCAGCTGACCGAGGCGGCGATCCGCGCGATGACCCGGGACGGCGTCGCGCGCACCACGACCCGCTCCATCGCCGCCGAGGCGGGCGTGTCGCTGAGCGTGTTCCACTACTGCTTCGATTCCAAGCAGGAGCTGCTCGAATCGGTCATCGAAGCGATCACCGCGCACTACATCTCGGTGGTGCGGGAGGCGATCCGCCCCAAGCCCACCCTCCGCGAGACCGTCCGTTCCGGCTTCCAGGCCTACTGGGACCACGTCAGCGCGCAGCCCGGCGAACACATGCTCACCTACGAGCTGACCCAGTACGCGCTGCGCCGCCCCGGCTTCGAACACCTCGCCCGCCGGCAGTACGAGCTGTACGGGGAGACGTACGCGGAACTGCTCCGGCAACTGCGCGACACCATGGACCTGCGGCTGCGCGTCCCGGTCCCGGTGCTGGCCCGCTACCTGGCGGCGATGACCGACGGGCTGACCCTGAACGTCCTCGTGCTCGGGGACCGGGCGGCCGCCTCCGACCTGCTGGACCTGGTCACCGAGCACGTGCTCGCCCTCGTGGACACCCCGGACGGGGCGGCCGAGGGGGCCACGACGGCCCAGGAGTCAGCGGCGGCCGAGGTCGCGGTCAGTCCGGGTCCGCCGCCCGCCAGACCGTGGTGATGTTGCAGAACTCACGGATGCCGTGGCCGGACAGTTCGCGCCCGTACCCGGAGCGTTTGACCCCGCCGAAGGGCAGGGCGGGGTGGGAGGCCGTCATGCCGTTGACGAAGACACCGCCCGCCTGGAGGTCCCGGACGAAGCGTTCCAGGTCGGCCTCGTCGCGGGTCCAGACGTTCGAGCTGAGTCCGAAGGGCGTGTGGTTGGCCCGCTCGACGGCCTCGTCCAGGCTCCCCACCCGGTACAGGGTGGCGACGGGTCCGAAGGTCTCCTCCAGGTCGACGCGCATGTCGGCGGTGACGTCCGCCAGCACCGTCGGCTCGTAGAACCAGCCGTCCGGGAACTCCGGCGGGCGCCGGCCGCCGCAGAGAACGGTGGCGCCCCGCCGTACGGCGTCGTCCACGAGTTCCTCGACGTCGGCGCGGCCCGCCTCGGTGGCCAGGGGGCCGACGTCGGTGCCGGCCAGCATCGGGTCGCCGACGGTCAGCGCCCTCATCCCCTCGGTGAAGAGGCGGGCGAACTCCTCGTAGACCTCCTCGTGGACGATGAACCGTTTCGCGGCGATGCAGGACTGGCCGTTGTTCTGCACCCGGGCGGTCACGGCGGTACGGGCGGCGCGGGCGACGTCGGCCGACGGCATGACGACGTAGGGGTCGCTGCCGCCGAGCTCCAGCACGGTCTTCTTGATCTCGTCACCCGCGACGGAGGCCACCGCGCGCCCCGCCGGCTCGCTGCCCGTCAGGGTGGCCGCGGCCACCCTGGGGTCGCGCAGCACTCCCTCCACGGCGGCGGAGCCGATGAGCAGGGTCTGGAAGCAGCCGCGGGGGAATCCGGCCCGTTCGAAGAGGTCTCCCAGGTAAAGGGCCGTCTGGGGGACGTTCGAGGAGTGCTTGAGCAGGCCGACGTTCCCGGCCATCAGGGCGGGCGCGGCGAAGCGCACGACCTGCCAGAGGGGGAAGTTCCAGGGCATCACGGCGAGGACCACGCCGATGGGCCGGTAGAGCACGCGTACGGCGGA
Source organism: Streptomyces sp. NPDC103540 (assembly GCF_055584445.1). Taxonomy (NCBI): domain Bacteria; kingdom Bacillati; phylum Actinomycetota; class Actinomycetes; order Kitasatosporales; family Streptomycetaceae; genus Streptomyces; species Streptomyces sp. NPDC103540. Next base: position 20,491 of record NZ_JBVJMA010000019.1, read on the forward strand.
GGCGCCGGCGTCGCGCACGTCGGGGTCGGCGGGGCGTTCGTCGGCGAGGAGGGACTCGGCGTGGGCCGCGTACCAGCGCATGGCCTTGACGCACTTGGCGGCCTCGGCGCGGGCCGCGCCGAGCGGTTTGCCCATCTCGATGGTCATCGTGCGGGCGATGTCCTCCGCCTCCGCCTCCAGGAGGTCGGCGGCGCGCTCCAGGAGCGCGGCCCGCTCGGCGAAGCCGGTGCGCCGGTAGTCGGCGGCGGTCCGTGCCGCCTCCGCGAGGCAGGCCTCGATGCCGTCGGCGTCGAGCGCGTCGAAGGTGCGCAGCGTCCGGCCTGTCGTGGGGTTGACGGTGGCGATGGGCATGGTCCGACCTTCCTGCGGGGGAGTCGCGCCTTCGACCCTGCCCGCAGGCCCCCGCCCCCGCAACGCGAGAGCGGGCGCCGGACGGTCCTACCGTCGGCCGCGGGGCTTGCCGCGCTTGGCCGCCTTGGGGGCCCCGGACGCGCCGCGGGCGGGCTTCCCGGTCGCCTTCCCGGTCGGCTTCGCGCCCGACTTGGTGCCCGGCTTGCCCCCGGTCTTCGCGCCCGTCTTCCCGGTCGGCTTCGCCCCGCCCTTCGCGCCCGCCTTGCCGCCGGCCGCGTCGGCGCGACCCCGCTGCTTGGGCTGGGGCGGGGTCGGCGTGCGTCCCCGGGTGCTGTTCACCGTCCGGCCCCGGACGATGCCGATGAACTCCTCCACCAGGTCGGTGGTCTTCTCCTCCGGCCAGGACAGGGCGACCCGCGACTCGGGGGCGTCCGAGACGGTGCGGTAGGTGAGGTCCTTGCGGTGGTGGAGGCGGGCCAGCGACTGGGGGACGACGAGGACGCCGATCCCGGCCGCGACCAGCTCGATCGCGTCGGCGGTGGTCTGGGGACGCTCGAAGGCGGGCCGTCCGGGCAGGGTCTCCCAGCCGAGGACGTCGTCGAGGGGGTGCAGCACGATCTCGTCGGCGAGGTCCTCGATCGACACCTCTTCCACGGCGGCCACGACGTGGTCCTTCGGGATCACGACCACGGTCGTCTCGGTGTAGAGCGGGATCGCGCTGAGGTCGGCCCGGTCCACGGGGAGGCGTACGAATCCGGCGTCGGCGCCGCTGCCGCGCAGCAGGTCGAACGCCTCCGCGGAGGGGACCTGTACGAGGGTCAACGAAACGTCGGGCAGCCGCTCGTTCCAGATCCGCACCCACTTCGTGGGCGTCACTCCAGGGACGTAGGCGAGCCTGAACGAAGGGGATGCATCCGAGCCTGTCACCCCGCCAGGTTACCGGTCGTGGTCGGAGGTAGCGCACACGCTCGATACCCTTGACCCCATGACGTCGCACCAGAGCACCCAGACGATGAAGCCCGCGACCGCGGCGAAGAAGCTGGGTGTGTACCTCGAGGCCACCCCCGCAGAGTTCCAGGAGGGTGTCGTCTCGCGCACCGAGCTGAACGCCCTCCAGTCCGACCCGCCCGCGTGGCTGGTGGAGCTGCGGCGCAACGGCCCGCACCCCCGGCCGGTGGTCGCGGCCAAGCTGGGCGTCTCCATCGCCGGTCTCGCCCGTGGCGGGGTCACCGAGGCGCTCACCACCGAGCAGATCGAGGCCCTGAAGCAGGACGACCCCGAGTGGCTCCAGAAGGAGCGGGCCACCCAGGCCGAGGTCCGCAAGGAAGCCGTACGGATCAAGGAGATGCAGGCCGAGAAGGCCGAGAAGGCCGCCCGGCGCGACGACGCCGGCTGACGCGCCCGCCCCGCCCGGCGCCCGGCGCCACCCCCGTGGCACCGCAGTACCGCAGTACCGCAGTACCGCTGTACCCGCGCCGATGGCCGGGCCGGTCCCTCCGGCCCGGCCATCGGTCGTCTCCCCGCCCCCCACCCCACCGCTCCCCCGCTCCTCCGGCCCGCGGGGGGGGGCGGCGCGGCGCGGTCGTCCGGCACGGCTCCGCCGGGCGGCACGGGGGCCGCGGCGCCGGCTGAAAACCGCGCTTGCCGACCCCCTTAGGCCTACCTAACCTATGGCTCGCCCGGCCGTCGGCCTCGGCACACACTTCGGCACCCGTCCCCAACCGAAGGAGCCCCCATGCCCGGAAGTCTGCAGTCCGCCCAGCCGTACGCCCTCGCCCTCTTCCGGATCGTCACCGGGCTCCTCTTCGCCTGTCACGGCGCCGCCTCGCTCTTCGGGGTCCTCGGTGGCGCGCACGGTGGCGGCACCGTCGCCGCCGGTACCTGGCCCGGTTGGTACGCCGCCGTCATCCAGCTCGTGGCCGGGATCCTGGTGCTGGTGGGCCTGGGCACCCGGTCGGCGGCCTTCGTGGCCTCCGGCTCCATGGCGTACGCGTACTTCTCGGTGCACCAGCCGGAGTCGCTGTGGCCGTTGCAGAACGGCGGCGAGGCCTCCGCGATGTTCTGCTGGGCCTTCCTGCTGCTGGTGTTCACCGGCCCCGGCGCCCTGGCCCTCGACGGGCTGTTCGCCGGCCGGGCCGGCAGAGCCCCCGCCGAGCGCCGTCCGGAGACCGCTGCCGCCCGCGCCTGAGGAATCGTTTCGCCACGGCGGTTTCGTCACCGCCGTCTCGCCGTGACCGTGCCCGCCCCGCTCCCGGGGCGGGCACGGTCGCGTTCCCGGTCCGGCACGCCGACGTCGCGGGCAGGTCGTCCGAGACCGGTTGAAACCCGTTCGGCTGTGCCGCGTTAGCAGGGCGGACCGGCGTGCGCGCCCCGCGCGCGCCGGCGTCCGCCCCCACACGGACGCCCGAGCGAGTACGAGGAGCGAGATGACCGACCCGACCCCGGCCGGACCCGGCCGCAGGAGACTGGCAGCCGGCTGCCGGCGGATCACCGAGGCGCCGTCGTTCGGGATGGTGGTCTTCGGCGTGATCCTGTTCAACGCGGGGCTGATGGGGGCCGAGACGTACAGCGGGCTGGCCGAGGCGTACCACCGGGTGCTCCTGCTCGCCGAACAGGGCTGCCTCACGCTGTTCACGTTGGAGATGCTGCTGCGCGTGGGCTCGTACGCGGACCGGCCGAAAGCATTCTTCCGGGACCCCTGGAACGTCTTCGACCTGCTGATCGTGACCTCCGCGTTCCTGCCGGTGCTCCGCGAGAACACGACCGTCCTGCGGCTCCTGCGCCTGGCGCGGGTCCTGCGGACCGCCCGCTTCCTGCCCCACCTGCGGATCCTGCTGCTCGCGGTCGGCCGCAGCCTGCCGGGGACCGCCAGCTTCCTGTTCGTCGGCGCGCTCGTCCTGTACGTGTACGCCATGGTCGGCTGGGTCTGCTTCGCCGGGTCCGACCCGGGGCACTTCGGCTCGATCGGCCGGGCCATGCTCACCCTGTTCCTGCTCACCACCCTGGACGGGCTCACCGACGCGGTCCGGGCCGGGCTGGAGATCTCCCGGTTCAGCATCGTCTACTACGCCTCCTACGCGCTGCTCGCCTCCTTCGTCCTCGTCAACGTGCTGATCGGCGTCGTCCTCAACTCCCTCGACGAGGCGCGGGAGATGGAGGAGGCCGACGCCCGCGCCCGGGAGCGCGCCGCGAAGGACGTCGACCCCGCCGAGGAGGTCCGGCAGCGGATCGTCGCCGCCCGGCTGGCCCTCGACGACCTGGAGGCGAGTCTGGCGGACGTCCCGGGTCCGCCGGGTGCGGACGGGGCGCGGTCGGCGACGGGTCCGGGGGCGGGTCCGGAGGCGGAGAGGGAGCGGCAACTCGAATCGGCGGTCTGAGGCCGCCCGGCCGCGCGGCGCGCGGCCGGGTTTCGGCCATCCGGAAGGTTCACGCCCCGTTCACAGCTCCCGATCCAGTGTCGACTCCCCTGTACCGCAGGCGAGTTGGGACCGGGCGCCGGATGGGGTCAGTCGCCGTCGCGGACCGCGACGATGCCGTTGAAGACGCCGACGTACGCCGTTCCGTCGGGGCCGAGGGTGATCGGCGCCCAGTTGTTGTCGTAGAGGGGTCCGGTACCGGTGAGCCGGCGCCAGCGGCGCTCTCCGGTGCGGAAGTCGACGGCCGTCAGGTACCAGGCGTCGACGCCCCAGAAGTTGGGCTCCTTCTCGTAGAAGTAGAGCAGGCCGTTGCCGGTGGAGAGCTTGGGCACGGTCGAGGGCGAGCGGACGTCGCTCTCCCAGACCGTGTCGCAGCCGCTGCCGTCGGCGCGGACGTCGATGCGGGTGGCCCCGCCGACGACGGACCTGCCGAGGAGCAGCGAGGTGGGGTTCTCGTAGCCGAAGTTGTTCTCGACGACGATGCTGTTGCCCCAGGTGATGAGGGAGTTGTCGGTGGTCGAGGCGCCGGAGCGGAAGACGGGCACCCGGCACACCAGCCGGCGGTCGGCGGGTACGTCCGCGCCGCGCCGGTAGACGAGGACGTTCATGCGGTCGTCGGCGTTGTCGGTGATCGCGACGTAGCCGTCGCCGAAGAGGTCGGGGGTGGTGCCCGACCCCTGGTTCACGGAGCCGGGCTTGGTCGCGGTGCCCCGGTCGTAGGTCTCGCGCCACTGCGCCTCGGGGGTTCCGTCGGCGGTGGCGCGGAAGCCGTAGAGGGCGTGGTCGGTGACGATGGAGACGCCGTCCTCGGCGACCGAGAAGGAGTTCTGGATCTCCTCGCCCTCCAGTCTCACGGAGCGGATCCGTGAGGTGGCGGGGTCCACGGTGCCGACGCGCCCCTGTCGGGTGACCCACCAGATGCGACCGTCCCAGTCGGGCATCACGGAGGTCACGGGGTCGCAGGTGCCGCCGGGCCACGGGTCGGTCCAGTCGACGCAGTCGTGGGGGACGTGTCCGGTGAGGTCCCAGTCGTCCTCGACGGTGAACCTCCAGACGCCGTCGGGGTCCTGGGCGTGGGCCAGGCGCAGGACGTGCTGACGGGAGTCGGCGAGGACGGCCCGGTCCCGGTCGTCGAGGTAGAAGTAGGCGCCGCCCGAGGTGTCCTTGAAGATCTTCGAGAAGTCGAGCGAGGTGATCGCCTCGACCGTCGAGGAGCGTTGCGGGAGCCGGTACTCCGCGAGCGTGGCGAGCGTACGGGGCTCCAGGAGCTTCACCTTGAAGCCGGAGAAGGTCCCGCAGACGGTGACGAGCCGGCCGCCGGAGTCGAAGGTGGCGGTGGCGCACTCGCCGCCGAGGGCGGCGATCCTCTCGCTGGTGACCCGGGGGTTCCTGCCGAGGGGGCCCGACCAGGGGGTCGTGGCGCTGCCGGCGGCGTCCGCGTGCATGCCGCTGCGGCCGTTGGGCGCGAGGAAGGGGTGCTGCGGCGGGGCCTGGCCGGGCAGGGGCAGGGCGGGGGCGGGGGCGCCGTCGTAGTGGCTGACGAGCCGGTGGCCCGGGGCCTTGGGGATCTCCTCGGCGTGTGCGGTCGCGGCGGGCCCGTACAGCAGCGCCAGGGCGGCGAGGGCGGGGACGACGGCGCAGTTCGGCATCCTTCCGGGCCGGAGCCGGAGCCGGGGGCGGGGCCGCGGTCGCGGTCCGCGTCGGAGCGGAGGTTCGCGTCGTGGTCCGAGCCGGAGTCGGATGAGAGGCATCCGGTCAACCCCCTTCTTCCCGCGTCGTGTTGACACCGCGTCTGACATCGAGCCGCCGCCAGACGGTAGATCGCGCGCCCCGAGGAGTCCATGGAGGAGCGGGAGGATTCACGAACGCGCGACGCGCGGCGCGCGGCAGAAGGCGTACGGCGGACGGCGGACGGCAGACGGCGGGCGACCGACCCCCGGCGGGGGCGGCGGTCAGCCGCGCGCGACGTCCTCCCAGCGGGTCGTACGGTCGCACCAGCGGCCGAGGAGGACCGGATCGTGCCCCACGGCGAGCAGCCCGGCGCCGGTCTCGGCGCGGTACCGCTCGACCACGGTGACGAGGGCCGCCGTCGTGGAGGCGTCGAGCATCGCGGTCATCTCGTCGCAGACCAGCCAGCGGGGGCGCAGCACCAGTGCCCGGGCGAGGCAGGCGCGTTGCAGTTGGCCGTCGCTGACTTCGTGGGGGCGTCGGGCGAGCAGGTCCGCGCCCAGGCCCACCCGCTCGGCGAGGTCGGCGACGGCGACGGCCGCCTCCGCGCGCCGCCCGGTGGCCCGGAGCGGTTCCGCGACGAGGTCGTGGAGGCTCAGGCGGGGGTCGGCGGACAGGCGGGGCTGTTGGAAGACGACTCCGACGGCCGTGCGCAGGGCGCGCGGAGCGCGGTGGCGGAATCCGGTGACGGTGGCTCCGTCGAGGGTGACCGTGCCCGCGTCGGGCCGGTGCAGCAGGGCGGCCACCCGGGCGAGGGTGGACTTGCCGCAGCCGCTGGGCCCGAGCAGGCCGATCGCCTCGCCGGGCTCCAGGGTCAGGTGCGCGTCGCGTACGACGGGCCGGCGGCGGTCGTAGCCGGCGGTGACGCCCTTGAGCTCAAGCACGGTGGCAGGCCACTCCTTCGGTGAGGGCCGGGCGGGTGGCGCGGCAGTCGGCGTCGGCGAGGGCGCAGCGGGCGGCGAAGGCGCAGCCGGGCGGGAGCGCGCCGAGCTCGGGCGGGGCGCCGGGGATCGGGGTGAAGGCGCGTTCGGGCAGGGCGTCGAGCAGTCCCCGCGCGTAGGGGTGGCGGGGGCCGGGGGTGTGGAAGAAGGTGTCGGCGGGGGCGATTTCCACGATGCGGCCCGCGTACATGACGGCGACGGTGTCGGCGATCCGCTCGGCGGCGGCCAGGTCATGGGTGATCATCAGCAGGGCGCGGCCGGTGTCGCGCGTGTGGGCGCGCAGTTCGTCGACGGTGCGGTGGACGAGGTCCCGGTCGAGGCCGGTGGTCGGCTCGTCGGCGAGGAGCAGGGGGGCGTCCCCGATGAGGGCGAGGGCGGTGGTGGCCCGTTGGGCGAGGCCGCCGGAGAGTTCGTGGGGGTGGCGGTCGAGGTGGCTCGCGGGGAACGCGGCCCGTTCGGCGGCGGCCTCGGCGGCGACCCGCCGGCCCGCCTTGCCGGGGTCGGCGAGTTCCCGGACGGTCTCCTCCAGGTGGGAGCGCACGGTGCGGACCGGGGTGAGGTGGGCGGCGGGGCTCTGCGGGACCAGGCCGACCCGTCGGCCCCGTACGCGGCGGGCGAGGGTGGCCTCGTCGGCGGCGAGGAGGTCGAGACCGTCGGCGAGGCGGGCGTGGCCCGCGGTCTCGGCGTTGCCGGGGAGCAGTCCGAGGAGGGCGGAGGCCAGGACGGATTTGCCGCAGCCGCTCTCGCCGACGAGGGCCAGGCATTCCCCGGGGCGCAGCCGGAAGGTGGCGTCGGTGACGGCCTCCACGTGCCGCCCGCCCGGCATCCGGAACCGCACCGAGAGGCCTTCCGCGGTGAGCACGGGGGCGTCGGGGTCGCCGGACGCGAGGAACGCGGCGGACCCGGCGGACGCGGGCGTGGCCGGCGGCGGGTCGGGGTGGCGGGCGGTCACAGCGTCAGCTCCGAGCGGCGGCGGGGGTTGAGGCGGTCGCGCCAGGCGCCGGCGAGCCCGGCGATGGCGAGGGTCGGGACGATGAGCAGCAGGCCCGGGAAGAGGGTGGGCCACCAGTCGCCGGCGAGGAGCGAGCCGCGGGCGCCCTGCACGAGGGTGCCCAGGCTCGCCTGGTGGGAGGGCAGGCCCAGGCCGAGGAAGGACAGGGCCGACTCGTGCCACATGGCGTGGGGGACCATCAGCACGGCGGCCAGCCCGGCCTGCGGCAGGACGCCCGGGATCAGGTGGCGCAGGATGACGCGCAGCCGTGAGGCGCCGCCCGAGACGGCGGCGTCCACGTAGGGCCGGGCGCGCAGGGAGAGGACCTCGGCGCGCACGATGCGGGCCGTGGACAGCCAGTGGGTCAGGGCCACGGAGACGACCACGGGCCAGACGCCGGGCCGGAACATGGCCACGACGAAGATGCCGAGCAGCAGGTGCGGGATGGCGGACAGGGTGTCGACTGCGCGCATGAGGAGCCGGTCGACGCGTCCGCCGAGGGCGCCGGCGGCGGCACCGACGGCGGTGCCGATCACGGTGGCGACGAGGGCGGCCACCAGTCCGACGAGGAGGGAGACGCGCAGGCCGTAGACGCAGCGCAGCAGCAGGTCGCGGCCCACGTCGTCGGTGCCGAAGGGGTGGGCCGGGGACGGCGGGAGGAGCTTCGCGGCGAGGTCGACGGCCTGTTGGTCGAGGCGGACCAGGGGCGGTACGAGCAGCACGGCGAGGACGAGGACCGTCATCACGGTCGCCGAGGCGCCCAGGCGCAGTGCGCGGGTGGAGCGGCGGGAGCCGCCGCGGGCGCGCCAACGGCGCTCGGGGGCGCCGGGGTGCCCGGGGGCGCCGGGGTCCGCGGGGGCCGAGCGGGGGGCGGGGAGGTCGCGGCGGGCGGCGCGGTCGTCGCGGGCCTCGCGGTCGTGGAGGTCAGCCATCGAAGCCCACTCTCGGGTCGGCGAGTCCGTAGAGCAGGTCGGACAGCAGGTTGCCGACGAGGACGGCGGCCGTGGCCAGCACGGTCAGGGCGGCGAGCAGCGGGAAGTCCACGGAGGTGGCGGCCTGGACGGTGGCGGCGGCGATGCCCGGCCAGCTGAACACGGTCTCGACCAGGAGGGCGCCGGTGATCAGTTCGGGCACCCGCGATCCGACGAGGGTCAGCACGGGGAGCATGCCGGAGCGCAGCCCGTGTCCGAGCAGGACGCGTCGTCCGGACAGGCCCCGGGCGCGGGCGCCGCGTACGGGGTCCTCCTCCAGGGCGTCGGCGACGCCCTGGCGTACGTAGAGGAAGAACCAGGGCAGTTGGGACAGGCCCAGGACGAGCGCGGGGAGCAGGAGGTGGGAGGCGACCTGGCCGGCGGTGACGGTGTCGCTCGCGGCGTCGGTGAGTCCGCCGGAGGGCAGGACGCCCAGGCGGACGGAGAAGAACCAGATGCCGAGGAGTCCGAGCCAGTAGGCGGGGGCGGCCTCCAGGGTGTACGCGAGGGCGGACACGGTCCGGTCGAGGGGGCCGCCCTGGCGGCGGGCGGCGAGGACGCCGAGGCCGGTGCCGAGCAGGACGGCGAAGGCGAAGGCGCTGAAGGCGAGCAGCGCGGACCAGCCGAGGCGGGCGGTGATGACGTCGGCGACGGGTTGGCGCATGACGGAGGAGGTTCCGAGGTCGCCGGTGAGCGCGGAGGTCAGCCAGTCCCACCAGTGGGTGACGAAGGGCCGGTCGACGCCGAGGTTGGCCCTCAGCTGGTCGAGTTCGGCCTGTGAGGCGGTCAGTCCCGCGGTGCCGGCGTAGGCCTTGACGGGGTCGAAGGGGGACAGCGCGGCGACGGCGAAGACGCCGAAGGTGACGGCGAGCAGGACCGGGGCGGCGGCGAGGAGCCGCCGCCCGGTCATGCGTGCCATCGGCCCCCAGGGGAGGCGGGGGGTCACTTCTGCTTCGGCTTCCACTTCTCGACGTTCCACCAGGGGCCGGATCCGAGGCCGTGGTCGTGGGGTTCGACCTGGGTGCTCGGGCCCTCCCACTTGTCGTTGACGACGTAGAGGTGGTCGATGTGGGTGAGGAAGACGTAGCCGGGGTTGTTGACCAGTTCGCGCTGCACCGTGTCGTAGGCGGCCTTGCGGGCGGCCGGGTCGCCGCTGCGGCGGCCGTCGAGGAGGGCCTGGTCGACGGTGGGGTTGGCGTACTGGCCCATGTTGTTGAAGCCGTCGCCCGCGAGGGAGGAGGTCAGCAGCAGGTACTGGTCGAAGTCCGGGTCGGCCGGGGAGCCGCCGCCGGCGAGGACGGCGTCGGTCTTCATCCGGGGTTCGATGACCTCCCAGGTGCCCGCCTCGGTAGTCACCTCGATGCCGGCCTTGCGGGCGTCGGAGGCGAAGGCGAGCGCGTGGTCCTGGCGGATCTTGTCCCCGGAGGTGTACCAGAGCGGGAAGGAGGCGCGGACGCCGTCCTTGGCGCGGACGCCGTCGTCGCCCGTCTTCCAGCCGGCGTCGTCGAGGATCTTCTTCGCGTGTTCGAGGTCGTACGGGCGCTCGGTGCCGGCGGTGAACCAGCGGCTGTCGGTCGGGACGGGGCCGTAGGCGGCCTTGCCGGCGTCCTCCAGGAGCTTGTCGACCATGGCCTGGCGGTCCACGGCGATGTCCAGGGCCTGCCGGACCGCGGTGTCGCCGGTGACCGGGTGGTGCGTGGGGAGGGTGACGTTGCGGTAGTCGAACGTCTTGGCCGCGTAGGTGCGGCGGGCGGTGTCCTTCGCGAAGCCCTTGGCGAGGTTCGGGGGCAGGATCGCCGCGTCGAGTTCGCCGGAGCGCAGGCGGGTGGCCCGGACGTCGTCGTCCTTCACGACGGCCATGGTGAACTTCTTCACGGCCGGCTCGCCGCCCCAGTAGTGGGGGTTGGCCCTGAAGGAGATCTTCTCGCCCTTGGACCAGGCGGTGAGCACGTACGGGCCGGTGCCGACCGGCTTGGTCGTGAAGTCGCCGCTGTTGACGTCCTGGCGGCCCGCGACGTGTTCGGGGGCGATGGGCAGGACGGTGCGCTCGGCGAAGGGCGCGTAGGGGTACTTGAGCGTGAAGACGACCCGGTCATCGCCCTGGGCGGTGACGCTCTCGACGGCGTCCAGCTCGGTCTTCGAGGCGTTGTTCGTCCTGGGGTCGAGGATCGTCCGGTAGGTGAACTCGACGTCCTTGGCGGTGAAGGGCTCGCCGTCGCTGAACTTCACGCCGTGGCGCAGCCGGAAGGTGTAGGTGCGGCCGTCGGCGGAGACCTCGGGGAGGGCCTCGGCGAGCGCGGGCTGGAGCTTCATGTCCGCGTCGTGGGTGAGGAGCCCGTCGAAGATCTTGGAGTTGCCGTCCTTGCCGTAGCCCAGCAGCGGGCTGAGGGTTTCGGGTTCGGTCGCGATGCCGACCACGGCGGAGTCCGCGGGGGCGGATCCGGTGGGGTTCGAGCAGGCCGCCACGCCCGTGATGAGTGCGGTGGCGAGGGTCGCGCGGACCGCTCCCCGTGCGCGGACTGTCCGGGCCGTCATGGTGTGCACATCCCTGTTTGTGATCACGTGTTATTGCAAAGAGATGGCAATAATGCCAGAGGGGTACAGAAGAAGACGAACCCGGTCACGACGGGGCCCCGGGACCCGATCCGAAGCCGACCCCGAGCCGGCCCGGCAGGACCCGGTGTCGGCCGGGGTCTTGCCGGGGCGACCCCCCGCGTGCCATATATGTCTAGACCAATCGCGATCATCCGCCGGACGCGCAGGAAGGCACCCCGTGCGACGCACCCCTCCCCCGCGCCCCCTGCGCGCCGCGCTCGGCGCCACCCTGACCCTCGCCGCCCTCGCCGCCCTCACGGCCTGCGCCGCGGACGGCCCCGACGGCCCGCACGCGCCCGTCGGACTGACCGCCCAGGCCGGCAGCGCCACGTCGGTCCACGTCATGTGGAACTCGGCGCCCGCCGCCGACCGGGTCAGCAACTGGCAGGTCTTCCAGTCCGGTCGCCTGGTGCGCGAACTGCCCGCCGACAAGACCATGGTGGACATCACCGACCTCGCCCCGCAGACCGCCTACGCCTTCACCGTCCGCGCCAAGGACGCCGACGGCAGGCGCTCCGCCCCGAGCGCGACCGTCGACGTGACCACCCCGGTCGCCCGGGCCGAGGACCGCCGGGCGCCCACGGCCCCGCCCACCACCACCGGCCGCGCCGAGGGCCCCCGTACGGTCCGACTCGACTGGGGCCCGGCGAGCGACGACACCGGCGTGACGGCCTACGACGTCTACCAGGGCGGCGTACGGATCCACACCTCCGGCGGCGCGGAGCGGGGCACCAGCCTCGGCGGACTCCAGCCGGGCACCGCGTACGCGTTCACGGTCCGGGCCCGCGACGGCGCCGACAACTCCTCCCCCGACGGCCCCGCCGTGGCCGTGACCACCCCGGCCGACCCCGGGCAGGGCCCGGGCACCGCACCCGGCGCCTTCACGGCGACGGCCGTGCCCGGGGCGGTCGAGCTGGGCTGGACCGCCCCCGACACCGGACGCACGACCAGTGAGTACGAGCTCTACGTCGACGACCGGCCCGTCACCGTCATCCAGTTCGGCACCGGGGCGGTGCCCTCCGGGCGGGCCGCGTACCGGCTCACGGCGAGCGAGCCGGCCGGGACGGTCTGGGCCCTGAAACTGCGCGCCCGACTCCCCGACGGGAACTGGGGCGCCTTCTCCGAGGAACGCCGCATCACCCTCACCGGCTGAGCCGCGCGCCCGCGCCGGCCCCGCCCACCGCGCGGGCGGCGGGGCCCCGCGTCCGCTCACGCCGCATCCGAACACGGCGCGGGCGACCACCGCGCGGGCGACCACGCCGCATCCGAACACACGGCGTACGCACACCGATCGGGCGGCGATACCCGCCGAACGCCCCTGCCGCGAACAAAGATCGCGCACAATACATCCGTGTTCGGTGAGTACTCGGTCAACGACCATCAGGCAGACTCCGCGAGCGGGAACCCTGCGCCAGAATCTGTCGCCGTGCCGGGAAACCTGCCGCCGGAGACAGCGAGCTTCGTCGGCCGGGACGGCGAACTGGCCCGCCTGGCAAGCCTGTTGCGCGACCGCCGACTGGTGACCCTGACCGGGGTCGGCGGCGTCGGCAAGTCCCGGCTCGCCCTGCGGGCCGCCGCCGACCGCCTCCAGGCCCGCGCCGACGGGGTGTGGTGGGTCGAACTGTCGCCCCTGCGCGACCCGGACCTGCTCACCGCGACCGTCGCCCACGCCGTCGGCCTCGCCGACCACTCCCCGCACCCCCTCGACGAGGAACTGTGCGCGTGGATGGCCGACAAGGAACTGCTGCTCGTCCTCGACACCTGCGAGCACCTGGTCCCCGAGGTCCGCCACCTCGTGGGCGAGCTCCTCCAGTCGGCCCCCGGCCTGACGGTGCTGGCGACCTCCCGGGAGCGCCTGGGCACCCCCGGCGAACTGGTCTTCGAGGTCCGCCCCCTGCCCACCGACGGCCCCGACAGCGAGGCCCTGGCCCTCTTCCGGACCCGCGCCCTGGCAGCCGCCCCGGACAGCGCCGCCGCCTTCGCCGACCCGGACCGCGCCCGGATCGCCGCCGAGGTGTGCCGCCGCCTGGACGGCATCCCGCTCGCCCTGGAGTTGGCCGGGGCCCGCATGCGCCGGTGGACGCTGGAACAGATGGCCCGCCGGCTCGACGCCCGCTTCGAGGTCCTCACCGACGGCCGACCCGCAGCGGGACACCGCCACCGCACCCTGCGGACCGCCATCGGCTGGAGCCACGAGCTGTGCGAGCCGTTGGAGCGGCTCCTGTGGGCCCGACTGTCCGTGTTCAGCGGGGACTTCGACGTGGCCGCGGCCCGCGCGGTGTGCTCCGGCGGGCCGCTGCCGGCGGCGCGGGTGGAACGGGTGCTGGAGGGGCTCGTCGCGAAGTCCGTCGTACGCCGCTCCGAGGAGCGGGGCGCGGGCGCCCGCTACCGGATCCTCGACACCATCCGCGAGTTCGGCCACGACTGGCTGACGGAGCTGGGCGAGGTGCGCGGCGTCGCCGACCGGCACGCCCACTGGTACGCGGCCCTGGCCGGGGCCGCCGACCAGGGCTGGCTGGGCCCGGCCCAGGTGGACTGGTACCGCAGGATGAGCGCCGAGCACGCGCAGGTGCGCACCGCCCTGGAACACCTGCTGGGCACCGACCCGGCGGCGGCCCTGGAGATGGCCGGGGCCCTGTGGTTCCTCTGGTTCGCGTGCGGGCACGTCCACGAGGGCCGCGCCTTCCTGGAACGGGCCCTGGCCGGCGCCCCCTCCCCCGGCCCCGCGCACACCCAGGGCCTGTGGGCCCTGGGGCTGACGCTGCTGCTCCAGGGGGAGATGGACACCGCCGGGAAGGTCGGCGCCGAGTGCACCCGGGCGGCGGCGGCCCTCGCCGACCCGGAACGGGAACTGCGCGCCGCCTACCTGCGGGCCGTGGCGGTGATGATGCCGGGCGATCCGGCCCGGGCGCTGTCGCTGGCGGGGCCCCGGGCGCGGGCGGGCCACGGCGGGCGGCCGAGCGGGGCGGGGTGGCTGCTGTGCCGGCTGGCCGGCGCGTACGCGCTGTGCGACCTGGGCCGCTTCGAGGAGGCCGCGCGGGAGGCGGAGGCGCTGCGCGCGGCGTGCGCGGAGCTGGGCGAGCGGTGGCTGCGGGCCTACGCGGACTACGTGCTGGCCGTGTCCGCGCTCGGGCTGGGTCGCAACGACGAGGCGGCCCGGCACGTGCGGGCCATGCTCTCGGGCAAGCGGCTGCTGGGCGACCGCTTCGGCATCGCGCTGGGCCTGGACCTGCTGGCGGCCGCGGTGGCGGCCCTGGGCGACGGGGAACTGGCGGCGCGGCTGCTGGGCACCGGACACGCCTGGTGGCGCACGGTGGGACGGCCGCAGATGGGCTCGCCGTCGCTGACGGCCTTACGGGACCGGGGCGAACGGCAGGCGAGGGCGGCGATCGGGGACGCGGCGTACGAGAACGCGTTCCTGGGCGGCGCGGCGGCGTCCACCGGCTGACTTCGGGCCGGTGGACGCCGCGGGTCGGGGGCTCCCGTCAGTACGGGAGGGGTCTGCCCGACGGTGTGCGCAGGTCCAGGTCTCGGGGGGCGGGCTTGGGGACGGGCTTGCGGATCAGCTGCTGGCGCATGCTGCCTCCTCGCTCAGACCAGTGCCGGACGGCGGGGTTCGACCGTCCTGCCTTCGGGGAGCAGTTCACCGGTGTCGTCGAAGACCACGACGCCGTTGCAGAGCAGACTCCATCCCTGTTCGGGATGGGAGGCCACGACGCGGGCGGCGTCGTGGTCCGCGCTGTCGGCGGACGGGCAGGGGGGCTGGTGGGAGCACATGGCGCACCTCCTCGCAGAGTGGGGCGGGAGGGCCGGTGGTCACCCGGTCGAATCCGCGATCCACGGTGGCGGCGAGTATTGCCGACCGCCACCCCCGGACGGAACCCATATTCGCGGTCCAGTTCAGGGTGTGTATGCCCGCTTACCATGCGCTCATGCCCGTTATCCGGATCATTCGCCGTACGTCCCTCGCCCCCGAAGAGGCGTGGCGACGCGTGACGGCCTGGGAATCGCACGGCGCGCACGTTCCGCTCACCCGGACGATCATCGAGACGCCGCCTCCGACGTGCGCCGGAACGCGCTTCACGGCGCGCACGGGTGTGGGCCGGATCACGTTCGACGACCCGATGGAGGTCGTCGTCTGGGAGCCCCCGCTCAGGGTGCGGCTGGAGAAGCGGGGGCGGGTGGTGACGGGGTGGGCCGAGATCGGGCTCCAGCCGTGCTCGTCCGGGGGTACGGAGGTCCGCTGGCGGGAGTCCATCCGCGTGCGCGGCGTCCCCCGCTTCCTGGACCCCCTGACGGCCGGCGCGGCCCGCCTCCTGTTCGGCCGCACCCTGACGGGCCTCCTGCGCCCCTGAAGACGCCCGGACGCCCACGGCCGCCCGACACCGGCCCCCGGCCCCCGGCCCCCGGCCCCCGGCTAGCGGATCGGCATCCCCGACAGGGTCCGCGCGATCACCAGGCGCTGGATCTCGCTGGTGCCTTCGAAGATCGTGTAGATGGCGGCGTCCCGGTGCATCCGCTCCACCGGGTACTCCCGGGTGAACCCGTTGCCGCCGAGGATCTGCACCGCCTGGGCGGTGACCTTCTTGGCCACCTCGCTCGCGAACAGCTTCGACATCGAGCCCTCCGCCGAGGTGAAGGGCTTGCCGGCGATGGCCATCCAGGACGCCCGCCACACCAGCAGCCGCGCCGCGTCGATCTGCGTGCGCATGTCGGCGAGCTGGAAGGCGACGCCCTGGTTGTCGATGATCGGGCGGCCGAACTGGGTGCGGGTCTTCGCGTAGTCGAGGGCGACCTCGTAGGCCGCGCGCGCGGTGCCGACGGCCATCGCCCCGACGGCCGGGCGCGAGGCCTCGAAGGTGGCCATCGCGGCGTTCTTCACCCGCTCGCCACCCCCGGCCGCGGCCCGCTCGCGGGCCCGCGCGAGCCGCTCGTCGAGCTTTTCCTTGCCGCCCAGCAGGCAGGATCCGGGCACGCGCACGTCCTCCAGCACCACCTCCGCCGTGTGCGAGGCGCGGATGCCGTGCTTCTTGAACTTCTGCCCCTGCGAGAGTCCGGGGGTGTTCGGCGGCACGATGAAGGAGGCGTGGCCCTTGGTGCCGAGCTCCGGGTCGACGACGGCGACGACGATGTGGACGTTGGCGATGCCGCCGTTGGTCGCCCAGGTCTTGGTGCCGTTCAGCACCCACTCGTCCTTGGCCGCGTCGTGGACGGCCCGGGTGCGCATGGCGCCCACGTCGGAGCCGGCGTCCGGCTCCGAGGAGCAGAAGGCGGCGACCTTGACGTCGTCCGGGGTGCCGTACATCTGCGGGATCCAGGTGCCGATCTGCTCCTCGGTGCCGTTCGCGACGACCCCGATGGCGGCGAGTCCGGTGCCGACGATCGACAGGGCGATGCCGGCGTCGCCCCAGAACAGCTCCTCCATGGCCATCGGGATGCCGAGGCCGGTGGGGTCGAAGAACTGCTGGGCGTAGAAGTCGAGGGAGTAGATGCCGACCTTCGCGGCCTCCTGGATGACGGGCCAGGGGGTTTCCTCCCGCTCGTCCCATTCGGCGGCGGCGGGCCTGATCACATCGGCGGCGAATCCGTGGATCCAGTCCCGCACCTGCTTCTGGTCCTCGTTCAGCTCCATGGTGAACTCCGCCACGACCCCTCCAGCGCTCACGTACCGCCGGCAGAGTTACTGCCGGTAACCCAGATGACGGCCACAGTCTGTTACCGGCCGGTAAGCACTGTCAAGCACCGCCGGTTCGCCGGGAGGGGTGCACGGGGTGTTACGTTGCGTGGGCGTCACGCACATCGCAAGGGCGGGGAGAAGAAAACGTCATGCAGACCAACCGGCAGTCCGGCGAGTCAGGTGCGGCCGAAGGCCGCCGCCGGGAGCTGCTGGAGGCCGCCGACCGCGTCGTCCTGAGGGACGGCCCCAAGGCCTCCATGAACGCCATCGCGGCGGAGGCCGGCATCACGAAGCCGATCCTCTACCGCCACTTCGGGGACAAGGCGGGCCTCTACCAGGCCCTCGCCGCACGGCACACCGACGCCCTGCTCGACTCGCTGCGGGACGCCCTCGACGCGCCCGCCGAACGCCGCAGCCGCGTCGAGTCGACGCTCGACACCTACCTCGCCGCCATCGAGGCCCGTCCGCAGGTGTACCGCTTCCTGATGCACCCGGCCGAGGACTCCCACAGCTCCGAGCGGGGGTTCGACGTCGGCGTGCACTCCGTCCCGCTGCTGCGCCGCCTCGGCGAGGAGCTCGCGAAGGTGGTCGGCGAGCGCGTCGACCTCGGGCCGGACGGGGACCGACTGGCCCGCATCTGGGGC
The DNA here is from genome assembly GCF_055584445.1 of Streptomyces sp. NPDC103540. Lineage (NCBI taxonomy): Bacteria > Bacillati > Actinomycetota > Actinomycetes > Kitasatosporales > Streptomycetaceae > Streptomyces > Streptomyces sp. NPDC103540. The sequence goes on from NZ_JBVJMA010000019.1 coordinate 37,805, forward strand.
CACGGCATCGTCGGCATGATGCACGCGGCCGGCGACTGGTGGCTGGCCGAGCGCCCCTGCGGGCGCGCCGAACTGGTGGCCGGCCTCACCGACCTGCTGTGGGGCCGCCTGGCCACCGCGGGCAACCGCGAGGGCGGCCCCGGCTTCTGACCGCCGCCGCGACCCCGACCCCACGGCCCTCGCGACCCCACGGCCCTCGCGACCCCACGGCCCTCGGGGCGCCGGGCTCCGTCGCCGAAGGGGCGCCGGTCGGGCCGCTCGGCCGCGCCTCCCGCCCCGCGCCCCCGCCCGATCAGTCGCGCGCCGCCCGGGCGCCCCACGGCGTCCTGCGGATCGCCCGGCGCAGCCGGCGGGCCCGCAGCCCGGTGACCCGGTCCGCGTAGACCGTGCCGTCGAGGTGGTCGCACTCGTGCTGGAGGCAGCGGGCGAAGAACCCGGTGCCCTCGATCCGCACCGGGGCGCCGTCGGAGGTGAACCCCTCGACGACCGCGCGGTCGAAGCGGGCGGTGCCCGCCTCCAGGCCGGGCAGCGAAAGACAGCCCTCCGGACCGAGGAACTCGTCGCCGTCGGCCGTCACCAGCCGCGGGTTGACGACGTGACCCAGGTGGCGGACGTCCTCGTCGTCGGGGCAGTCGTAGACGAAGACCCGTTGCCCGACCCCGATCTGGTTCGCGGCGAGGCCGACGCCCTGGGCGGCGTACATCGTCGCGAACATGTCCTCGACGAGGCGGCCGAGTTCGGGGCCGAAGTCGGTGACCTCGGCGCAGGGCGAATGGAGCACCGGATCACCCAGCAGGCTCATGGTGCGGACGAGTCCGGTGGTACCGGGGATGGGGCGCTGTCGCATGGCCGTAAGGGTACGACGGGCGAATATATGAGGAGATCCGCGGCGACCTGGGGGCGCCGCGGTCAAGGCCCGCGCCGGCACTGGATAGGCTGGGGCCGACCGACGCTAGGAGGACAAGGGACGATGGCAGGCAACACGGAGCCGCTTTCGCCGCGGGCCAAGCTGGCCGTGACGGCGGGCAAGGCCGCGGCGGCGGTGTCGCGGGCCGCGGGACGCGGAAGCGGATCGGTGATCGGTGGCAAGGTCGCACTCAGGCTGGACCCCGATCTTCTCGGCGCGCTGGCGCAGCATCTCGATGTCGTCCTCGTCTCCGCGACGAACGGCAAGACCACGACGACCCGACTGATCGCCGAGGCCCTGCGGGCCAGCGGTCCGGTCGTCTCGAACGCGCTGGGCGCGAACATGCCGGCGGGCATCACCTCCGCCCTGGCCGGCGGATCGGACGCCAAGTACGGCGTCATCGAAGTCGACGAGAAGTACCTGGCCGGGGTGGCCCGGGACGTCACCCCCAAGGTGATCGCCCTGCTGAACCTCTCCCGCGACCAGCTGGACCGCGCGGCGGAGACCCGCATGCTCGCGGAGAAGTGGCGCGAGGGGCTCCAGGGCTCCAAGGCCGTCGTCGTCGCCAACTGCGACGACCCGCTGATCGTGTGGTCGGCGTCCTCGTCGCAGAACGTCGTGTGGGTCGCCGCCGGCCAGGAGTGGAAGGACGACGCCTGGTCGTGCCCCTCCTGCGGTGGCGTCATGCAGCGCCCCGGCGACGACTGGTTCTGCGCCGAGTGCGGTTTCCGGCGCCCCACCCCGAGCTGGGTGCTCTCCGGCGACCACGTGCTGGACCCGCACGGCAGCGCCTGGCCGATCCACCTCCAGCTCCCGGGCCGCGCCAACAAGGCGAACGCCGCCACCTCGGCCGCCGTCGCCGCCGTGTTCGGCGTGCCGCCTCAGGTCGCGCTGGAGCGCATGTACCAGGTCCAGGCCGTCGCCGGCCGCTACGACGTGGTCAACTTCATGGGCCGTGAGCTGCGCCTGCTGCTCGCGAAGAACCCGGCCGGCTGGCTCGAAACGTTTTCGCTGATCGACCCGCCGCCCGCGCCGGTGATCCTCTCGGTCAACGCCCGCGGCGCCGACGGCACTGACACCTCCTGGCTGTGGGACGTGGACTACCCGCGTCTGGCCGGCCACCCGATCTTCGTGATCGGCGACCGCAAGCTGGACCTCGCGGTCCGCCTGGAGGTCGCGGGGCTGGACTTCCGGGTCTGCGAGACGCTCGACGAGGCCGTGCAGCTGGCGCCGCCCGGTCAGATCGAGCTGATCGCCAACTACACCGCCTTCCAGGACGTGCGCCGCCGCGTCGGCAACTAGAGCCCCGTCAGAACCGCAGAGGACAAGAGCATGAGCGACAACAGCCTGCGTCTGGTGTGGGTCTACCCCGACCTGCTCAGCACGTACGGAGACCAGGGCAACGCCCTCGTGGTGGAGCGCCGGGCGCGCCAGCGCGGCCTGGACGTGCAGCGCGTGGACGTGCGCAGCGACCAGCCCATCCCCACCTCGGGTGACATCTACCTGATCGGGGGCGGTGAGGACCGCCCGCAGCGCCTGGCGGCGGAGCGCCTGCTGCGCGACGGCGGCCTGGAGCGCGCCGTCTCCAACGGGGCGATCGTCTTCTCCGTGTGCGCCGGGTACCAGATCCTCGGCAAGGAGTTCGTCAACGACATGGGCCAGCGCCAGGAGGGGCTGGGCCTGCTGGACGTCGTGACGGTGCGCGGCGAGGGCGAGCGGTGCGTCGGCGACGTGCTGGCCGACATCGACCCGCGCCTGAACCTGCCGCCGCTGACGGGCTTCGAGAACCACCAGGGCGTCACGCACCTGGGCCCCACGGCCCGCCCGTTCGCCCGCACCCGCCTGGGTCGGGGCAACGGCACCGGCGACGGCACCGAGGGCGCGTACAACGACACCGTGTTCGGCACGTACATGCACGGCCCCGTCATGGCCCGCAACCCGCTGATCGCGGACCTGCTGCTGAAGCTGGCCCTCGACGTGAACGCGCTGCCGGCCATAGACGACCGCTGGTACGAGGCCCTGCGCGCCGAGCGCATCGCCGCGGCCACCGAGCCCGCGTAGCGGCCCGGGTCCTCCCGGCGCCCGTGCTTCGCCCGCCCGTCGCCCCGTCGACGTGCGGTGTTCGGCCCGGATCCCCTTCGTGGGGGTCCGGGCCGTTCTCGTACACGTCTCTTCGCACGATTGGCCCGACCAGCATGTGGAGGATGGTTCAGTCCAGTGGGGATCCGCTTGTAGGGTGACGGGTAGTTCCAACCGGACGACGTGGTCCGGTCGTCGGCCCACGTTGCAAAGGTTCTTCCTGCCATGCGCATTGGTGTGCTCACTTCCGGCGGCGACTGCCCCGGCCTCAATGCCGTCATCCGTTCCGTCGTGCACCGCGCCGTCGTCGACCACGGCGACGAGGTGATCGGTTTCCGCGACGGCTGGCGCGGCCTGCTGGAGGGCGACTACCGCAAGCTCGACCTGGACGCCGTCGGTGGCATCCTGGCCCTCGGCGGCACGATCCTCGGTTCCTCCCGGGTCCAGCCCGCGCACCTGCGCGACGGGGTGGAGCGGGCCCGCGGGCACGTCGCCGACCTGGGTCTGGACGCGATCATCCCGATCGGCGGCGAGGGCACCCTCAAGGCCGCCAACCTGCTGTCGCAGGCCGGTCTGCCGATCGTCGGCGTCCCGAAGACCATCGACAACGACATCGCCTCGACCGACGTGACCTTCGGCTTCGACACGGCCGTGGGCGTCGCCACCGAGGCCCTGGACCGGCTGAAGACCACCGCCGAGTCCCACCAGCGCGTCATGGTCGTGGAGGTCATGGGCCGCCACACCGGCTGGATCGCGCTGCACTCGGGCATGGCGGCCGGCGCGCACGCGATCGTGGTGCCCGAGCGCCCCTTCGACATCGACGAGCTGACGAGGATCGTCGGCGAGCGGTTCTCGGCGGGCAAGCGGTTCGCGATCGTCGTCGTCGCGGAGGGCGCGAAGCCGGCCGAGGGCTCGATGGCCTTCGAGGACGGCGGTACGGACATGTACGGCCACGAGCGCTTCGCCGGCATCGGCAACCGCCTCGCCGTCGAGCTGGAGGCGCGGCTCGGCAAGGAGGCCCGTCCCGTGATCCTGGGCCACGTGCAGCGCGGCGGCACGCCGACCGCCTACGACCGGGTCCTGGCGACGCGCTTCGGCTGGCACGCGGTGGAGGCCGCGCACCGGGGCGAATTCGGAATGCTGACGGCCCTGCGCGGCACCGACATCGTCATGGTCCCGCTGGCCGAGGCCACCTCCACGCTCAAGACGGTGCCGGGCGACCGGTACGCCGAGGCCCAGACGGTGCTGTGATGTTTGCCCCGTTCTGACGCCCTGACCGCCCCCGGACGCGATCACGTCCGGGGGCGGCACTACTGTGGTGGAGCGCCACAGTCAAGGGAGTCAACAGATGGATCACAGCGGGCACGGCATGGACATGCCCATGGACCTGCCGCCGTTCACCCTCGGGCGTGGTCTGGAGTTCTCCTTCGACGCCTTCTTCCTCTTCGGGTCGCTGCTGGCGCTCGCCCTCTACGGGTGGGGCGTGCTGAGGCTGCGCCGTCGCGGGGACTCCTGGTCGGCGGGTCGGACCACGGCCTTCACCATCGGCGTGCTGACGGTGATCCTGGTGATGTGCACCAAGCTGAACGACTACGGCATGGTCATGTTCAGCGTGCACATGGTCCAGCACATGGTGATCAGCATGATCACGCCGATCCTGCTGCTGCTCGGGGCGCCGATGACCCTGGCCCTGCGCGCGCTGCCGCCGGCCGGACGCGGCCGCAAGGGCCCGCGCGAGCTGCTGCTGGCGCTGCTGCACAGCCGGTACATGCGGATCATCACGCACCCGGCCTTCACGATCCCGATGTTCATCGCCAGCCTGTACGCGCTGTACTTCACCCCGCTCTTCGACTTCCTGATGGAGAGCCGGACCGGCCACATCGCGATGATGCTCCACTTCCTCGCGGTCGGCGTGATCTTCTTCTGGCCGATCATGGGCGTGGACCCGGGCCCGCACCGCCCCGGCTACGTGATGCGGATGCTGGAGCTGTTCGCGGGCATGCCCTTCCACGCCTTCTTCGGCATCGCGCTGATGATGGCGAGCGAGCCGATGATCAAGACGTACGCGAACCCGCCGGCCTCCCTCGGCATCGACCCGCTGCTCGACCAGCAGTGGGGCGGCGGCATCGCCTGGGCGTTCAGCGAGATCCCCTCGGTCCTCGTGCTGATCGCCCTGATGTACCAGTGGTACCACTCCGAGCAGCGGGCCGCGAAGCGGGCGGACCGGGCCGCCGAGCGCAACGGCGATCAGGAGCTGGAGGCGTACAACGCGTATCTCGCCTCGCTGCAAGGGCGCGGCCGGTAGCGCGGGAGGCGTCGCGCGCGTCACCATGGAGCATGACCGGATCCGTGAAGGCGATGGCCGTGACGACCTTCGCCGCCCTGGTGGCCGTGTCCACGTACTCCGTGGCCCTCGGCAGCAACGGTTGGCTGTGGTTCGGGTGGATCGTGCTGGGGCTGCTGACCGCCGGCCTGGCCGCCTCCCGCACCACCTGACCGCACCCCGCCCGAGCCCACCGCGCGGCCTCGTGCGCGTGGCCCCGCACGTGTGGCCCCGTACATGTGGCCCTGTACGTGTGGCCCCGCACGTGTGATCGCGGACGCGTGATCGCACGCACCTGCCGCCGTCCGCCTGACCGTCCGTAAGATGGCCGTAACCTAGGGCATCGACGGGAGCGGCCTGGTGTTCTACCACTTGCTCAAGCACGTGCTGCTCGGTCCGCTGTTGCGGCTGCTGTTCCGGCCGCGGATCGAGGGGCTCGAGAACATCCCGGCGGAGGGTGCCGCGATCGTCGCGGGCAACCACCTGTCGTTCTCGGACCACTTCCTGATGCCCGCGATCCTGCGGCGCCGGATCACCTTCCTCGCGAAGGCCGAGTACTTCACCGGCCCCGGGGTCAAGGGACGGCTCACCGCCGCGTTCTTCCGCAGCGCCGGGCAGATCCCCGTGGACCGCTCCGGCAAGGACGCCGGGCAGGCCGCGCTGCGGGAGGGGCTGGGCGTGCTGGCCGAGGGCGAGCTGCTGGGCATCTACCCCGAGGGCACCCGCTCGCACGACGGCCGGCTGTACAAGGGCAAGGTCGGCGTCGCCGCGATGGCGCTGGGAGCCGGCGTACCGGTGATCCCCTGCGCGATGGTCGGCACCTTCGAGATCCAGCCGCCCGGGCAGAAGCTCCCGAAGATCCGGCGCGTGACGATCCGCTTCGGTGAGCCGCTGGACTTCTCCCGCTACGCCGGGATGGAGCGCGAGCGGGCCGTGTTGCGGGCCGTCACCGACGAGATCATGTACGCGATCCTGGGCCTGTCCGGTCAGGAGTACGTCGACCGGTACGCGGCCGAGGTGAAGGCCGAGGAAGAGGAGAGGAAGCGGAAGAAGGCCCGGCGCCTGTCGCGCTGAGCCTTCTCCCTCACCTCACCCCGCCGGGGGTCCTAGCGGACGACCGGCAGCTCCTCGTGCGCCGGGAGAGCGGCGGACGGGGCCTGGGCGAGCGACTTGGCGGCGGCCGGGGCCGGCGCGACCGGGGTGGCGTGCGGGCCGCACTTGACGTCCTGCGCGTCGACCTTGCCGGTGAGCAGGTAGGCGTCCACCCGGGTGTTGATGCAGGGGTTCACCAGGCTGGTCACGCCGTGCGAGCCGGCGTTCTGCTCGGTGATCAGGCGCGAGCCCGCCAGTCGCCGGTGCAGCTCGACGGCGCCCTCGTACGGGGTGGCGGCGTCACGCTCGGACTGGACGATGAGCACGGGCGCCAGACCGCGCTTGGCACCGACCTCGATCGGGGTGCTCTGCTTCGACTTCCACGTCGCGCAGGGCAGGTTCATCCAGGCGTTCGACCAGGTCAGGAACGGGTACTTCTGGTGCAGCCTGCTGTTGTCACGGTCCCACCTGGCCCAGCTGGTGGGCCACTTGGCGTCGGCGCACTCGACGGCGGTGTAGACGGCGTTGCCGTTCTCCGAGGTCGCGTTGCCCGCGAGGTCGGACATGTCCGGGGCGACGGCGTCGATCAGCGGCTTCTCGTCACCCGCGGCCCAGGCACTGAAGGCCTTGGCGACAGGGACCCACGAGGAGTCGTAGTACGGGGCGCCCTGGAAGAAGGAGATCAGCTCGGCCGGACCGGCCACGCCGCCGAGCGGGTTGGCCTTGGCCTGGGCCCGAAGCTGCTGCCACTTGGCCTCGACCTTGGCGCGGGTGTCGCCGAGGTGGAAGGAGGCGTCGTTCTTCGCGACCCAGTCCTGCCAGTCGTTCCAGCGCATCTGGAAGGCGACGTCCTGGTCGAGGTTGGCCTGGTACCAGATCTTGTCCTGGTCCGGGTTGACCACGCTGTCGACGATCATGCGGCGCACGTGGGTCGGGAAGAGAGTCGCGTAGACCCCGCCCAGGTAGGTGCCGTAGGACACGCCGAGGAAGTTGAGCTTCTGCTCGCCGAGGGCGGCGCGGATGACGTCCAGGTCGCGCGCGGTGTTCGGCGTGGTCATGTGCGGCAGCATCTCGCCGCTGCGCTCCTTGCAGCCGTCCGCGTACTCGGCGGCGAGCTTGCGCTGGGCGCGCTTGTCGGCCTCGTTGGACGGGACCGGGTCGGCCTTGGGGGCCTTGACGAACTCCTGCGGGTCGATGCAGGAGATCGGCGCGGAGTGGCCGACGCCGCGGGGGTCGAAGCCCACGAAGTCGTACGCCTTGGAGGTGTTGACCCACAGCGGGCTCTTGTTGGTGATCCGCAGCGGGAAGCGCATGCCGGAACCACCCGGGCCGCCCGGGTTGTAGATGAGGGCGCCCTGGCGCTCCTCCTTGGTGCCCGTGCTGACGGCGCGGTCGACGGCGAGGTCGATGGTCTTGCCGAAGGGCTTGGCGTAGTCGAGCGGGACCTTCACCCAGCCGCACTGGACCGGCTTCGCGAAGCCCCAGTCGGCGGGACAGTCCTTCCAGTCGATGCCGGTGCGCGCGGCGCGCGCGGCGGCGATCTGGACGCCGATGGCCTCGGCGGTCCCGTTGTCCCGGCCGGTCGGCGCGGCCGCGGCGGGCGGCGCCAGCAGCAGGCCGGCGGCCAGCGCGCCGGTGACGAGTGTGGCGGCGCTCCCCAGCGCCGCGGTGCGTATCACGTGTTGATCCCCCTGGTTCAGGTGCCGCCGTGTGCGGACGGCTTCGGTCTGCTCCGGTCGTCGGCGTGCAAGGGCGATCCTCGCGGCTGACCTGCGCCGGACAACAGAGCGCGGTCCAGTTCTTTGCCAACCCGATAACCGGAAACACGTGTACCGCTGAGCGGTGCCCGCCGCGCGCCCAGCGGCGGGGTCCCGCCCGACACCCCGTCATCCGATGCGATGTCACCGATGCAGTGTCACCGGTTCCGTGTCAGAGGTGCCGTGTCAGAGGTGCCGTGTCAGAGGTGCCGTGTCAGAGGCCGTACGCGCGTACCGCCCCGTCCAGCAGCTCCCGCAGCCGCAGCGCGTCCGGGGCGAGCGCCGTGACCAGGGCCGCGGGCCCGGCCAGCGGGGTGAGCGCCGCGAACTCCCCCAGTACTTCGGCCTCCGGCGGCTGCGCCTCGAAGCGCGGGTCCACGACGAGGAGCTGGCCCAGCGCGCGGTGCCCGGCGAGTCCGGCCGGCCCGTCCCACCCTCCCGGGGCTCCGGGGCCGCAGGCCAGTTCCTGGTCCAGCAGCGGCCGTCCGCCCCGGGTGACGGTGAGTCGGCTCCACAGCAGTCCGGGGGCCTCGCCCGTACGGCCGAGCACCTGCTCCTCGCGCAGCAGCAGCCGGGCCGTGGGCGCCACGTCGACCCGGGTGCGGACCCGCAGGTCGCTGCCCCGGACGGAGACCAGCGGTTCGGGCAGCCAGCGCACCTCGGCGTCCCCGGCCAGGGTCAGTCGTACGTCGTAGCGCGCCGGCTCGCCGCTCCGGCCCGGCAGGGCCAGGGTGGCCGCCGCCGAGCCCAGCGCGAGGCGTGCGCCGGGCCCCGCCTCGGCCTCGATCGTGAGGTGGTCGCCGCCGAGGGGGGCGCTCATCGCCCCGACCAGCGTGACGTGGGCCGCGCCCTCCTCGCCCCGGGTGCGGCGCAGCGCGAGCGGCCCCTCCCCGGCCAGCAGCGGCAGCGCGGTGCCGCCGCGCCCGTCGGCGACGGCCCGGACGCGGGCGGTGGCGCGCAGGCCGCCGGTCGGGGCGCGGGGGGCGGGGGGCGCGCTGGTCACCGTACGGCCGTCCAGGCGGTGATCCGCTCGCGCACCCACGCGGCGACGGGGGCCACGCCCTCGGCGCCGCGCAGCGACTGGAAGGCGACGGGCAGGTCGCCGCGCTGCTCGGCGGCGTCGCGGGCCATCCGTTCGAGGTCGGAGCCGACGTGGGGGGCGAGGTCGGTCTTGTTGACGACGAGGAGGTCGGCGGTGGTGACGCCGGGGCCGCCCTTGCGCGGGATGTCGTCGCCGCCGGCCACGTCGATGACGAAGATCTGGGCGTCGACCAGGCCCCGGGAGAAGGTGGCGGTCAGGTTGTCGCCGCCGGACTCGACGAGGATGAGGTCCAGGGGGCCGACGCGTTCCTCCAGTTCCTCGACGGCCTCCAGGTTGGCGGAGATGTCGTCGCGGATGGCGGTGTGCGGGCAGGCCCCGGTCTCGACGGCACTGATCCGCTCGGGCGGCAGGACGGCTTCGCGGAGCAGGAACTCGGCGTCCTCGCGGGTGTAGATGTCGTTGGTGACCACGGCCATGGACAGCTCCGCGCGCAGGGTGCGGCACAGGGCCGCGACGGTGGCCGTCTTGCCGGATCCGACGGGCCCGCCGAGACCCACGCGCAGGGCGCGCCGGCTGCCGTCGGCGCGGACCGGCTCGGCGGCGTACGTGTGCCGGTGGGGGTAGGTGACGCCGTGGTCGAGGTGCATGGGGTCTCCTTCGAAGGGACCGGGGAGGGGCGGGTGGGTCGAACGGGGCGGGTGGGTCAGGAGGCAAAGAGCCGGACCGGCCAGTCGGCATGGATCTGGGCGGCGATCTCCAGCAGGGGCGAGGAGGCGGCGGGCAGGGCCAGCGTCCCCTCGGTGCGGGCCCGCGCGGCGGCCTCGGCGGCCCGCGCGGCCACCGCGTCCAGCTCGGGGGCGAGGCCCGCCAGGACCGCGCCGGCCTCGAAGGGGTCGAGGCCAAGGAGCCGTACGGTCGCCGAGGTCGGGCCGCTGACGCTCTCGTACGCCGCCACGTGCGCGGCCTCGAGCGCCCCGAGCCCGGCCGCCCGGGCGGTGACGCCGAGCACCACGGGCTGGTGCGCCCCGCGCGGGAACGCCGCCGCCAGGGCGTCCAGTTCGGCGGCGGGCCAGACGGCCCGGGCGGCCCTCAGGAGCTGGCGTCCGAGCCTGCGCGCGGCGGCGCGCAGCGCGGGCGAGGGGGTGCGGGCGTCGGCGGCGTCGTCGAGCTCCGCGGGGTCGAGGCCGAGGGCGGCGGCCGCGGCGAGGGCCGCGGCGGTGAGTCCGGCGGTGTGGAGCCGGCCCCGGCAGAACTCCGCCAGGCTCGCGGCGTCGTGGATCCGGCCCGCCTTGCAGGCGGCCTCCGCCCCGCCGGAGTGGGCGTGCCCGCCGGCGGGGAAGCGGCCGTCCGCGAGGACGAGCAGGGTGGCGAGGCTCATCGGGGCCCGCCCGAGGGGACGCCGGGGGTCGGGCTCGTGCGGATCACCGGGCCCATCAGAAGAGGAAGTATCTCTGGGCCATGGGCAGTTCCACCGCGGGGGCGCCCTCCACCGGCTCCCCGTCGATGGTGACGGTGAAGGTGTCGGCGTCGACCTCCACCCGGGGCATGGCGTCGTTGCCCCGCATGTCGGACTTGCTTACCTTGCGGGTGTTCTCGATGGCGACGAACCGCTTGCCGAGACCGAGTCGGTCAGGAAGGCCGTCGTCGAGCGCCGCCTGCGCGGTGAAGTTGATCGAGTTGAGGGTGGGCGCGGAGCCCCGGGCGCCGAACATCGGTCGGGGCAGGACCGGCTGGGGGGTGGGGATGGAGGCGTTGGCGTCGCCCATCTGCGCGAGGGCGATCTGGCCTCCCTTGACGACCAGTTCGGGTTTGACCCCGAAGAAGGCCGGGTTCCACAGGACGAGGTCGGCGAGCTTGCCCGTCTCGACGGAGCCGATCTCCCGGGCCAGGCCCTGGGCGACGGCGGGGTTGATCGTGTACTTGGCGACGTAGCGGCGGGCCCGGTGGTTGTCGGCGGGGCCGTCGCCGGGCAGGAACCCGCGCCGCTTCTTCATCACGTGGGCGGTCTGCCAGGTGCGCAGCACGACCTCGCCGACGCGGCCCATGGCCTGGGCGTCGGAGGAGATGATGGAGATCGCCCCCAGGTCGTGCAGGACGTCCTCGGCGGCGATGGTCGAGGGGCGGATCCGGGACTCGGCGAAGGCGAGGTCCTCGGGGACCGCCGGGTTGAGGTGGTGGCAGACCATCAGCATGTCGAGGTGCTCCTCGACGGTGTTGAGGGTGTGGGGCCGGGTGGGGTTGGTCGAGCTGGGCAGTATGTGCGGCTCGGACACCACGGTGATGATGTCGGGGGCGTGCCCGCCGCCCGCGCCCTCGGTGTGGTACGAGTGGATGGTCCGTCCGGCGATGGCCGCGAGGGTGTCGCCCACGAAGCCGGCCTCGTTGAGGGTGTCGGTGTGGATGGCGACCTGGGCTCCGGTCTCGTCGGCGACGCTCAGGCAGGCGTCGATGACGGCGGGGGTGGCCCCCCAGTCCTCGTGGATCTTGAATCCGAGGGCGCCGCCGCGCAGTTGGGAGTGCATGGCCTCGCGGGACATGGTGTTGCCCTTGCCGAGGAGGCCGATGTTGACGGGACTGGCGTCCAGGGCGGCGAACATCCGGGCCAGGTGCCAGGGTCCGGGGGTGACGGTGGTGGCCTTGGTCCCCTCCGCGGGCCCGGTGCCGCCGCCGACGAGGGTGGTGATGCCGGAGGCGAGGGCCTCGTCGATCACGGTCGGCGAGATGAAGTGGACGTGGGTGTCGACGGCTCCGGCGGTGACGATCTTCCCGTTGCCCGCGATGATCTCGGTTTCGGGCCCGATGACGAGCGTCGGGTCCACCCCGTCCATCGTGTCGGGGTTGCCGGCCTTGCCGATGCCGCAGATACGGCCGTCGCGGATGCCGATGTCCGCCTTGACGACGCCCCAGTGGTCCAGGATCACCGCGCCGGTGATCACCGTGTCGGGGGCGCCCTCGGCGCGGGTGGTGCGGGCCTGTCCCATGGACTCGCGGATGACCTTGCCGCCGCCGAAGACCGCCTCGTCCCCGGCGTTCCCGGGGCCGCCGCTCAGGTCGCGTTCGATCTCGACGAAGAGGTCGGTGTCGGCGAGGCGGATGCGGTCCCCGGCCGTCGGGCCGAAGAGGTCGGCGTAGGCCCGGCGCGTGATCTCAGCCATCGAGCGGCCCTCCGGTCTCCCCGCGCAGTCCCGGCACGCGGCGCAGGCCGGCCAGGGGTACGAGCTCCACGGCGACGGGGATGCCCGGCTCGAAGCGGACGGCGGTCCCGGCGGCGATGTTCAGGCGCAGCCCCCGGGCGGCCCGACGGTCGAAGTCGAGGCCGGGGTTGGCCTCGGCGAAGTGGTAGTGGGAGCCGACCTGGACGGGCCGGTCGGCGGCGTTGAGGACGGTCAGGCGGGTGACGGGGCGGCCTTCGTTGAGGCGCACCGGGCCGTCCCCGTAGGCGATCTCGCCGGGGATCACGGTGGTGTGGCCCTTCAGACGATCGGGTCGTGGACGGTGACGAGCTTGGTGCCGTCGGGGAAGGTCGCCTCCACCTGGACGTCGTGGATCATCTCGGGGATGCCCTCCATGACCTCCGCCCGGGTGAGCACCGTACGGCCCGAGGCCATCAGTTCGGCCACGGTCCGCCCGTCGCGGGCCCCTTCGAGGAGGTGCGAGGTGATCAGGGCGACGGCTTCCGGGTGGTTGAGCCGGACCCCGCGCGCCCTGCGCCTCTCGGCCACGTCGGCCGCGACGTGGATCAGGAGTCTCTCTTGCTCATGGGGTGTCAGTTGCACCTGTATCACCAAGCTTCCGGGACGTGGATCTGCGTCGCGCCGCAGCGAAGGTAACCGCCTTCAACACTCTGTTGACCAGCCCGTATCCGGGCCGGGCAATGTCTTGCCCAACGGCAGGGAGAGGCTTTCCGACACGATCGCCGTCGCTTTGCCTCCCCATGGGCGACCGTTGGTGAAGGCGCTCCGGGTCCCACGCTAGGGTCGGCGGTTTTCGGCTGCGTTAACCCGTGTTTCGGGCGGGCGCACGGTTCGACCGCGCGACGGCGCCCGGCCGTTCGCCGTATACGACGCGAACGCGGGCGGGCGGGGTCGCCGGCCCGTCGCCGGGTCGGCGGTCCGTCGCCGGGGTCAGCCGTCCGTCGCCCGGGTCAGCGGCCCGTCGCGGTACCGGCGGTCCGTGCGTCGACGGGACGCCAGGGCAGGGCGATCCACACGGTCTTGCCGCCGTCCTCGGTGGGGGTGACGGACAGTCGGCCACCGGCCTCGGCCGCCAGCCAGCGGATGATGACCATCCCCCGGCCGTTGTCCTGCTGGACGGCGGCGGGCAGGCGTTGGGGCCGGCGCGGATGGCTGTCGGTGACGCCGATGCGCAGCCATTCCTCGCGTTCGAGGCGGAGGTCCACGGTGAAGGTGGGCGACTGGCCGAAGGTGTGCTGGACGGAGTTGGTGGCGAGTTCCGAGACGATGAGGCGGACGGCGTCGGCGGCTTCGGTGCCGTCGGGCATTCCCCATTCGCCCAGGACCCGGGCGACGTACCGGCGGGCGGCGGCGACCGAGACCGGGTCGCTGGGCAGGGTGACGGATGCTTCCTGCTGATCTGCCATGGCGACGTCCCTTTCCCACCGGGACGGAGCCGCCCCGGACCTACGCTGAGCGCCAGAGTGCCACCCATCGTGCCGCCGTTTCCGCCGATCCCCCAAGATATGCATATATCTGTCGCTCAATGCGGTGAACTCTGCTACGGAAGAGCGTATTTGGACGGCAGACTGGTGCGAGCTGTGCCGGTGGAAGGAGAGCGGGTATGCAGCACGGTCCCGCCGTACGTCGACGCAAGCTCGGCGAGGAACTGCGCGCCCTGCGCGACCGTTCGGGACTCACCAGTGGTGAGGTCGCCCGGATCGTCGGGTGGCACCAGTCGAAAGTCAGCCGCATCGAGACCGGGCGCAGTGGCGTGAAATCGGAGGACATCCGGCTGCTGCTCGACGCCTACGGGGACGTCGTCGGCCCCCAGCAGCGCGCGCTGTTGGAGGCGCTCGGGGCCTCAGCGGCGGGTCCGGGCGCGAACGGCGACGCGGCGCGGGGGCGGCAGTGGTGGCACGACTACCGGGGGCTGCTCCCGCAGGAGTACCGCGACTTCATCAGCCTGGAGGCGGGGGCCCGGGCGGCCCGGACGGTGGAACTCTCGGTGGTCCCGGGGCTGTTGCAGACCCCGGACTACGCGCGGGCGGTGACCCGGGCGGCGCTGGGCGGGCTGCCGGAGCCGAAGGTGGACGCGCTGGTCGACGTACGCCTGGCACGGCAGTCGGTGCTGCGGGCCGATCCGCCGCTGGAGTTGAGCGCCGTGCTCGACGAGGCGGTGCTGCGCCGGCAGATCGGCGGGCCGGAGGTGATGCGTGAGCAGCTGCGACGCCTGGTGGAGGTGGCGCGGCTGCCGCAAGTGCGGCTCCAGGTGCTGCCGTTCACCGTGGGGGGTCATCTCGGCCTGACAGGACCGTTCGTTATCTTCTCATTTCCGAACATCGCCGATCTGGATGTGGTGGTACTCGACCATTTGACGAGTAGCCTCTATCTGGAGCGGAAGGAAGACCTTGAGGCGTACAGCGCCGCGTTCCGCACCATCCAGGCGCACGCCCTCCCGCCCCGTGACTCGTCGGACCTCATCAGCAAACTCGCTGACGACACGTAAGGAGGCACCCCCGTGTCCGCAACCCCCTTATCCACCGGCGGACTTCCAGGCAGCGCGCGGTGGCGGCGCAGCAGCCGCAGTACCGGAATGAACAACTGTGTGGAAGCGGCCGTCCTCTCCGGCGGACTGCTCGCCGTCCGCGATTCCAAGCGGACGGACGGCCCGGCCGTGCTCTTCACCGGGCCGGCCTGGGACGGCTTCCTCGCCTCCGTACGGGCGGACCTGCCCGCGTGACGTGAACCGTCACGTCCGCGCGGCGCGGCACCCTCGGATCCTCACGCCGTGGCGTCCCGCATCCGCGTGGCTCCGGCCGGCGCGGTCCGCAGGACCGTCCCGACCGCCCTGACGATCTCGTCCCCCGTGAGATCGGCACGGGCGGTCAGCCGCAGCCGGGAGATGCCGTCCGGCACCGACGGCGGACGGAAGCAGCCCACGGACAGTCCCGCCTCGCGGCAGTCGGCGGCCCAGCGCAGTGCCGCCGACGCCGACGGGGCCCGGACCGACACCACGGCCGCGTCCGGCCGGGCCGCGGTCAGGCCGGCGGCGGTGAGCCGGTCGTACAGTTCGACGGCCACCTCCCGGACCCGGTCGGCGCGCTGAGGCTCCGCGCGCAGCAGCCGCAGGCTCGCCAGCGCCGCCCCGGCGGCGGCGGGCGCCAGGCCGGTGTCGAAGATGAAGGTCCGGGCGGTGTTGATCAGGTGCCGGATCACCTTGGCGGGCCCGAGCACCGCGCCGCCCTGGCTGCCGAGCGACTTGGACAGGGTCATCGTCGCGACCACCCCCGGAGCCCCCGCGAGTCCGGCCGCGTACAGCGCGCCCCGGCCGCCCTCCCCCAGCACCCCGAGGCCGTGGGCGTCGTCCACGACCAGGGCGGCCCCCTCGGCGCGGCAGGCCTCGGCGTAGGCGGCGAGCGGGGCGGCGTCGCCGTCGACGGAGAACACCGAGTCGGTGACCAGCAGGGACCTGCCCCCGTGGGCGGCGAGGGTCTTGCGCGCCGTCTCCGGGTCGCTGTGCGGGGTGACGGCGATCTCCGCGCGCGAGAGCCGGCAGCCGTCGACGATGGAGGCGTGGTTGCCCGCGTCGGAGACCACCAGCGTGTCGCGGTCGCCGAGCGCGGTGACGGCGGCGAGGTTGGCCGCGTAGCCGGAGGACAGGACGAGCGCCGCCTCGAATCCGGCGAAGGCCGCGAGCTCCCGCTCGAGCTCGGCATGAAGCTCGGTCGTCCCTGTGACCAGGCGGGATCCAGTGGCCCCGGCCCCCCAGCGCTCCGCCGCCTCGCGGGCTCCGCGCACGGTCAGCGGATGCCGCGTCAGGCCCAGGTAGTCGTTGCTCGCCAGGTCCAGGAGCGGCGAGTGCGCGGGGCGCGGGCGCAGGGCGCGTACCAGTCCTGCCTGTTCACGGGCCCGCTCCGCGCCGTCGATCCAGGCGAAGACGTCCTCGGGGTCCGGAGTGTGCTGGGTCATCGGCGGTCCTCGCGTTTTGTCGGCAGTCGACAGATCTGCTCGACCCTAGCCGCCGGGACTCGCGGGGCGGATGTGGCGATCCACACACTCCCTTCAGGCCATGTTGTCCGATCTCTCCTTGGCCGGGAGTGGTCGCGTGGTCCAGGATCGGGCCCATGGACCTGCTGAACACCCTGGTGGAAAAGGGACTGCGGCGCGAGCTGCCGACCCGTGAAGAGGCACTCGCCGTACTCGCGACCTCTGACGACGAACTGCTCGACGTGGTGGCCGCGGCCGGCAAGGTGCGCCGCCAGTGGTTCGGGCGCCGCGTCAAGCTGAACTACCTGGTCAACCTCAAGTCGGGGCTCTGCCCCGAGGACTGCTCGTACTGCTCCCAGCGCCTGGGGTCGAAGGCCGAGATCCTCAAGTACACGTGGCTGAAGCCGGAGGAGGCCTCCCAGGCCGCGGCCGCCGGCGTCGCCGGCGGCGCCAAGCGGGTCTGCCTCGTGGCGAGCGGACGCGGTCCGACGGACCGGGACGTGGACCGCGTCGGCAAGACGATCGCGGCCATCAAGGAGCAGAACGAGGGCATCGAGGTCTGCGCCTGCCTGGGTCTGCTCTCCGACGGCCAGGCCGAGAAGCTGCGCGACGCGGGTGCGGATGCCTACAACCACAACCTGAACACGTCCGAGGCGACGTACGGTCAGATCACCAAGACGCACACCTACGCGGACCGGGTCGATACGGTACAGAAGGCGCACGCCGCCGGTCTGTCGGCCTGCTCCGGCCTGATCGCCGGCATGGGCGAGAGCGACGAGGACCTGGTCGACGTCGTCTACTCGCTGCGCGAGCTCGACTCGGACTCGGTGCCGGTCAACTTCCTGATCCCCTTCGAGGGCACCCCCCTCGCGAAGGAGTGGAACCTCACCCCGCAGCGCTGCCTGCGCATCCTCGCGATGGTCCGCTTCGTCTGCCCCGACGTGGAGGTCCGGATCGCGGGCGGCCGCGAGGTGCACCTGCGCTCGATGCAGCCCCTCGCGCTGAACATCGCGAACTCGATCTTCCTCGGTGACTACCTCACCAGCGAGGGCCAGGCCGGCCAGGCCGACCTCGACATGATCGCGGACGCCGGTTTCGAGGTGGAGGGCGCCGGTACGACGACCCTGCCCGCGCACCGCGCCGACATCGCGGCCGCGGCCGCCGCCTCGCACGGGGGCGGCATGTGCGGCTCTTCCGCGGGCTCCGCCGCGGGCGCTTCGGCCGGCGGCTGCGGTTCCGCCTGCGGCGGTTGCTCCGGGCACGGCGAGGCGCCGGCCGCGGAGCGGACCCCGGTCGCGGAGCGGACCCCGGCCGCCGACGGGGCCGCGGCTCCGGCCCAGGCCCCGGCCGGCGAGGTGCGTCCCGAACTGGTGGCCGTACGCCGCCGCGGCGCGGGAACGGACGTCGCACCGAATGCGTGACCTGTTCCCCCTGCACGACCCGCTCGACGGGGCCTCGGACACCGCCGGTCTGATCGACCTGGACCGGCGGCACGTCTGGCACCCCTACGGCCCGATGCCCGGGCGGCAGGAGAACCTCGTGGTCTCCTCCGCCTCGGGCGTGCGGCTGCGGCTCGCCGCGCCCGCCCAGGGCCGGGACGAACTGATCGACGGCATGTCCTCCTGGTGGTCGGCCATCCACGGCTACAACCACCCCGTGCTGAACGAGGCCGCGACCGCGCAGCTCGGCCGGATGTCGCACGTGATGTTCGGCGGGCTCACGCACGAGCCCGCCGTCCGGCTGGCGGCCAGGCTCGTCGAGATCACCCCGGTCGGACTGGAACACGTCTTCCTGTGCGACTCGGGGTCGGTGTCCGTCGAGGTCGCCGTCAAGATGGCCCTGCAGTACTGGCGTTCCCTCGGTCACACGGGCAAGACCCGGCTGATGACCTGGCGCGGCGGCTACCACGGCGACACCTGGCAGCCGATGGCCGTCTGCGACCCCGACGGCGGCATGCACGACCTGTGGCAGGGCCACCTGCCCCGGCAGGTCTTCGCGGACGCCCCGCCGGACGGCTTCGACGCCCCCGTCGACCCGACGTACGTCGACCACCTGCGCACGCTGGTCTCGGCGCACGCCGCCGAACTGGCCGCGGTCATCGTGGAGCCGGTCGTCCAGGGCGCGGGCGGGATGCGCTTCCACAACCCGGGCTACCTGCGGGTGCTGCGCGAACTGTGCGACGAGTACGGGGTCCTGCTGATCCTCGACGAGATCGCCACCGGCTTCGGACGGACCGGCGCGCTGTTCGCCGCCGACCACGCGGGGATCACCCCGGACGTGCTGTGCCTGGGCAAGGCCGTGACCGGCGGGTACCTGACGCTGGCCGCGACCCTGTGCACGGAGCGAGTGGCCGACGGGATCTCGCGGGGCGAGGTGCCGGTGCTCGCGCACGGGCCGACGTTCATGGGCAACCCGCTCGCCACCGCGGTGGCCCTGGCCTCCATCGACCTGCTGCTCGGCCAGGACTGGGCGGGCGAGGTCAAGCGGATCGAGGCGGGCCTGCGCGAGGGGCTCGCGGCGGCCTCCTCGGTCCCCGGGGTCCGCGACGTCCGCGTGCTCGGCGCGATCGGGGTCGTCCAGCTCGACCGCCCGGTCGACGTGTGGGCGGCGACCCGGGCGGCGGTGCGGGAGGGCGTGTGGGTGCGCCCGTTCCGCGACCTGATCTACACCATGCCGCCGTTCGTCACCTCGGACGCCGACGTGGCCCGTATCTGCCGTGCGGTGGTCGCCGCGGCCCAGGAGGGTTGAGATGTCCGTCGTCGTCGTGTCCGGTACGGGCACCGAGATCGGCAAGACCGTCGTCACCTCCGCGATCGCCGCCGCCGCCCTGGCCGCCGGCCGGTCGGTGGCGGTGCTCAAGCCCGCGCAGACGGGCCTGGGCCCGGACGAGCCCGGTGACGTCGCCGAGGTCGTCCGCCTCGCCGGCACGTCCGTGACCGGCGTCGAGCTGGTCCGCTACCCCGAACCGCTGGCCCCGGACACCGCCGCGCGGCGTTCCGGGCTGGCGACGCTCGCCCCCGCCCGGATCGCCGAGGAGGCGGCCCGGCTCGACGCCGCGCACGACCTGGTGCTGGTGGAGGGCGCGGGCGGGCTGCTCGTCCGGTTCGACGAGGCCGGCAACACCCTGGCCGACGCGGCGCGGCTCATGGCGGCTCCGGTGCTGGTGGTCGCCCCCGCCGGGTTGGGCACCCTGAACTCCGCCGCGCTGACGGCCGAGGCCCTGCGCGCCCGTGACCTGACCCCGCTCGGGCTGGTCGTCGGCAGCTGGCCCGCGGATCCCGACCTGGCCTCCCGGTGCAACCTCGCGGACCTGCCCGAGGTGTCGGGCACGCCGCTGTTGGGAGCCGTCCCGCAGGGCGCGGCGGCCCTGGCCCCGGAGGCCTTCCGCGCGGCGGCGGCGAGCTGGCTCGCCCCCGCCCTGGACGGAACCTGGTCGGCGCGGTCCTTCCTGCGCGCCTGGCCCGCCTGACCGACCGCCGCGGCCCGGCGCACCCGTGCTGAGCGCCGGGCCGGGCCGGGGGTGTGCCGACGGGCGCGGGTCCGACGGGCCCGGCGGGCGCGGACCCGCCGGACCCGAGTGGTGCCGCCGTCCGGGCGCCGCCCCGATCCGGTGCGCCCGGCCGGGATCCGCCGCGCAGGGGCGTCCGGGCCCCCCGCGGCCGGCCGGATTCCGCGCGGTCCGGTTTCGGGGTGCGCCTCGACGGGGAACAGCCGGGCAGGGCACGTCCGTCCGTGTAAGCCCCCGAACCGCGCCCGGAGGCCCGCCATGCCCTCAGCTCCTCCCGATCCGGTCCACCATCCGTGCTTCGCCCGCTTCTACGCCCGGGCCAGCACCGCCGCCGAGACCCACGCCGGGATGGCCTCCCTGCGCCGGGAACTGCTGCACGGCGTCTCCGGCCGGGTCATCGAGATCGGCGCGGGCAACGGCCTGAACTTCGCGCACTACCCCCGCGCCGTCTCCGAGGTCGTCGCCGTCGAACCGGAGCGCACCCTGCGCCGGCTCGCGGCCTCCGCCGCGCAGCGCGCCGAGGTGCCGGTGGACCTCGTACCGGGCGTGGCCGAGGCGCTCCCGGTCAAGAGCGAGGCCTTCGACGTGGCCGTGGCCTCGCTGGTGCTGTGCACCGTACGCAGCCTGCCGCGCACCCTCTCCGAGCTGCACCGGGTGCTGCGCCCCGGCGCCGAGCTGCGGTTCATGGAGCACGCCCTGGCGCCCGGCCCCGGCATGGCGGCCGTCCAGCGCGCCCTCGACCGGACGATCTGGCCCCGCCTGTTCGGCGGCTGCCACACCGCCCGCGATCCGCTGGCCTCCATCGAGGCGGCCGGGTTCCGGATCGTCACGCAGCGCGCGTTCCGCCTGCCGGAGCGCGGCCCGGCGCTGCCCACGTCGTACTGCGTGATCGGCTCGGCCCGCCGCTCCCCCACCTGAGCGGCGCCGGCGGGGCTCCGCTCACCCGTCCGGCGCCGGTGCAACGGTGGCTCGGGTTTTCAGGCGGTCAGCGGCTTGACCCAGCGGGTCCAGATCTCCTCGGGCCGGTAGCCGTAGGCGTCCCACGCGCCGTGCGCCTGTCCGTTCCCGTCCAGGACCATCGCGTCCGCGCGGCGACCCCCGAGGGCCTCGAACCGTTCCTCGGCCGCCGCGAGCAGCGCCGCGCCGATGCCCCGCCGACGGTGGCCGGGGTGCACGGCCAGCCGGTAGAGGTGGCAGCGCCAACCGTCGAAGCCGGCCACCACCGTGCCGACGAGTGCGCCGTCGACGCGGGCGAGCAGCAGGGCCTCGGGGTCGCGGGCGTGCAGGCGCTCGACCCCGGCGAGGTCGTCGCTGATGCTCGTGCCCTTGGCCGCGCCCTTCCAGAAGTCGAGCACGGCCGGCAGGTCGGCCGCCGAGGCGTGGCCGATATGAAGATCACTCATGACCGGATCCCATCACCGGGGCCCGGGTGACCAAAAGGAAGATCCATCGACTTTGCCTTTCCTTTGCCTCGTGTGGAGCGGTGGCTGCGGCGCTCCCGACCGACGAAAGACGAAAGGGTGTGAGCGTGCGCCCATGGGCGAGCCCCCCGATCCCCGACCCTCCGTCCGGCACACCGGCACGCGCCGTGCCGACACGCGACGCCGCGCGGCCCTCGCCCTCCTGACTGATCATGGGACGGAGGTGATCCATCGATGACCGAAGTGCTCCTGCTCCTCGTGGCGCTGCTGCTCTGCCTTGCCTGCGGTGTCTTCGTCGCGGCCGAGTTCTCCCTGACGACCGTCGAGCGCAGCGAGCTCGAAGGGGCCGTCGAACGCGGTGAGCGCGGCGCCGAGAGCGCCCTCGCCGCCGTGCGCGGCCTGACCTTCCAGCTCTCGGGCGCCCAGCTCGGCATCACCGTGACCGGCCTGGTCATCGGCATGATCTCCAAGCCGTCCATCGCCGCGCTGCTCCAGGGCCCCCTGAAGGCCATGGGGCTGTCCGCCGGAGCGGCCTCCTCCACGGCCCTGGTCCTGGGCACCGCCTTGTCGACCGTCGTCCTGATGGTCGTCGGCGAGCTGGTGCCGAAGAACTGGGCGATCTCCTCGCCGCTGGCCATCGCCAAGCGGGTGGCCACGATGCAGCGCGTGTTCAGCCGTGCCTTCAAACCGCTCATCAGCCATCTCAACACCACCGCGAACCACCTGGTCCGCCGGTTCGGGCTGGAGCCCACCGAGGAGCTGGCCTCCGCGCGCAGCCCGCAGGAGTTGGTGGCCCTGGCCCGGCACTCCGCGAAGGCCGGCGCGCTGGAGAAGGACACGGCGGAGCTGTTCGTCCGCACCCTGAACCTGGCCGACCTGACCGCGGAGAACGTGATGACCCCGCGCGTGCAGGTCACCGCCCTCGACGTGCAGACCACCGCCGAGGACGTGGCGAACGCGACCATGGCCACCGGCCTGTCGCGCTTCCCCGTCTACCGGGGCAGCCTCGACACCGTCGTGGGCACCGTGCACATCAAGGACGTGCTCGCCCTGCCCGCGGAGGAACGCCACCGCCTGCCCGTGGCGCAGCTGCTGCGCCCGCCGCTGCTCGTGCCCGAGTCGCTGACCGTGGACCGGCTGCTGGACCGGCTGTCCGGCAGGCAGACCATGGCCGTGGTGATCGACGAGTACGGCGGCACGGCCGGCGTGGCCACGCTGGAGGACATCGTCGAGGAGGTCGTCGGCGAGGTGCGGGACGAGCACGATCCGCACGAGACCTCCGACCTGGCCCCGGCCGGTACGGACGAGTCCGGGCGCGCGCTCTACTCGGCCGACGGCGCCGCGCGCACCGACCAGCTCCGCCGGATCGGCCTGCGGATCCCCGACGGCCCGTACGAGACCCTCGCCGGGCTGATGGCGACCGGGCTGGGGCGCATCCCCGAGGTCGGCGACCGTCTGGAACTGGACGGTTGGCGGCTGGACGTGGTGGACGCCTCCGGCCGCCGGGCCGCGCGCGTGCTGCTGCACATGCCGGCGGAGCCCGTCGACGGCGAGGGTCGCGCGGGGACGGAGGGGGTCCGATGACCGCGATCCAGCTGCTGATCGGTCTGGCGACGCTCGTCGTGAACGCGTTCTTCGTGGGCGCGGAGTTCGCCCTGATCTCGGTGCGGCGCAGCCAGATCGAGCCGTACGCCGAGCAGGGCGACCGGCGGGCCCGCGCCGTGCTGTGGGGCCTGGAGCACGTGTCGGCGATGATGGCGGCGGCGCAGTTGGGCATCACCCTGTGCACCCTGGTGCTGGGCGTGGTGGCCGAGCCGGCCATCGCCCATCTGCTGACCCCCCTGTTCGACCTCGTCGGGGTGCCGGCCGGTCTGACGCACGCGATCTCCTTCGTGATCGCGCTGGCGCTGGCAACGTACCTGCACATGCTGTTCGGGGAGATGCTGCCGAAGAACGTGGCCCTCGCGGAGCCGGTGCGCACGGCCCTGTCGCTGGGGCCGCCGCTGGTGACCCTGACCCGGGCGCTGAAGCCGGTGATCTTCGCGATCAACGCCTTCGCCAACACCCTGCTGCGGCTGCTGCGGGTGGAGGTGAAGGACGAGGTGACGGCGACCTTCTCGGACGACGAGCTGGCCCGGATGGTCAAGGACTCCAGTGACGCCGGCCTCATCGACGACCGGGCGAGCGAGCGGCTGCACGACGCCCTCGAACTGGGGCGTCGGCCGGTCACGGACGTGGTGCTGGCCGCGGACCGGGTGGTTCCGGCCCAGGAGGGCATCACCCCCGCCGGGCTGGAGCGGTTGTCGGCCGAGACGGGCTACTCCCGCTTCCCGGTGGTCGACGACCGGCACCGGATCCTCGGATACCTCCACGTCAAGGACGCGCTGGACATGACGGAGCGGGACGACGCGTTCCCGTTGTCGGCGCTGCGCGCGATCGCCCAGGTC
Organism: Streptomyces sp. NPDC103540; assembly: GCF_055584445.1. Lineage (NCBI taxonomy): Bacteria > Bacillati > Actinomycetota > Actinomycetes > Kitasatosporales > Streptomycetaceae > Streptomyces > Streptomyces sp. NPDC103540. Next base: position 61,544 of record NZ_JBVJMA010000019.1, read on the forward strand.
CGGGCGGACACGCCGCTGGACGACGTGCTCACCGCCATGCGCCGCAGCCGTACGCACCTGGCGGCGGTCCTCGGGGCGGACGGGGCCATGACGGGTCTGGTGACGATGGAGGACGTCCTGCGCGAGCTGTTCGGCCGCTCGCCGACCGCGTAGCGGCCGGGCGGCGGCCCCGGGTGTCCGCGCCCCGGGGGCACCGGCACCTCGGGGCGCCCCGCGCCCCGCGCCCCGGCCCTGCCTCCGCGCGGCCGGGGTACCGCGCGGTAGCATCGCTGCGCCATGGAGATGAATGCGTCCTACACCAGTTTCGTCGCGGTCGGCGACTCCTTCACCGAGGGCATGTCCGACCTGCTCCCGGACGGCTCGTACCGGGGCTGGGCCGATCTGCTCGCCGCCCGCCTCGCGGCGCGCGAGCCCGATTTCCGCTACGCGAACCTCGCGGTCCGCGGGAAGCTGATCGGGCAGATCGCCGGTGATCAGGTCCCCGTCGCGGCGGCGATGGGCGCGGACGTGGTCACCCTGGTGGGCGGCCTGAACGACACCCTGCGCCCCAAGGTCGACATGGGGCGGGTGCGGGCGCACCTGGAGGAGTCGGTGGCGCTGCTGGCCCCCTCCTGCGGGCGGCTCGTGCTGATGCGCTCGCCGGGCCGCAACGGGCCGGTGATGGAACGTTTCCGCCCTCGTATGGAGGAGCTCTTCGCCTTCCTGGAGGAGCTCGCCGCCCGGCACGACGCCCTGCTGGTGGACCTCTACGGGGCTCCCGTGCTCGCCGACCCGCGCCTGTGGGACGTGGATCGGCTGCACCTCACGCCCGAGGGGCACCGCCGGGTCGCGGAGGCGGTGTGGCAGGCCCTGGGGCTGCCGCCGGAGGAGGACTGGCGGGCGCCGCTGCCGCCCCCGGTGGCCCCGGGCTGGGCCGTGCGCCGGACCTCGGACCTGCGCTTCGCCCGCACCCACCTGCTGCCCTGGATCGGTCGTCGCCTGACGGGCCGGTCCTCGGGGGACGGCCGTCCCGCGAAGCGTCCGGAGCTGCTGCCCTACGAGCGCCCCCCGCTCTCGTAGCAATCCACAATCACGGGTGGCGCCCCTACCTGCGTGAACGCACAGCCGGGGCCCAAGTAGAATCACTCCACGTGACAGCCAAGCCCCGCATCCCCAATGTCCTGGCCGGCCGCTACGCGTCTGCGGAGCTCGCCGTCCTGTGGTCCCCCGAGTACAAGGTGACGCTGGAGCGGCGGCTGTGGCTCGCCGTGCTGCGCGCCCAGAAGGACCTCGGCATCGAGGTCCCGGACGCCGCCCTCGCCGACTACGAGCGCGTCCTGGACACCGTCGACCTCGCCTCCATCGCCGAGCGCGAGAAGGTCACCCGGCACGACGTGAAGGCCCGCATCGAGGAGTTCAACGACCTCGCCGGCCACGAACACGTCCACAAGGGCATGACCTCCCGCGACCTGACCGAGAACGTCGAGCAGCTCCAGATCCGCCTCTCCCTGGAACTGGCCCGCGACCGCACGGTGGCCGTCCTGGCCCGCCTCGGCAAGCTGGCCGGTGAGCACGCCGAGCTGGTCATGGCCGGTCGCTCCCACAACGTGGCCGCGCAGGCGACCACCCTGGGCAAGCGCTTCGCGACGGCCGCCGACGAACTGCTGGTCGCCTACGACCGGCTGGAGAACCTGCTGGAGCGCTACCCGCTGCGCGGCATCAAGGGCCCCGTCGGCACCGCCCAGGACATGCTCGACCTGCTGGGCGGCGACGCCGCGAAGCTGGCCGACCTGGAGCAGCGCATCGCCACCCACCTCGGCTTCTCCCAGGCCTTCACCTCCGTGGGCCAGGTCTACCCGCGCTCGCTGGACTACGACGTGGTCACCGCCCTCGTGCAGCTGGCCGCCGCCCCGTCCTCCATCGCGAAGACGATCCGCCTGATGGCCGGCCACGAGCTGGTCACCGAGGGCTTCAAGCCCGGCCAGGTCGGCTCCTCCGCGATGCCGCACAAGATGAACACCCGCTCCTGCGAGCGCGTGAACGGCCTCATGGTCATCCTGCGCGGCTACGCCTCGATGACGGGCGAGCTCGCCGGCGACCAGTGGAACGAGGGCGACGTCTCCTGCTCCGTCGTCCGCCGCGTGGCCCTGCCCGACGCGTTCTTCGCGTTCGACGGTCTGCTGGAGACCTTCCTGACGGTCCTCGACGAGTTCGGCGCCTTCCCGGCGGTCGTGGCCCGCGAGCTGGACCGTTACCTGCCGTTCCTGGCCACCACCAAGGTCCTGATGGGCGCGGTGCGCGCCGGTGTGGGCCGCGAGGCCGCGCACGAGGTCATCAAGGAGCACGCGGTGGCCTCCGCGCTCGCCATGCGCGAGCAGGGCGCCGAGCGCAACGAGCTGCTGGACAAGCTGGCGGCCGACGAGCGGATGCCGCTGGACCGTGCGCAGCTGGACGCCCTCATGGCCGACAAGCTGTCCTTCACGGGCGCCGCCGGCGATCAGGTGGCCACCGTGGTCGCGCGGATCGAGGCCATCGCCAAGGAGCACCCGGAGGCCGCCGGGTACGCGCCGGGGTCGATCCTCTGACCCCCGACGAGCTCGAAGCCGCCCGCGACCGCGTCCTCCCGGACGTGGTCGCGGGCGGTCTGCGTGTGCTGTTCTGCGGGATCAACCCGGGTCTCCTCTCCGCCGCGACGGGCCACCACTTCGCCCGCCCCGGCAATCGTTTCTGGCCGGTCCTCCACCTGTCCGGCTTCACTCCGCGCCGGCTGGCCCCGGAGGAACAGGAGGAGCTCCTCTCCTACCGGTTGGGCATCACCAACGTCGTGGCCCGGGCGACCGCCCGCGCCGACGAGCTGAGCGCCGAGGAGTTCCGCGAGGGCGGCCGGATCCTGACGGCGAAGGTCGAACGGCTGCGCCCGCAGTGGCTGGCCGTGGTCGGCGTGACCGCATACCGCACCGCCTTCCAGGACAGGAAGGCCCTCATCGGCCCCCAGGAGCGCACCATCGGCTCCACCCGGATCTGGGCCCTGCCCAACCCCAGCGGGCTCAACGCCCACTGGACCGCGGATTCCATGGCCGCCGAGTACGGCCGGCTACGCGCGGCGGCCGAGGGCCGGGAAGCCCCCTGAGGGCTCCGGGGGCCGGTCCCCGGAGCCGGCCCGACCGGGTCGGCCGGCTCCCTCGGCTGAGCCGCTACGGCGGGTCCGCCACGGTGACCGCCGCCATCAACAGGTAGGGGTCCTCCTCCCCACCCCGCGCCACGCAGACCACCAGCCACCGTTCCTCGATCCGCCACAGGTGCACGTGGTCGGTGGTGGCGCCCAGCTCCTCCCACGGCTGCGCCGTCTGCGCCTCCCCGGCCGCGCCTCCCCCGTGGGAGTCTCCCTCTCCGGGGGCGGACAGGGTGAAGATCTGCGGCGCCCCCCGGCCACGGGTCAAGGCCCGGACGAGCAATCCGTAGTCGGCGGCGATCCGCTCGGTCTCCTCGGCCCGCCGCGAGCCGTCGTCCTCCCAGAAGTCCGCGGTCCCGTCGAGCAGGGCCAGATGGTGGCCGGGCCCACTGCTGTGCCAGCCGAGCCGGACCTGCCGGTCCGGGAAGCCCTGGACCAGCAAGCGGTCGATCAGGTCGAGATGCGCTGCCGTGGTCATACCGTCAGTATTTCGGCGACCACTGACAACTGGCCCGGCGTCATGCCGGCCGACGCCGTACGGCGATCCATCCCGCGGTCAGGGCCACGAGGGCCCACAGCGCCGTCACCCCGAGACCGCTCCAGGGGCCGAGCAGGCCGTCCGTCTCCAGCCGCATGACCAACTGTCCGGCCCGGTCCGGCATGAACTCCCCCGCCCCGCCCGAGACCTCTCCGACGACGAACGGCACGATCAGCAGCAGGGGTATGAGCAGACCCATCACGAGGGTTCCGCTGCGCGTCAGCGCGGTCAGCCCGGCCGACAGCAGGGCGATGAGCGTCAGGTAGATCCCGCTTCCGAACACGGCCCGCAGCGTGCCCGGATCGCCGAGGTCGAGGGCGTACTGCCCCATGAGGGCCTGCCCGCCGAGGAAGGTGACGACCCCGGTGACCTGGCCGACGACGAGGGAGAGCACGGCGACGGTCACGACCTTGGACAGGTACAGGCGCGTCCGGTTGGGCACGGCGGTCAACGAGACCCGAAGGGCCCCTTCGCGGAACTCGCCGGCGAAGGCGGTGGCGCCGAACGCGATGGCCGCTATCTGACCGAAGTTGATCCCGAAGAAGGCGCCGAGGAGGCGGTCCGGTCCCAGGGCGTCCGGCTCCGACGTCCCGATGGCCGCGGCGGTCAGCACGGTGACGCCGGCGGTGGCGACGAAGACGGCCGCCAACGACGCGAGGACCGATCGGGCCGAACGTATCTTGATCCATTCCGATCGCAGGACGGGCAGGTTGGGCAGGGCGTTGGTGGTCAAGGCGGTTGCTCCGATCCGATTCAGATGCCGGTGGCGACGAAGGTCGTACGGTCGGCGGTGAGGTCGAGGTAGGCCTGCTCCAGCGACGCTCGCTCGTCGGCGAGTTCGAGGACGGGGATGCCCTCTCGGGCGGCCAGGGCACCGATGCGCTCGGCCCGTATGCCCTCGACGGTCCAACGCCCGTCCTCTCCCGCGACCATCGCGAAGCCCTCACGGGCCAGCGCCGCCTCCAGCCGGGCCGGCTCCGAGGTCCGCAGGCGCGCCCTGGGACTGCTCCGGGCGTCGAGGAACTCCCTCATCGGGGTGTCGGCGAGGAGCCTGCCGGCGCCCAACACCACGAGGTGGTCGACGAAGGAGGCGGACTCGGCCATGAGGTGGCTGGAGACCAGGACGGTCCGGCCCTCGGCGGCCAGGCCCCGCATCAGCTCGCGGATCCAGATGATGCCCTCGGGGTCGAGGCCGTTGGTCGGCTCGTCGAGCAACAGCACGCCCGGGTCGCCCAGGAGGGCGGCGGCGATGCCCAGACGCTGGCGCATGCCGAGCGAGAAGGTACCGACCCGGCGCCGGGCCACGGACGCCAAGCCCACCCGCTCCAGCACCTCGTCCACCCGTGGGGCGGGGATGCCGTTGCTGACGGCGAGCATGAGCAGGTGGTCCCGGGCCCTTCTCCCGCCGTGGGCCGCCTGGGGGTCCAGGAGGGCCCCGACCTGCCGCAGCGGGTCGCGGAGGGAGGCAAAAGGACGGCCGCCGATCGTGGCGCTCCCGGAAGTGGGTCGGTCGAGGCCCAACAGCAGGCGCATGGTGGTGGACTTCCCGGCGCCGTTCGGCCCGAGGAAACCCGTGACGCGGCCGGGCAGGACGTCGAAGGTGATGTGGTCGAGGACCCGGTGGGTGCCGTAGTCCTTGGTCAGTTCGCGGATCTCGATGCGGTTCATGGCTCCAGATTCCCCGCCGGCCCCTCCCCCTTTCCTCCCCCGTGCGAGGGTGGCGTCTCCCCCACGTGGGGGAGACGCCCGCCGGGGCGCCCCTGCCAGGATGGGCGCATGATCCGAATGCTCCGCGCCCCGCTCCGGCCGGTGACGTACTCGCGCTGGCTGCACCTGTGCGTTCCCCTGCTGCTCCTGGCCGTGTGGATGTTCATCAATCCCCGATGGCCGTGGATGCCGCTGCTCCTCGTCATACCCTTCGGCTTCGTCCCGTGGGTGCGGCTGGCGGAGGGGCTCCAGGCGCGGTTCCTGCTGACCCCGCGGGAGGACGGCGTCGAGGACGACACGATCAGCGGCCGCCCGTCGGCCCACTGGGGCGACCGCTGGCGGACCGTGCTGTGGTTGGAGATACGGCTGCTGGTGGCGGGGGCCGCCATGTTCGCGACCGTCATGCTGCCCGTGATGTCCGTGGAGCTCGTCGCGACCGCGCTCGGCCAACCCCTGACGGACGACCCGGCCCTGCCCTTCACGCCGCCGCGCTGGGCGGCGGCGCTCCTGGCGCCGGTGCCGCTCGTCGTCCTGCTCGTGGTCGTCGTCGTCCTCGGGGAGGTGATCACCACGATCGCCCGCCGGCTGCTGGGGCCCTCGGCGGCCGAGCGGCTGACGGTCCTGGAAGCGCGCACGGAACAGTTGTTGGAGCGCACCCGCATCGCACGCGAGCTGCACGACTCCATCGGGCACGCGCTCACCGTGGCCGTCGTCCAGGCGGGAGCCGCCCGGGCCGCCGGCGACCCGGAGTTCACCGACCGCGCGCTGAACGCGATCGAGGAGACGGGCCGCGCCGCCCTGGAGGACCTCGAACGGGTGCTGCTGGTATTGCGCGAGTCGTCGCGGCCTCCGTCGCAGCGGCCCACCCTCGCCGAGGCCGACCGACTGCTGGAGTCGGCGCGCGCCTCGGGAGCCGAGGTGGACGCCGAACTGATCGGCCCACTGGAGAAGTTGCCCGGCCCGGTGACCCGGGAGGGCTACCGGATCCTGCAGGAGGCCCTGACGAACGTGCTGCGCCACTGCGGGCCCGTTCCCGTCCGCGTACGGGTGGAGATGACCGGGCGGCGGCTGCTCCTGGAGGTGACGAACCCGATGCCGGAGCGCGTCGCGGTCACCGCGGGCGGCGGCAGCGGGCTGCGCGGGATGCGGGAGCGGGCCGCGTTGCTGGGCGGCGAGGCCGAGACCGGCCCCCACGAGGACGCCTGGCGGGTGCGCGCCCGGCTCCCGCTGGAGCGAATACGCTGACCCGATGCCGGTTACCGTACTGCTCGTTGACGACGAGCCCCTGGTGCGTGCGGGTCTGCGCGCCGTCCTGGACTCCCAGCCCGACATCGAGGTGGTGGGCGAGGCCGCCGACGGCGCCTCCGTCATCCCCCTCGTGCGCAGCCTGCGTCCGGACGTGGTGGCCATGGACGTACGCATGCCGCTGCTCGACGGGATCGAGGCCACCCGCGCGGTCCTGAGGTCGGTGGACTCGCCCCCGAAGATCCTCGTGGTCACCACGTTCGAGAACGACGAGTACGTCTACCAGGCGCTGCGCGCCGGCGCGGACGGGTTCCTGCTCAAGCGGGCCCGGCCCTCGGAGATCGTGCACGCCGTCCGGCTGGTGGCGGAGGGGGAGACGCTGCTGTTCCCGGCGGCCGTCCGGGCCCTCGCGGCCGAGTACGGAAACCGGCAGGCCCGGGCCGTGTTGGAGCGGGCGGCGCTCACCGACCGCGAGGAGGCCGTCCTGCGGCTGATGGCGCGCGGGCTGACCAACGTGGAGATCGCGGGCGAGCTGATCGTCGGCACGGAAACGGTGAAGTCCCATGTCAGCGCCATTCTGGGCAAGTTGGGGGCCCGGGACCGCACCCAGGCCGTGATCACCGCGTACGAGTCCGGATTCGTCTCTCCGGCCTGAGGGACGCGGCCGATTCCGACCGACGGGGGGTCGCGTCTCGCAGCGACGCCGGACGGGCAGTACGATCCGGCTGACAGGGCCGCTAGCTGGGAGGACACACGTTGGGGCAGCTGACCGGCGGGGATCCTTCTCTGCTCCGGCGCATCAATTCGGCCGTGGTGCTCCGGGCACTGCGGGCGGCCGAATCGCCGACCCTCACCGATCTGACGCGCGTCACGGGGCTCTCCCGACCGACGGTCGAAGGCGTCGTGGAAGGACTGATCGGCACCGGGCTGGTCGTCGAGGCCGACGCGGAGGAGGGCGCGCGCCGACAGGGGCGGCCCGCCCGTCGGTTCCGCTTCCGCGCCGAGGCCGGACACCTGCTGGGCATCGAGATCGGCTCGCACCGCGTCGCCGTCCTGCTCTCGGGCCTGGACGGCCGGGTGATCGGCGCCGGGACCAAGGACGTCGCCGAGAACGCGTCCACCGACGAGCGCCTGGAGCGGGTCAGGGCGGCGGTGGCCGATCTGCTGCGCCGGGCCGGGATCCCCCGCGATTCGCTGCGGGCCGTCGGCGTCGGCAGCCCCGGCATCGTGGAGGCGGACGGGACGGTCCGGCTCGGGACCGCACTGCCCGGCTGGACGGGGCTGCCGCTCGGCGAGCGGCTGCGGCGCTCGTTCCGCTGCCCGGTCCGGGTGGAGAACGACGCCAACGCGGCGGCGGTAGCCGAGAACTGGAAGGGCGCGGGGCGGGGCATCGACGACATGGTGTTCGTCATGGCCGGCCTCAGCCCCGGCGCCGGCTCCCTGATCGGCGGCCGACTGCACCGGGGCTTCGGGGGCGCGGCCGGAGAGATCGGGGCCCTGCACCTGCTGGGCCGTGAGGTCACTCCGGAGCGGCTGCTGTCGACGACGGGTGAACCGTTGCACCCGCTGGACGAGCAGGCGGTGGCCGAGGTCTTCGCCAAGGCCAGGCGCGGAGACGAACAAGCGGTGGCCGCCGTGGAGCGGTTCATCCAGCGGCTCGTGCACGACGTGGCCGCCCTCGTCCTGGCCATGGACCCGGAGCTGGTGGTCGTCGGAGGTTGGGCGGCCGGCCTGGACGGGGTGCTGGATCCGCTGCGCCGGGAGCTGGAACGGTACTGCCTGCGCCCGCCCCGGGTGGCACTGTCCCTGCTCGGGGAGGCCGCGGTGGCCACCGGGGCGCTGCGGCTGGCGTTGGACCACGTGGAAGAGGAGCTGTTCGCGGTGGAGCGGACGGTCACGGCCCGCCGCTGACGCCCCGATCCCCCGCACCCGGCGCGGCGCGGGCCGTGCCGGGCCGGGTGCGGGCCGGGCCGGGCCGGGGGCGGGCCCGCCCACACACCCGCCCCCGCGCGGCCCGGGCCCGGCGCCACCCCACCGACTCCCCCGATCGCCCCGATCCCCCGTGCGCGCCCGACGGGCCCGCACGACCCGGCCCGCACGACCCGGGCCCGGAAACGCGAGACCCCACCGGGCCCGTCGGGCGCGGTGGGGCGGGGGCCCGAGGGGGCCGGGGGCCCGAAGGGGTGCTACGGGCCCGGTGGGGTCTCGGACGCGTCAGGAGGCGGCGCGGGTCTCGGTGATCTCGACGCCGGAGTCCCCGAAGGTCAGGCGGCAGGTGTCGGCGCGGTAGGTGGCCACGGAGACGGCCGCGGTGCCCTCGGCGGTGAAGTAGCGGGTGGTCACGACGAGCACGGGAGCGCCGGGGAGGCGGTCGAGTTCCTTGGCGTCGTCGGCGCGGGCGGAGCCCAGCTCGACCGAGCGGTCCTGCCCGTCGAGCGCGAGCCGCTGGAGTTCGCGCAGCACGGCCCGGGCACGTGCCGCGCCGGCGGGGGCGTCGATCGCGGAGAGGCCGGGCACAGAGCCGGCGGGCACGTAGAGCAGCTCGGCGGCGACGGCCTGGCCCTGCGTGACGCGGGTGCGGCGCACGGTGTGGACGGCCTGGTCGGGGGCGGTGCCCAGGAGCTTCAGTACGGCGGCGGTGGGGATGCACTCGACGGCGTCCACCGGCTCCCAGCCGTCGACGACCTCACCGGGCCAGCTGTGCTGCGGGCTGCCGACGGCGACGCCCACGCGCGGCGGGGCCACGGTGGTGCCGACACCGCGCCGGCGCTGGAGGCGGCCTTCCAGTTCGAGCTGCTCCAGGGCCTGTCGCAGGGTGGCGCGGGCGACTCCGAAGCGCGCGGCGAGCTCTCGCTCGTTCGGCAGGACCTCACCGACGGCGAAGTCCTGGTCGAGCGCCTCGCTGAGCACGTTCTTGAGGTGCCAGTACTTCGGCTCCGGCACCGATTCGAGCTGCGTGGTCCCCACCCTGACTCCTCCTGCAATCGCCGCTGTCGCCGTGTGCGAGCCGCGGTTTCGCGCCGCAGTTCCGCGCCCTTGTTTATTAAAGGTTCCTGCACTATCCCTGCGACGATAGGACGGCGCACCCCCTTGGTCAAGACCAATGCTCGCCGCTTTGCCGGGCAGATCGGGCATATGTAGCAAGGCGTTCACAGGATGTTCTCGCCCTCACCCCTTACGGCCGGAAGACGTCCGGGAGACGACCGAAACATGCCGCAAGGCGTCCGGAAGGTGTCGCCGCCCTCTCCGCCCGCGCCACCCCCACCCCGCAGGCCTCGCCGGCCCCAGCCCGCACGCGAGCCCGCGGACCGCCCCGCACCCCACCCGGCGCAGCGGAGCGCGCACAGCGCCGACGTCTTGTAGCGGCAGGCTACCGGGCGGTAATCATGGGGGCAGTCACTCCTGACGATCCGTCTCGCACGCGTCCCCCCGACGAGGAGCAGCATGACCGCCACGGTCTCCTTCCCGATCGATTCGCCGACGGGCCCCCGCACCGTCACCCTCGCCCACGAGCGCAAGGGCGCCGGCGAACCGCTCCTCCTCCTGCACGGCATCGGCCACCACCTCCAGGCCTGGCACCCCGTGACGGACCTCCTGGCCGCCGAGTACGAGGTCATCGCCGTCGACCTGCCGGGCTTCGGCGCCTCCGACCCGCTGCCCGAAGGCGTCCCCTACGACCTCGACACCATCGCCCCGGCGCTCGGCGCGCTGTGCTCCGCGCTCGGCGTGACGACGCCGCACGTCGCGGGCAACTCCCTGGGCGGGCTGCTCGCCCTGGAGATGGGTCGCGTCGGCCTGGCCCGCTCGGTCACCGCGCTCTCCCCGGCCGGCTTCTGGACGGAGACGGAGCGCCGCTACGCCTTCACCGCCCTGCGGGCCATGCGCGTGGGCGCCCGCGCGCTGCCCCTGCCCCTCCTGGAGCGGCTCTCCCGCAGCGCCGCCGGCCGCGCGGCGCTCACCGGGACCATCTACGCCCGCCCCGCGCGCCGGGCGCCCGAGGCGGTCGTCGCCGAGACCCTCGCCCTGCGCGGCGCGACCGGCTTCGAGCGGACGCTGGCCGCGGGCGGCTCCGTACGGTTCACCGCGGACGTGCCGGACCTGCCCGTCACCATCGCCTGGGGCTCGGGCGACCGGCTGCTCCTGCCGCGCCAGGGGGTGCGCGCCAAGTACACGGTCCCCGGGGCGCGGCTGGTGCGTCTGCCGGGCTGCGGGCACGTGCCGATGCACGACGACCCGGCGCTCGTGGCCCGCGTCGTCCTCGACACCGCCCGCGCGGCGGATTCCGGCCCGGCGCCCGGCGCCGGCGAGGGGGCCGCGGCCGACCGCCGATGACCTGCTGACGGCTGTTCATCCCCGGTTCGCACGGGAGACGCGGCCGGTCCGGTGTGCGGCGGCACACTGGCCCGGCCCACCCCCGCCGGCCCCTGGAGACGCAACCGATGGCACCCCTGCCGCACACCCGACGGACCCTGCTCGGCGGTTCGCTCGCCGTCCCCCTCGGCCTCGTCCTGTCCACCGCCTACGCGGCGCCCGCCCTGGCCGCCGCCTCCGCCCGGTCCGCCGCCTTCGTGCGTTCCGGGCGCCCGGCCGCCCTGTGGGGCACCCAGTCGGGCGAGATCACCGCCCACTCGGCGACCGTGTGGACCCGCTCCGACCGTCCGGCCCGGATGCACGTGGAGACCTCGCCGAGCGAATCGTTCCGCTACGGCGTCCGCCGGCACGAGGGCCCCTTCCTCGGCCCCGCCACCGACCACACCGGCACCGCGACCCTGCGCGACCTGCCGCCCGGCCGTCAGATCCACTACCGGGTCGTGCTCACCGACCCCGACGACCCGCGCCGCTCCGGCGAACCGGTCCGCGGGACCTTCCGCACCACCCCGGTCTCCCGCCGCCACGACGTGCGCTTCCTGTGGTCGGGGGACCTCGCCGGACAGGGCTGGGGCATCAACCCGGAACTCGGCGGCTACCGCGTCTTCGACGAGATGCGACTGCGCGACCCGGACTTCTTCCTCTTCAGCGGGGACACGATCTACGCCGACGGCCCGCTCCAGGCGTCCGTCGCCCTGCCCGACGGCCGCATCTGGCACAACGTGACCACGGAGGAGAAGGCGAAGGTCGCCGAGACGCTCGCCGAGTTCCGCGGGAACTTCCGCTACAACCTGCTCGACCGCAACCTGCGCGACTTCTACGCCCAGGTCCCGGTGCTCGCGCAGTGGGACGACCACGAGGTGCGCAACAACTGGTACCCGGGCCAGCTCATCGACGACCCCCGCTACACGGTCAAGGACGTCGACACCCTCGCCGCCCGCGCCCGCCAGGCCTTCGGCGAGTACTTCCCGGTCACCGACCTGCGGGGCGGTCGCGCCGAGGGCCGGATGTACCGGGTGCAGCGCCACGGTCCGCTGCTCGACGTCTTCGTCCTGGACATGCGCACCCACCGCGACGCCAACTCGCCGGGCCGCCGGGCCGAGGACCCGATCGGCATCCTCGGCCCGGAACAACTGGCCTGGCTCAAGCGGGAGCTCTCGCGCTCCCGCGCCACGTGGAAGGTGATCGCGGCCGACATGCCGCTGGGGATCGTCGTCCCCGACGGTGCGACGAACTTCGAGGCCGTCGCACAGGGCGATCCGGGCGTCCCGCTCGGCCGGGAGCTCCAGATCGCCGAACTCCTGCGCCACATCAAGCACCGGAACATCACCGGCACCGTCTGGCTCACCGCCGACGTCCACTACACCGCCGCCAACCACTACGCGCCCGAGCGGGCCGCCTTCGGCGACTTCGCGCCGTTCTGGGAGTTCGTCTCCGGCCCCATCGGGGCGGGCGCCTTCCCCGCCGGTCGGCTCGACGCCACCTTCGGGCCGCGGACCGCCTTCGTGGAGTCGGCGAAGGTCGCCAACATGTCCCCGGCCGAGAACCCCCCGTACTACGGCGAGGTCGACATCGACGGCGACAGCGGCGAGCTCACCGTCCGGCTGCGCCGCCAAGGGGGTGGCGTACTCTTCACAAAAACCCTCCGACCCGGTCGCGTCGGCCAGCCGGAGGCATAGGCAAAGGCGGGGCGCGCCGAAGAGGTGGACGGGGGCCCGAGCCGGGGAACCCGTCCGGGGAATTCAGCCGGAAAACTGGGTGAAACGGGCCAGATCGACGCTTAACCCATCGGTCACAGAACGTTCGTGATCACGCAACACCCCGCGTCCACAGTGAGTCCATGACCAAACTCAATGCCGACGCCCCCCACCGCCCCCACCACCGCCACCACTGGCGCCGCGATCTCGTCGAGCTCGCCGCGCTCTTCTGCGCCGTGGCGGTGGCCGACGGCATCGCGAACCTCGTCGTCCACGGCCCGAAGGGCCCGGTCCTGCTCGTCGCCTCGGCCGTGGCGCTCCTGGTCACGGCCGCTTTCCACACCTGGTGGGCGCGCCGGCACAGCCATGCGCCGCCTCCCGCGGACACGGCGCCCTCCGATCCCGGGCCGCGCGGCGACGCCCCGCAGGCGCGCGCCGGCGGCACGACGGACGCGTTGTGGCGGATGCGGACGACGGTGCGCGACGAGCCCGGCAGCCTGGCCGCGCTCTGCACCGTCCTGGCCGGTCTCGGGGTGGACATCCTGACGCTCCAGACCCACCCGCTGCCGGAGGGCGGTACGGTCGACGAGTTCCTGCTGCGCGCCCCGCGGGAGCTGGCGTCCGCCGAGCTGACGCGGGCCGTCGCCCGCGCCGGCGGCCGCAGCACCTGGATCGAACGCGCCGACGCCCACGACCTGGTGGACACCCCCACCCGGGTCCTGGGCCTGGCGACCCGCACCGCCCTGGACGCCGCCGAGCTGCCGCTCGCGCTGCGCCAGTTGCTGGGCCGCTGCACGATCCACTCGATCCCCGCGACGACCCTGTCGGGCCGCCCCAACGCGGGCGCCGACGCCCCCGTCGAGGGGGTCCTGGAGGCCACGGTGATGCGCCTGCGCGACCCCTCGGGCGGCGCGATCACCGTGGAGCGCCCCTACCTGCCGTTCACCCCGAGCGAGTTCGCCCGCGCCCGGGCCCTGGTCGAGCTCGACGCCCGCCTGGGCCCGCGCGTCCCGCGCGGCCAGGACGTCCTGACCCTGCCCGAGGGCAACGAGATCACCGTGCGCCGCGCCGACGGCTCCGACCTCGACGCCGCCCGCGCGATGCACGACCGGTGCAGCGAGCGCACCCTCGGTCTGCGCTACCACGGGCCGGTCGCCGACGCCGACCGCTACCTCGGCCACCTCCTGAGCCCCCGCTTCGGCCGCACCCTCGCCGCCACCACCGCCTCCGGCCGGCTCGTCGCCCTGGGCCACCTGCTCTGGGACGGCGACGAGACCGAGGTGGCCCTGCTCATCGAGGACGACTGGCAGCGCCGCGGCATCGGTTCCGAACTGCTGCGCCGCCTGCTGGCGATGGCCGTCGAGGCCGGTTGCGACAGCGTCTACGCCGTCACCCGGGCGTCGAACACCGGCATGGTCGCGGCCATGCGCGGCCTGGGCCTGCCCCTCGACTACCAGATCGAGGAGGGCACCCTCGTGATCACGGCCCGGCTGGACGCGCCCCCCGTCGGCCCCCGCCCGCCCCACGAGGCCACGGCCGAGCGGACCGCGTACGGGACCGCTGCGCACCCGGGACACTGAACCCCGCGCCGGACCGCTCCGCCGCGAACCCGCCCCGTCCCGGCCCGCCCGTCCCGACCCTTCGAGGGGTCCGCCCCCGCGCGGACCCCTCGATCCGTCAGGAGACGAAGATCCCATGGTGATGACGCGGGGGCGTCCCGCATACGAAGATGGCGGCATGTCTGAGACCCTCCACAGCACCGAAGCGGCCCTTCTGCCCCGCCAGGTGGCCGACGCCTACGTCGACGATCTCGTCGCCCTCGACCCGATCACCGGCACCTACCTCGGAGTCGCCGAAAGCTCCCGCAGCCTGCCGGACTTCTCCCCCGCCGGTCGGGCGGCGGCAGCCGACCTGTGGCGCGCCACCCTCGCCCGGTTGGACGCCGCCGAGGCGCTGCCCGGCGCCGACACCGAGATCGAGCGCCGCTGCGCGCGACTGCTGCGCGAGCGCCTGGGCGCCGAGATCGCCGTGTACGAGGCCGACGAGGACCTGCGCGCGGTCAGCAACATCCACTCCCCGGCGCACAGCGTCCGCGAGGTCTTCACCCTCACCCCCGCCGACACCGAGGAGGACTGGACCGCGATCGCCGAGCGACTGCGCGCCGTACCGGCCGCCCTCGCCGGCTACCGCGAGAGCCTCGCGCTCGGACTGGAGCGGGGCCTGCCCGGCAGCCCGCGCCCCACCGCCACCTTCGTCGAGCAGCTCACCACCTGGGCGGGCGAGGACGCCGACACCCCGGCCTTCTTCGACGAGTTCGCGGCCGGCGGCCCGCAGTCGCTGCGCGCGGAGCTGGACGCGGCGGCGGCCGGTGCCACGGCGGCCGTGGTCGAACTGCGCGACTGGGTGCGCGACGTGTACGCCCCGGCCGTCGCGGACGCCCCGGACCCGGTCGGTCGTGCCCGCTACGCCCGTTGGGCGCGCTACTTCAACGGCACCGACCTCGACCTGGACGAGGCCTACGCCTACGGCTGGAGCGAGTACCACCGGCTGCTGGCGGAGATGAAGGCCGAGGCCGCCAAGATCCTGCCGGGCGACCCGAACCCGTGGGACGCGCTGCGCCACCTGGACGAGCACGGCACCCACATCGAGGGCGTCGAGGAGGTCCGGGACTGGCTCCAGGGCCTGATGGACGAGGCCATCGAGAACCTCGACGGCACCCACTTCGAACTCGCCGAGCGCGTCAAGCGGGTCGAGTCGATGATCGCCCCGGCGGGCGGCGCGGCCGCCCCGTACTACACGAACCCGTCGGAGGACTTCTCGCGTCCCGGCCGGACCTGGCTGCCGACGATGGGCCTGACCCGCTTCCCCGTGTACGACCTGGTCTCCACCTGGTACCACGAGGGCGTTCCGGGCCACCACCTCCAGCTCGCGCAGTGGACGCACGTGGCGGACCGGCTGTCCCGCTACCAGGCGGGCGTGGGCATGGTCAGCGCGAACGTCGAGGGCTGGGCCCTGTACGCCGAGCGGCTGATGGACGAGCTGGGCTACCTCAAGGACG
The DNA here is from genome assembly GCF_055584445.1 of Streptomyces sp. NPDC103540. Classification (NCBI taxonomy): domain Bacteria; kingdom Bacillati; phylum Actinomycetota; class Actinomycetes; order Kitasatosporales; family Streptomycetaceae; genus Streptomyces; species Streptomyces sp. NPDC103540. Next base: position 77,308 of record NZ_JBVJMA010000019.1, read on the forward strand.
CCGAGCAGCGGCTGGGTTACCTCGACTGCCAGATGATGCGCGCGGCCCGGGTGATCGTGGACATCGGCATGCACCTGGAGCTGGAGATCCCGGCGGACTCCCCCTTCCACCCGGGCGAGCGCTGGACGGTCGACCTGGCGCAGGAGTTCTTCGGGCTGCACAGCGGGCGGCCCGGGGACTTCGTCGAGAGCGAGCTGACCCGCTACCTGTCGATGCCGGGGCAGGCCATCGGGTACAAGCTGGGTGAGCGCGCCTGGCTGCTGGGTCGGGACAACGCCCGCGCCGCGCACGGCGATTCCTTCGACCTGAAGGCGTGGCACATGGCCGCGCTGTCGCAGGGCTCGCTGGGCCTGGACGACCTCGTGGACGAGCTCTCCAAGCTCTGAGCCCGCGGGCCCCGGCGCCCGCCACGCCGAAGGGCCGGCCGCTCCCACGAGGGGCGGCCGGCCCGTGCGTGCCCGCGTACGCGCGCGGGGTTCAGCAGCCGCAGTCGTCCGAGTCGGTGGGGGCGGTCAGCGGGTCGGCCTCGGTCCGGCGCTGCGCGCCCTGCCAGGTCTCGACCTCGAAGCCCTCACGGATCCAGTACTCGATGCCGCCGAGCATCTCCTTGACCCGGAAGCCCAGTTCGGCCAGGGCGAGGGCGGAGCGCGTGCCGCCGTTGCATCCGGGGCCCCAGCAGTACGTCACCACGGGGACGTCCTTGTCGAGGAGCTTCTCGGCCTGCTCGGGGATCAGGGCCGTCGGCAGGTGGATCGCGCCGGGCACGTGGGCCTGGTCCCAGGACGGGGTGGAGCGGGAGTCGATCAGCTGGAAGCCCAGCTCGGCGCCCTGCTCGCGGTGCGCCTTGAAGGCGGCGGCCACGTCGGAGACGTCCGCGTGGAAGGCGAGGCTCGCCGCGAAGTACGCGGCGGCGGCGGCCGGGCTCGCCGGGGGGACGCGGAGCACGGGGTTCACGACGGCGGCGGTCGTGGAGGCCGAGGCCGTCGTGGAGGTGGTCGGGGCGGTCGTAGGGGCGGTGGCCTGCGGCTGCGTCGTGGTCATGGCCAGAAATCTACGAAGTGTTGATCATTTCTGGAAGGCACTTTCCCCGGCCTTCCGCTTGTTCACCCGGGGATTCCCCTGCTAGACCTGCCCCATGAGCGGATATTCCCCCTACACCCCGGATGCCACCGACTGGCGGATCCTCGCGGCCCTCCAGGAGGACGGCCGCGCGAGCTTCACCGAGCTGGCCCGGACCGTGTCCATGTCCGCGAGCGCCGTCACCGAACGCGTGCGCCGGCTGGAGGAGGCCGGGGTCATCACCGGCTACACGGCCGTCGTCGACCACGAGAAGCTGGGCAAGACCATCCTCGCGCTGGTGCGGCTGCGCTACCCGCACGGCAATTACAAGCCCTTCCACGACTTCCTCGACGCGACCCCCGAGATCCTGGAGGCGCACCACGTGACGGGCGACGACTGCTTCGTGCTGAAGGTGGCGGCCCGCTCCATGTCCCACCTGGAGGAGATCACGGGCCGCATCGGCGGCCTCGGACCGGTGACCACCAGCATCGTGTACTCGTCCCCGCTGGCCCGGCGTCCGATCAGTCCGTGACCCCCGCCGTGCGGTGGCGCACCACCGAGCCGCCGCGCTGCTTGACGATCTCCAGCTGGGCCTGGACGCGGGTGCGCAGGTCTCCGACGTGGCTGACGATGCCGACACTACGGTCGCGTTCGCGCAGCGAGTCCAGCACGTCGAGCACCTCGTCCAGGGCCTGTTCGTCGAGGCTGCCGAAGCCCTCGTCGATGAAGAGGGTGTCCAGGCGCATGCCGCCGGCCTCGTCGGTGACCACGTCGGCCAGGCCGAGGGCCAGGGCGAGCGAGGCGAAGAACGTCTCGCCGCCGGAGAGGGTGGCGGTGTCGCGCTCGCTGCCGGTCCAGGCGTCGACGACGTGCAGGCCCAGGCCGGAACGGCCTCGTCCGCCCGCGCGGGCGTCGGAGTGCACGAGGGTGTAGCGGCCCCCCGACATCCGCAGCAGCCGCACCGTCGCGGCGGCGGCGACCTGCTCCAGCCGGGCGGCCAGGACGTACGACTCCAGGCGCATCCGGCGCTCGTTGTCGGCGGAGGTGCCCGCGGTGAGCCCGGCGAGCCGGGCCACCCTCTCGTACGCCTCCCGCAGCGGGCCCAGGGCCCGCAGTTCGCTCTCCATCTGCCGCGCGAGCCGGTCCAGTTCGGAGCGGCGCAGCCGGGCGGCGTCGACCGTCGAGCCGGCGGCGCGCAGCCGGGCGGCGGCGCGGGCCTCGACCTCCTCGGCGGCGCGCGGGTCGGCGGGGGGCAGGGCAGCCGCGCGGGCGGTGTCCGCTTCCGCGCGGCGCTCGGCGAGGGTGGCCTCCTCGGCCTGCCAGGCGTCGAGGCGGTGTTGCAGGCCGGTGCGCTCGTACTCGGGCAGGACGGCCTCGGCCGCGGCGTCGACGGAGTCGAAGCCGGCCTTGAAGGCGGCGTCGGCGAGCTGCCCGTCGGCCTCCTTGAGGCGGGCGGCGGTGGTCTCGGCCCGGCGCAGCGCCTCGGCGGCCCCGGTGACCATGCGGATGCGGTCCTCCAGGGTGCGGGCGCGCGCCGCGACGCTGGGCGAGTCGCCCCGTACGAGGACCAGTTCGGCTTCCAGGGAGGCCTGCTCCCGGTCGAGGGCCTCCCGGCGGGAGGCGCGGGCGGCGGCGCGGCGTTCGGCGTCGAGCCGGTCGGAGCCGCGCGCCTCGTGCTCGCGTTCGGCGCGGGCGAGTCGCTCCCGGGCGGTGTGCAGGCCGGCCGCGGACGCGTGGGCGGCGGCGTGCCGTCCGCTCAGGTCCGCGGTGAGGGCGCGCAGTTCCTCCGTGCCGGCTTCGCCCGCCGCGGAGGCGGCTTCCCCCTCGGCCTCCCGCAGGGCGGCGAGTCGGCGCTCGACGCCGGCCCGGCGCTCCTCGGCCTGTTCGAAGCGGGCGTGGGCGGCGTCCTCGGCGGCCCGGTCGACGTGCCCGGCGGCGGGGCGGGCCGGGGCGGGGTGGTCGGCCGACCCGCACACGGCGCAGGGTTCGCCCGCGGTCAGGGCCTCGGCCAGTTCGGCGGCGATGCCGCGCAGCCGGGCCTCCTTCAGCTCCAGCCAGCGCTCCCGGGCGCCGGCGGACTCCTCGCGCGCGCGCAGCAGTTCGCCGTCGGCGGCGGTCGCGTCGGCGGCGAGCGCGTCGCGGCGCAGGGACGCGGTGAGCTGCATCCGAACGGGCTCCAGCCGGCCTGCGAGCTGCTCGGCCAGGGTGAGTGCCTGCTGGGCGGCGTCGACCCGTTCCTGGAGTTCCGCCCTGGTGGCCTCCCAGCGGGCGAGCCACTCGGCGGACTCCTGGCGCTGCTCCTCGGCGTCGCGGGACTCCCGGTCCAGCGTGGCGCGCTCGCGGCCGATCTCGGCGCTGCGCAGTTCGGCCCGCCGGGCGGCGCCGACCGCGCCGAGGTCCTCGCGCAGCCGCTGTTCCACGACGGCCAGTTGCTCGGCCCCCGCGGCGGCGAGGGGCGGGGGCAGCTCGGAGCGGGCCACGCCCTCGGCGTGCGCGGCGGTGAGGTGGGCGGCGGCCGCGGCTCCGCGCAGTTCGAGGGCGGGGGCCACGAGGGCGCCCCGGCGGGCCCGGTCCAGGAGGTCCCGTACGCGTGCGCGGTCCGGCGCGGCCCCGTCGAGGAGGGCGGCCCGGCGGGTGGTCTCGGCGTGCCGGTGCTGGAGACGGTCGAGTTCCCGCTCCTCGTCGGCGGCCCGCCGGGCGGCGACGTGGCGCCCCTCCGCCGCGGCCAGCGCGTACTCGGCGACGACGAGCCGTTCCCGGGACCAGCAGCGGGCGACGGCCGCCCAGGCGCGGACGGCCTCGGCGAGGCCGGGTTCGCCGGGCTGCCGGTCGGGCAGCGGCCAGGCCCGCAGGTCGGGACTGTCGCCGGCGGCCTGGGCCAGGCGCTGGGCGGCGGCGAGCACCTTCTCGTCGCCGGCGCGCACCTTGGCCTCGGCGGCGCGCCTGCGGTCGGCGAGGAGGGACTCGACGGCGGCGAAGCGGCGGGTGTCGAAGAGCCGCCCGAGGAGCCTGCCGCGGGCTTCCGCGCCGGCGCGCAGGAACTGCGCGAACTCGCCCTGCGGCAGCAGCACCACCTGGCAGAACTGTTCCCGGCTCATGCCGAGGAGCTGTTCGACCTCCTCGCCGATCTCCTGGTGGGAGCGGCTGAGCCCGGTCCAGCCGTCGGCGGTGCGCTCGCGGAGCAGGCTCTGCGGCTTGTCCTTGGTGGTGCCGGTGCCGCGCTTCTTGGGCCGGTCCTGCTCGGGGCGCCGGGTGATCTCCAGGCGGCGGCCGCCGGCGGTGAGTTCGAGGGTGACCTCGGTCGGGGTGTCCGGGGCGGCGTGGTCGCTGCGCAGGCTGGTGCCGGGCGACTGGCGGGAGCCGGGGACGGAGCCGTAGAGGGCGTAGCAGACGGCGTCGAGGACGGAGGTCTTGCCGGCGCCGGTGGGGCCGTGCAGCAGGAAGATCCCGGCGCCGGAGAGGGCGTCGAAGTCGATCGTCTGGGGTTGGGCGAAGGGCCCGAAGGCGGTGACCTCCAGCCGGTGCAGCCTCATCGGTCGCCTTCCCGGCCGCTGTCCTCGCGCGCGCCCTGGACGCGCACCTCGTCGAAGGCTCCGCGCAGCACGGCGCGCTCGGCTTCGTCGGCGGGGCCGCCCCCGCGCACGTGCGCGACGAAGTCCTCGGCGATCTCCTGGTCGCTGCGGCCCCTGAGGCGCCGGGCGTAGGAGGCGGGGCCGTCCTGGACGCGTCCCTCGGGGTCGAAGGCGAGGCTGAGGGTGTGGGGGAAGCGGCTGGTGAGGCGGGCCATCGGGTCCTGGGGGCGGACCGTGTCGGTGAGGGTGGCCTCGATCCAGCTGTCCTCCCGGCCCGCGAGCGCGGGGTCGTCGAGGAGCTCCTCCAGGCGTCCGCGCAGGCGGGCGAGGGGGCGCGGGACGGGGGTGTCGATCCGTTCGGCGGTGACCTCGCCGGCGGGACCGAGCTCGACGAGCCACATGGTCTTGCGGTGGTCGGCCTCGGAGAAGGAGTAGGCGAGCGGGGAACCCGAGTAGCGCACCCGTTCGTTGATCGTCTGGCAGCCGTGGAGGTGGCCGAGGGCGGCGTAGTCGACCCCGTCGAAGACGTCGGCGGGCACGGCCTCGACCCCGCCGACGGCGATGTCGCGTTCGCTGTCGCTCGCCTGTCCGCCGGTGACGAAGGCGTGCGCGAGGACCACGGAACGGGTGCCGGGGGCCCGGCCGGCGAGGTCGGCCCGGATCCGGTCCATGGCCGCGCCCAGCACGGCCTCGTGGCTGACCCTCGGCGCGGCGAACTCGTCCTTGACCAGGGCCGGTTCCAGGTACGGCAGCCCGTAGAGGGCGACGTCGCCGTGTACGTCGGCCAGCACCACGGGGTCGGCGCAGCCCGCGGGATCGGTCCTGAGGTGGATGCCGGCCCGGCCGATCAGTCCGGCGCCGACGCCGAGGCGGCGGGCCGAGTCGTGGTTCCCGGAGATCATCACGGTGGGCACGCCGATGTCGGCGAGGCGGTGCAGGGCCCGGTCGAAGAGGTCGACGGCGGGCAGCGGCGGCACGGCGCGGTCGTAGACGTCACCGGCGACGAGGACGGCGTCGACCTCGTGCTCGCGGACGGTCTCGACGAGGTGGTCGACGAAGGCGGCCTGGGCGGACAGCAGGTTCACGCGGTGGAAGGAGCGGCCCAGGTGCCAGTCGGAGGTGTGCAGGAACTTCACTCGACCGCTCCGACCCGCACGCCCGTTCTCCTTCTTGACCCCGCACGCGAACCCGCGCGCGACCCCGCACCGACCCTCCAGGCTAACCCCTTCGCGGCCGGTCCCCGGCGCCCCGGCCATGGCCCGGGTCCCACCCGGGCGGGAGCGGGGACGGGCGACGGACCCCGGTGCTCAGCCGTCGCCGTAGGCCTCGCCGCCGAGCTCGAAGCCCGCCGTCCCCGCGGTGACGTCGGCCAGCCAGGCCCGGAAGGCCTCGACGTCCGCCTCGGGAAGCCCGATCTCGATGGCGACGGCCTCGCCGTAGCGCACGTCCAGGACGGCGCGGCCGGTGGCGCGCAGGTCGTTCTGCGTCTTGCCGGCGCGCTGGTGCTCGACGGTGACGGTGGCGAGCCGGTAGCGGTGGCGGGTGACGGTCCCGAGGACGTCGAGGGCCTCCCCGACGACTCCGCCGTAGGCCCGGATGAGTCCGCCGGCGCCGAGCTTCACGCCGCCGTAGTAGCGGGTGACGACGGCGACCGCGTAGCGGATGTCGCGCCGGGTCAGCATCTGGAGCATCGGGACGCCGGCGGTGCCGCCGGGCTCGCCGTCGTCACTGGCCTTCTGGACGGAGGCGTCGGCGCCGATCACGTAGGCGTAGCAGTTGTGCGAGGCGGTGGGGTGTTCCTTGCGGACGCGCGCGATGAACTCCTGCGCCTCCCGCTCGGTCGCGGCGGGCGCGAGGGAACACAGGAAGCGCGAGCGGTTGATCTCCGACTCGTGCACGCCCTCGCGGGCCACCGTCACGTACTGGTCTGCCTTCACCCGTCCACCCTACGGGCCGTTCCGACGGGAATCGGACGGGTGTGTGCCCGGTTGTACCGGCCGAGCACCACGACGGAACGACGGCGCGACCTCGACGAGGCCGCGCCGGCGCCCCGGTGGTCAACGGCATCGGAACGGCATCAGGAGGCGGCGCCCGTGTACGGCGACCCGGCAACCATCCGCAGGATCCTCACCGAACTCGGCGACACGTGGGCCGTGGTGGGCCTGTCCAACAACGAGGACCGGGCGGCCCACGGGGTGGCCCGCGTGCTCCAGCGCTACGGCAAGCGCGTGGTCCCGGTCCACCCGAAGGCCGAGACGGTCCACGGCGAGCGCGGCTACGCCTCGCTCGCGGAGATCCCGTTCAAGGTGGACGTGGTGGACGTGTTCGTGAACAGCGCGCTGGCCGGCGCGGTCGCGGACGAGGCGGTCGCGGTGGGCGCGGAGGCCGTGTGGTTCCAGCTGGACGTGATCGACGAGGCCGCCTTCGCGCGCACCCGCGGGGCCGGGCTGGACATGGTCATGGATCGCTGCCCCGCCATCGAGATCCCCGCCCTCTGACGACGCCCCCGCCCCGGCCCGGCCCGCCCCACCTCGGCCCGCCGCGGCCCCGCCGCGCCCCCGTGAGGGGCGGCGGGCCGCGGCGACGTCGTGGCGTCAGTGGGGCGCGGCCACCCCGGTGACCGGCGGGATGGACACCGCCATGGTCATCTCCATCGGTTCGGTCCCCTCGTTGCGGTAGGCGTGGGGCACGTTCGCCTCGAACGAGACCGCGCCGCCGGCGGGGACGACGTGGCTCTCGTCGGCGATCACCAACGTCAGCTCCCCTGCCGTGACGTGCAGCATCTCGAAGGTCCCCGCCGGGTGCGGGTCCGAGGCCGTGCCGTCCCCGGCCTCCAGGCGGTAGATCCACATCTCCACCGGCCCGCGCCGGTCGTCGCCCAGGAGCATGTCCGCCCGGCTCCCCGCGCCACTGGACCACATCCGCACCCCCTCGCCCGGCCGCACCACGTGCACCTCGGGTGCGCGGTCGTGGTCGAGGAGGGTGGTGATGCTGACGCCGAGCGCGTCCGCCAGCTTGACCGTGGTGCCCACGCTGGGGTTCGTACGGGCCTGCTCGATCTGGATGATCATGCCGCGACTGACCCCCGCGCGGGCCGCCAGCGCGTCCAGGGTGAATCCGCGTTCCCCCCGCCACCGCTTGAGGTTGCGGGCGAGCGCCTGGGTGAGCTGTTCGAGATCCGACACCGTTCCGTCCAAAATTCCGAAGTCGTCCAATATTTTGAATGACAGAGTTCAATAGACTGAACTAACCTGCGCTGTACTACACGCTGCACCGCACCGTTCATCACACTGTACTGCGAGGCTCCTGTCATGACCGCCCTCTTCGCCCTGGCCACAGCCGTCCTGTGGGGCCTCGCCGACTTCGGCGGCGGCCTCCTGACCCGCCGCATACCGGCGCTCACGGTGGTCGTGGTCTCGCAGCTCGTGGCCGTCGTCGTCCTCGGCGCGCTCGTGCTCGGCACGGGCGCCTGGCACGAGACCGGTCCGCACCTGTGGTTCGCCGTCGCCGCGGGCCTGGTCGGACCGGCCGCCATGCTCGCCTTCTACAAGGCCCTGGCCCTGGGCCCGATGGGCGTGGTCTCCCCGCTCGGGTCCGTCGGAGTGGTGGTACCGGTCGGGGTCGGGCTGGCCCTGGGCGAGCGGCCCGGGCTCGGACAGTTCGCGGGCATCGCGGTGGCCCTCGCCGGCATCGTCCTCGCGGGCGGACCCGAGCTGCGCGGAGCGCCCGTACAGCGGCAGGCGGTCGTCCTCACCCTCGTCGCCGCCTTCGGGTTCGGCGCGGTCATGGCCCTGATCTCGGAGGCCTCCGAGACCCTGACCGGGCTCTTCCTGGCCCTGTTCGTCCAGCGGGTCACCAACGTCGCGGTGGGCGGCGCGGCCCTGTGGGCACAGGTCCGGCGCGGGGTCCCGGCCCTGCCCGAGGGCGTCGGCCCCCGGGTGCTGTGGAGCATGCTGCCCGCGCTGGCCTTCGTCGGCCTCGCGGACGTGGCGGCGAACGGCAGCTACTCCCTGGCCGCGCAGAACGGACCCGTGACGGTGGCCGCCGTCCTCTCCTCGCTCTACCCGGTGATCACCGCGCTGGCCGCGTTCGCCGTGCTCAAGGAACGGTTGCGCACGGTCCAGGCGGCCGGCGCGGGGCTCGCGCTGGCCGGTACGGTCCTGCTCGCCGCGGGCTGATCAGACCCCGCTCTGCTCGGCCTCCGCCAACAGCGCCAGTCCCCGCAGCTGCTCCGACGTGAGCCCGTCGGGGATCGGCACCGGCGCCGGGGTCCGCAGCGGGGGAACCCAGCCGGTCTCCGGCTCCCAGCGGCGCACGACCCGGGCGGGCGCCCCCGCCACCACCGCGTGGTCGGGCACCTCGCCCCGTACGACGGACCCCGCGGCCACCACCACGTTGCGACCCAGCCGGGCCCCCGGGAGAATCACCGCGCCGGTGCCCAGCCAGCAGCCGGGGCCGATCTCCACCGGCGCGCTGCGGGGCCACTGCCGGCCCACGGGCTCGTTCGGGTCGTCGTAGCTGTGGTTCGTGGAGGTGATGTAGACCCCCGGACCGCAGAAGGTGTCGTCGCCGATGGTGATCCGGGTGTCGGCGATGACGTGGCTGCCCCGGCCCAGGACGACGCCGTTGCCCAGCACCAGCACGGGATCCGGGCCGAGATCGAGGTCGGGCATCATCCCGGCGGTCAGGGTGACCTGCTCGGCGATGATGCAGTGCTCGCCGAGCCGGATCCACCGCTCCCCGAAGACGGTGCCCTGGGGGAAGGCCAACCGCGTCCCGGCGCCGATCGCGCCGAAGCGCAGGCGCCCGGGGGTCCGCGCGGTGACCGCCCCGGCGCGCTGCATCCAGCGCCAGCCGGCGTGCGCCACGCGGCTCGCGGCCCGACCCGGCAGGTCCGCCAGGGATGAGAACGTGTTCTGCTTCTTCGGCACCCGGCCACGGTAGTGGGCCGCACGCCGGGCGTCCGGACCCCGTTCCTGTGATCTTCACCCCATCACGACCGTCCGCCGGGGCGTGCCCTACGGTGCCGGTAGCGCGGCAGACCGGAAAACCGCGGCCCCGCCGGTCAGGGGGGGCCGCTCCAGCGAGCACGGAAGAAGAGGCACGAGCATGACCCCACAGGCGAACCACGGCCAGGCCCTCGTCGCGGCCGTCGGCGACCGGCACCCGTCGGTGGACCCGACGGCCTTCACCGCTCCCACCTCGGTCGTGGTCGGCGACGTCACGCTCGGCGCCGGGGCGAGCGTCTGGTACTCGGCCGTGCTGCGCGCGGACTGCGGCCCGATCGTCCTCGGCGCCGACAGCAACGTGCAGGACAACTGCACGCTCCACGTCGACCCCGGTTTCCCCGTGTCCATCGGCGAGCGGGTGTCCATCGGTCACAACGCCGTCGTGCACGGGTGCACCGTCGAGGACGACTGCCTGATCGGAATGGGCGCGACGGTGCTGAACGGCGCGGTGATCGGGGCCGGTTCGCTGGTCGCCGCCCAGGCCCTGGTGCCGCAGGGCATGGTGGTCCCGCCCGGCTCCCTGGTCGCCGGGGTGCCGGCGAAGGTCCGGCGCCCGCTCACCGACGAGGAGCGCGAGGGGATCAAACTGAACGCCGCGATGTACAACGAGCTGGCGAAGCAGCACCGGGCGTCGGTGTCCCCGCAGGGCTGAGACGGGACGGGCCGGCGTCGGCCGGGGCACGTGCCCCGGCCGCTCCGTGCCCCGTCCGCTCCGCGAACGCGTCAGTCCGCGACGGCCACCGGCTCGGCGACCGGCGCGGCGGCCTCGCGGGCGGCCGCCGCCGCCTTCTTCATCCGGCTGCGCAGGACGAGCGTGACCGTGAGGCCGATCAGCAGGGCCACCACGAGGGCCAGCCACGAGAACCGCTTCAGCCACGGCTCCGCGACGACGCCGACCGAGTAGATGACCGCGGTGGTGCCGCCGGCCCACAGGATCCCGCCGAACACGTTCGCGACCAGGAACCGCCAGTACGGCATGTGCAGCACGCCCGCCAGCGGCCCGGCGAAGATCCGCAGCAGGGCCACGAACCGGCCGAAGAAGACGGCCCACATGCCCCACTTGTCGAAGGATCGCTCCGCGAGCGCCACCTGGTCGGGCCCGAAGTGCTTCGGGAAGCGCCGCCCGAGCTTCTCCAGCAGCGGCTTGCCGCCGCGCCTGCCGATCGCGTAGCCGATGGAGTCGCCGATGATCGCGCCCGCGATCGCGCACAGGCCGAGGACCACCGGGTCGATGTCCCCGTGCTGCGAGGCCAGCAGCGCCGAGCTGACCAGGATGATCTCGCCCGGCAGCGGGATGCCGAGGCTCTCCAGTCCGATGACCACCCCCACCAGGAGGTAGACACTGATCGCCGGAATCGTCTCCAGCCATTCCTGGATGTGCACCGGTACGTCCTCCCGAGTCGTCATCCGGCGCGCCCCCGTGACACGCCGAACGGGCAGCCTATCCGCTCCTCACCCGCTCCTCACCACAGTCTTTGCCCGCAGGGGCAGTTCGCGCGAGGAACGACCGACGAACACTTCGCGACGGCCTGAACCCGGCACCCAGGCCTGTCGCTCCGCGTCCCAACACGACAGCGCCCGCGCGTCCACGTCCACGGTGACCCGCTGCTCGCTCCCCGGCTCCAGGGTGAGCCGCCGGTAGCCCACCAGGACGCGCACCGGCTGCTCCAGGGCCAGGTCCGGGGAGGGGCCCAGGTAGACCTGCGCCACCTCGACGCCTTTGCGGCGGCCGGTGTTGCGAACGGTGAACTCCACCCGCAGCCCGCCGCGTCGGGCCCCTACGTCGAGCTTCCCGTAGGCCCAGGTCGTGTACGAGAGCCCGTGTCCGAAGGGGAACAGCGGCGCCACCCCCCGCGCGTCGTACCAACGGTGGCCCACGTGCACGCCCTCGGCGTACTCCCGGCGCACACCGGTCGCGGGCCGACGCCGCGGGTCGGCGCCCGTCGGGCGGGCCCGTTCGTCGGCCGGGTAGGTCTGGGTGAGCCGGCCGCCCGGGTCCGCGTCCCCGAAGAGGAGGTCCGCGGTCGCGCCCGCGCCCTCCTGGCCCGGGTGGTACATCTGCAACACGGCCCCGGTGCCCGCGAGCCAGGGCATGGTCGTACTGGACGGGGTGTTGAGCACGACCGTGGTGCGGGGGTTGACGGCGGTGACGGCCTCGATGAGCGCCGCCTGCCCGCCGGGCAGTCCCAGGGTGGTGCGTTCGCCGCCGTCGCCGGGGTCCTCGTGGGCGAACAGGACCACGGAGCGCGCCGCCTCGGCGACGGCGACGGCGTCGGCGCGGTCGGCGGCGCGGCCGGCGCCGGTGATGTGCCGCAGTCGCAGCCGCTGCCCGGCACTCCCGCCGTGCGCGGAGACGGTGATCCGGTGGGCGCCGGCCGTCAGGGCGAGGGTGCGGCGGGAGACGTGCATCCCGTCGGGGGCGCGGTCGAGGAGACCGCCGCCGGGGCCCGTGCCCGCGGCCGGGGCGGCGGGGAACAGCTCCTGCCCGTCGAGGCGTACGGACGGCCGCGCTCCGGTGTGGTGGACGAGCAGGGTCCACTCGTCGGCGGCGGCGAGGGTGAAGGTGCCCGCGTAGTTCCAGTCGCGGCCCGCGTCCACCTTCCGGTCCGCCGTCTCGACGGGCGGGGTGAGCAGGCCCGGCGGGAGGGGCCTGCCGTGGACGTCCTCGCCGACGGCGTGGCGGACCTCCCCGGCGGCTCCGACCCGCCGCCGGATCTCGGACAGGGGCGAGGCCGCGCCCGCTCCGGCCGCGCCCTCGTGGAGGGCGGCGGGCCCGATCACCGCGACGGAGCGGGCCTCGGCTCCGGTCAGCGGCAGGGTGGCGCGGACGTTGCGCAGCAGGACGGCTCCGGCGACGGCGACCTGGCGGGCGAGGCGGGCTCCGGCGCCGGGTTCGGGCGCGGGGCGGGCCGGCGGCTTGGGGGAGAGCAGCCCGAAGCGGTCGAGGGTGGTCAGGATCCGGCGTACGGCGAGGTCCAGGGTGGCGGGGGACACGGAGCCGCCGCGGACGGCCGCGCGCAGAGGGGCGCCGTAGTGGGTGCCGCCGGGCATCTCCACGTCGAGGCCGGCGGCGATCGCGGCGACGGTGCTGTGGGTGGCGTCCCGGTCGGACATCACCCAGCCGTCGAAGCCCCACCGGCCGCGCAGCACTTCGTCGAGGAGGGCGCGGTCCTCGCAGGCGTAGGTGCCGTCGAGCCTGTTGCCGGAGCCGACGACGACGCCCGCGCCCGCGGTCACGGCGGCCTCGAAGCCGCGCAGTTCGGTCTCGTGGAGGGCCCGGTCGGAGACGCTCACGTCGAGGGCGGCCCGGCCCGGCGCCCGGCCGCCGAGGGCGAAGTGCCCGACGGCGGAGATCAGGCCCTCGTCCTGGATGCCGCGCACCACGGCGGCGACGAGGTCCGCGGTGAGTCGGGGGTCCTCGCCGAAGGTCTCCGACGCGCGGCCGGCGTACGGGCTCCGGGCGAGGTCGGCCACCGGTGCGAGCAGGACGTCCTGGCCGAGGGCGCGGCCCTCGCGGCCGAGGACCCGGCCGTACTCGCGTGCCAGCGCGGGGTCGAAGGCGCAGGCCAGGAGCAGGGGTGCGGGCAGCACGGTGGCGGGCCGGTCCACACGTACGCCGGCGGGGCCGTCGGCGACGCGCAGGGCCGGGATGCCGAGACGGGGAACGCCGGGGAGGTATCCGCCCCGGCCGCGCGGCGCGGGATCGGGGGCGCCGTGCAGGAGGGCGGTCTTCTCGTCGAGGGTGAGGCGGGCCAGGAGGGTGTCGATGCGGCCGGTGGCGGCGGGGCGCGGGGCGGCGGCCGGGGAGGGCGCGCCCGTACGTCGGACGGTGGGCGGTACGGGCGGCGCGCAGCCCGTCGTCGCCAGGAGCGGGGCGGCGGTCGCGCCGGCGAGGGCTCCGAGGCCGCCGAGCCGGCTCAGCCACCGGATCGTGGAGCGTCGGGACACGGCCTCGCTCATGGGGGCTCCCTGCGGCGGCGTGGGTCGACGGGAGCGGCCCCGCGCCGGACCGCTCCCCCGCCCACTGTGCTCCGCGGGGGCGCCGCGGCCCGGGGGGCGCGCCCTCGGGCGCGCCAGGTTCAGCCCTGCGGCGGCTGCGGCGCGTGCCCGGTGTGGCGCCCGGAGGCCTCCCGGGATGGCCCGCGGGCCCCGGGGCGCCGTCCCCCACGCCGCCGGGTGGAGCGCCGTGTGGGGCGCCACCCGGGGCGCCACCCGGGGCGGGCGCGACGGGGCCCGGAGGGACTACGCGTTGGGGCGCAGGGTCCAGACGACGACCATCTCGCCCGTCACGGCCTCGTCCTCGCGCTGGATGGCGATGGTGACGGGGAACTCGGGGCGACCGCCCGCGTCGAGTTCGGCGACGACGTCGGCGGCGGGGCGGCCGAGGGTGGCGGTGGCGGTGACGACGCCCTTGGCGAGCTTCTTGTAGCCGATCTCGGCATTGACGGCGAGCGGTACGGCGCGCGAGAGCTGGTCGCCGAAGGCGGCCAGGACGATGGCGCCGCTGGCGGACTCGGCGAGGGTGAACATGGCCCCGGCGTGCGGGCCGCCGACGTGGTTGTGGAAGTCGGGCTGGTCCGGCAGCCGGACGACGGCGCGCTCCGGGGTCGTCTCCAGGAACTCGAGGTTCAGGGTGCGGGCCATCGGGACGGTCTGGGCGAGCAGTTCGCCCACGTTCATCTGTTCTGCGCTCATGGGACGCGATGTTACCCACGAGTAGATGGCCTTGGCCAGACCTCGGCCGGGGGGTGGTCGTGGCCGCCCCGCCCCGCTCCCACTATCGTTACCGGCCATGTGGCCAGGACAGCAGCAGCCGCCCGGGGGCGAGCAGAACCCCCAGGACGCGCATCAGAACCCGTACCAGCAGCAGCCGGGGACGCCGAACCCCTACCAGCAACAGCCGCAAGCGGGATTCGGACAGCAGCAGCCCGGCTACGGGTACCCGCAGGCCGGCTATCAGACACCGCCGCCGGTGCAGCCGTGGGGGCAGGCCCAGCCGCCCGCACAGGCCCGGGCCGGCCGGAGCCCGTACGCGACGAAGACGGTGGCCATCGTCGCCGCCTCCGCCGTCGTCGTGACGGCGGCCGTCACCGCCGCCTTCGTCCTCACCCGGGACGACGACGCGGGCAACCAGGCCGCCGACAAGCCTCCGGCCTCCGCCCCCGTCGCTCCCGCCGCCTCCCCCGCCGCCCCGAGCGGCAACCCGCGCTCGGGCGAGGCCCCCAAGCCCGTGATCCCGGGCTGGAAGGTGGTCATCAACACCAAGTACGGCGCGGCCTACGACGTACCGCCCGAGTGGAACGTCAACGACTCCGGCGTCTCCCTCTTCTTCGAGGACGAGGTCAAGGGCGACGGCTCCCCCGTCATCACCATGTCCGGCACGGCCACCCTCAAGAGCGAGTGGTGCTCGGTCGACAAGGACAAGGACGGCGACCTGGAGAAGTTCTCCCTCGCCGACACCGGCGTCAAGGGCGGCCAGGGAGCCAAGGACACCGCCCAGCTCGCGACCGACAACACCGGCAGCTGGGTCTGGGCCGGCTTCGCGCAGAAGGAACCGAAGGGCACGGTCAAGGTGACCGACCCCAAGGAGTACACGACCTCCTCCGGTCTCAAGGGCCACACGGTGATCGCGACCGCCGCGAACGTGAAGAAGGAGACCAAGTGCAACACCGACGGGAAGGCGATCGGCTTCGGCTTCAAGAACGCCGTCGGTGACTTCGCCAGCTTCACCCTGATCACCGCGGCCGGCGTCAAGGAAGAGGTCCAGGCCGACGTCTACGACAAGGTCCTCAGCTCGATCCGGCTGACCTCCTAGTCCTCCCGCCGGTCCTCCGGACTCCGTCCCGCCGCGGGCGCCCTTCGCCGCACCCGGGCCGACAATCGGTTTTGATTCTCGGCCCGGGGCGGGGATAGTCCGTGGGTGAGCACTCCCCCCGTCGTCCCGTCCCCCGGCGCGCGCCGCCACCGGCCCGCGTGGGCCGGCCGCAACTACACGCTGCTGACGGGCGCCGCCGTGGTCACGCAACTCGGCAGCCACGGAGCGCTCATCGCCTCCGCCTTCGCCGTGCTCGACGCCGGCGGCAGCAGCGGGGACGTCGGCCTCGTCGCGGCGGCCCGTACGCTGCCCCTCGTCCTCTTCCTCCTCGTCGGCGGCGCGCTCGCCGACCGGCTCCCCCGCCACCACGTGATGGTCGCGGCCAACGCCCTCAACTGCGTCTCCCAGGCCGTCTTGGCCGTCCTCGTCCTGACCGGCGACCCACAGCTGTGGCAGATGATGCTGCTCACCGCGCTGTGCGGCACCGGCACCGCCTTCTTCAGCCCGGCCGCCGAGGGGATGCTCCTCGCCACCGTCTCGGGCGAGCACTCCAACCGGGCCTTCGCGCTCTTCCGCATGGCCATGAGCAGCGCCGGCGTCGGCGGCGCCGCGCTCGGCGGCGCGATGATCGCCGCGATGGGGCCCGGCTGGGTGCTGGCCGTGGACGCCCTCGCCTTCGCGGTCGCCGGCGGTCTGCGCGCCTTCCTGAAGGTCGAGGAGGTCCCCGACCGCGCTCCCGGCGGCGGGCTGCTCGCCGACCTGCGCGAGGGCTGGGTGGAGTTCCGGACCCGTCCCTGGCTGTGGAGCATCGTGCTCCAGTTCTCCGTCGTCGTCGCCGTGGTCGGCGCCGCGGAGGCGGTCTACGGGCCACTCGTGGCCCGCGAACACCTGGGCGGGCCCGCCCCCTGGGGCGTGGCCCTGGCCTGCTTCGGGGTGGGCACCATCGCCGGCGCGGTGCTGATGATGACGTGGAAGCCGCGCCGCCTGCTGCTGGTCGGCACCCTGTGCGTCTTCCCGCTCGCGCTGCCGTCGGCGGCGCTGGCGGTACCGCTGCCGGCGTGGGGGCTGTGCGTGGTCATGTTCGTCAGCGGCACCGCGATCGAGGTGTTCGGCGTCAACTGGATGAGCACCATGCACCAGGAGATCCCGGAGGACAAGTTCTCCCGCGTCTCCGCCTACGACTGGTTCGGCTCGGTGTCGATGCTGCCGGTGGCCACCGCCCTGGCCGGTCCGGCCGAGGCCGCCTTCGGCCGGTCCACCGCCCTGTGGGGCTGCGCCGTCGTCGTGCTCCTCGGCACCGCCGCGGTGCTGTTCGTCCCGGACGTACGCCGCATGACGCGCAGGCCCCACCTCCCGGTGGCCGGCTCCCCCAAGGCCGCCGCCACCCCCGACCGTTCCGCCCCCGACCACGCCGCGCTCTGACCCACCGCGCGCCGACGGGCGAGGCCGCCGACAGCGCGGCCTCCGCCCCGGGCGTCAGCCCAGGCTGAACGCCCCCTCGGGCGGCGGCGGCGAGGCCACCGCGTCCGCGTCCGCCACCGGCGCGGCACCCCGCGTGAACCGGGCCAGCGCCTGCCCCGCCTCCACCCGCGCCGGGAACGCGTCGGCGGCGCACCGCCGGGCCGGGCCGGCCAACGGCAGCGGGGCGCGGGAGGCCAGCAGCACCGCGTTGCCGAAGCGCCGGCCGCGCAGCACCCCGGGCTCGGCGATGAGCGCCAGCTCCGGGAAGACGGCCGCGAAGTTGGCCAGCTGGGCCCTGAGGAAGGCGAAGGGCGCCCCGTCGGCCAGGTTCGCCGCGTACAGCCCGCCGGGCCGCAGCACCCGCGCGACCTGCCGTGCGTACTCGACGGAGGTCAGCGGGGCCGGCACCCGCGATCCCCCGAACACGTCGGCCACCAGCACGTCGGCGCTCGCCGGCGGCGCCGCCTCCAGCCACTCCCGGGCGTCGGCGGCGCACACCGTCACGTCCGCCCCGGCCGGCAGCGGCAGGTGCTCCGCCACCAGCTCCACGAGCGGCCCGTCGAACTCCACCACCGTCTGACGCGACCCCGGCCGGGTCACGGCGGCGTAGCGCGGCAGGGTCAGCGCGCCCCCGCCCAGGTGCAGCAGGTCCAGGGCGGCGCCCGGCTCGGCCGCGGCGTCGAGGACGTACGCGAGGCGGCGTACGTACTCGAACTCCAGGTGCTCCGGCTCGTCGAGGTCCACGTACGACTGCGGGGCCCCGTCCACGGTCAGCAGCCAGGCCCGCTCCCGGTCCACGTCCGGCATCAGCTTGGCGGTGCCCTGGTCCACGGCCCGGATCACCGGGATCTGTTCGTCGCTCACCCCACCATTGTGGGGCGCCGTCCGGGCCGCTCAGGCCGCCCAGACCCGCCGCGCCTCGGCCACGTGCAGTTCGGACTGGGCCAGTCCCGCGCGGGCCGCCGGGTCGCGGCGGGCGGGGTCGAGCACGTTGCGGCCGAACGCCTTGCGGGCCTGCGGGCCGGGCGTGATCAGCAGGACCCGCGCGCCCTCCGCCCGCAGCCGCTCCGCCTGCGCGGACGCCGACGGGATCATCGAGGCCCCGAGCGCCATCGGGGCGAGGATCACCACGCGCCGGTAGCCGGAGGCCACGTCGGCGTTGGCCGGCGAGCGGACGCCGCCGTCGATGAAACGAC
Source organism: Streptomyces sp. NPDC103540 (assembly GCF_055584445.1). Lineage (NCBI taxonomy): Bacteria > Bacillati > Actinomycetota > Actinomycetes > Kitasatosporales > Streptomycetaceae > Streptomyces > Streptomyces sp. NPDC103540. The sequence continues at coordinate 95,420 of NZ_JBVJMA010000019.1, forward strand.
GGCCGTCCACCGTGACCGGGGGCCACACCCCGGGCACGGCGCAGCTCGCCGCGACCGCGTCGACGAGGCCGGCCCCGCTGTGCCGGTCGAAGGCCACGAGCTCGCCGCTGTGCGCGTCCACGGCCGTGACGACGAACCGCCGGTCGGGCCACCGGTGCGAGACGAGCCGACGGCCCAGCACCTCCCGACGTTCGGCCTCGTCGGCCTCGGTGTCGCAGGCCAGGGCCATCGCGCCGATCCGCCGGCGGTAGCCCGCGGCGTCCCGGGAACGGGCCATGGCCATGGCGTAGCGGGTGAGCAGCCCCGGGCCGAAGCGGGCGACGGTCTCGCCCGCCGGGTCGCCGAGCTGGCGTTCGTAGAGTGCGCGCGGGCCGAGCAGCCCGGAGGTGAGCTGGGCGCCGACCACGGAGCCGGCGGAGGTGCCGACGACGAGGTCCGCGCCGGACAGGTCCACGCCCGCGCGGGCGAGCCCGTAGAGGATCCCGCTCTCCCACCCGATGCCGGTCAGTCCCCCGCCGCCCAGCACCAGTGCCGTCTCGCCGCCGCTCATCGCCGCCCCCCTCGTTCCGCCCGTGGGCACACCCCTGTGGTGACGGCAGTCTGACGCAGCGGGCCTGCCGCCACCACATGCGGGGTCTGTACGGGGGCCCCGCGGGAGCTGTACGGGATCTATCCGACCCGGGTCACGGTCCCCGCCCCCACGGTCCGGCCGCCCTCGCGGATCGCGAAGCCGAGCCCGGCCTCCAGGGGGACGTCGCGCCCGAGCTCGACGGTCATCTCGACCGTCTCCCCGGGCCGGGCCACCCCGACCTCGCCGAGGTCGACGTCGCCGACGACGTCGGCGGTGCGGATGTAGAACTGCGGGCGGTAGCCGGAGGCCAGGGCCGTGCTCCGCCCGCCCTCCTTCGCCGAGAGGACGTAGACCCGCGCGGTGAAGCGGCGGCTCGGCGCGACGCTGCCGGGCGCGGCCACCACGTGCCCGCGGCGCACCCCGTCGCGGGGGACCCCGCGCAGCAGCAGCGCGACGTTGTCACCGGCCTCGGCGGACTCCATCGGCTTGCCGAAGGTCTCCAGGCCGGTGACGACGGTCTCGGCGCCCTCGCCGTCGCCGCCGAGCAGGCTCACCCGGTCGCCCGGGCGCACGGTGCCGCGCTCGACGGCCCCGGTGACGACGGTGCCGCGCCCGGTGATGGTCAGCACGTTCTCCACCGGCAGCAGGAACGGGGCGTCCGTGTACCGCACCGGCATCGGCACGTACGTGTCCACCGCGTCCAGCAGCGCCTCGATCGCCCCGGTCCACCTCGGGTCGCCCTCCAGCGCGCCGAGTCCGGAGACCCGTACGACGGGGGCGGTGTCGCCGCCGTAGCCGTGGGCGGTGAGCAGGTCGCGGACCTCCAGCTCGACGAGGTCGGTCAGCTCCGGGTCGCCCGCGTCGGCCTTGTTGAGGGCGACGACGATGTGGTCGACGCCGACCTGGCGGGCGAGCAGGACGTGCTCGGCGGTCTGCGGCATGACCCCGTCGAGCGCGGAGACGACGAGGATGGCCCCGTCGAGTTGGGCGGCGCCCGTGACCATGTTCTTGACGTAGTCGGCGTGACCGGGCATGTCGACGTGGGCGTAGTGGCGGGTGTCGGTCTCGTACTCGACGTGCGTGAGGTTGATGGTGATGCCGCGCCGGGCCTCCTCGGGGGCGCGGTCGATGCGGTCGAACGGCACGAAGGAGGCGCCGCCGCGCTCGGCGAGGACCTTGGTGATGGCGGCGGTGAGGGTGGTCTTGCCGTGGTCCACGTGACCCATGGTGCCGATGTTGAGGTGCGGCTTGGTGCGCGCGAAGGCCGTCTTGGTCATGATCTCTTTCCCGTGGCTCGAAGCCGGAACGGGACCCCGGAAGCGATCCGACCCTCCCCCTGTGGGGTCCGCCGGACGATCCGGGAAGGGTCAGCTTCGTGCGCCGCCGAGTGCGGCGGGGACCGCCGCCGCGAACGCCGGGACGGCAGCCTTCGGCGCGTCCGCGACTGCGGACGGCGCTGCGGGGAAGGCCTGCCGGTTCATGAGCCCGATCCTGTCCTACGGGTCGCGGGCCGTCGAGCGAATTTCCGCCCGCGCCGCGGTCCGCGGGAACCGTCGCCCGCCGCCGGGCGTTCCCCCGCATGAGGCGCAGATTACGGCGGTGCTCCATATGTGTCGGTTAGTCTCCCGGGATGCCCTTCCTCCTCGCGCCGTGGACCCGCCTGTCGCTCCTCGTCGTGCTGCTGGTCGCGGCCGGGGTGTGCGTCCTGGTCTACGAACCCCAGCGGCTGCTGTCCGAGGGCCTGCCCTCGAACCTGCCGGTCGGTGCGGCGATCCCGCTGTTCGCGGGCGCGTACGGGCTGTGCACGGCGGCGTTCGTGCCGCGCCCGCTGCTGAACCTCGCGGCGGGGGCGCTCTTCGGCTCGCAGCTCGGCATGCCCGCGGCGGTCGGCGGCACCGTCGTCGGCGCGGCGATCGCCTTCGGCCTGGGACGGAGCATGGGCCAGGAGGCGCTGCGCCCGTACCTGCGCGGGCGCTGGTTGACGGCGGCGGACACCCAGCTGAGCCGGCACGGCTTCCGCTCGATGCTGGCGGTGCGGATCTTCCCCGGGGTGCCCTTCGCGGCGGCCAACTACATCGCGTCGGTCTCCCGCTGCGGCTGGCTGCCCTTCCTGTCGGCCACGGCCCTGGGCACGATCCCCAACACCGCCGCCTACGTGATCGCGGGATCGAGCGCCTCCTCCCCCGGTTCGCCCGCGTTCCTGGCCTCGTTCGGCTTCATCGCGGTGTCCGGGCTGGTCGCGGCGGTGGTCGCCTGGCGCAAGCGGCACCGGCTGGCCCCGACCACCCCCTTCCCGTCACCCGGCGTTCACCCTCCTGTGGTCACGGCGACTCCCCACGGGCCCTAGCATCGGGGGCGAACTGCCCGACGATCACAAGGACGAGCGCACCCCGACATGAGCTGGTTCGAATCCCTAATCCTCGGTCTCGTCCAGGGGCTTACGGAGTTCCTCCCGATCTCCTCCAGTGCCCACCTGCGTCTGACCGCGGCGTTCGCCGGCTGGCACGACCCCGGTGCGGCGTTCACGGCCATCACCCAGATCGGTACCGAGGCGGCCGTCCTCATCTACTTCCGCAAGGACATCGCGCGGATCGTCTCGGCGTGGTTCCGGTCGTTGTTCAACCGGTCGCTGCGTTCCGACCACGACGCCCAGATGGGATGGCTGGTGATCGTCGGCTCGATCCCGATCGGCGTCCTGGGCTACACGCTCAAGGACCAGATCGTGGGTCCGGCCCGTGACCTGCGCCTGACGGCGACGATGCTGATCGTGATGGGTCTGGTGCTCGGCTTCGCCGACTGGCTGGCCTCGCGGGACGCGGAGGGCGGCCGGCACCGGGTGGTGCAGCAGCGCAAGACGCTCAAGGAACTGGGCGTCAAGGACGGTCTGATCTTCGGCCTGTGCCAGGCGATGGCCCTGATCCCGGGCGTCTCCCGGTCCGGCGCGACGATCTCGGGCGGTCTGCTGCTGGGCTTCACCCGCGAGGCGGCGGCCCGCTACTCCTTCCTCCTCGCCATCCCTGCGGTGCTCGCCTCGGGCGCCTTCGAGATCAAGGACGTGATCGAGACCCCCGGCCACATCACCTGGGGGCCGACGATCTTCGCGACCGTCATCGCCTTCCTCGTCGGGTACGCCGTCATCGCCTGGTTCATGAAGTTCATCTCCAACAAGAGCTTCATGCCCTTCGTGATCTACCGCATCCTGCTGGGCATCGCGCTGTTCGTGCTGATCGGCATGGGCGTGCTGAGCCCCCACGCGGGCGAGTCCGGCTCGTAGCGGGTCGCGCGCTCACCGGTTCGCGTGAACGGGAGGCCGTTCGGGAACGTTCCCGGGCGGCCTCTTCGTCGTTGTGTCCGAAGGACGGCACGACAGCAGCAGGGGGTGGCCCGCATGAGCCGCGTGGTATTGGAGCGTTTTCCGGCCGGAGGTCCGAGGGGGAGCCGGCCGGCCGAGGAGTACGCCGCCCAGCGCCTGAGCGAGGGGGTTCCGGCGGAGGTGGTGATGGACCTGGCCAGTGACGCGTTCCTGGTCGTGGTGCGGCAGCGGGAGGCGCGTTCCGGACACTGATCCGCCCGCGGGCGCGCCCGGTCCGCGCACGCCCCTTCACCTGGCGGGCCCCGCACCCCAGACTGACCCGATGACGCAGCGTGTGGATCTCGCGACGGTAATGGACCGACTGGCCATCGACGAGCTGATCTCGGGCTACGCGGCGGCCGTCGACGACGGGGACTGGGAGGCCTACCGGGCCCTGTTCACACCTTCCGGGCGGGCCGACTACGGCTCGGCGGGCGGGGCGGCGGGGCCCGCCGCCGAGGTGGCCGGCTGGCTCGCCACGACCATGGAACTGTTCCCGGTGCGCCAGCACCTGATCGTCAACCGCCGGATACGGCTGGAGGACCGGGGAGGCTACCCGGGCGACGCCGCCGAGGTGCTGGCCGACTTCCTCAACCCGATGCGTCTGCGCGGACCGGACGAGAGCGGGGACGCCGCGACCGCGGTCTCCCCCAACTTCGTCGCGGCGGGCCGCTACACCTTCGCGCTCGCCCGCACCGCCGACGGTTGGCGCATCGACGGGGTCACCGTCCACGAGAAGTGGCGCCGGCTGTCGCTCTGAGCCGCGCCCCGCCGGGGCCGGTCCCACACTGGAAGCGGAGGCGCGTCATGGGCAGGCGACGGACAGGTTGGCGACGTGCGGCGGCCGCGACGGCCGCCGGGGCGCTGCCCTGCCTCGCCTTCCCCGCACCGGGTCTGTGGTGGTTCGCCTACGTCGCCCTCGTGCCCTGGATGCTGTTGCTGCGCTCCGCCCCCACCGGGCGGCGGGCGGCGCTGGAGGGCTGGCTCGGCGGTGCGGGCCTCATCGTGGCGGTGCACCACTGGCTGCTGCCGAGCCTGCACGTGTTCCTGGTCCCGGTCGCGGCCCTGCTGGGGTTGCTGTGGATCCCGTGGGCGCTGCTGGTGCGGGAACTGCTGGGCGGGGTGCCCACGGCGGCTCGCGCGGGGGCCGCGCTGGTCCTGGTCCCGGCGGGGTGGCTGCTCTCGGAGCTGGCCCGGTCCTGGCAGGGGCTGGGCGGGCCGTGGGGGCTGTTGGGGGCCTCCCAGTGGGACGTGGCCCCGGCGCTGCGCCTGGCTTCGGTGGGCGGGGTGTGGGCGGTCAGCCTGCTGGTGGTGGCGGTGAACTGCGCGGTGGTGCTGCTGGTCGCGGCGCCGGGGGCGCGGGTGCCCGCGGCGGCGGGGCTGACGGGATGCGCGGTGCTGACGGGGGCGGTGTGGCTGTGGGCGCCCCGGCCCGTGCCTGCGGGGGCGCTGCGGGTGGCCGTCGTACAGCCGGGGCCGGTCCCGGACGGCCCCGAGAGCGCGGAGCGCCGCTTCGAGGTCGGCGAGCGGTTGACCCGGACGCTGGTGGGCACCCGTCCGGACCTGGTGGTGTGGGGGGAGAGCAGCGTCGGCGCGGATCTGGCCGCGCGGCCGGACCTGTCGCGCCGGCTGGCGGACCTGGCCCGGGAGGTCGGGGCCCCGCTCCTGGTGAACGTGGACGCGCGCCGTTCGGACCGGTCCGGCATCTACAAGAGCTCGGTGCTGGTCGGCCCCGAGGGGCCGACCGGTGACCGGTACGACAAGATGCGGCTGGTCCCGTTCGGGGAGTACGTGCCGGCCCGCGCGCTGATGGGCTGGGCCACCTCGGTGGGCCGGGCGGCGGGCGAGGACCGGATGCGCGGCGCGGCGCCGGTGGTGATGGACCTGCCCGGCGGGCCGCGGCTGGGGCCCCTGGTGTGCTTCGAGTCGGCCTTCCCCGACATGAGCCGGCACCTGACGCGGGCGGGGGCGGGCCTGCTCGTGGCCCAGTCGGCGACCTCGACCTTCCAGGACAGCTGGGCGCCCGCCCAGCACGCCTCCCTGGCCGCGCTGCGGGCCGCCGAGAACGGCCGTCCCGTGGTGCACGCCACCCTGACGGGGGTCAGCGCGGTGTTCGGCCCCTCGGGCGAGCCGGTCGGTCCGGCGCTGTCGACGTCGCGGAGCACGGCCTTCGTGTACGAGGTCCCTCGGGCCGAGGGAACGACCCTGTTCGTCCGCTTCGGGAACTGGCCGGCGGGGGCGTCCCTGACCGCTCTGGTCCTGTACGGCGCGGTCAGGGGGGTCCGCCGGGTCAGGCCGGTGGGGCCTGCTCCTGCTCCAGGGCCGTCAGCACCACCCGCTCGCACAGCTCGTGGGTGAGGAGCGCGTCCCGGGCGCTGAGCGTCGTACCGGCCTCCACGGCCTCCAGGAAGGTGTCGACGACCTGCTCGATGCCGCGCTGGCGGGCCACGGACACCCAGTCCCCGCGCCGCCGCACGGTCGGCTGGCCCTTGTGGTCGATGACCTCGGCGAGGTTGACGACCTGGCGCTTGGCGTCCTGGCCGGACACTTCGAGGACCTCCTCGGTGGAGCCGGAGCGCCGGTTCATGACGCCGAGCGCGGTGAACCCCGCGCCGGACATCTGGAGCACCACCTGGTGCATCAGCCCCTCGCGCACCACGGCCCGGACGTCGATGTGGTCGGCGTCCCCGGGCAGCAGGAAGCGCAGGGTGTCGACGACGTGGATGAAGTCGTCGAGGACCAGGGTGCGGGGGTCCTCGGGGAGCCCGACGCGGTTCTTGTGCAGGACGATCAGCTCGCGCGGGTGCTCGACGCACTGGGCGTAGCCGGGTGCGTGGCGGCGGTTGAACCCGACGAAGAGGGAGACGCCGCGTTCCTCCGCCAGCTCCACCAGGCGGCGGGAGTCGGCGAGTTCGTAGGCCAGCGGCTTGTCGACGTAGGTGGGCACGCCGGACTCCAGCAGCCGCTCCACGATCTCGGGGTGGGCGGTGGTCGGGGCGTGCACGAAGGCTGCGTCGAGGCCCTGTTCGAGGAGCCCGTCGAGGGAGGTGTGGCGGCGCTCGGCCGGGATGTGGTGGAGGGCGCCGATCCTCTCCAGGGTGGCGGGAGTGCGGGTCTGCAGGTGCAGTTCGACTCCGGGGCGGGTGGTGAGGACGGGCAGGTACGCCTTCTGCGCGATGTCGCCGAGTCCGATGACGCCGACCTTCACCGGGTACCTCCTGGTCTGTGCCGTGTGGGTCACCCGCAGCTTAATCCCTGGTGGGAGGGGGCGCGTTCGACCGGGGTGGGGCGATGGCCCCCGAAGGACCGGGCCCCTTTCGAACCCTCCGCGACCGCCGGCGTGCGGGACCGCCGGCGGGCGGCTCGACGTGATCGGGGAGTGCGCGCGCCACCACGGCCACGCCACCCTGCCGCGCCGGCGCGTCGACGGCGTCACGGGCGACCGGCGCCGGCGCGAGGGGGGTGTCCGCCGGACACCCCCCTCGCGTCACCCGTGCGGGGTGAATATGGGCTCCGGGTTTTCCCAACGGGGACCTCGCACAGCAGAGTTGCGCGGGTGCATCCAACCCGAACCTCCACGAAACTGCTCCTCGGAGTGGCCTGCGCCGTCTCGGCGGTCTCCGGCTGCGTGAACGTGACGCCGGCGGCGACGCGCCCGCCGACGTCCCCCGCGGCCGGGGTGCCCCCGCACCACGAGCCGCGCGGAGGGCCGGGAACCCTCCCGGTGGTCGTCCAGGCCCCCGCGCTGGAGGCGCTGCGCGCGGTGCCCCCGGAGCCCGGGCGGGCGACGGCGCGGGCGACGGCCCCGCTGCGGGCCACCACGCACGCCACCGGCCAGGCGCAGGAGGGGCCCCGGGAGGCCGTTCCCCCGGTGCCGGACATCCCGGAGCCGCTCCGGGTCGAGGAACGCCCGGCGGAGCACCCCGAGGGCCACGGGCGGGCCGGGCGGCCGGAGGCGCGGGTCCCCCGCGAGCTGGTGCGGGAGCTGCCGGTGCGACCGGCCGACGTCTGCGCCCTGGGTCGGCGGCACGGGCGCTGGCACCCGGACAGCCCGGAGGCCCGCATCTGCGCGGGCGTCCGCGACGGCTGAACCCCCGGAGCCGCACGACCCCCGCGCCGTCGGCCTACGGCGCCTTCGGCCTACGGCGACTGTTCCGGGAAGGGGCCGGGCCCGTACTGCGCGCCCGGCTCCTGCGCGAGGCGCCGTTCCAGTCGCGCGATGGCGGCGCGTACGCCGTTCCCGTAGCCGTCGTCGGCCAGCGCCGCGGTGGCCGCCCGGGCCCGCGCCAGGTGTACCCGGGCCGCCTCGGGACGGCGCAGCTTGACGTAGTCGGTGGCGAGGTTGAGGTGCAGCGAGGGGTAGAACACGCGCACCGCCCGGTACGGCTGTCCCGGCTCGGGCCCGGCGGACTCCGGCGGCCGGGTGCTCCGTTCCTCCAGCCCGTCGGCGGCGATCAGGGCCCTCAGGTCCCAGGCGAGTTCGTCGGCGGGGTCGTCCTGGGCGTCGGCGAGGTAGTGGGCCAGGGTGCAGCGGTGCAGGCCGTCCCCGTCCTCGCCGAGCTCGGCCCAGAGCTCGGCGAGCCGGTTGCGGGCCTCCTCGCGGTCACCGGCGTGCAGCAGGATGACCGCCTGGCCGATCCTGGTCATGACGGCGTCCTCGGACGCCTCCTGCTGCTCCGTCAACGCGGCCTCCGACTCGCTCCGCCGGATCTTCGCGTTCCGGTCAGCTAGAAGCTAACCGGAGGCGGCGGCTTCGGCGCCGAGGCGCGGTGTGGCGTCAGCCCAGGTCCGGGATCCGCCAGTCAATCGGCTCATGGCCCTGGGCGGCGACGGCCTCGTTGATCTGGGTGAAGGGGCGCGAGCCGAAGAACTTCTTCGCCGACAGCGGGGAGGGGTGGGCGCCCTTGACGATCACGTGCCGATCGGCGTCGATCAGCGGGATCTTCTTCTGGGCGTAGGCGCCCCAGAGCACGAAGACGACCGGATCGGGGCGCTCGGACACCGCGCGGATGACGGCGTCGGTGAACTTCTCCCAGCCCTTGCCCTTGTGCGAGTTGGCCTCGGCCTCGCGGACGGTGAGGACCGCGTTGAGCAGGAGGACGCCCTGGCGGGCCCACGGCATGAGGTAGCCGTTGTCGGGGACGGGGAGGTCGAGCTCCTCCTTCATCTCCTTGTAGATGTTGCGCAGCGAGGGCGGGGTCTTCACGCCGGGCTGCACGGAGAAGCACAGGCCGTGGCCCTGGCCGGCGCCGTGGTAGGGGTCCTGGCCGAGGACGAGCACCTTCACCTTGTCGAACGGGGTGGCCTCCAGGGCCGCGAACACCTGCTCGCGGGGCGGGTAGACCGGCCCGTTCGCCCGCTCCTTCTCGACGAACTCGAGGAGTTCCCTGAAGTAGGGCTGCTCCAGCTCCCCGCCGACAGCGGGGAGCCAGGACTCGGGCAGCATCTGGGTCACGGCGACAACCTCCGGTACAAGTTCGTGCAACTGCTCAGAACCTACCGGGGGCCACTGACATCGCCTCGACCCGGCCGGCGCATCGCGCCGGCCGGAGCCGTCACCAGCTGGTCTTGCGGTACAGCTCCCACATCTGCATGGCGGTCTGCGGGTCGAGGGCCCGCTCGGCGCCGGCGATGTCCTCGCGCGCGCCGACGTAGAGCTTGCCCTGCCACAGGGGCAGCAGGCGGACGTCCTGGGCGAAGATCTGCTGGGCCGTCTCGAACTCCTTGACGCCGGCCGACCGGTCGCCCTCGCGGCGGGACTTGGGCAGCAGTTCGTTCATGATCTGCGGCGGCTCGTAGGGGGTGCCGACCGCGTTCTGCTTGCCGACGAACGGCGCGATGAAGTTGTCCGGGTCCGGGAAGTCGGGGAACCAACCGCGGCCGAAGACCGGGTACTGGCCGCTCTTGTAGCCCTCCTGGAAGGCGATCCAGGGCTGGCCGCGCAGGTTGACCTTGAAGAGGTTGGTCTCGTCGAGCTGGCGCTTGATCTCGGTGAACTCGTCGGCGGTGGAGGCGCCGTAGCGGTCGGTGGTGTACCAGAAGGTCAGTTCCACCGGGGTGGTGATGCCGGCGCCGTTGAGGATCTTCTTGGCCTTCTCGACGTTGGCGTTGCCGTAGAGGTCGAAGAACGGCGTCTTGTGGCCCACGACGCCCTTGGGGACCATCGAGTAGAGCGGCTCGGCGGTGCCCTGGTAGACCTTGGAGACGATGGCGCCCCGGTCGATGACCTGGGCGATGGCCTGGCGCACCGCGGGCTTGGCGACCTGCGGGTCGTTCGGGTTGAAGACCAGGTAGCGGATCTCGGCCCCGACGTTCTCCACGACCTGTACGCCCTGGGCGTGCGAGGCGGGGGTCTGGAGGTCCTTGATCTCGGCGGCGGAGAGGCCGCGGTAGGTGGCGTCGATCTCCTTGCCCTTGAGGGCCGCGACCATCTTCTTGGAGTCGGAGAAGTAGCGGATCGTGACGCCGTCGTTGCGGCGATTGGCGAATCCGGCGTAGGTCTCGTTGCGGCCGAGGACGGCCTCGCCGTCCTTCTTGTACGAGGTGAGGACGTAGGGCCCCGAGCCGGTGATCGCGCCGTCGTCGCGGATCTTGCCGGCGGGGTACTCCTTCGGCGGGACCAGGGAGGCGGCCGGCGAGCCCAGCACGTACGGGAACGTCGCGTCGGGGGTGTTCAGGTGGAAGACGACCGTGAGCGCGTCCGGGGTCTCGATCTTCTCCAGGGTTCCGAAGAGCCCGGCGGGACCGAACTTGTGGTTGATCGTCTTGATCCGGTCGAGGGAGTGCTTGACCGCCTTGGAGTCGAGCGGCTCGCCGTTGGAGAACTTCAGGCCCTTGCGCAGGGTGCACCGGTAGGACTCGTTGGCCGCGTCGGTGAACTCGCAGTTCTGCGCCGCGTCGGGCTGCGGCTTGGTGCTGCCCGTCGGGAAGGCCAGCAGGGTCTGGTAGACGTTGCGGTACAGCTCCCAGGAGCCGTCCCAGGCCGCCGCCGGATCGAGGGTGCTCGGGGCACTGGTGGTGCCGACGACGATCCGCTTCGCTTTGTCGCCGCTGTCGTCCGAGAACAGACCGCATCCGGAGAGCAGGGATATGGACGCAACGGCCGCAGCGATCTGCAGGCATCTGGTCCGGTTGAACACGTGCACGCTCCTCGATCAGCCAGGGGTGCGGCAGACCCTACCGCAGTGCATCACAAATCCAATGGGCAGGTTTCGTGAGGCACTTGACCGATTACGTGCACATTAGGTACGCATTTGCCTCCCTCAAGGAGGCAAATGCGTCCGTTTATCGGTCAGTGCACTCCGGCATTGAGGAACATTCCTCCATCGACCACCAGAGTTTGTCCCGTGATCCATTCCGCTTGTGCAGATGTCAGGAATGCGGCGGCTCCTCCGATGTCCTCGGGGACACCGAGCCGGCCCAGCGGGTAGGCGGCCGCGGCCTCCTGCTCGCGGCCCTCGTAGAGCGCCTGGGCGAAGCGGGTCTTCACCACCGCGGGGGCGATCGCGTTCACCCGCACGCCCGGCGCCATCTCGTGGGCGAGCTGGAGGGTCAGGTTGACCATGGCCGCCTTGCTCATCCCGTACGCGCCGATGAAGGGCGAGGCGGAGATGCCGGCGATGGAGGCGATGTTCACGATCGCCCCGCCGTTCTCCTTCTGCCAGGCGTGCCAGGTCCGCTGCGCGAAGCCGAGCGCGGAGATCACGTTCGTCTCGAACACCTTGCGCGCGACCCCGAGGTCGAGGTCGGCGATCGGCCCGAAGACCGGATTGGTGCCCGCGTTGTTCACCAGGAAGTCGACCCGGCCGAAGGCCTCCATGGTGCGTTCCACGGCGACGGCCTGGTGGGCCTCGTCGTGCGCCTTGCCCGCCACCCCGATCACCCGGTCCGCGCCGAGCCGCTCCACGGCCTCCTTGAGCGCCTCCTCGTTGCGCCCGGTGATGCAGACCCGGTCGCCCCGCGCGACGAGCGCCTCGGCCACTCCGTAGCCGATGCCCCGGCTCGCGCCGGTGACGAGCGCGACCCGCCCGCTGTCGACGCCGCCGTTGCCGGCGGCCCTGTCGCCGCCCGTGCCGTTGTCCGTCATTTCCTGCGTCCTGTCTCTCGTGGACTCGTGGACTCGTGGACCCGCGTCGTCGGCGGTCGTCAGTTGAGCGGGCCGCCGGCCACGTACATGACCTGGCCGGAGACGAAGCCGGCCGCGTCGCCGGTGAAGAAGGCGATGGCGTTGGCGATGTCCTCGGGGCGGCCCACGCGCTGGACGGGGATCTGGGTGGCGGCGGCGGCCTGGAACTCCTCGAAGCCCATGCCGACGCGGGCGGCCGTCCGCGCGGTCATCTCGGTGACGATGAAGCCGGGGGCGACGGCGTTGGCGGTGACGCCGAACTTGCCGAGCTCGATGGCGAGGGTCTTGGTGAAGCCCTGGAGACCGGCCTTGGCCGCGGCGTAGTTGGCCTGGCCGCGGTTGCCGAGCGCCGAGCTGCTGGAGAGGTTCACGACGCGGCCGAACTTGGCCTCCACCATGTACTTCTGACAGGCCCGCGCCATCAGGAACGCACCGCGCAGGTGGACGTTCATGACCGTGTCCCAGTCGGTGTCGCTCATCTTGAAGAGGAGGTTGTCGCGGAGCACGCCCGCGTTGTTGACCAGGATGGTCGGGGCGCCGAGCGTGCTCGCGACGCGCTCGACGGCCGCCTCCACCTGCGCGGCGTCGGAGACGTCGCAGCCGACGGCCAGGGCCCGGCCGCCGGCCGCCGTGATCGCCTCCACGGTGTCCTTGCAGGCCGCCTCGTCGAGGTCGAGTACGGCGACGGCGCGGCCCTCGGCCGCCAGACGGACGGCCGTGGCCGCGCCGATGCCACGGGCCGCCCCGGTCACGATCGCGACGCGCTGCTCGGTGGTGGACATGCTGGATCTCCTCGCCCTTGAGAACGGCCGCCCGAGGTGAGCAACCGCTTAGTAGCTTCAGCTGAGGAGACGCTAGGAGCCGTGGCACCCCGTGTCAACGGGACCCGGTACGGGCGGGCCGATCAGCGGACCAACAGGTCCAGGAGGCGTTCCAGCTCCGCCTCCGGATCCGCCGTCAGGCCCGTGTGGACGGGCCCCGGCTGCACCACCGTGCTGCGCGGGGCGATCAGCCACCGGAACCTGCGCCCCGGCTCGTCGCCCGCCGCCTGCCCGGCCCGCTCGCCGCCCGCGCACAGCCCCTCGACCCCGCGCAGCGCCGCCCGGACCCCGGCCACGTCGGCCGCGGGGTCCAGGGCGAGGAGCTTGGCCTCGTCGAGATGGGTACGGGCGGCCACGTAGGAGCGCGCCCGGCAGTAGACGACGACGCCGGCGTTGAAGCACTCGCCGCGCTCCATCCGGGGCACCACGCGCACCAGCGCGTATTCGAACACGTCCCGCTTGGTCACTCGCTGTCGCTCTTCTTCTTGTTCGGCTGGGGGGCGAGGCGCTCGGCGAGCCACCCCGGCGGACCGGATCGGGGCCGGACCTCGGCCTCCATCGTGATCCTCTCGTGGATCGTGGCCGCGCGGGGCAGCAGGGCGTCGACGTAGGCGCGTCGGACCGCGTCGGTGGTGTCGAAGCCCGGTTCGTCGACGAGCCACTCGTCGGGCACGTCGGCGGTGACCTCGGTCAGCAGCTCCTCCGTCACCAGCGGGGCCAGCTCGGCCGCGGCGGCCGCGATGTCGGGGCCGACGGGGGCCAGCGCGTGGTCGGAGGCGTTGTAGGGCTTGGCCGCGGCCGCCCGGGCGGTGGGCCAGTTGTGGTGCCAGATCATGGTCGCGCCGTGGTCGATCAGCCACAGGTCCCCGTGCCAGACCAGCATGTTCGGGTTGCGCCAGGACCGGTCGACGTTGTTGATCAGGGCGTCGAACCAGACGACGCGCCCCGCCTCGATCGGGTCGGCCGCGTAGGCGAGCGGGTCGAAGCCGAGCGAGCCGGGCAGGTAGTCCATCCCGAGGTTCAGGCCGCCGCTGGCCTTCAGCAGCTCCTGCACCTCCTGGTCGGGCTCGGCGAGCCCGATGACGGGGTCGAGGTCCATGGCCACCAGCCGCGGGACGCGCAGGCCCAGCCGCTGGGCGAGGCGCCCGCAGACCACTTCGGCGACCAGGGTCTTGCGTCCCTGACCGGCTCCGGTGAATTTCATGACGTAGGTACCGAGATCGTCGGCCTCGACGATCCCCGGGAGCGAGCCGCCCTCACGCAAGGGCGTGACGTAACGGGTCGCGATCACTTCGGACAGCATCCGCCCAGGTTACGGGGGTCAGCGCGCGGAGTCCCACTGGTCGAGCAGCGCTCCGGCCGTGGTGATGGTCGCCACGAGCGCGAGGGAGTTGCGGATCACCTCGGCGGTGCAGGAGGCGGGGACCCCGGCGATGGCGTCGGCCGGGACGACGACGTCGTAGCCGAGGTTGACCGCGTCGAAGACCGTGTTCGGGATGGCGATGTTGGAGGAGACGCCGGTCACGACGAGGGAGCGGACGCCCAGGTTGCGCAGCAGGGCGTCCAGGTCGGTGCCGGCCATCGGGGAGAGCCCGTGCAGCCTGCGCACCACGAGGTCCTCGTCGGCGACGGTGATCGGGGCGGCCACCCGGACGGCCGGGCTCCCGCTCAGCTGGCGGACGGGGAGCCTCCCGGCGGCCCGGAAGAGGCGCGCGTTGGCGTTCGCCCCGCGCCCGTCGGGGCGCCGTTCGGCCACCGCGTGCACCACCTGTACGCCGGCGGTCCGCGCGGCGTCGACCAGCTCGGCCACCCGCCCGAGCATCCCGGAGCGGCGGGCCTCCTCGGCCAGTTCGGGCAGGGCGCTCTCTTCCCCCACGACACCGTTCTGGCACTCGACGGTGAGCAGCGCGGTCGTGGCGGGATCGAGTTCCTGCATGGCTCCCCCTGGTGTGGCGGCGGCGGAGCCCGCATGATTCCTGACACACAGTCAGATGTGAAGGGGTGCGGAGCCGATGGACGAGGCGAAGACGGCACGGACGGCCCAACGAAGGGGCCGGCGGATCATGATGTCCGACGCGGAGGTGGACGCCTTCCTGCGCGGGCAGCGGACCTGCCGGGTGGCCACCGTCTCCCCGGACGGGCGGCCGCACGTGGGCGCCCTGTGGTTCGTCTGGGACGGCGCCTCGTTGTGGCTCTACTCGATCACGCGCAGCCGCCGCTGGTCCGACCTGCGCGCGGACCTGCGGATCTCGGTCGTGGTGGACGCCGGGGAGTCCTACGACGAGCTGCGCGGGGTGGAGCTGTCCGGCCGCGCCGTCTTCGTGGGCGAGGCGCCGCGCACCGGGGAGCCGTGCCCGGAGCTGGAGGAGCCGGAACGGCTGTTCCCCGTGAAGAACTTCGGGATCCCGACGATGCCCCACGACGGCCGCCACGCCTGGATCCGGCTCACTCCGGACACGGTCGTGTCCTGGGACTTCCGCAAGCTCGGGGGGACCGGGGCCGGGGCCCGCTGACGACGCCCCTCCCGCCGCGGACCGCCCGACCCCCTCCCACCGCGGACCGCCCCCGACCCCGTCGCCTCGGGCGTACCGCCGGCCGGCCGCTCAGACGCGTGCCGCCGCCTCGTGCAGGGCCTCGACGGCCGCCCGGATGGAGGGGCGGCGGCCCGCGTCCGCCCGCCAGACGACGTAGACGTGCCGTCGTACGGTGTCGCAGACCGGCAGCAGCCGCACCCCCGCGGGCACGGGCCCACGGCCGAGCCGGGGCGTCACGCACACGCCCAGCCCGGCTTCCACGAAGGCGAGTTGGGTGTGGTGCTCCTCGGCGATGTGCGCGATGCGCGGTTCGATGCCGGTGCCGCGCAGGGTGAAGACCAGCCACTCGTGGCAGAACTGGCCCTCGTTCCAGGAGATCCAGTCGTCCTCGGCGAACTCCGCGAGGGAGATCCGCGTCCGGTCGGCCAGCGGGTGGTCGGCCGGGACGGCGATGTCGACGGCGTCGTCCAGGAGGTGCGCGCGGGTCAGTTCGGCCGGCACGGGCATCCGCTTGTTGTGCCAGTCGATGGCCAGGGCCAGGTCGAGGTCCCCGCGCACGACCGCCGCCATGCTCTCCTCGGGCTCCCGCTCCCGCACCAGGGCCCGCAGTTCGGGATGTCCGGCGCGCAGCGCCCGCAGCGCGCCGGGCAGCAGTCCGCGCATGGCGGTGGGGAAGGCGCCGATCTTCAACTCCCCTACCGCGCAACCCCGTTGGGCCTCGACGTCGGCCTGGGCCAGTTCGACCTGGGAGATGATGCGGGCGGCGTGGTCGGCCAGCAGCCGGCCCGCGTCGGTGAGCCGGACCCCGCGGCCGTTCCTGGTCAGGAGCGGCTGGCCCACCTCCCGCTCCAGCTTGGCCATCTGCTGGGAGACGGCGGACGTGGTCACGTGGAGTCCGCCCGCGGCTCCGCTGACCGAGCCGTGGCGGGCGAGGGCGTCGAGGGTGCGCAGGCGCTCCAGGTTCAACATGTAAGCGATGCTACGTCGTCACGGCCAGCAAGTCTCGCTTGTCCTACGAGATCCCGCGCAGCAGAGTGGGCACATGAGCGCCCCCGCCCCCTCCCGCCCCCACCCCTCCCCCTCGACCTCCCCCGCGCCGACGGCGCCCACCGCACCGACCGGGCGGGCCTGCGCGCCCGCGCCCGGCGCCGCCGCGGTCGGCCCCGCCGTACGCCGCCCGGACTGGCGGCTGCGCTTCGCCTTCCTCTCCGTGGTCTGGGGATTCAGCTTCCTGCTGATCAAGGTGGGCACGGAGGCCTTCGCCCCGTTCCAGGTGGCCCTCGGCCGGGTCCTCTTCGGCGCGCTCGCCCTGCTGGCCGTGCTGGCGGTCCGCCGCGAACCGCTCCCCCGGGGCCCGCGGACCTGGGGTCACCTCACGGTCGCGGCGCTGCTGCTGAACACCCTGCCGTTCTCGCTGTTCGCGTACGCCGAGCTGTCCATCCCGTCGAGCCTGGCCGGGATCTGCAACGCGACCTCCCCGCTGTGGGGCATGGCGCTCTCGCTGGTCGCCCTCTCCGAGGACCGTCCCACGCGCCGCCGCTTCGTGGGCCTCGGCATCGGCTTCCTGGGCGTGCTGACCGTCCTCGGCGCCTGGCAGGGCTTCTCCGGCATCGACGCCCGGGGCACCGCGCTCGCCCTGCTGGCCTCGCTCTGCTACCCCATCGGCTGGATCTACGTCCGGCGCACCCTGGCCGGCACCCCCGGCTCGCCGGTGGCGCTCACCGGGGCGCAGCTGATGGTCTCGACGCTCCAGCTGGCCGTCGTCAGCGCCCTGTTCACCTCGGCCCCCGCCGGCTTCCCCCTGTGGCCGACGCTGGCGGTGGTGGCGCTCGGCGCCCTCGGCACCGGAATGGCGCTCCAGTTGCAGTACGGGCTGGTGACGGAGGTCGGACCGACGACCGCGCAGATGGTCACGTACTTCATCCCGGTGATCGCCACCACCGCGGGCGTCCTGGTCCTCGGCGAGCAGCTGCACTGGAACACGCCGGTCGGCGCGGTGATCGTCCTGGCGGGCGCGGCCCTCACCCAGGCCCGCCCGGCGCCCGCCAAGAGCGCCTGACGGGACCTCCCCGGGGGACCGCCCCCGCGCCGGCCGGGCGCTCCCCGGTCCGTCAGTCGAAGCGTCCGCCCGCGACGGGGCGCACCGCCCGGTCCACGGCGTCGGCCAGGGTCTCCACCTCGCGCGGGTCCAGGTCCGAGACGGTGATCCGTACGCCGGGTCCCGACTCCACGCGGAACCGGGCTCCGGCCGTGACCCCCCAGCCCGCCGTCAGCAGCCGGGTGACCACCGCCGTCTCGTCGGCGACGGGGATCCAGACGTTCATCCCGCTCCGGCCGTGGGCGGCCACCCCGCGCGCCGCGAGCGCCGCGATCAGGCCGTCGCGGCGCAGCCCGTAGGCCCGCGCGACCGCCGTCGGGTCCACGGCGCCGGAGCCCCACAGTTCCACCACCGCGTACTGGAGCAGCCGGCTGACCCAGCCCGGCCCCAGTCGCTGCCTGCCGCGCACCCGGTCCAGGGTCACCGCGTCCCCCGTGAGCACGGCGAGGCGCAGGTCGGGCCCGTACGCCTTGGCCGTCGAGCGGATCAGCGCCCAGTGGCGGGTGGTGCCGCCCACGGGGTGCAGCGGCAGGTCCACGATGCCGTCCCCGTGGTCGTCGTCGACCACCACCACGCCGGGGTGCCCGGCCAGCAGTCGCCGCAGTTCGGCCGCCCGCTCGGCGCCGACCGCCGCGCCGGTGGGGTTCTGCGCGCGGGCCGTCACGACCAGCGCGCGGGCGCCGGCGGCGAGGGCCCGCGCGACCGCCTCGGGCCGGGGCCCGTCGTCGTCGACGGCGACGGGGACCGGCGTGAGCCCCAAAGCGGGCACCAGGTCCAGCACGCTGCCCCAGCCGGGGTCCTCGACGGCCACCACGTCACCGGGCCGCAGGTGCGCGGCCAGGACCCGTTCGATGCCGTCCGCCGCTCCGGAGGTGACCGCGATGTCGGCGGCCCGGACTCCGTCGCGCGCGAAGCGTTCCCGGGCGAGCCGTTCGAGGTCCTCCACGACGGGGGCCTCGCCGTAGAGGGTCGGCGAGGCCGCGTACCGCAGGGCGGCGGTGCGCAGCGGCCCCTCCAGCGAGGGCAGCAGCCCCACGGCGGGATTGCCCCGGGTGAGGTCCCGTACGTCGGCCGGCACCGCCGTGCGCAGCGCGTCGCGCGGCGTGGTGGCGGGGCGCGCGAGCACGCGGCTGCCGCGCCGCCCGTCGGTGCGGATGACGCCGCGTTCGCGCAGGGTCCGGTACGCGGCGGCGACGGTGTTGGGGTTGACGCCCAGCTCGGCGGCCAGCTCGCGCATGGGCGGGAGCAGCCGGTCGGGCGGCAGCGCGCCCGTGGCGACGCCGTTCTCGATGCTCGCCGCGATGTCGGATGCGCGGCTGCCTGTGATCCGATAGTCTCCTAGCACAAAGTTCATTATGCACTAGCGCAATGGAGTTCGCATCATGGCCACCATCCAGGCACCGACCGGGTCCGCCGGGACCCCCGCCGCGCCCTCCTCGTACGAGCCCACCGACCGCACCGTCCCGAGCCGCTCCCGGAACCGGGCGCACTACGACCGCGAGACGGTGCACTCGATACTCGACCAGGCCTACGTCTGCCACCTCGGCTTCGTCCGCGACGGTGCCCCCGTGGTCCTGCCGACCCTCTTCGGTCGGGTCGGCGAGACCCTCTACGTCCACGGCTCCACCGGATCGCGCCCCCTGCTGGCCGCCGGCAAGGCCGACCCGGGCCTGCCGGTCTGCCTGACCGTGACGCACGTGGACGGGCTGGTGCTGGCGCGCTCGGCCTTCCACCACTCGATGAACTACCGCTCGGTGGTCGTGCACGGCGTCGCCCACCAGGTCACCGACGCGGACGAGTGCCGCATGGCCCTCGACGCCCTCGTCGACCACGTGGTCCCCGGCCGCTCCGCCGACTCCCGGCCGGCCAACGCCAGGGAACTGGCGGCCACGGCGGTGATCCGCCTGGACCTGAACGAGGTGTCCGCGAAGATCCGTACGGGCGGTCCGAACGACGACGCCGAGGACGAGGGACTGCCCTTCTGGTCGGGCGTGGTCCCGGTCGCGCCGGCGTACGGGACCCCGATCCCGGCCGCCGACCTGACCCCCGGCGTCGCCCTGCCGGACTACCTCGCCGCGCTCTGAGGCTCGGGGGCGCTCCCGCCCCCGAGCCCCCCGTCCCGCGGCCGGCCCGACCCGCCCGCCGCGTCACCGCCGCTCGACCCGGCGCCGGAGCCCGTCCGATCCAGCGGCCCGCGCGCCTCGGACACGATCAACGCGCCGACCGACGACAGCAGCAGGACGGTGCCCAGCACCACCGCGCCGGTCAGCCGCTCCCCCAGCAACCCCACGGCGAGGGCGGCGGCGCTCACCGGCTCGATCAGCATGATCACCGAAACGGTCGCGGCCCGTACCGAAGCGGCTCCCGTGAAGTAGAGCGCGTACGCCAGGGCCGTGGGCACCACGGCCACGTACACCAGCAGCGCGAGCACCCGGCCCGGTTCGGCCGTGTGCGGCAGCAGCCCTTCCGACCAGGCGAGCGGCAGCAGGCACACCGTGCCCACCCCCGCCGACCACGCGGTGGTCACCAGGGGGTCGCCGCCCTCGCCGCGCCGACCGAGCCACCTGGCCCGCAGTGTCATCCCGGCGTACCCGGCGGCCGACAGCAGCGCCCAGCCGACCCCGAGCGGCCGCACCTCGGCGTCCCCGCCGCCGAGCACGAGCACGCCCAGTCCCGCGAGGGCCCCGCCGACGGCGACCGCCCCGCCCGCGCCCAGGCGTTCGCCCATCCAGTGCCGGCCGCCGAGCGCGATCAGCACGGGTCCCGCTCCGAGGGTGACCACGGTGGCGACGGTCAGGCCGGTGTCCCGCACAGCCGCGAAGTAGGCGGCCTGGAACAGGGTGAACAGCAGGCCCGTGCAGATCAGCGAGCGCGCCGAGGGGCGCCGGGCCGCGGGGCGCCGCCGGGCGGCCGCGGGTCGGCGTACGGCGAGCACCGCGAGCAGCACCGCCAGGCCGCCCGCGCAACGCCAGAAGGTGAGGGCGAGCGGGCCCAGGTCACTGGCCGAGAAGAGGAGGGACGCCGCGGCGCCGGCGGTGCCCCAGGCGGCTCCGGCGACGACGAGGTAGAGCAGGCCGCGCCCGAGGGCGGGCGAATGGTTCGACACGTGATGTCTCCGCGCGTGCGTGAAGGATGAGGAGGAAGGTCATCGCTTCGCGGGCAGCGCCGACGGACCCGGGGCGTCCCCGGGTCGGTCGTTCGGTGTGTGGAGGCCGCCCGCGCTAGGCGGCGGGAGGCGGAAGCACGGTCGAAGGCATGGACAGCACCCTACGCGGTACCCGGCCGGCGCGCTCCGGCCGCCCTCTCCCGAAGGTCGCGACCTACGCCGCGCTCGTCTCCCGGTCCGGCTCGGCGGGAGCCGGGGCGGGCGTCCGCTCGGCCCGCGCGGACTGGGCGATGAAGGCACCGCCGAGCACCAGTCCGCCGCCCACGATCTGCGGGAGCGAGAGGTGTTCGCCCAGCAGGATCCACGCGAGGACGGTGGCGATGACGGCCTCCAGGCAGGCCACCACGCCCGCCACCTGCGGGGACAACCTGCGCACCGAGACGACGCCGGTCAGGTACGCGAACACGGTCGCGATCAGCACCACCCAGCCGAGCAGGGCGAGGGCGGGGACGTCCAGCTTCCCCAGCGGCGCGTCGCCGCCCAGCACGCCCCAGTCCATCTCCCAGGGCCGGGCGATCACGGTCATCACGGCGGCGCCGATGAGCATGCCGTACGCGATCACGCCCAGCGGGTCGGGCGCGTCCTCGCCGTCCGCGCCCTGGTCGGCGAGGACGAAGTAGAAGGCCTGGCAGCAGGCGGCGCACAGGCCGAGCAGCACGCCCAGCGGGTCGAGGCTGAGCCCCGCCCAGATCTCGACCACGCAGGCCAGCCCCACGACGGCCACGGCGGCGCCGGCCGCCGCGGCCCGCGTGACGGGCTTGCGCTGGACGAAGCGGATCCAGCCGAGCAGCAGGGCGGGGCCGAGGTACTCCAGCAGCAGGGCGACGCCGACCGGGATCCGGGACAGGGAGGCGAAGTAGAAGGCCTGGACGCCCGCGACGGCGACGAGGCCGAAGCCGGCGAGCAGCAGGGGTTTGCGCAGCAGCAGGTCGCGGTGGCGCCAGGCCAGCGGGGAGAGCACCAGGGCCGCCCCGGCCACCCGCAGCCACACCACGTGCAGCGGGTCCAGACCCGCCTCGATCAGCGGCTTCGCCGCGACTCCGGAACCACCGAACGCACACGCCGAGACGAGGGCGAGGCCCAGTCCGGCGTTCTTCCCTGACGCTTGCATCCGGCCATCATGACAGGCGGGGTCAGGAGCGTCATCGGGGTGACACCTGTTGAGACACACCCGAGATCCATTCGCCGGCCACCCTTGAATCTGACAGGTCGTCAGTCTTGAATGTTCCGGTCGCCGGGGTTACGTTCCGCCGCACGTACCCGACGAGAAGGGGTGGACCCATGGCCGAGGTCACCGCGGAATCACGCATCGAGGCGCCCGCCGCGAGGCTCTGGGCCCAGCTGACCGACTGGGACGCGTACGGGCAGTGGAGCATGACGCACACCGACTTCCCCAAGGGCGGCCCCCAGAGCCTCGCCGTCGGGATCACCTTCTCGGAGAACATGAAGATGATGGGCTTCCCCGCGGAGGTCCTCTGGACGGTGTCGGAGCTGGAGGACGAGCGCCTCTTCGCGATCACCGGAAAGGGCCCGATGGGCGTGGCGGTCCTCACCCGGTACACACTGACCGCCGACGGCGACGCCACGACGGTCCGCATCGACGGGGAGTTCAGCGGCGCGGCCGTGTCCCTGATGGCGGGCAAGCTCAAGGACTCGGCGACCGCCGCGCTGAACGAGTCGCTGCGCAAGCTGGCCGCGCTGGTGGCCTGAGCGGCCCACCCCCGACGGACGCCGGACGGACGGACGACGCGGCGACGGGGGGGGGGGGGGGGGGCGGGGGGGGCGGGCGGGGGGGGGGGGGCGGGGGGGCGGGCGCCGGGGGGGGGGGGGCCCGGCGCGCCCCCCCCCCCCCCCCCGGCGCGGGGCCCCCCCCCCCCCCCCCCCCCCGGGCCGGCTCAGTGCTCGTCGGCCAGGATCAGGTAGAGCTTCTTGCGGGCGTCGTTGATCACCGCGAGCGCCTTCTCGCGCTGCTCGGGCGAGCCGGTCTTGAAGACCTGCCCGAACGCCTCCATCAGGCCGACCCCCGCGGTGCGGACCTCGTGCATCGCCTCGAAGTCGAAGCCGCGCCCGGCGTCCGCCCAGGGGGCGTCCGGTCCCGATTCCGCCTCGGTGCGGCCGGCGTCGGTGAGCGTGAACAGCTTCTTGCCGCCCTCGCTCGCACTGGTGATGAGCCCCTCGTCCTCCAGCAGCTGGAGGGTCGGGTAGACCGAGCCGGGGCTGGGCTTCCAGGCTCCGCCGCTGCGCTCGCCGATCTCCTGGATCATCTCGTAGCCGTGCATCGGCCGGTCCGCGAGCAGGGCCAGGATCGAGGCCCTCACGTCTCCCCGGCGGGCCCGGCCGCGCGGTCCGCCGCGCCCGCCCCGCCCGCCGAAGGGGCCCCCGCCGAAGGGCGGCCCGAACGGCCCGAAGGCGGCGCGCAGCCCCCTGAACTCCTCCCGACGGTCCGGCCCGCAGTGGCCGTGACCGCGTCCGTGGTCGTGTCCGTGCCCGTGGTCGTGCTGTCCGTGTGAACGCATCGCCGCGCTCCTTTCGTCATCGCTCGTCGCGTGTGCGGTCGCCGTCACGATCGACGACTCCTTCACTATCACTGATCCATCGCGATGCGTCAACGATATATCGGAAACTGTTTCCGACTGTCGGCGACCGCTCGTACGGGGTCCCCGTGAAGCAGCAGGTCAGAGGGGGACGCACCCGAATGGGCCGACCGGGCGGTCCAGGCCAGTCGTCCCGGATTGGCCTTTGTCCGCGTTCGCGACCCCGCCCTACGGTCGGCCCATGCGCATCCGAATCGTCGACGCCTTCACCGACCGCCCGTTCCAGGGGAACCCCGCCGGGGTCCTCCTGCTCGACTCGTTCCCCGACGACGCCTGGCTGCGGC
This sequence comes from Streptomyces sp. NPDC103540, assembly GCF_055584445.1. Lineage (NCBI taxonomy): Bacteria > Bacillati > Actinomycetota > Actinomycetes > Kitasatosporales > Streptomycetaceae > Streptomyces > Streptomyces sp. NPDC103540. Next base: position 118,965 of record NZ_JBVJMA010000019.1, read on the forward strand.
GGGTGGCGGCGGAGGTCAACCTCTCCGAGACCGCGTTCGCCCACCCCCTGCCGGCCGGCGGGGACACCGACTGGGCACTGCGCTGGTTCACCCCCACCGCGGAGGTGGACATGTGCGGCCACGCCACCCTGGCCACCGCCCACGTCCTGCGCGAGACCGGCCTGGCGAAGGGCACCGTCCGCTTCGGCGCGCGCTGCGGGGTCCTCATCACCCGGGCCGCCGAGGACGGCACGATCACGATGGACTTCCCGACCTCGACGCTGACCCCCGTCGAGGCGGACCCCGAGGTCGGCCGGGCCCTCGGGGCCGAGATCCTCTCGGTCCACGACACCTCCGCCCACATCGGCGACCTGGTCGTCGAGCTGCCCGACGAGGCGGCCGTACGGGACCTGCGGCCCGACCACGCCGCGCTGCGCGCCCACTCCCGCCGGGGCGTGATCGTCACCGCGCGGGCCGAGGACCCCGCGCGCGGCTACGACTTCGTCTCCCGCGGCTTCTTCCCGGCCGTCGGCATCGACGAGGACCCGGTCACCGGCAGCGCCCACACCGCGCTCGCCCCGTTCTGGGCCGAGCGGCTGGGCCGGACACGACTGACGGGCCTGCAGGGCGGCGCCCGCCGGGGCCTGGTCGAGGTCGAACTGGCGGGTGGGCGCACGCTCCTGACCGGGCGCGCCGTCACCGTGATCGACGGCGAGCTGCTCACCGCCCCGTGACCCGGGCCGCCCCGTGACCCCTACGGGGTGGGCAGCCAGCCCACCTTGCCCGCGAGCAGCGCGTATCCCCCGAAGGCCACGATGTCGAGCAGGGCGTGGGCGACGACCAGCGGGCCCACCCGGCCCCACCGCCGGTAGGCGAGGACGAAGACCACGCCCATCACCACGTTGCCGATGAACCCGCCGATGCCCTGGTAGAGGTGGTAGGAGCCGCGCAGCACCGAACTGGCGACCAGCGCGGCCATCGGGGACCAGCCCAGCCCGTCGAGCCGGCGCAGCAGGTACGCCAGCACGATGACCTCCTCCACCACGGAGTTCTGCACCGCGGAGAGGATCAGTACGGGGAACTTCCACCACACGTCGGGCAGCGCCTCCGGCACCACCGTGAGGTTGAAGCCGGAGGCGCGGGCCGCCAGGTAGAAGGCCAGTCCGGCGCTGCCGATGCCCGCGGCCACCAGGGCGCCCCGGGCGAGGTCGCCGCCCGGTCGGGTGCGGTCGAAGCCGAGCACCCTCAGCCCCGGCACGCCCTCACGGGTGAGCAGGTGGGCGACCAGCAGGACGGGAACCAGCGCGCTCGCGATCCCGAACAGTTGCCAGGCCAGGTCCAGCCAGGGCCGGCCGGGGGCGTAGGAGCCGTTGAGGGTGGCGGCCTGGTCCGCCAGCCCGCCCGGTTTGGTGAGCGAGCCGAGGAAGCTGATCAGCGCGGACACACCGCTGGCGCCCAGGGAGAGGGCGAGGACGAGCAGGGTCTCGGTGCGCAGCAGGTTCCGCCGCCGCTCGTCCCCCAGCTCCACGACCACCGGTTCCGGCTCCGCCCGCACGTCCGACTCCCGTCCGCCCATCCCGCTGTGACCACCCCATACTGCCTCCTCGGCGGCGGGGGCGGTTCGACGGGACGGGCGTACGGGGCCCGGACCGGGCGCCGCCGCTCAGCGGCGGGCGGCGGCGGGGGCCTCGACCCCCTGTTCCGCGATGCCCACGGGCCAGGTGTGGACCGGGTCCCCCTTGTGCATCAGCTCGCTGTAGCGGCGGGTGGTCGCGGCCAGCGCGGCGTCCCGTTCCAGCCCGCCCGCGAGCGCCCGGTGGTAGGTGTCCACCTGCCAGGTCGCCCCGTTCACCCGGCGGCGACAGCGTTCCTCGATGATCCCGAGGTAGTGGTCCCGGTCGGCGGGCTCGATGCCCCAGGCGTCCAGCCCGGCCGCGGCCATCGGCAGCAGTTCGTCGAGCACGAGCCGCACCGCCGGTACGCTGACCAGCCCCCCGGCCCGGCCCCGACGCGGCCAGTGCAGCCGCGCGTCGATCCCGTACCGGCAGGCCGCGTCGAAGTTGGCCTCGGCCTCCGCGAACCGCATCCGCGTCCACACCGGGCGCTGTTCGTCGGCGAGGGTGCGGACGAGTCCGTAGTAGAAGGCGGCGTTGGCGACCACGTCGGCGACGGTCGGCCCGGCCGGCAGCACCCGGTTCTCCACCCGCAGGTGCGGAACCCCGTCGGCGACCCCGTAGACGGGCCGGTTCCAGCGGTAGACCGTGCCGTTGTGGAGCACCAGCTCCTGCAGGCTCGGCACCCCGCCCTCGGCCAGCACCCGCAGCGGCTCCTCCTCGTCACAGATCGGCAGCAGGGAGGGGAACCAGCGCACGTTCTCGGCGAACAGCTCGTACGCGGAGTCCACCCACCGCTCCCCGAACCAGGTCCGAGGCCTGACCCCCTGCGCCCGCAGTTCGGGCGGGCGGGTGTCGGTGGCCTGGGTGAACAGCGGCGGACGCGACTCCCGCCACAGCTCCCGCCCGAACAGGAACGGCGAGTTGGCCCCCACCGCTATCTGTACGGCCGTCACCGCCTGCGCCGCGTTCCACACGTCGGCGAACCGCGCGGGCGTGACCTGGAGGTGGAGCTGTACGGAGGTGCAGGCGGCCTCCGGCACGATGGAGCCGGTGCTCCAGGTGAGCCGCTCGACCCCGTCGATGTCGAGCGTGAAGTCCTCCCCGCGCATCATCAGGATCTGCTCGTTCAGCAGGGAGTAGCGGTCCACCGCCGACAGGTTGGCCGGGGCCAGGTCCGCGCGGGAGATCGTCGGCAGGATCCCGATCATGACGACGCCCGCGTCGATCTGCGCCGCCTGCCGGTGCGCGTAGTGCAGTCCCGCGCTCAGTTCTTCGGCGAGCTGGTCGAATACCCGGCCGTCGAGCCGGTGCGGAAGGACGTTGACCTCCAGGTTGAACATCCCCAGTTCCGTCTGGAAATCAGGACTCGCTATTCGCTCCAGCACCTCCGCATTCACCATCCGCGGCAAACCGTCGGAACCGGCGAGATTCAACTCGATCTCCAGCCCCATCATGTTCTTGGGGCGATCGAACCTCTTCTCGGCCAGAAGCCGCTCCAGTCCCTCCAGGCACTCGTGAAGCTTCCTCCGATACCGTTGCCGATCGGACAGGTCGAATCCGCCTGCCACGACCTTCTCCCCCATCGAAGCGTCCCTCCTCGAGTGGCCCGGCCGTTGCCCCCGGGCGCGCGTTACGGTCGATGATGCCCAGGCGTCGTGATCCATAACGCCGGGGCGACCGGTCCGCCGGAGAGCGCGCGCCGGTATGGCCGGATGGGCGCTTCGGCACATTCACCTGGCAAGGCGACATCGGAAAATGCGACGTCGACTTTGCCGATTCCGGATAGCCGACACTTTCCAGCCGAGCACCCTTCCGGTAACCTCCGAGGTCAGCGCGTCATGTTCGCGCACATTGGGCATGAATAGCACGACAGTGGGACCGGAAGAGGACTTGCCGGCAATGGCGGGGACAGGTAGCCGAAACACTGCGTGAACACATGTCGTATAAACTCCGCAAACGAGGCAGAGAGTTGGCGCGCGGCCATTGCCCCAATGCCCACCTCTGACCCCAGAATGCGACAGCGCCGTCCGCACCTTCCCCTGCACCACAGGTCTCCCAAGTGAGAGGCGACCCACCATGCCGCTGCATGTCCCCCCGGCCCCCGCGCCCGCCCTGCGCAGCGTCCTCGCGGCACTCGGTTCTCCCACCGCCGTCCACGAGGCGCACACCCCGACCCTGCGCGCGGTCCAGGGTCCGACCACCGCCGAACTCCCCCTGCCGGTCCACGTCCTCGACCGGCTGGGGATGTCGGGCGCGGCGGGAGACGGCAGGCCTCCCCGTACGCGGCTCACCGCGTGGCGCTTCCTGATCCGCAGCGGCGACCGCTTCGTGGCGGCGGCCGACACCCGCCTGACCGCGGACGGCTGGACCTTCTCCCACTTCTTCGAGGGCCCCTACGTCGCGGCCACCGAACGGGCCCTGCGCCAGGCCGAGTCGCTCGGCAAGAGCTACCAGCCGCGCCTGCTGTCCGTACCCGAGCTGTACATGCTGACCCTGTGGCTGCACGGGGCGGTCGGCGCCGACGCCGCCGCCGGCCTGCCCGCCGCCACCGACCTGCTGGTGCCACTCGCCCCCGCCCCGCCCGGCATCGCCCCGTACCGCCCGCACACCGTGTCCGAGCTGCTCCCCGTACTGACCCACCGGCTGACCCCGCCGGCCCCTCCCGTCCCTCCGACCCTGGCCGCCCCGGCCGCCTGAGGCCGCCCACCCATCCGGCCCATCCGGCCTAGTCCGCTCGGGTCATCCGCGAACCACCCAAAATGACAGGGGAGTTGGCCTGAACCGCCCGCACGGGTGATGCGTCCTCAATCCATGAGGACAGCTGCCGGGAAATACCTGCGAAGCAGCCGTCGTGGGGGAAGACTGAGGACATCCTCCCCGCAGGTGCGGGGACGACCCAGGGGGACGGCCATGAATCACGCATCGAGCCGTAGCGAACAGACCACACCGCAGCGAAAGAACGCATCCATGTGCCAGCACCAGCCTGCCTGCCCGTCATCAGAGTCCGCCGACCGGGAGGCCGCGCGCCCGGTGGCCAACCACCCGGAACAGGGCTGGAGCCTGCTGTGCAACGGCGTCCTGCTCTTCGAGGACACCGGTGAACTCCTGCCGGACGGCCAGATCATCGCCCCGCACCGCCCGCTCGCGGCGGCGTAGCGGCCGACGGGCACGCACGGGCGGACGTACGCACGCACGGACGCACGAGAAGGGGCCGGTCCCGGAGCGCGAAGCTCCGGGACCGGCCCCTTCGACGTGTCCCCACGTCACGGCGGCGGACCGCCGGGCGGGATCAGTTGTCGTACTCGTCCAGCGGCGGGCAGGAGCACACCAGGTTGCGGTCGCCGAAGGCGCCGTCGATCCGGCGCACCGGCGGCCAGTACTTCTCGGACGGGTTCACGCCACCCGGGAAGACCGCGTCCTCACGGCTGTACGGGTGGTTCCACTCGCCGCCCAGGGCCGCGGCCGTGTGCGGGGCGTTGGCCAGCGGGTTGTCCTCCAGCGGCCACTCGCCGCCCGCGACCCGCTCGATCTCGTGACGAATGGCGATCATCGCGTCGCAGAAGCGGTCGATCTCGGCGAGGTCCTCGGACTCCGTCGGCTCGATCATCAGCGTGCCGGCGACCGGGAAGGACATGGTCGGCGCGTGGAAGCCGTAGTCGATCAGGCGCTTGGCGATGTCGTCGACGCTGACGCCCGTCGCCTTCGACAGCGGACGCAGGTCGATGATGCACTCGTGGGCCACCAGGTTGCCCGGGCCGGTGTAGAGCACCGGGTAGTGCGGCTCCAGGCGCTTGGCGATGTAGTTCGCGCCGAGCACGGCCACCTGGGTGGCGCGCTTGAGGCCCTCGCCACCCATCAGGCGGACGTACGACCAGGAGATCGGCAGGATGCCCGCCGAACCCCACGGGGCGGCGGAGATCGGACCGACGCCGGTCTCCGGACCCGCGGTCGGCTGGAGCGGGTGGTTGGGCAGGTACGGGGCCAGGTGCGCCCGGACCCCGACCGGGCCGACGCCCGGGCCACCGCCGCCGTGCGGGATGCAGAAGGTCTTGTGCAGGTTCAGGTGCGAGACGTCGCCGCCGAAGTGACCCGGCTTGGCGAGGCCGACCAGGGCGTTCAGGTTGGCGCCGTCGACGTAGACCTGACCGCCGGCCTCGTGCACCTGCGCGCAGATGTCGGCGACGTGCTCCTCGAACACGCCGTGGGTCGACGGGTAGGTGATCATCAGCACGGCCAGCTCGTCACGGTACTGCTCGATCTTGGCCCGCAGGTCCGCGGCGTCGACCTCGCCGTCATCGGCGGTCTTGACGACGACGACCTTCATGCCGGCCATCACGGCGCTCGCCGCGTTCGTGCCGTGCGCCGAGGACGGGATGAGGCAGATGGTGCGCTGCTCGTCGCCGTTGGCCCGGTGGTAGGCGCGGACGGCCAGCAGCCCGGCCAGCTCGCCCTGGGAGCCGGCGTTCGGCTGGATGGAGACCTTGTCGTAGCCGGTGACCTCGCAGAGACGTTCCTCCAGCTCGGTGATGAGCGTGAGGTACCCCTCGGCCTGCTCGACCGGGGCGAACGGGTGCAGCTGACCGAACTCGGGCCAGGTGACCGGCTCCATCTCGGTGGTCGCGTTGAGCTTCATGGTGCAGGAGCCCAGCGGGATCATGCCGCGGTCCAGCGCGTAGTCCTTGTCCGAGAGGCGGCGCAGGTAGCGCAGCATCGCGGTCTCGCTGCGGTGCTGGTGGAAGACCGGGTGGGTCAGGTACTCGTCCGAACGCAGCAGGCCCTCGGGCAGGGCGTCGGCGACGGAGGCGTCCAGCGCCTCGATGTCGGCGGTGACGCCGAAGGCGGCCCAGACGGCCTCGACGTCCGCGCGCAGCGTGGTCTCGTCGCAGGAGACGGAGACGTGGTCGGCGTCGACGCGGAAGAGGTTGACGCCGCCCTCGCGGGCCGCGGCGACGACCTCGGCGGCCTTGCCGGGCACCCGGGCGGTGACCGTGTCGAAGAAGGAGCCGTGCGTGACCTCGACCCCGCCGGCCGTCAGGCCCGCGGCCAGGATCGCGGCGTAGCGGTGGGTGCGACGGGCGATCGTGCGCAGGCCCTCGGGGCCGTGGTAGACGGCGTACATGCCGGCCATGACCGCGAGGAGCACCTGGGCGGTACAGATGTTGCTGGTGGCCTTCTCGCGGCGGATGTGCTGCTCGCGGGTCTGGAGCGCCAGGCGGTAGGCCTTGTTGCCGTCCGCGTCCACGGAGACGCCGACGAGGCGACCGGGCAGGGAGCGGGCGTGCTTGTCCTGGACGGCCATGTAGCCGGCGTGCGGGCCGCCGAAGCCCATCGGGACGCCGAAGCGCTGGGTGGTGCCGACGGCGATGTCCGCGCCGAGGGAGCCCGGGGAGGCCAGCAGGGTCAGGGCGAGCAGGTCGGCGGAGACGGCGACGATCGCGCCGAGCCCGTGCGCCTGGTCGATGACCGTCTTGATCTCGCGCACCGCGCCGGAGGCACCGGGGTACTGGACCAGGACGCCGTAGACGCCGCGCTCGGCGATCTCGGCCGGGATGCCGTCGGAGAGGTCCGCGACGACGACCTCGATGCCGATGGGCTCGGCGCGGGTCTCGATGACGGCGATGGTCTGCGGCAGGGCGTCGGCGTCGACGAGGAAGACGTTGCCCTTGGACCTGCCGACGCGGCGGGCCAGGGTCATGGCCTCGGCGGCGGCGGTGCCCTCGTCGAGCAGGGAGGCACCGGAGGTCGGCAGACCGGTCAGGTCGGCGACGACGGTCTGGAAGTTCAGCAGCGCTTCGAGGCGGCCCTGCGAGATCTCGGGCTGGTAGGGCGTGTACGCCGTGTACCAGGCCGGGTTCTCCATGACGTTGCGCAGGATGACCGGCGGGGTGAAGGTCCCGTAGTAGCCGAGGCCGATCATGGAGGTGAGGACCTGGTTGCGGTCGGCGAGCGAGCGCAGCTCGGCGAGGACCTCGGCCTCGGTCCGCGCCTCGGGCAGGTTCAGCGCCTCGGCGGTCTTGATGACATCCGGCACCGCGGCGGCGGTGAGTTCGTCCAGGGAGCCGTAGCCCACCTGGGCGAGCATCTTCGCCTGCGCCTCGGCATCCGGGCCGATGTGGCGCTGCTCGAAGGGGATGCCCTGCTCCAGCTGAGCGAGCGGAATGCGGTTGGCGGTCATGACGGAGGCCTCCTGGTCGTATGACCTGCGAGGGGCACCACGGCGCGGGCACCCGGACGGCCTCCCCCTCTGTCATCTCAACCTGAGAGCTTCACCGGGCCCCACGGGGGTCTCCCGTGCGGTCCGGCTTTCACCGTCGGTGAGGCGCGGAACCGGTACTGCGTGCCCGGTACCGCCCCTGCTTTCCAGAGTGGCCTCGTCGCGTGCGGTACGTATGCCTGAGAGATTCCGGGGAGGATTTGCTCCTTCGGCGCCTCCGTCGAGCTCACTCGGAGGACTCTCCCGCACAGGGTCAACAGCCGTCACCCAGCCTACCAGCGGGGATCCGGGGCCTCCCTCGAGTGGCCCCCCATCCCGATATGCCCTTCTGTAGTCATTACGGATGAGTTGTGAACCGCGTGCGACCAGACGGAGGGACCGTGCAGACCGACATCGATCCGCGCAGCCTGATCGGCCGCAAGGCATTCGACCGCAACGGCGCCAAGATCGGCACCGTGGACGAGGTCTACCTCGACGATGCCACGGGAGTGCCGGAATGGGCCGCCGTCCGGACCGGCCTCTTCGGCCGGGACGCCTTCGTCCCCCTGGAACCCAGCGAGGTCGTGGACGACGCCCTGCGCGTGCCCTTCGACCGTTCCCTGATCAGGGACGCCCCCGACTTCGGGGTGGGTCGCCACCTCTCCCCCGAGCAGGAACTCCAGCTCTACCACCACTACGGCCTGGACGTGACCCTCCCCGAGGACGTCCGCGGCCCCCTCACCCCTCCGGAGAAGCCGTAGGGAGGTCCGGGGACGCCTCCCCCACCAGGGGCAGCGGCTCGGAGGTCTCCAGTTCCGGGTCGTCCACCCGGAAGGTACGGACCCGCCCGGGCGGCGATCCCGGCCGCTCGAACCGTACGGTGACCCGCCCGACGCCGCTGCCCTGCACCCATCCGGCCCCGTACACCGCGTGCCGTACGTCGCTCCCCGCCGGCCAGTGCCGTGCGGCGGCCCGCTCCGGCTCCCCGGACGGCTCCTCGGGCGCCGCGTCCCCCTCCTGCCCGGCCGCCTCCCGCGGCGCGCCCGTCGTCCCGTCCCCCGCCTCCCCCTCGGTGCGGGCCTGGGCGAAGAGGTCCTCCTGGGTGTAGTCGGCGAGCCCCGTCACGCCGACGCCCAGCAGCCGTACGCCGCCCGTGGTGTCGACGCCCTCCAGCAGTCGCGCCGCCGCCTCCCGGACGACCGCCGGGTCGTCGGTCGGCCCGCGCAGGGTCTCGGAGCGGGTCAGGGTGGAGAAGTCGTAGCGGCGCACCTTCAGGACGATCGTCCGTCCCGAGTGCCCGGAGGCGCGCAGTCGCACCACGCAGCGGTCGGCGAGCCGCGCCACCTCCCCGCGGATGCGGACGCGGTCGTGCAGGTCCACGTCGAAGGTGTCCTCGACGGACACGGACTTCGCGTCCCGTTCGGCCACCACGGGCCGGTCGTCCAGTCCGAGCGCCATCCGGTACAGGCCGACCCCGTGGGCCCGGCCGACCATCCGCACCAGCTCGTCCTCGCCCGCCTCCGCCAGGTCCCCCACGGTGGTGATGCCGGCCCGCCGCAGGTGTTCCCCGGTGGCCGGCCCCACCCCGGGCAGGGTCCGCACCGGCATCGGCGCGAGCAGCTCCCGCTCGGTACCGGGCTCGATCAGCAGCAGACCGTTCGGCTTGGCCTCCTCGGAGGCCACCTTGGCCAGCATCTTCGACCCGGCCAGGCCCACCGAGCCGCTCAGTCCGGTCAGGGCCGCGATGTCGGCGCGCAGCCGTTCCCCGGTGGCGCGGGCGCCCGGCGCGTCGAAGGCCCGCCCACCCGCCTCCAGGTCCACGAAGGCCTCGTCCAGGCTGAGGGGCTCCACCAGGGGCGACAGCTCCCGCAGCAGGCCCATGACGAGGTCGCTGACCTGCCGGTAGAGGGTGAAGCGGGGGTGGACGTAGGCGCCGTTCGGGCAGAGCCTGCGGGCCTGCGCGGTCGGCATCGCCGAGTGCACCCCGTACCGTCTGGCCTCGTAGGAGGCGGTGGCGACCACGCCGCGCGGTCCGAGCCCGCCGACGATCACGGCCTTCCCGCGCAGACTGGGCTTCGACGCCTGCTCCACCGCGGCGTAGAAGGCGTCCATGTCCAGGTGCAGGATGGTCGGCGCGGTTCTCACACCCCGATGCTGCCCTACGGCTCTGACAGCGCGCCGCAGCCGCCCCACGGGCCCGCGGGGATCCGCGCGCGGCGCGCGGCGAGGGCCCGTACCGGGGAGGTCAGCCGGCGCGGTTGCGGCGGGCCGCCAGCTCGTCGGCCGGGTTGTGGCCGACCACGGTCTCGCCGGTGTCCACGCGCTCGCCGTGCAGCTGCGACAGCGCGCTCTCGACGTCGCGCCAGACGACCCCCACGGCGATGCCGAAGACGCCCTGCCCGCCCTGGAGCAGGCTGACGACCTGGTCCGGGGAGGTGCACTCGTAGACGGTCGCCCCGTCGCTCATCAGCGTCATGCGTTCGAGGTCGGAGAAACCCCGGTCGCGCAGGTGCCGGACGGCGGTGCGGATGTTCTGGAGCGCGACCCCGGTGTCGAGGAAGCGCTTCACGATCTTGAGGACGACCACGTCGCGGAAGCTGTAGAGCCGCTGCGTGCCCGACCCGTAGGCCGGTCTCACGCTGGGCTCCACGAGGCCGGTGCGCGCCCAGTAGTCGAGCTGGCGGTAGGTGATCCCGGCCGCGGCGCAGGCCGTGGGGCCCCGGTAGCCGACCTGTTCGGGCGTCGGATCCTCACTCACCGGCCCCACCGCCGGGGCCGCCGCCGGCTGACGGTGCGCGGGACCAGCCGCAGCACCGCGCATCGGGTACGACCCGCCATCACTGCGCGCGGGGGTGCCCCCGGTCGTACCGTCGCCCGTGATCCTCACGCCGACCCTCCGTCCTTGACCTGCCATCTTGAAGGTAGGCAGTGACCAGGGGTGCGTCAACGATCGCCACACTCGGCACGCCGAGTGATAATCACCCTGAGAGTGGTTTCCCGTACCCCATTGCGGGGAAAGGCTACTCGAATGGGCTGAAAGTTCCGGGAGTACGACGCGGCCCGTGTTTCACGAAGGGCCCGGTCCCGAGCCCCTCACGACCACGGTGCGCCACCCCCGCCGGGTCCGCTACTGGGGGCCCGTGCCGAAGTCCTCCGGCGAGATCTGGTCGAGGAATTCACGGAACTTCTCCACCTCGTCCTCCTGCTCGTCGGGAATCGCGATTCCGGCGTCGTCGAGGACGCCGTCACTGCCGTAGATCGGCGTCCCCGTCCGCAGGGCCAGCGCTATGGCGTCGGATGGCCTCGCGCTCACCTCGACCCCGCTGGCGAAGACCAGCTCCGCGTAGAAGACGCCCTCCCGCAGATCCGTGATGCGGACCTCGGTGAGCTCCTCACCGACCGCCTCCAGCACGTCCTTGAACAGGTCGTGCGTCAGCGGCCGGGCAGGGGCCATCCCCTGCTGCGCGAAGGCAATGGCGGTCGCCTCCCCTGGACCGATCCAGATGGGGAGGTACCGATCGCCTCCCACTTCACGCAGGAGCACGATCGGTTGGTTGGAGGGCATTTCCACCCGGACACCCACAACGTCGAGCTCGTTCACACAGCAACCCTAGGACCTGCCCGGCAGGTTTGGGTAGTCGGGGCCGCACGACGGACCTCCCGGTCAGCGCAACCGGACCCCGAGCGCGGTCTGCACCAAGGCCTCGTGAAGCCTTACGCACAGCCCCGCGAGCTCCTTGGTCGTGGCCTCCGCGTGCGTCCGGGTCTGCGGATTGCGGTGCCGGCGCAGGGGCGCGACGACCTGTTCCACGAGTCCGGCCTCGCGGTCCGCGGCCGCTTTCATAGCGCGCAGATGGCGGGGTTCGAGCCCGAATCGACCGAGGTCCGCGATCAACCGGGCCACGGTGACCGCCTCGGCGTCGAATCCACCGTCGGGAGCCTCGCTGACGAGCCCGTACGACTCCCACTCCACGAGCCGGACCTCGTCCACCTCCGCGGCGGCGATCAGCTCGGCACGGCCCACCCGTGCGACGGTCGGCGGCCCGCCGCCCGCCTCCCCGTACAGGGGCGCGGGGACGGCGGGGTCGACGGACTCGCCGTTCGCGGTGGGCGCCGGAATGCGCACCTGCTCACCGCGGTCGAGCGCGTCGAGCTGCTCGCGGATGACCTTCAACGGCAGGTAGTGATCGCGCTGGAGGCGCAGGATGCGCCCCAACCGCTCCACGTCCCCGGTACTGAACTTGCGGTACCCGGAGGGCGTGCGCCGGGGCTCCACGAGCCCCTCCGCCTCCAGGAAGCGGATCTTCGAGATCGTGACTTCGGGGAACTCCTCGCGCAGCGTGGTCAGCACCGTGCCGATGCTGACCAACCGTCCTGCCGAGGCGGCGGCGCCGGCGGCGCCGCCCTGGGGGGCACCGCCGGTCGGGGTACGCAGCATGGAACCTTCCCTCCGAGGGCTTCCCCCCGGACGGAAGTCCAGGGGGCGGGTCAGATGCTCCGCAGGCTCGCGTAGAAGACCAGCCGGTACTTGCCGATCTGCACCTCGTCGCCGTTGTGCAGCGCGACCGAGTCGATGGGCTCGCGGTTGACGTACGTGCCGTTGAGGCTGCCCACGTCGGAGACGGTGAAGCCGCCCTCCGGGCCCCTGCGGAACTCGACATGCAACCGGGAGACGGTGACGTCGTCCAGGAAGATGTCGCTCTGCGGGTGACGGCCCGCCGTGGTCAGGTCGCCGTCCAACAGGAAGCGACTGCCGGAGTTGGGGCCGCGCCGGACGATCAGCAGCGCGGAACCGGGCGGCAGCGCCTCCACCGCGGCCTGGGCCTCGGGGGACAGCGAGGAGGACACGTGCTGTCCGGACGCCTCGGCCTCGTAGGCCTCAAGGCCCGAGATCGAGATGGTGGACGTGGTCTCCGAGGCACGCTCCGGCGTCAGACCCGGTCGCAGCGGCGCCCCGCAGTTGGAGCAGAACCGGCTGGCCGCATCGCTGCGGTGCCCGCACCTGCCACAAACCTGGACGGCCGACATGGACGGCTCCTCGCGCCGCGGCTGCCCCGCGGATGCATTGGTGGCATACGGGTCGGGAGTAAACCCTCCACCCGCACTTGAGGTTGATGGTTCACCGAAACCTATGCGTCCGGAACCCGCGGGGTCAACAGTCGACGCGCCCTGTGCGCCCGAATTGTCTCCCGCACCGGCCACCTCGTCACGGAAGAGCGGCCGGTCGCCCTGCCCTTCCCCGTCTCCCTGTCCCGCACGGTGACGCGCCGCGCCACTCTCCTCGCGGTTCTTCTTGCCGAACAACTTCTCAAACAACTTCACGGGCGATTCCCCTTGACCGAAACAGACCCGCCCGTGGGGCAGGACGAACTCTGCATGCACACACCTGCCGACCCGGACATTCTCACAACGTCCGTAACCACCAGACAGTTTCCACCACGCACCGCGACTTCGGTGCGTCGACCCCCCGCAGCCGTTCGGCCGCGTGAGCCGTTCCACATTCCGCACCGCCTCACGGCGATGACGACCGAGCGTAGTCAGGCTGCTCCGCAGCCCGCAAGGCATCCACAACGATCTTCGCCGACCGTGTGACGGCCACGTTGGCCTGCTCCTTCTCCAACGTCTGCACGACACCGCCCGGGATGTTGAGCGCGGGCTCCAGGTCCTGCGGCTTGCCGATGACCTTGAACTCGTAGGGCTGTGTGATCTTCTTACCGTCGATCCCGATGCCACCGCCCACGTCCGAGAAGTACGACCCCGCCACGACGCGGACGCCGTTGATCTGGATCGCCTCGGCCCCGGCCGCGCGCAGCTCCTGCAACGTGTCCAACAACTGGTCGGACCGCACCTGACCCTTGGGATCGGTGATCCGCAACGTGATCCCCGGCCCCTGCGCAGCTACCGTACCGGCCAGGATGCCCAGTTGGCGCTCCTTCTCCAGGGTCTGCCGGCGCGCTTCCTCCGCCTGGTCGGAGCTGTTCTCCAGCTCCCTGCGCTGCGCGTCCAGGCTCTGCTTCTCGTCCTCCAGGCGCTTGGTGCGCCCGTCCAGCTCGTCCAGGATCCGCACGAGGTCCTCCTGGCGGGCCCCGCGCAGCGGGGCACTGGAGTCGCTGTTGGAGCGGACTTGGATCGCGAGGCCGAGCCCCAGGACGAACAACAGCAACGCGACGATCAGTTGGGCCCGGCTGACCCGCGGCGGCCACAGACCGGCCGCCAGCCGCTGCCGCCCCGTCTGCGGCGGATCACCGCCCGCCGGGACCGCCGCCGCACCGGGCTCCTGCGCACGGGGCGCGGCGGGCGCCTTCGGCTCTTCGGGCGGGGTGTTCTCCGTGCTCATCGGCCTCACGCCCGGAAGACGTGCCGACGGATGGCCGCGGCGTTGGAGAAGATCCGGATGCCGAGGACGACGACCACGCCCGTCGACAGCTGCGAACCGACGCCGAGCTTGTCACCGAGGAAGACGATCAGCGCGGCCACGACCACGTTCGACAGGAACGACACCACGAAGACCTTGTCCACGAAGATCCCGTCCAACATCGCGCGCAGACCACCGAACACCGCGTCCAGCGCGGCGACCACGGCGATCGGCAGATATGGCTCCACCACGGCCGGCACTTCGGGCCGGACCAGCAGCCCGACCACCACTCCGGCCACGAGGCCCAGTACCGCGATCACGATGCACCCTTCTTCGGCTCTGCTGCTGTGGCTGTTCGTACGGTCAGGCTGGAGGCGGCCGGGAGCACCAGCGCGTCCGCCGCGGACAGCTTGGAGCGGATCCCGTAGCTCTCCTGCAACACGTGCAGGTACTGGCCGTCCAGCGAGTCCTGGAAGGCGGTGCCCAGCCGCTTCTTGTCCCCGATCGCGAGGACCTCGTAGGGGGGCACCAGGGGTCTGTTGTCGACCAGTATGGCGTCACCGGCCGCCCTGATCGCCGACAGCGCCGTCAGCCGCTGCCCGTTGATCGAGATCGCCTCGGCTCCCGACTGCCACAGGCCGTTGACGATCCTCTGCATGTCCCGGTCACGCAGCCGTCCGGTGTCCGAGAACCCGCTGCTCTCGCGCGGTCCACCGCCACTGGACGAAGATCCCTTCGCGTCGTCCACTTCCAACCTGACGCCGGGACCGCGCACCTCGGTTGCGCCGGACAACGCGGCCACCAGTCGGGCCTGCTCCCCGCCCGGCTGCTTGAGCACCGCCCGCTGACGGTCGGCGACCTCCGAACGCAACCGCTCGATGTCCCGCTCCAGCCCGTCGGCGCGCGCGTCGGCGCGCTCCACCCGCTGGATCAGCTCCTGGCGCTCCTTGGCCAGCACCGGCGCCGCTACCCGTGCCTGCGCCGCACCCAGCGTGACCACCATCGCCGCCAGGACGAGCCCGGCGGCGAGCGCCAGCTTCGCCTTCAAGGTGCGCGGCAGACCCGCGGTACCGTCCGCCTCGCGCCGGGCCGTCGCTTCCGCATAGCCCTCGTCGAGGCTGTGGTCCATCACGTGCGTCAACAGCGACATGGACGCGTCCGGGCGCGCGGGCGGACCGGCCGAACTCCGGTTGTGGGGCGGCTGCGACATGCACCACATCGTCGCATGTCGCCACCACCCCCACCGAATGCGTCCGGCCGGCGGACCGGGACGGGTCACTGCCCGCACCCGGCCCGCCGGCCGACCGCCCTACGGGGCACCCGGCCCCGTCACCGCCGTCAGTGCTGCCCTGCGCCGTCCACGACCGCGCCCCACTCGTCCAGCAGGGCCTGCGCGGACGCGTCGTCGGGGCCCTCGGCCCACAGGTGGGTGACCGCCTCCGCCGGGTCCGGCAGGACCAGTGCCCACCGCCCGTCGGCCTCGACCACGCGCACCCCGTCGGTGGTGTCGACCTGCCGGTCACCGGCGGCCTCCACGACCCGCCGCATGACGAGCCCCTTCGCCGCCCACGGCGTCGGCACGTCCCGCTTGAGCACGTGGGCCCGCGGGATCCGCGAGTCGATCTGGCTCAGGGTGAGCTGCGTACGCGCCACCAGCCCGATCAGCTGCACGAACGCCGCCGACCCGTCGAAGACGCTGCTGAACTCGGGAACGATGAACCCGCCCCGACCGTCTCCACCGAAGATGGTGGTCTCCTCCCGGCCGACCCGCGTGAGGTCGTCCGGCGAGGTCGTCGTCCACTCCACCTGCGTGCCGTGGTAGGCCGCCACCTGCTCGGCGACGCGCGTGGTGGTCACCGGCAGCGCCACCTTGCCGCTGCGCTTCTCGGCGGCCACCAGGTCGAGCAGGACGAGCAGCGCCCGGTCGTCCTCAATGATCCGACCGCGCTCGTCCACGAGGGAGATCCGCTCGCCCACCGGGTCGAACCGCACGCCGAACGCGGCCCGCGCCGACGCGACGATCTCCCCGAGCCGCACCAGTCCGGCCCGCCGGGATTCCCGGCTCTCCGTCGGCCTGGACTCGTCGAGGCCGGGGTTGATCGTCAGCGCGTCCACGCCGAGTCGGCCCAGCAGGCTCGGCAGGACGAGTCCGGCGCTGCCGTTGGACGCGTCCACGACGACCTTGAGGCCGGAGTCGGCGATCCCGGTGGTGTCCACCCGCCTCAGCAGCGAACCCGTGTACGAGTCGAAGACGCTCGACGGGAACTGGAGGTCACCGATCTCTCCGGGGAAGGCGCGCCGGTACTCCTGACGCGCGTACACGCGGTCCAGCTTGCGCTGCTGCGCCTGCGAGAGGTCCGCGCCCCGCTCGTCGAGGAACATGATGTCCACCGAGTCCGGCACCCCGGGCGAGGTTCTGATCATGATGCCGCCGGCGGCGCCGCGGGCGGTCTGCTGCCGCGCCACGGGCAGGGGCACGTTCTCCAGGTCGCGCACGTTGATGGCGCTGGCCTGCAACGCCGAGATGACGGCCCGCTTGAGCGCTCGCGCGCCGCGGGAGTGGTCTCGGGCGGTGGTGACGATCGCGCCCTTCTTCAGCGTCGTCGCGTACGCTCCCGCCAGCTTCACCACCAGCTCGGGGGTGATCTCCACGTTCAGGATCCCGGAGACGCCGCGGGCACCGAAGAGGTGCGCCTGGCCCCGGGACTCCCAGATCACGGAGGTGTTGACGAAGGCGCCGGCCTCGATCGTCTTGAACGGGTACACCCGGACGTTGCCCTGGACGATGGACTCCTCGCCCACCAGGCACTCGTCGCCGATGACGGCCCCGTCCTCGATCCGCGCGGCGCGCATGATGTCGGTGTTCTTGCCGATGACGCAGCCGCGCAGGTTGCTGTGCGGCCCGATGTACACGTTGTCGTGGACGACGGCCTTGTGCAGGAAGGCCCCGCTCTTGACGACGACGTTGGACCCGACGACGGTGTGCTCGCGGATCTCGACCCCGGCCTCGACCTTGGCGTAGTCCCCGATGTAGAGGGGACCCCGCAGCACCGCGTCGGGGCTCACCTCGGCACCTTCGGCGATCCACACCCCGGGCGAGATCTCGAAGCCGTCCATGTCGACCTGGACCTTGCCCTCGAGCACGTCGGCCTGCGCCTTGACGTAGCTCTCGTGCGTGCCCACGTCCTCCCAGTAGCCCTCGGCCACGTAGCCGTAGATCGGCCGGCCTTCCTTCATCAGCTGCGGGAAGACGTCACCGGACCAGTCGACGGAAACGTCCGCGTCGACGTAGTTGAAGATCTCCGGCTCCATCACGTAGATGCCGGTGTTGATGGTGTCCGAGAACACCTGCCCCCAGGTCGGCTTCTCCAGGAAGCGTTCGACCTTTCCCTCCTCGTCCACGATGGTGATGCCGAATTCCAGCGGATTCGGCACGCGGGTGAGGCACACCGTGACGAGTGCGCCCTTCTCCTTGTGGAAGTTGATGAGGTCGGTGAGGTCGAAGTCGGTGAGCGCGTCGCCGGAAATGACGAGGAACGTGTCGTCCTTCAGTGCCTCCTCGGCGTTCTTCACGCTTCCGGCGGTGCCGAGCGGCTTCTCCTCATTGGCATAGGAGAGCTCCATACCGAGCTCCTCGCCGTCCCCGAAATAGTTCTTGACGAGCGACGCCAGGAACTGCACGGTGACCACGGTCTCGCTGAGCCCATGGCGCTTGAGCAGCCTGAGCACGTGCTCCATGATCGGCCTGTTGGCCACCGGCAGGAGCGGCTTGGGCATGCTTGAGGTCATGGGGCGAAGCCGCGTACCTTCGCCACCGGCCATCACGACGGCCTTCATGTCGGAAGAGTCCTCCTAGAGAGATGACGGTCCAGCCGACCTCACCCGTCTCGGACGGTGACTCCCGCTACTCCTCCGCGTCAGTACCGGCGCCGAGTGAGCTCAATCGGCCGTGGCATCCGCCTTGACCAGACGGCGGACTTGCACCACGTAAAGGATTCCTGCCCACCAATAGAGCGTTGTACCCCAACCCGCGAACGCCCATCCGAAAACGGACGCCATCCAGGCGAGCCAACCGGTGCCGTCACTGAGCAAGAGGAGGGGGAAGGCGTACATCAGGTTGAAGGTCGCGGCCTTGCCGAGGAAGTTGACCTGGGGCGGCGGATAGCCGTGCCGGCGCAGGATCCACACCATGACCAGCAACATTGCCTCGCGGGCGAGGAGCGCCGCGGTGAGCCACAGGGGCAGGATCTCGCGCCAGGTCAGCCCGAACAGCGTGGTCAGGACGTAGAGGCGGTCCGCGGCGGGATCCAAAAGCCGGCCGAGATTGCTGATCTGATTCCAGCGGCGCGCGAGTTTTCCGTCGAGGTAGTCGCTGATCCCGCTGAGCATCAGGACGGCCAGGGCCCATCCGTCGCGCTCGGTCAGGATGAGCCAGAGGAACAGCGGCACGCCCACGAGACGGGCCATGCTGAGGATGTTCGGAATGGTGAAAATTCGGTCAGTCTGGACCCGAGTCTCCTGGACCTCCACCCGGGGGCCTCCACTGTGACTGTAGATAGTGTCGAATCGATGCCCCCTGACCCTACAGGAGTTCGCGACCGGCCCCTGAACGCAGAAAAGCCCCGCACCATAAGGTGCGGGGCTTTCCCACAATGATTGTTCGGCGGCGTCCTACTCTCCCACAGGGTCCCCCCTGC